>DATELZ010000105.1:0-15838 GCA_035276045.1 Pyrinomonadaceae bacterium | reverse complement strand
ATGACTTGCCGAAAGATCGTGCCTGCGTGGTCGAGCGTCAGCGTCTGCCATAAAGGAAGAAACGTGTATGCAGCTTGCCCTGACCGATGCCAGACGCCGACGACGGCCGACTCGTCATCGTCTCGAAAAGGACGAATCGAGCTGTTCGCATTAAGCATAAGTCCAGGTCGCTCGTTCCGTTGGTCGTACCCTTGTGTCCGTTGGGAAGAATTATCGAACTCCCTTTTTCACTTCTAAATACACATCGGGCTCTGACCTTTTTCGCGAAGCGCAGCAGCTTCTGAGCTCCTCCCAAATTCGTTACTGGGCTAAAGCAAGGAAATTGGACCAATAGAGTGTTGTTGGACCACCTCGTTCGGCGTCAGACCCGCCAAGGCACTATGTGGTCTGAAGCGATTATACTCTTCCTTGAACAACCGGATTTTTTCTTTCGCACCTCAATCTCCAAACATTCGCGACTATAGTTAAGGCCCTTATTTTGCGCCCGTACAGCGCATCGCTGACGAAATCCAGGTTTCCCATCCTGTCATAATTGCCCGTTTTTCTCTAAACTTATTTCAGTAGTGTTTTTCGGGAGGAGTTACTCTCCTGCCCTTTTAACGCTATCATTGCTTAAGCCAAGCGAAGCGCTGGGTTGATCAACCTCAAGAGAGCTCGATGCGTCAAAATATCGCGTTGACTTTTTTTCTACCCGAGAATAATCTCGTGCGCTACGATCAAACGGCTGATCCCGGAGCCTCTGCGTCCTCGCATATTCTCTAAGCTTCAGCTTCACACTTCACAATCACCAAACCGCACCGCTCGAGGAGAGCACCATGAAGAAAACTATTCTCACCCTTACTATCTGCTTACTAGTTACATATCCACGATCTGCCAATGTTCGTGAGTTGACCTCTGACTCGGCAGTGAAGTCAGCGCACTCCGCTTACAAAATATCTTTCGAAGAGAAACTGCTGACTGTAATCCCGAAAGAGTACAAAGAGCCCAAATGGTACGAGTACGTTTCCGGCAATCATCGTCAGTGGGACGTTGTGCCCCAGGTCGGCTTTGGGAGGAATTACGGAGGCTGGGAAATAACGTTAAGTCCCGACTACTCGAAAGTTGCATATCGAGCCAAGGTGGGTAAGAAAATGTTCGCCGTCATCAATGGCGAGAAGAAGCCGGATTTTGATGACGTTAAGTATTTGGGGTTCAATCCAGATGGCAGCAAACTAGCTTATGCAGCAAGGCTAAAAGACAAATGGTTCATCGTTACAGGCGATGAAAAAGGACCAGAATTCGACAATGTCGGGCCGCCTGTCTTTAGCCCCGATGGCCACCGTCTGGCTTACGCCGCGTACCTGACGAAGAAAGTGTTTCTCGTGGTAGATGGTAAGAAGAGCGAGGAATTTAAGGACATCTCGTCACCAGTCTTCAGCCCCGACGGAAATACAATTGCCTTTGTCGCTCGCCCGATAGGGAGTAAAAACGCGGTGCTCTTTGTCGGCGATAAAAAGGTGGCTGAGCATCCGATTATCAGTGACGTAACTTTTTCCCCTGACGGCAAGCTTGCTTATGCCGCCGGCGATAACAAGCAAATGGCCATGATAGTCGGAGATCAACAGGGCCCTCAGTTCGACACGGTGCTGGCTCCCACGTTTAGTCCTGACGGTACTAAAGTCGCCTACCTCGCCGTGAAACCCGGGTGGAACAAAAACAAGTTGTTCGTTGTCAGCGGCGACTATAGAGGAACTGATCACACCTTCGTGAGTCCGCCCGTCTTTTCGCCTTCCGGAAACAAGCTGGTGTACATCGCCGGAAAAGCAAACTATTTACAAGGCAATAGCCTCATCTATCTCGGAGATAAGGTCGAAGAGTCGAAATGTGTGGCCTGGGACAATTCTGAGGTCCTGTCGTTAACGGGGGTTGAATCCTGGAAGACGACTTTTACCGTAAGCCCGGATGGAAACAAGATTGCGTGTAAGGTGCTCCCGGATGCAGATAGAAAGTTCCTCCCGAGATATAACAACTGGCAAATCGCGGTCGGTAACCAGTTGAGTCCGAATTTTGACGACGTAGGTCTGCCTGTTTTTGCTTCTGATGGATCAGCAGTGGGCTATTGGGCAATGAAAGACAGTGAGATATGGTGGAAGGTGATGACCGTCAAATAGTTCGTCATCCTGACACAGTGTTCACCATGGGCTCGTGCTCACTAATCATATTCTCTTTGAATGGTCCGGAAGCAAACCCGCTTCACGATTGAAAGAACGAGAATTTCTGCTGCTGGCCGTAAAAGTTTGCCCAGGTTGTCCACTGTGGGGAGTCATGAATTTTTTGACAGGTTGCTGAACATCATGGTCCTCGATTGGCTACGCGTAACTGCGTATGTTGCTTTCGTAAAGGCGCCGTGAATAGTTTGCGGCTTGACTCTCCTCTAGTTTGCAGGTGATGGGGCTAAAAACAACCAGGCAGCAACCAAGCACAACGCTACGATGAGACAAATAAGGACATTGCAAAGTATTTGAAGCCGCATCGATCGATGTTCAAAGAATCGGTGTCTACATATGGAGAGAGAAATCACTACCCAAGTCAGGCAGAGCAAACCAATCGCAAATCGTGGCGCTGGTCCAAGAAATGCTAAAGCAGCCAGTACCCCGCCTATTCCCCCTCCCATGAAAAAATTGCTCTCGGTGAGTTTCCAAACTTTATCCCAATAAGACCCCACGCGAAGATCGGCAAGGGAACTTGAGCGGTTCTTAGGAATTGACTCTTTCTTGCCTTCACCCGAAGTTACTTCAGGCCGCTCGGAGAATACTTGTTTATGAGGGGACGCCTCAGAAGCCTTGGTCGCCTGCAGCCTAATTTGCCTGAAATCCAACAAGGGAACTTGTCGCCTTATTGTCTTGAGTCGTGTCGCCGAAAACCGTTTAAGCGCTCTTGCATATCTACGGTTTTCGTCGTCGTTATCTGAATATCTGTCTGGATACATCTCGGTGTAAACAAATTTGAGAAGCTTGCGAACCAAACTCGCGTTCATCTTACTCGCGGCCGCACTCGTTCTCGGATCTGTGAACATCAACAACATCGGCACATTGTCGTCGAGTTGCCCCAACGACAAGGGCGGTTGCCGGTAGTCCATATCGAATGCCCTAAGATAAAACCCCAGGCTATTTGCCAACACACAAAACAACCTGATTCGAGCAAGCCGTTTCGTCAATTCTCTGGGAGTTGTTGCGGTGAGCGGCTGATCAACTTCTAACAAAATGCCCTCACAGTCTTTGAGCGATTCTTTAAGGAAAGTCTTAAATTTAGCTAGAAGCTTGCTCGCAACAGCTTCACGTGGGGTGGTTGCCGAATACTCGCTTGCCGAGACCAGGTAACCAATGAAGACAAGTCGGTGTTTTGGGAAATAATGGAAAATCATCATGCCGCAAACGTCATCGTTCTGTTTAGCAATGAGGCAGAAATCTCGATTCCGAAGATGACTTCCTTCAACTTGTTCTGAGCCTTCTCTTATCCACCGTACGATGTCAGGGATTTCAAACTGCTCTGAATGTGGTATGCGCTGGTGGTACAACTCAAGAGCGGCGTGGAAGTCGTCGTTATCTGCGTTTACGACGTGTTCGACGTGAATCTGGTCGGTGACGTTGGCGCCATGAGTTCGGGCCATGCAAGGAAACTAGCCTCCCAGGTGATTGGGCTATCTCTAATCTACGAAGCATTGTACTTCAATGGTCCTATAGTCGAAAGTGACACAGCATTAGCGCATGAGGACTTTCGCATAGTAAAGAAGCAATTCCCTGCCGAACGTCTTCGCCCCGGACTCTTGCCTGTAATGGGGAGTTGCTTACGCTCATTCCGAGCATGATTTGCCTTCGATTCTGATCTCCTAGTAGAGAGGGAGTTCTTGAATAGCAAGATCCCGCCGCTACTTTACGTCTTCTCCGTGAAAGTCACTCATCGTTTGAGTCCGCGTTACGTTTCAGCGAACAAAGTCACCTAGATGCGAGCACGAAGTCGATCGATTTGAGAATAAACGCGAACCGCAATTTCAAATCCTGCGCCGAGTGCCAGAGCTTTGGTTGGTGAAAGTAGCCCTAGATCATCGCGACGATGGACTCACCATTTCGTTGGGCGCTGATGGTCCTCCGAATGTTTTTAACGAGGCTCCCTGGTCTACGAGAAGAGAGGAGGTAAATCATCCGAAATTTATTAGTCGAAGGCGGAATGCTGTTCGAGGCTGAAAACGACCACGTCCGCAAATGAGAATTCCATCCTTAACCCTCTTACTAAAGGAGAATGAAAATGAAGATTGAACAACAAGTCAAACCGGAGAACTCCACTCAGAGTCTGTTGATGGCCCGTCTGCAGACCGAAGTGAACCATCCTGCCGACATCGATGCCGCAACCGATCGGCTCGGCATTTCCCCCTTCCTGATCAACCCCTATCTGGCGACGACCGTCGATATGTCCTTTATCGGCCTGGGTCGGGGTGTCAACCTGCCGATCCAGATCACCGCCCGACAGGGAGGCCGCCGGTCCCTCTACTTCCTGCGCCCAGGTGAAAAGGTCCTCGCCAGCATCGTCGCCACATCCCGCGGGCTCGTGCTCCGATACGTTTCGCGCGAGACGGGGCGCTCAATCCCGGCTCAGGGAGGCGACGAATACAGTGAAGAGTTCAGGGATATAGAGGGTGAGGTTCTGTCGCATTGCAAAGGAAAACTCGAAATACTTAATGCGGCAAAGGGAGAAGGACGGCTGGTTTTTCCAGAAGGCTCGCCAGCGAGCAAATGGGTTTGGATACTTTGGAGTTGCATCGCCAAAGGTGATGGACTGCTTAGCGCTGAATGATCGGTGCGCCAACAACCCGTTGCAGCGGAGGCCGCGAAGCGTGTCTCTTATAATTACTTGTGAAGGCAGTTCGCGGCCGCTGAACGGGACCTACTTGACTGGCTCCACACGACGTCGTCTTCCGCTCAATCACCAGCTTCGTCTTCGTTAAGGCACTAGGTATTACTTCGAACAATTACTCGAAAGTATTTATCGATGTGACGTTGCTTTGACGAGAGAGGTCATATGTGGCGAACCGTAGCTACTGCGGTAGTGTCTGTAATCGTCAGTGGCGCAGTCGATTGCGACGGCCCGCTCGCCGTCATGCTCTTTGTCGCTCCTTCTCTGGTAGTCTACGTCGCTGGAGCCATCTACTATGCCGTGCTCCTCAAGGGACCGAAGCGGAACCTGCTGGTGGCTTTATGCGCGCTGATGATAGTCGCGGCGGGCGGGAAAGCCTGGACAGCGTACCGCGAGCATCAGAGTGTTTGCGGAGGGTGGTAAACGCAGACGGGAATAATTTGACTTACAGGAGATGCTCTACGATGAAGCTTGCCTCATTCGCATATGCAGCGTTGCTGCTTCCTCTGCTTACAGCAAATGCTCAGACTCCGTCTGAGTATGACGCGCTTTATGGGCGTTGCCTGGAGCAAGCAGGCCCGGTAAACAACACGGTCGTGCATATGTGTTCTTCTAAGGTCTCGGAAAAGGCAAAGGCAGAGATCACTAGACGGTACAAGTCTATTTACGCAAAGCTTCTGTCAAAAACTCCTGACGATGCCAAGAAGTTCGAAGCGTCACAAAGAGCCTGGCTTCTGTATAGGAATAGTCACTGTGATCTCGCCGGTGCACACATCGGTTCGCCTATGTATGACTATTGCCCTATGACGCTGAATTCAGCAAGAGCGCTTGAGTTGCGTGAACTTGACGGAGGTTAGACTAATTCATTAAACCGGCGCAGCTTAAAATTCGGGCGACAGCAAAAGACGGAGAAAATAGAGTCTATGAATGTGTAACCCGCTCTTTTGTAGGCTAGGTTATCCTTTGCCTGCGGGCATTGAATTTCCAGCGTTAATTCGGCTAATCGAGGAGGTAGACTTTGAAATTAGCTATCGCATTTCTGCTTGCTGTTTTTGCTTCTCCTGCTTTCGCTGCTGAGAATTTTTGTGATACTGGCAAACCGCACCCGATCGATGTGTGGTTCGACCAGGCAATGGACAAAACTGAGGGCATAACAGTCAACATTAGAACTGTTCAAGGGGAAGCCTCTAGCCGCTGGGATCAAGAACTGAACCGTGTGTACAGCGAGCTGCTAACAAAACTGAAAGGACCGGACAAGAACCGATTGAAAGAAGCACAAAGGGCTTGGATTAAGTTTCGAGATGCTGAGGGAGAGTGGTTGTGGTCGGAGGCAATGTACGGTCAAGGAGGAACCCTGGCGCCGGTAATCGTTAGTGATGTCGGTCGAGACTTCCTGAAACAGCGTGTATGCCAATTACAGCGCTATAAGAAAATGGCTTATGAACCGAATTATTAGTGCGCCTAACTCGCAGCTCAACCGGACGCACCGGCTTACTGCTGTCACTCACGTCAAGATTACAGACTAGGAAAGTTAACAAAAAGATTTCGACCTACGAAGATTCTGATCCGGTGCTCAACTTACGAATTCCGCGGTGATATAATGCGCTTGCCCTTCCCCACCAGGGCAAACACGCACGCTCCCTTACGTCCCAGTACCTCATAGTCACTGCGAGGTGACGCTTACCGAGGAGTAATAACATGAGTAACACATCAGATGGTGCGGAGTTGGTTGCACAGTGGCGCGATCACGGAGAACAGGATAATCCCGCAGGACCACTATTTGCTGCTGGCGAGTTCGCAGAAGCAGATATCGTTAACTCAACTGCCGAGTTTGGTACCAGGTGCTCTATTTGCACCGGCTCGTCCCCAATTGCTTGCTGCTAATTGACATGACGTTGCGTCATTTCGATAGTTCGCTGGGTTGTCTGATCTCGCCCGCTCTGGACGAACTCGCAACCCAGCTTTCTTTCATCAGCGGATTGAGCGCGCGCGAGCGTGAGGTCATCACCGCTGCAACGCGTGAATCGCTTTACACAGTCCTGCACACTAAAGTCAGCCGGTTGCTCGTTCTCGAACTCAACGCCGCACGCGTAACCGGGCGACTAACCGGCGCGAACTCGGAACAGCGTTGGCACGACTTCCTTGAGCTTTCATCTCAGCGGTCGTTCTGGGACGGCTTAGCCATCAATTATCCAACTTTATCATCGCGTGTAGACGCAATCGTCTGGCAGCGTTGCATGGCAATATTGCGCTTCGCGCAACGTTGGAGCGCGGATCGGCGACGGCTGCAAGGTCTATGCGCCTGTGACCCGAGCGAACTACACGGACTCAGCTTCGGGGCCGGTGACAGTCATCGCGGCGGCGCAACCGTGACGGTTGTGCGCGGTGAGGGTTGGCGTGTTGTTTATAAACCGCGTTCATTGGCAATCGACCGAGCGCTACGCGAGTTTGTCGCCGAACTTGGCGACGATCATAACGACGAGCATGGCAACGCGCTGAATGTTCGCGTCCCGAAGGTCATGGATTGTGGCGATTACGGATGGGCCGAATTCGTGGTCCATCGCTTCGCCGCAGGAAACGAGGAACTGCTTAGCTTCTATCGCGGCATCGGGCATTTACTGGCAATAATGCGGTTGCTCAGCGGCAGCGATCTGCACGCTGAAATGTGATCGCCCAGGGCGGGACTCCCGTGGTAGTCGACTGTGAAACCCTTTTCACGCCCAAAATTCCGCCGCCGCCGTCCGGCTATGGAAGGGCGGTCGACCGGGCCGGCGAACTGATAGCTCGAACCGTACTCAGTGTAGGCGTGTTACCGGGTCGCGGCATGGGTCTTGGTTGGCGCGGTATTGACCTTTCCGCAGTAGGCTCGCTTCCCGGACAACAGCCGATGCAACGGCAGCACGCAATCATTAACGCGGGTACGGACGAAGCATATGTGGGTCCAATTCTTGTTGAAGCGCCAGTGTCGCAGAATCATCCCAGCCCCGAGCCCGCACTCGCGGAATACTGGCCCGAAGTGTTGCGTGGGTTTGATGAATTAACGGTCACTCTGCAGCGCGTGGATGCCAGCGGCAGCCTGCGGCCACGGATGCGCGTGTTCGAGGATTGCCGCATTCGCGTGGTGTTGCGTGCGACGGAGGTCTACGCTGAGATTGGTCGCATGCTATGGCATCCTGTATCGCTGCATAACCCCGAACCGGCACGGCAGCGCGCCTTCGAACTCTTGCAGAAAATGGCCGCGAACGTCTCCGCCGCGCCGAGCGATCCGGCGGTCATCAATGCCGAGATCGACGAACTGCTGGAGGGCGATGTCCCATACTTTTTCACCGTCGTTCGCGAAGGTCGTTTGCAGGGGCCGGGCGACACCTATTGGCTGCCACCTTGCCAGTTGGCTGAAGCCGCCCTGGCGGATTGGCGTAGCGCGGATTTCGCTCTCGAGCGAAAAGTCATCCAGGCATCGCTGGTAAGCGCTTACATCAACGACGGCTGGCAGTCTGAGGGGACAGCGGTATTATCGACCCAAAGACGCGGCGGCGATCCGGAAGCACGTCGCCGCCGGCAAGCCGCGCAAATCATTCAATCCATAATGACAAATGCGATCCACGCAGACGACGGCAGCGTGGCCTGGATTGCACCGGTCCTTACTACAACAGGCTGGTCAGTGCAGCCCTTGCAGCAGGATTTCTACAACGGGATCTCGGGCCTCACGTTTTTGCTTGGCGCTTACCTGCACGAAACAGCAGCCGGGCGCGCCGATCCCATTCCCGAACTTGACCGGTTGTTTGCAGCGGCGTTGCATACATTGCACCTGGACCAGGCCAAGCGTGAACGTGTGGCCGGCGAAGGGCTAAAGGTAAGGCCCCTCCCACCTGGCGCGTATATCGGTCTTGGGTCGCTAATCTGGACCTACATTGTGCTGGCGCATTGGAAGTTGGACGGCGGCGATGGTTTGCAGCGCGCCCGCAAATTGGCGGACCAGATTTCCGCAGCGGCTGCAGTGGACGACGTCTACGATTTGCTTTCCGGAAGCGCCGGCGCCATCGTTCCCTTGCTGATACTGGCCCGCAAGACAGGAGATGAGACTTACGTCCGCATTGCTTCGCAACTCGGCGACCTGCTGCACGAGCGCGCTAAACATCGGAACGGACATGCTTATTGGACCAATAGCCTCTCGCCGGAAGGAATGGGCGGCTTTGCACATGGCGTAACCGGGATCGGCTGGGCCTTGACCCGGCTCGCACGCACAACCAGGAGCGCTCGGCACGAGCAATTAGCGCGAGCAGCGTTCGCCTTCGAAGACGCCCTCTTTGACGAGCAGGAGCAGAACTGGCTCGACCTGCGCATAATCGAAGGCTCGAAGACCGCCGCCGCCTGGTGTCACGGCGCCGTTGGCATCGGCCTGGCACATCTCAATCTCGATCCAACGCTTACCCACGCACCGACACGGCAATTGGTGCGTCGGGCCGCGGCCGCAACCTGGAGGATGGGAATGGGCTGGAGTCATTGCGCGTGTCATGGTGATCTCGGCGCCTGGGAATTGCTGGATCAGGCGATAGGCGCCGGAGAGGCGCCGAAAGAGCTAAACGCCTCGCACCTGCTCGACCTAATCTTGACCAGTCTGGAGCAGCATGGACCATCCTTCGGCATGGGCCGAAACGCCTTCACTCCTGGCCTGTTGCCTGGACTGGGAGGGATTGCTTACCAATTGCTACGAGCCCATCCTGAGCATGACTTGCCTTCGATCCTCACTCCTGGTGGAGACGAGCTCTGAGTGGAGGCTTGCCAACTTGAGTCTGGTTAAAGCGAGCATTTCAGTGGGTGAAGATTGTCCACTGTGGGGAGTCCAAACAACGTCGCCATTTCAACGAGGTCACGGTCTGTGACTATCACCACACCCGGGTATTGTCTATGAAATCAACCATTCTTGTAATAGTAATCGTGGCTTCTTTCATACCTGTATCAGGCCAACAGAACGTCAGCCGGTTCGGATTGATTGAGATTAAGGATAATGACGAAGGCAGGCATAAGTTATTGCTAAACGGCAAAGAAATATTTCAATACGAAGGCCAATCAATTGAAATAGCTCGAGTGTTAAACGGAAGCGCTCGAGATTACCTTATCGCCGGCAATTACTCAGGTGGAATCGCCTGCCCGGTTCAATTTGTTATTGTTGAGATATACAAATCCGGAGGTCACAAGGTGAGTGAGAAGTTCGGCACTTGTACAGACCTATTCAAAGTTCGACTTGTCAACGATCGAGTAATAGTCGAGATGCGGCAGTACACGGCGCATCCGGATGTTTTTCCAAAAAAGGAATTGAGAGAACGTGATCGAACGAAGGTTGTGTATACATGGTATAAGGGTAAGTTGTCGGAAAAGGAAGTGGCACGCTAATACGATCGAGCTACTTAATTCACGGTGCGAACAGCTCCTCTGCTGATATTGGCAACAGACCTCCTGTAATGGCGAATGGCGCTACCGTTGAGGCTGATGAAATGGCCCGTGCGCACATTGCCAACGGTCATCACATATTCAAAGATTAGGATCCGAAATACCTCACATTCCTGAAGACCAGACTAGCTCCACCACCCGATGGCTAGGAAGATGAAAAGAGGAAGCCGTGCTGATGAATTAGCCCGTTTCGCAAAAAAGTCTCCCGTATCCAGGTTAATTGGTGAGGCCATCCCGACGGTGGCCTCAGTTTGTGACGTGGTGTGTTAGCCTCGTCATTGAAATCATCAATGTTTCCGAGTTATCAAGATACACAGTTGGGCGGCTAAAATGTCGCAGTGATGAGATAAAAGGAGTGATGCGATGCCAATCCTGGAACATCTTTTTCTGGTCGGCGAGTTCCCTGCGCGAGCCCTCCTTCTGTCTGGGCTAACGCTTGAGCAAGTCACGCAATGCCCGGACGGCGCGTCGCACTCTATCTACGACGAGTTGTGGCACGCTGTGGGATACCAGCAGAGTATCATCGAGCCGGGCGCACCAACCGGCGACTTCTATCCGAGCGCGCCGCCGGAGCACGAGCATCAATGGCGCGACCTGGTGCGAGTGTTCCTGGAGGGCGCTCACGCTGCGGCAGCGTTAGAGCAGACGCCGGAGCGGTTGGCGCGTGAGGTAGAGCCGGGCGTGACAATGGCCGACGAGCTGTACTGTGTGGCGGTGCATAACGCATATCACCTTGGCAAGATCGTTGCGTTGCGGCAGCGGCTCGGCGCGTGGCCGCCCACGTCAACGGCGGACGGGTCGTAAACCGCAGTCGAGGCAGGACGCCGCCCAACTGCTAAACAATCGGCTTACATGTTGAATGCTAACTACACGTTATTATCGTTTTTAGCTATGCCGATAATACTTCTACAATCCCACCAAGTATCGGAAGCGCCTTCGCCAATAAGTCTAAACACTAGATTCAAGAAGCGCACCAAAATAGCGCGTAATTGCAGTTCAAAGCGGGACTTGAGCCCCGAACCCATAACCGGCTTGCCTTTTTCAATATAAACACTGCTGAATACTTGTCTCATGACTTGAGCCAGACTCTCGCGAGTAAACCCCACCTCATGCGTAAAATCCATGTAGCGTTCATGCTGAGCAAAAAGCCAATCCATGTTCGGTACGTCAACGATAACCATGCCGGCTGGTTTAAGACTTGACTTGATTCCATCTAACAGGGGAATAACTTGTTCCTTCTGTATGTGCTCCAATACCGCTTTGAGAATAATAACGTCGAACTTCTCAACGTTCTCGTCAAGATAATCGAAAGCATCCGCGTACGAGATATTCGCTGAGGGAACAATCTGTTTGGCTTTCTCAACATCGAGAGGTGAAAGATCTACCCCAAACAATTTCTTAAATTCAAGAGAATGCAATGCTGCTAGCAGGTAACCTTTATTACAAGCAATCTCTAAGATTTCCGCCGAGTTTCCGTCCAGATTTACAAGGTGCCGAAGATAATTGACGCGGGTATATTCCCGGAAAAACGCGAGCTTCGATTCATCATCAGCATCCAGGTGCGATACATGCGTCGCATTATAGGAAGAGAATAATTTACTTCTATAGTCGCCTAACATTTCGATTCGCCGCAACGCACGCAGTGTTTGATTGACCGACTGACCAAAGTCTGCGCGCTTTCCATCTTCCGTTATGGCAATGAGTTGTATCGAGCACGCAACTTACCACAAAGCAGGGTTCCACGCATGGTCCGCTTCCCTGTTTGATTCTATCAACTGAATCTTTGGCAATGAGGGCCACGGTCCATCATTCACTAACACACCTACAATTAAATTCTACCGGCGACTAAACCTTCGCGCGCAGACTCTGACTAATACTCATGTCAGAAACAAATCGCTTCTTTTGAATGGAGGTTACCAATGTTAAGTACGGATCTCGACCTATCGTCTTTGTCTGCGAACGAACGCAAAGAGGCGGAGGACAGCGCTCAAATTATTCATGCGCTGGCAATGAAAGCACTGCTCCACAGACTTGACCCGAAAGCCTTTCCGGCGAGCGGCGACGCTGGCTCGCCCGAAGCCGAAGTCATAAAGTTAGTGCAAACACTTAAATCCAAGCCTTTAGCCAAGTTGCGTCCACTGATAGAAAACAGAAGGGATCAAGCGGTGGAGTTTTCCCGCGTCATAAAAGCCGCTGGGTTAAAACTGAACGGATTGGCACAGAATAACCAGGAAGAAGACCACCCGATGTCCGGAGACATACAGATTAGCTCATTCAACCGTGTCAACCTGGTTGTCAGGGCGTTGCACTGCCTGGATGAAACGAATCCCGAGATCGGAAGTGACGACATGATTCTCGCCGGAGTGTTGATCGGCGCCAGCGGCAACACCAACATCGCCCACACGATCATTCGTGGCGGGTTCGACGACGGCGAGCGCGTGGAGTTCCAATCTCCGCAACGAGATTTCGGGTCGTTTAGTCTCACCAGCACACCCAGCTATCCGAAAAGCTTTTTCGCCATCTTCAAGTTGCACGAATCCGATGGCGACGACGCAGACGTGGCGGCAGGATTAGAGTTTATGCTGCGTCTGTACTCGCAAGCAGCCAGGGCGCAGCATCAAAGCGCGCCGTTATCGATCAGGGCCTTTCGTGTAGCCAATAGCACACAAGCTGCGCTGAACCTGTGGTATAGCCCTCCGGCGTTTTCGCCTTGCGGAATTGTCCTGAACCTGAATAGTCAGAACCAGTTCGGCGGCGCCCAAAGTGGAAACCTCAGAACTGGCAACATAAGAGGTCACGGGGGAACATATCGGATTGGCTACAAGTGGCGTCTCTCTTAGAGCAGAGAGATTCCTTGTTAAGAATTTTGAGATAGTAAGTCAGCTTCTTCTTCAGGCTGAGAGGCCGATCAAACGGCTGCTTGCTATCTCTTTAGCTTGCCTTGTCTACTGCAGTGCACACTTAGCTGCCCCACAGCCTTCAAACACCTTACGTTTACGGCCAAAACAAACGCTGCTGCCTGCTGGCATGACGCTTGCCAACGACAGCACGTCATGAATTTACACAGCCTCACGTCAACGCCCACACGTTATATCAACTATTCGTTGCTGTCATTCGAGTTCATCAACTCGAGCGCGCAGACGAAATCCTGGAGTTCAGTAAGACGGCGCTACGGCGTTGACCACCAAAATTAACCATTAGTCAATTTAAGGAGATTCAAAATGAGAAGACTACTGTGTGCGTTCTTCGCACAGTACCCCAACAAACGAATACTGTTTCGCCAGTTTCTACTGGTGTTCTTTCTAGCTTCGGCTGTCATGCTATTCGCGGGTTGGCCCAAAGTAGCGCCCGCCGGAAAAGCGCAATCATCATCAGGTTCATTGATGCCTCAGGATGCAGTGCCGGCGGATCCAATCAATCGGCTCAACACGGCCGTGTTTAAGGATGGAAGAATTTCGGAATCATACTCGACGGACCTTTCTGATAGAGAGATCAGTTCCGTGAAGGCGGAGCCCATTTCGCGTGAGAAGCAGGCTGAACTCGACAAAGGCATGCCTGAGGAACGACCTGAGAAGGTTCACCCAATGCTGCGCACCGAGATCGACAACGTAAACCGTGGCTTGGCGCCGAATAGAATGGCCGAGGTTATCGTTACCTTTAAAGACGACCGTCGCATTCCTCGTTTCCCGGTGGCGAACCCGGACGAGTCACGTGATTCTGCATTCAACCGGTTAACTATGGACCAGGCAGATCTCATGATCAGGCAGATCGAGGCAGCGCGCGCGGAGGAGTATCAAAGGCGCAGCATTGAGCTTCAAGCAAACTACGGCGCCAAAGTGAGCGAGACTTTCTGGCTCATCAACGGTGTGGTTGCGGACATGCCGCTCGACACTGTCATGAGGTTGGCGGAGAGCAATGATGTTCGTTATATCGAACCCAGTGTTACGGGCGAAAAGCCTCCAGCCGATGGCAATAACCTCAACGACGTTGATGATGGCCGTGGGCGCATCGTCAGCGATCCTTACTTCAACCTGAACCAGACAACCGGTTTCATCGGCATTCTTGATACCGGTGTGCGTTCTACCCACACGTTGTTCAGCACTCACCTCAGCATAATCAGAGACTGCAACACCAACGCGTCGTGCACCGGCGGAAATCCGCAGGATGACTGCTGGAACCACGGCACCTCTACGGGCGCAATCATCAGCGGTAACGGAAACCTGGGCGGAGCTTTTCGCGGCGTGACAGGAATCACGCTTGACAGCTTCAAGGTCTACACCTGTGCAGGGCTCAGCTCCACTGCCACTGTGCGCGGATTCCAAAGAGCTTTGGCAGTTCTGGATCGCGTCATCGTGGCGGAAACACAAGGTGGCGGCGGGGCCACCAGTGCGGTCTCGGCTGCCGCGGACGCAGCTTTCGATGCGGGTGCGGTCGTCGTCGGAGCGAATGGAAATACGAGCCAGGTATCTGAGGTAGGCTCTCCAGCGGCGGCTCACAAAGCCATCGGTGTCGGCGCCGTTCAAGTTCAGACGTTGGCGACGGTGTCGCAGATAAATGGACCAGTTGCCGATGGCCGTACCAAGCCTGACATTCAGGCGCCCACTCAAACTGAAACTGCCAGCAATGCTTCCGATACGGCGCTCCGGACCTTTGGCGGGACCAGCGGCGCTACGCCGTATGGAGCCGGCGCAGCGGCGTTGTTGCGTAATTGGCTGCGTGGCGGCAATTTCAATATCGAACCGGGACAGGTCTATGCCCAGTTAATTCTGTCGGGACAGACTGTTCCTTTCAATAGTGTTAATGGAACGGGTTTAATCAATCTGCCGACGAACGGTTGGGCCTGGTGGGGCAAAACCACGGTGGGCAATAACGGAACGATTGAGATCCCCTTGAATGTTGGGGCCGGGAACAATCGCTTCGACTGCGCTATCTGGTGGCCGGAGACCGCGGCTCAAAATCACAATGACGTGGACGTAAGCCTCGTCGATCCGAATGGCGTCACGCGCGCTTCGAGCCTGTCTGTTTCTAGTGTATTTGAGCGGGCG
The DNA here is from genome assembly GCA_035276045.1 of Pyrinomonadaceae bacterium. Classification (GTDB taxonomy): domain Bacteria; phylum Acidobacteriota; class Blastocatellia; order Pyrinomonadales; family Pyrinomonadaceae; genus PSRF01. The sequence continues at coordinate 452 of DATELZ010000105.1, read as the reverse complement.
CGTTTCCTTGGAGCAGTGGCGCCGGGAACCTGGAAACTTCGCATTAGGGGCTTCAGTGTTCCAGTTGGTCCCCAGGCCGTCTACTACTCCGCTCACGTCAGATCGTAACTCAGGCGTCGTTAGGAAGAACGGAGTCTGAACTGAGGACCCCTGACAGCATTGTTGCTGTCAGGGGTTCTCGTTTTCTATAACTATCTTCGTCATGCAACCGTCCTGTCACATCACAGCTTTGCACAAATGAACGCAACGGTTGCGCGAAACGGCTTAGTTCGGCCTCCAGTGATATTCGACATCAGGCGCCGATTCAGGTGGGGGGCTCGTGCCGAACTTTACCACCTTAAAACCGTGCCTTTCGTACAAGCTGCGCGCGGCATGGTTCTGTTGATGGGTGTGAAGCTCCAGCCCATTTGGAGAAAGGTTCTTGGCGAAGGCGACCAAACGCGTTCCCCAGC
>DATELZ010000104.1:0-50580 GCA_035276045.1 Pyrinomonadaceae bacterium | reverse complement strand
GTGGCCCACCCACCGAGAGCCACGATTAGGTCAAAGCGTTCGCCTATTGCAAAAGCTGGTGGCACGTTCGCGATTGGTTATCAAACCGCCGAGTCCGCGGAGGTTCTCTGGGCGTTACGTCTCCGCGAACTCGGGTGGCCCTCCTTCATAGGCCACACTCGTTGAGGTTCTCGAACCGTTCGTTCTGAAACTTCAGGGCCGGCCTTCGCTTAGCAATTCACTGATAGCTTTAGCAAGCAATCGAATATCTTGTGGCTTACGGAAAAAAACATCCGCTCCAGCTACTCGCGCCTCGGCCTCAACAGGACTAGCCGACAGGACTCCGACTGGCGTGCGCGAACGATGGCCCAGGTTGCGTGCGCGCCGCACAAGCTCTAAACCGTTGACTCCGGGAAGGTCATAGTCGAAGAGGAGGAAATCGTAGTGAACCGCACCAGAGATGTGTTCGATGGCAGCGTTGCCATCATGGCAAGTGTGAACCTGCCAGCCTTCTTCTTCAAACATCTCCTTCGCTACCGCAGCGACCGTCGCGTCATCTTCAATATGAAGAATCCTGAGACATCGCGCGACGTCTAATTCGATGGAAGCGTGGACGGTGTCGTGACCGCTAGCGACCGACTTCAAATGGTCCATGATAGAACTAAAAGAATGAATGCTCCTTTATCGAAATTACAATTGAGTCACCCGTATGAGCGAAAGGTGATTTACGAGGTGCGGGATTATAGGGACGTGGAATGTGCGGGCAAAGCAAAATATTCGGAGGAATAGTAAGATGCGTTGTTGGTAAGGCTATGCAGGGAAAAGAAGTGGTTGTAGTGCACCCCTGAAGTGAAACAGAAAGTTAAGAAAGTTTCAGTTGCGCCAGCGAGGCTTCAAACTCGGCCGGCGGTCGATAGCCGATGGCGGAGTGGAGTCGCTTGCGATTGTAAACTGCTTCGATGAAAAGCTCGATCGAGGCGCGCACCTCGGCGAGTGTCTCATAGTCATTCATGTAGATCTCTTCGTACTTGAGCGTGCGCATGAAGCGCTCGGCTTTGGCGTTGTCATAGGGATTGCCGGTGCGGCTCATGCTGAGCTCGATTTTGTGTTCCTGCAACACGGCGATGCAATCAGCCGCGGCGTATTGCACGCCCTGATCAGAATGATGGATCAGCCCCGCGTGAATGGTGCGCGTGTTCAGCGCCATCTGCAGAGCCGCCAGGGTCAGTTGCGTGTCGATGTGGCGCGAGAGGGCCCAACCGATACAACGACGACTAAAGGCATCGAGCAACACCGCCAGGTAAATAAACTCGCGCAACAAACGAATGTAGGTAATATCAGCCAGCCAGAGTTGATTGATATTTGAAAGCACCAGATCACGGGTCAGGTTTGGATAGACCCGCAGGTTATGACGCGAGTCAGTGGTGCGCACAAAGGCGCGCTGCCGCAGACACAGCAAGTTATCTTCACGCAACAACCGCAAAACGCGCTTGCGATTGACTTTGACGCCGCGCTGGTGCAGTTCTGCGGTGAGGGGACGATAACCGTAAGTACGCATCTCCAGGGCAATGGTTTGAATCTGCGAGCGCAACTCCAGCTCATCCTCGTGCCTGGTGCTGGGCTGGCGCAATTGCCGCCAGATGGGCGCACGCGAGAGCCCGACCGCCTCGCCGAGCTGGGTAGGGCTCCACTCGGCGGTCGGTCTCTCTTCCAGATGTTGACGGAGCAGTTCCATGACCAGTTGCCGGCGTCGACGGTCTGTTTTCAGCTCTCGCTTTCCAGTTTCTGCAAGAGCTTTTTTAAAAAGTCATTCTCCATGGTGAGTCGCCCCACCATGCGCTCGAGTTCGTGCAGGCGTGCTTCGTCAGTGTAAGCGTGACCGCGACCAGCAAAAGCGCGATCCTGATATTGCCGCTGCTGGTGCCGCCACTTCGAGATCGTGTTTTCGGTGATTTGATATTCGCGAGCGACTTGCGCCTGGCTCTTGCCGGCTTCGACTTCGCGAATCACTTTGAGTTTGAATGCGCGAGTGAATGTGCGTCGCTTGACCGCTGCGGTCCGCGCCGCTACTGCGCCCTTCTTCGTCATCGTTAAGCCTCCCGCCCTCTCGGGCATATGTGCTTAACTTTTTGTTTCAGTCAAGGGTGCAGTTCACTTGTCTCCCCAGAGTACTGAGATCGAGTTGATGGGTAATTGCTATTGAGTGATGCTGTTGGGGGTATTTGCGAGAGGAGCGCCTGTCACAACTAAGGCACAGCAGAAAGCGGATAATGCAGACGGTGCGGATAATGCAAGAAAGGAAAGTGCGATTTTACTGAGAATTTTATAAATCTCTTCAGCTTTCTCAGAGTTGGTCAGAGCTAACAGCTTTGGCAGTGGGCCAAGGTGTGAGTAGCCGATGGCTGCATAGCGGGAGTGAGATAACCCGGTCTCGAAACGACGACAACGACTGATCAGATTGTGGGGGATGCAGCGGTCCATTTTTCAATAAACAAATTGCTATTCATACCCTTGTCTCTCTATACTTAGCCCACTGGCTGTTGGTGAATAAAAAATTTATTTTGCTCACAACCCCAAGTGTTGTTCCGTTCCCTGAAGTTCACAGCCGTCTTCAAGTAATCTGCCAGCAATGTGAACCTCATGAGGTAAAAGTGAAAATGAGGCTGGTTGAGAAGATTATTGCCTCTCACGCCGATCGTGAGTCAGTGCGTGTCGGAGAAATTCTGCCGGTGCGCGTTGACCGTATATACATTCATGATGGGAACTCGCCCACAATTGCGAAGATTTTTGAGAAGTATGACTTCACCAGTGTCTTTGATTCCTCGCGGATCGCTGTGTTCCATGACCACTCGGTGCTTCCGCCGGACGTTGCCATTGCAGATCGTTTGCGGGAAGCCGAAGCGTTTGGCAAGAAGTTCTCCCTTCAAGTCTTTCGCGCTGGTGACGGCATCAGTCATATCCTTGCGCTCGAAGCTGGGTGGTTTCAGCCCGGCAACATTGTCCTCGGATCGGATTCGCACACCTGCACGGGTGGTGTCGTTCAATCTCTGGCTCTTGGGATGGGTGCATCTGACATCGCAGCGGCAATGATTATGGGTGAAACATGGTTGCGCGTTCCCGAATCAATCTGTCTCTCTACAAAGGGGACTCCAAGCAGGCATACAAGGTCGAAGGATGTTTTGCTCTATGCACTCGCTCGGTTTGGTGAAATGACTCTTCTCTATAGGTCCATAGAATGGTCCGGCTCCTGGGTCGAGTCGCTCACGCTCAATTCCGCTACCACTGTCGCCAACATGGCAGTCGAGTTCGGCGCGAAGTGCGCGTTCCTGCCGCCAGGGAAAGATCGTCCGGCGGAACTCGAACCCCTTGGCGTCAACGAGGACGAGTACGCGGAGTATTTTCACCTCGACATCGACGGATTGCCACCCTTTATAGCGAAACCGCATACTCCTACTAACGCTGTCCCAATCGACCAGTGTCGCGGGCAGAGCATCAATTATGTCTTCGTCGGTAGCTGCACGAATGGTCACTTGGAAGATGTCGCAGAGGTGGCGAGGGTCCTTGAAGGACAGCGAGTTCGTCAGGGAGTGCACATGGTCGTCACACCGGCTTCCAAGAGCATATACCTCGAAGCAATGCGGCGTGGTTACCTCGAAACCATCCTGACTGCCGGGGCAATGGTAACGCCACCAGGGTGCGGTTCCTGCGTCGGCACGCAGGGGCCGATTCCGGCGACCGGGGATCGTGTCATCTCGACCATGAACAGAAACTTCCTCGGACGAATGGGTAATCGAAATGCGGAGATCTATCTCGCTTCGCCGCTCGTGGCAGCCCATGCGGCTCTGCTAGGCGAAATTCCCGGTGAGAGTGACATGGCATGAGCGAACACGTCATTGAGGGTTGCATCAGAATCGTCAACGGGACGATCTCAACCGACGACATTCTCCCCGCTCGGTATAAGTATATGTCCACCGATCCTACGGAGATGGCCGAGCATGTCTTCGAGAACCTGCTTCCGGGCTTCGCCGCTACTCTGGCGAAAGGGGATGTCCTCTATTGTCCGGCGACCTTTGGAATCGGAAGCTCACGGGAGCAAGCCGTCAGTGCTTTGCAGGCAGCCGGAATCGCAGCAGTATTCGCACCTCGATTTGGTCGAATATTTTTTCGTAATGCCTGGAACCTGGGCCTTCCGGTACTCGAGGTGAACAAGCTTGACGTAGACGAGGGTGAACGTTTAGTAATAGATTTAAAGTCTGGCACAGTCTCTTCACAAACCAACATGCAACACTTTAACCCACCGGCATTTGAGATGCTCCTCTTGAGAGAGGCGGGCGGCTTGCTTGCCCGCGTCAAAGCACGTGGGACCATCCGGATGGACAGCTAGCACCTACATAAAGATTGGAAAATACCCGTGACACTAAGACACAGAATCCTCCCTGACGCACGGCGCTCACTTTTAAAGAAGCTCATGGACCGAGACGGTCCCATCCGTCTGATCGAAGCTCATAACGGTTTGGCGGGCATCATTGGAAACGTCGCGAGCGGGGAGCTGAACAACGAAGAGGTAGAATTCGACGGCTTGTGGATTTCAAGCTTCACGAGCGCGGCAGCCAAAGGCCTACCTGATGCGGAGCTCAACACCGGCTCCCGGCGCATTGAGACCATCGATGAGATAATGACGGTCACTGACAAACCGGTTCTCGTTGACGGCGACACGGGTGGCGACTGCGTGAACTTCGAATATTTCTGTAGCAAACTGGAAACACTCGGAGCTTCTGGAGTCGTCATTGAAGATAAAATTGTTCCGAAGCGAAACAGCCTGATTTCAGATTCATGCCAACTGCAAGAGGATCCGCACATTTTCGCGCAAAAGATTTCGCGCGGACGCGAGGTGCTTCAATCCGACGACTTCTTAATCTTCGCCCGAATTGAAAGCTTCATCACAAATGCCGGATTAGAGAATGCTTTGTTCCGAGCCCGGTTGTATCTGCTTGCCGGGGCCGATGGCATCTTGATTCACTCGAAACAGAACCATGCTGGAGAGATATATGCCTTTCTTGCCGGATATGAAGAGATGTGCAGGGAGCTTGGTTTCCGGCGTCCGATGGCTGCAGTCCCGACAGCTTACAGCGTCCCAGGTGCAGAACTATTCGAGCATGGCGTCAAAGTCATCATCTACGCCAATCATCTGCTTAGGGCGGCTCATTTAGCCATGGACGCTGTTTGCAAGCTGATTCTTGAATCTGATGGCACCCTGGAAGCAAACGCATTGTGCTCGCCGTTGCCAGCGATTTTCGATCGTGTCGGATTGTCGGATGTTCTCAGAAGAGATAACGGGGATCTGAATAGGCTGAAGCTCCTGGCAAGCGGTAATGGTCGTAATGGCGATTTATTTAAGACCGAGAATGCGGATGGAGCTGATACTTCACAAGCTGAAGGCGCCACGGTGCGAATCACAGGGCTGCCATGATCATTGTCTCGATGTCTGTCACCGATAGGTCATAAATATTGTTGTCGAGGCGGCCAACCGTGTTACTGCCGCGCGCAATTTTTGCCACGCTAGAAGGCCGCACACCAAAATTACTTAGTGGTTCAGTAATACCCGTCTGCTCAAGAAAACTCCGACACGTCTCAACCAAATCTTGACTTCCTTCACAGCCGAAGCAACTGCGAAACAACTCAACTTGTTCCGGGTCGAGTGCGCGAAGGTTAGCAGCCAAAACGTGAGGCAAGAGGGCCGCAACAGCCCGGCCGTGCGGGATGCCGTGATAAAGGGTGAGCGGATAGGAAATCGCGTGCGCGGCGGCAGTGCGCGTCTGGCTGATCGCCATGCCCGCCAACAGGCTGGCCCAAAGCATTCGCTGACGCTCTTCGGCAGAGTGAGGGCTTCGCAGCACAAGCGGCAAGGTTTTTACGATCAATCTGATCGCCTGGCCTGCAAGCGCCTGTGTGTGAAACAGATTAGATTTAGACCAGATGGATTCCATCGCGTGTCCGAGCGCATCGCCCGCCGTGGCTTGCGTCTGGGATTGTGAAAGCGAGACGGTAAGGCGCGCATCGAGATATGCGTGCGTCGGCTGAAGGAGGCACGAATTCAACGAGTGCTTTTTCGGCTCGTCAAAGTCCCACACCGTTGCAAAAGGTGTTACTTCGCTGCCGGTGCCGGCCGTCGTTGGAACGGCAATGAATGTGTCTGCCAGTTTTGATAATTCTTGTGGCCCGGAATGGGAAAGCAGCTCGTAAACAGAGCGCGCCGAACCAGCCGCGAGGTTGGCTACCTTCGCCGCGTCGATCACACTGCCGCCGCCCAAAGCCAGAACGACCTTGGGACGATTCTCACTGAGGAAGTTACTTGCCCTCTGGCAACTATCAATCGAAGGGTTCGGATCGATATCGTCGAAAACCTTAACGGTGCACGAAGCAAACTGGGCGATGAGAGAATCAAGAAATCCAAGCTCTCGCATGGCCTTACGGCCACAGAAGATAACAAGGGAAGTAGAAGCGATTTCGTTGAAGTCAGCAGCGATATGATCGAAACAGCCGGATCCGATAACGACCTTCGTAGTCTGCCATGTTAGCTGACTTAGTCCACTCATATCTTTGGCCCAACATTGAGATAGCTCATCAAACGCTCTTTGACTTCATAGGGTTTGATCGTAGGACGCGGGATGTCGTCCCGTGTTCCCGGAACAGTTCGCGCGTAGATGAACGTCGGCCCCTTTTTGTTCAACGCACACTCCAGCTCGCGGCTGAAGTCATCTCTGTCGGAAGTTGAAACCACATCGGCATAGGCACAGGCCACAGCGATATTGTCTAACGCAATGCCATGCGAAAGCGTTTGCTGGCCGCCGGTTGATTCGTGCATGTTGTTATCAAGAACGATGTGGATCAGGTTCGGAGGCTGATAATATCCGATTGAAGCCATCGCTTCGAGACGCATCAAGATTGCTCCGTCTCCGTCAATCACGACTACTTTTTTTTCACGAGGCAGATGCATCGCCAGGCCGAGTGCTAATGAAGAGGCGCAACCCATCGAGCCGACCATGTAAAAGTGATTCGCTGAATCACGGCAGGCAAATAGTTCGCGGCCGGTTAGCCCGGTCGTTCCGACAATTGGGTGCTCAGTTCCCACAACGTCGCAGATAACCTCGATCAGATCAAATCTTCGCACCGAAGGGGCGATGGTGGCCCCCTTCCGAACGGGATTCATCGTTTTCTGTTTCTCAGAAGGTGATGACATCAGCTTGTAGGGGTGGAGTGTACCCTTGGGGACAATCAGGCCGTAAGGGAGACTCATCCTCTGCAAGTAGTCAAAAGATCTGTCTAGAGCTGCTGCTACCAGATGATCCTCAGATGAAAGGACTTCGTTCTCGACATTAACCAGCGAGAGCAACTGAGCAGAGATCTTGCCCATTAACTCGTGCTGCGGCTCGTCCTTCGAGCCCGGTTGGCCGCGCCAACTGCAGATTAGCAAGAGGGGAATGCGAAACGTGCATAACAGCGAGGTGATCGGATTAATCATATTCCCCAGACCTGAGTTCTGGAACATGACAACTGGTTTTTTTCCGGCTAGGTACGCCCCGGCAGCAAAAGCTGTGGCTTCGCCTTCGTTATTAAGCTGCACGCAACTGACTTCGGGGCTATCAATCGCATAATTGATCAGCGGCTTAAGGAATGAGCAGGGAACACTGGCGTATAAATCGCAACCCGATGCGCGAGCCTTATCGATGAATGTCGCCGGGTGAATCATATGAGGAAACTCTTTTTTCAGGAATTCGATCGTTACGAGGTTAGCACGAGTATTGTCGATCAAAAACCAGCGTGCTATTATCCGCGGCGAATGGTCACGTCAATGTAATAGTTCACTGCCCGTGAACACCTTCACACCACAGGCGCATGGGTAGAGGTTCTCCATTCGTTATCCACCTAATCGGGAGGCATAATGACAAAAGATCTTTCGAGTCCAGGGGAACCTGAGTACTATCTGGATAACTTTCCGCGCGACAAATTTCCCCGCTACGTGTGGTCCAAAAAACCCGCGACTCTGCCACAAGAAGTATGGATGTCGGAGACGACGCATCGAGACGGGCAGCAGGGTGGCCTTCCTCTTTCAACCGAGCTTAGTAAACGCATCTATAACATACTCTGCGAAGTAACTGGAGATTCTGGCGCGATCCGCCAGGCGGAATTTTTTCCTTATCGGCAATCTGACCGCGATGCGCTCGTGTGGGCGGTGGAGCGGCATCGGAGTGGGGCACCAGTTGAGCCGACCACCTGGATTCGCGCCCGTCGCAAAGACGTACAGCTAATCAAGGAGATCGGAATTCGTGAAACGGGAATGTTGTGTTCCGCCTCTGATTATCACACGTTCCACAAATTCAAACCTGGCGGACGGCAACAGGCGGCGGAGTTGTACTTGGACGCCGTGGAAATGACGTTGGCAGAGGGCATTCAACCACGCGTCCACCTCGAAGACACGACAAGGGCTTCGATCGATTTTGTAAAGTGGTTTGTTGAGGCTGTTCTCCGGCGTGCAGAGCCTTACGGACCCGAGCTTCACCCACGATTCCGCGTCTGCGATACGCTCGGGGTGGGTCTGCCATACGATGATGTCGAGTTGCCACGAAGCGTTCCCTTGTGGATCCGCTCTCTGCGGGAGATGGGGATTCACCCTCTGGATATCGAGTTTCACCCCCATAACGATACGTGGCTCGTGGTGGCTAACTGTCTGGCAGCTATCCGTGAAGGCTGCGGTGTAATAAGCGGTACGTGTCTGGGGAAAGGTGAACGCACCGGCAACGCACCACTCGAGGCCGTGATGCTTCACTTGGTGGGCATGGGATACTGGAGCGAAGAAGCTCTCAACTTTCGCGTCCTCAATGAGCTTGCCACGCTGTATCAAGAGATGGGCGAGACGTTACCTGCCAAGTACCCTATCTTCGGACGAGACGCGTACGTGACACGTGCCGGGATTCACGCCGACGGGATCAATAAATTCTGGTGGATGTATGCTCCCTTCAACGCCCCTTTGCTTATCGGCCGCAATCTGGAAGTTTCTCTCACTAAAGACTCAGGTGTGGCGGGTTTGTTGTTCGTGATCAAGCAGCACCTCGGAATCGAGCTGCCTAAGGAAGACGCGGGCGTACAAAATGTCCATAAATGGCTGGAGGACCAGTTTGATAACGGACGGATGATACCGGTCGAGTGGTCTGAACTCGAGCCTCTTGTGCGCAAACACCTCTCCTGAGAGCGGGTCCGTCAATGCCAAAACCAGTCATCGTTTATACAGATCTCCCTTGGGCAATTGGTGCGGACGGAAGTGTCGATCCATCACTGGCAACGATCGAGCGTGAGATTTTCGGCAACAACGTCGAGTTGCGATTTCCAGCGTCGACCGGCGGCCACTATAATCTCAAGAGTCAGCAGTTCTTCGACAAACTGAGCGGAGCTGCCGCGCTCATCATTTACCGCTGCCAGGTCACGAAAGATCTGCTCGACGCTGCCGGCTCCAACCTGAAGGTCGTTGGCCGTCAAGGTGTCGGTTTCGACAACCTCGCGCCTGACCTTCTCGAAGCAAGAGGCATCATTGGATTCAACATTCCCGATTACTGCGTAGACGAAGTCGTGACACACACGATGGCACTTCTTCTGGCGCTCGAACGTCGCGTGATTCCGCAGCACCTGAGCCTCTCACAGGGAGAGTTCAACATCTACGCCGGCGGAGTTCCTCGTCGCCTCAGCAATCGCTCAGTTGGAATCATCGGATTTGGTCGCATTGGCCGCGCTGTTTCTGTCCGGTTACGTTTTTTTTATGGCAACGTGATGGCCTATGACCCATACGTCGAGGCGGATCTTATGAACGCCTACGGAACAGCAAAGGTTGACCTGGAAACTCTGCTGGCTGAGTCCGACGCCGTACTCCTTCATTGCCTTTTGAACGACGAGACGGCTGGTATGCTAAACACGCGGGCGTTCGCCAAAATGAAGCCAACAACGTTTCTTATCAATTGCGCCCGAGGCGCCCTGGTTGATAGCAGCGCGCTTTACGCGGCACTGTCTCGAGGGCAGATCGCGGGAGCTGGAATTGACGTTTTCTCTCCTGAGAATCCGCACCAGGATGAGTGGTACGCGAAAATCGTGAAAATGGAGAACGTCGTCGTTACCAGTCACAGGGCGTTTCTCTCTGAAGAATCGCAGGTAAGCCAGCGCAGGCGTGCGGCTGAAGGAGTCTTGCATGTTCTCAAGACCGGAAGGCCTCCGGCGGTCGGTCATGTCACGCAAGCTCTGGAATACCGGGACAGTCGTGTGCTCAGCCGCCAGAATCAAGTGTAACTGCAGTTCAACGAGTTCATAGCGATGTTTGTAAACGGATCATTAAGGACGGGCCAGCAGCAGATGACTATCCGAAACCCCTATACCGGGGCGGTGGTCGGATCGGTGGCGCAGGACACTCCGGCTGATGTGGATGCTGCGCTCGCCTCGGTCAAAGGGTACGACCGGTCGCTGACGGCTGAGAAGAGGAGCCAGATTCTGCGGGCAGCGGCTGAGGAGCTTCTGGGTCGTAAAAACGAGTTCGGGCGGCGGATTACCGAGGAAGCAGGCATCTGCATCAAGGAAAGCGTTAAAGAGGTTGAGCGCGCCTGTGGAAACCTGCTCGTCGCCTCAGAGGAGGCGTTGAGGATACATGGTGAGGCGCTTCAGATCACCAGCCGCGATCAAAACAAGATCGCTATGACAATTCATGAGCCGATTGGAGTGGTCTGTGCGATCACTCCTTTCAACCGGCCTTTGAATCAGGTTGTCGTCAAGGTCGCACCCGCAATCGCAGCTAACAACAGCGTTATCGTCAAACCCTCCGAGAAGACTCCGCTCTCGGCAATTGCCTTCGCCGAGCTCATGGTCCACTGCGGGCTCCCCGAGAACATGATTGCCGTCGTCACTGGTGACCCTCGTCAGATTGGCGCCCCGCTCGTCACCAGTCCTGCCGTCAACATGGTTACGTTTACTGGGAGCGTCGAGACAGGCGAGCGCCTGATGGCCCAGATAGGACTGAAGAAGGTTACGATGGAATTGGGCGGCAACGATCCGTTGATAATACTTGCTGATGGAGACCTTAAGCTGGCGGCTTCGCTCGCTGCGCCCGGCGCCTTCGCCACCGCCGGTCAGTCCTGTCGAGGAGTCAAACGCATTCTCATAATGGACCAGGTGGCTGATAAGTTCGTTCCTTTACTCGTTGAAGAAGCACGCAAGCTGAAGATGGGTGACATCTTCGACCCGACGACTGACGTGGGGACCATGATCGATGAAGAGGCAGCACGGCGGGTTGAGGAGCGATGCCAGGAGGCGGTGCGAGATGGCGCAACCCTCGTGTACGGCGGCGAGCGCAAGGGGGCAGCTATGTCTCCCGCCGTCCTCGATCATGTGTCGCCGACCAGCCCCCTTGTGACCAGTGAGACATTCGGGCCCGTCGCCCCTGTGATACGCGTCCATACTCTCGAAGAGGCGATTAGGATCTCGAACTCCACTGTCTACGGCCTTCAGGCGGGCGTAGTGACGCGAAGCTACGATGATTTCATTTGCCTCGCTAAGAGATTGGAGGTCGGTGCCGTCAATCTGATGGAGGGGCCACAGTTCGACTCTCCGCACATTCCCTTCGGAGGAGTGAAGAAGAGCGGCATCGGTCGAGAAGGAATCCGTTATGCCATTCGCGAGGCAACTGTTGTCAAGACGGTCGTCGTTCCCTGGTGAGAATCAGCAACCTTTTGGTTCCTCAGACACAGGCAGTCATCATGAGCAATTCTAAAGAGAGCGTGGCGGTTATCCACGGCAGGTTTCAACCGCTTCACCTGGGCCATATGGAGTATCTGCTCGCGGGAGCTGCACTATGTGAAAATCTCGTCATAGGTATCACGAGTGCCGATCCGTGGCAGGTGGGAGAAGAGAATAGCGATGTGAACCGTGGTAAGCCCGAATCCAATCCCTGCACCTATTATGAACGTTACCTGATGATCGAGGGGGCAATGACGGATGCCGGCGTTGCGCGTGATGCTATTCGAATCGTTCCCTTTCCGCACAGCTACCCTGAACGACTACGATATTATGCTCCTACGGACGCACTTTACCTGCTGTCGATCTACGATAGTTGGGGCGAGACGAAGCTGGATCGGTTTCGTAAACTCGGTTTGCGCATTCACGAACTCTGGCGCCGGACAGAGAAGCTCACGAGCGGGTCGAGAATCCGCGAACTCATTCAGACTGACGGAGACTGGCAGCGCTGGGTTCCGCCAGCGACAGCGAGGGTAATCTGTGAATTCGGGATCGACGAGCGCATCCGCCTGGCCGGCAGAGATGAGACCTCGTCGGATCCTATGTGATCAGCTAGATAGAGAGAGCATGATGAAGCCTAGGATCTACCTCATAAATCTGTGTGGGGCCGGAGATCGCCCGGTGCGGGCGTTAGACGGAAAAACCCCTCTCGAAGCGGCAAAGACCAAAAACCTCGACTCTCTCGCTGCTGGCGGGATCCAGGGGCTGATCACGATCCTTGATGACGATATCTGCCCCGAGACAGATTCAGGCACGATGGCGTTGCTAGGCTACAACCCCCTGCGCTATTACACCGGACGCGGCGCTCTCGAAGCTCTGGGCCTAGGATATATGGAAGCGAGCGATAACGCCGTTGGGTTTCGCATTAACTTCGCCAGCTACAACCAGGAGAAAGGAGAACTGAATCGCAGAACCGCCAGAGACTTGTCTCTCGATGAACAGCAGCAGCTCGTGAAGGAACTTCGAGAAGAGATCTCTTTAGGAGAGTTTCCGGACGTGAGCTTTTTAATTATGGGCTTCGGTCGTCATCGCGGCATCGTGTGCTTCAAGAGCGCGACCGTTCCACTCAGCGGTAATGTGTCTAACACCGATCCGGGTTTTCGAAGGGTCGGGCCGTTCGGCATTCCGAATGAACCATTTGAGCCGAAGCCGCAAGAGTGTCATTCGCTGGATGATACGGAAGCCGCGGCGATCACAGCACGACTCGTCAATCTCTTCGTCAGGAAAAGCACCGAGATATTGAACCGGAGCAATGTCAACGTCACACGTAAGGCTAACGGAGCGCTGCCGGCCAACATCCTCCTCTTTCGAGACGGTGGTGGACAGGTTCCGTCGCTCGAGTCTTTTTCTAAACGGTTCGGCTTGTCCCTGTCATTCTATGGGGCAATTCCCGCCGAGCATGGATTGTGCAAGTTAATCGGGGGGGAGTGGAATGAGTTTCATTTCGGTCTGGACGAAAGCGAAGAGCAATACTATCAAAGGCTGGCCGCGGCGATGCTGGCAGATCGATCGAACGTTATCGTCGTTCACATCAAGGCCGCCGACGAGCCAGGGCATGATGGCCTGCCACACGACAAGGTGCGAGCCATCGAACAGTTCGATCGGTTTTTCCTGGGGCATCTGTTGGAAGGCAAAAGAAACGACGATGTGTATATCGTGACGAGCGATCACGCGACCCCTTGTGAGCTGCGAATCCATTCCGCGGATCGCGTGGCAACGCTGGTGAACTCGCCGAAGCTGCGGGCCGACGCGACGCGCTCATTTGGTGAACGTGAAGCGGCTAAAGGCAATCTCGGGGTTGATCGTGCTTCGGACTTGCTCCCGCACTTGGTTCCACTTCTTTCTGATGAGTGATGGAAACGCAAATCAAGCGAGTGCACTTCCGCGGGATTCTTGAGTCAAGGGGAAAATTGACTGTGGAGGCTGAGGTCAAGCTCGCTGATGGGAGTACCGGCGTTGCTTCCGCCCCCGTCGCAATCATGCCGGGCCGGCTGGAATGCACGCGCTCCTACATTCGCTCATTAGGGCCACTGGACGGCGAACCAGAGTTTGCCGGGCTTCGGACTGAGGTCGAGGGCCGTTGCTTCGAGTCGCAGCAGCAGTTCGACGTCTATCTCGAAGAGCGTCCTTTGGCGGTGAAACTGGGAGCTGATGTGAGGTTGGTTCTATCCGTTGCTTTTTGTCGTGCGTGCGCGGCAGCACTGGACGTATCACTGCTGGAACGATTGATGCAACTGGCGAGCACACGTCCCGCCATCCCAAGACCTCTCGTCAACATTTTCAGCGGCGGCATTCACGACCGCAGGCGACGAGTACCGTTTCAGCAGATCATGTTCGCACCCGATTTCGGCGACATCGTCACAAATATCAACGCGGCCCTCACCGTTTATTCAACTGTCGAGGATCGCTTGCAAGAGTCAGGTGGAGAGGTCCGTTACTCGGCGTCAAGCGGCATGCTGGTGGACCATATGGACCATGAGGAGCTTCTTGAATGGCTGAATGAAGTTATCCGGAAACTTGAATACCCCACTTCGCGGTCCAATGTGGCCGTGGATGTGGCGGCTGAGCACCTGCACAGTCAAGACGGAAGTTACCTGTTTGGAGAATCGACCATAGACGGCGTTGAATTGATGAAGCGCCATCTCGATCTGGTCAGGACTTACAACGTAGGGTTCCTCGAAGACCCGTTCGACGCCGCCGACCTGCATCTGTGGCGCGAGCTCACAAAGAAGTTACAGCCGACAACGTGCGTTGTCGGAGACGATCTCTTCGCGACCGACAGCGCCAGGATTGAACCGGGGCTGGCGACCGGCATCATTCTCAAGCCCAATCAGACGGGGACGGTCACTGGAGTGCTGAGCGCCGCACGCGCGGCACACGAAGCCGGTATGTTACTCTGCGTTTCACATCGCTCTGGAGAGACTGAGGATACGATGATGTGCGACCTTGCAGTGGCGGTCGGGGCGTCTTTTATCAAGGTGGGTGGTCCTCGGAGAGGTGACCGAACTGCAAAGTACAACCAACTCATTCGCCTGGCCACACAAATGAACGGTCAGAGTGATTGTTGAGTTATAATTTCTGTCCCGCGTCACACCTTGCGAGAGAGATGACGTATGACTATTCAGGAAGATATAAACGGTTCGATTACTCACGCGTTCGAGCGGCAGGTTGACCTTCACGCAACTCGACCTGCTATTCATACCTCCGCGCATAGTCTCACTTATAAGCAGGTCGATGCGTTAGCCAATCGCGTAGCCAACGAACTGTTTGCTCGCAGGGACAACTCGTCCGAACCGATCCCCGTGATAATAAATGACCCGGCTCTGATGCTGAGTGCGGCTCTTGGTGTATTGAAAGCGGGGAAGTTTTACGTTCCCGTGAATCCTCATTTTCCGGCAGCGCGCGTTCAGTTGTTGGTGGAAGACGTGAATCCCGCCCTGATCATATGTGACGAGATTGGACGAGCAGCGTTGAACGCCACGCCGTGTCATCAAACGAGTATTCAGATCGAAGAACTCTTGTCTAACGGCGCGGACGAGAGACCTGACACACCGGTTGACCCCGAGAGATTCGCCTACATCCTCTACACCTCGGGCTCTACGGGCCGGCCCAAAGGAGTAATGCAGACGCATCGCAACGTATTGCATAATATTTTTCGCCACAACGGGTTGGGCGTTTGTCCCGACGACCGGGTCACGCTCATGACTGCGGATGGTTTTACCGCCGCTGTCTCCAATCCATTTCTGGCACTACTCAACGGAGCCTCTCTCGCTTCGTACTCCTTCCGGGACGATGGTGTAGATGGCGCGCTCGAGTGGATCAAAGACAGGCGCATCACGATCTACTACTCCTTTCCATCTTTTTTCCGCCAGATTGCCGCAACGGCCGCCTCTGAGTCTGACTCCCAACGAGATCAGACTCTCCGGCTACTCTACTTCGGAGGCGAGCAAGTATTCCCGAGCGATGTCGAAGCTGCCCGCACTTTGTTCCCGAGCGCTACTATCAGTATCGGGTTAAACTCGACAGAGACTGGTCTTACAAGACTCCTTTTGCTTTCTCCAGAGGACGAAGTTTCCAAACACGTTCTTCCGGTGGGTGGGCCCGTCAAGGGGGCGGACCTGAAAATCGTCGATCACGCGGGCGTGGAACTTCGGAACGGGGTTCCGGGTGAAATCGCAGTGATTAGTCCCTACATTTTTCCCCGGTATTGGCACCAGCAGAACGGCACTTCACCGGGCGACGCGCTTGATACCGGAGAGCCGCGCATGTTTCGTACCGGAGATCGTGGCTATATCACACCCAAAGGCGAGTTGGTATTTCTCGGCCGCACTGATTCAATGGTGAAGGTCCGCGGATATCGGGTCGAACTTTCGGAAGTTGAGTCGTCCCTGAACGGGCTTCCCGCCGTGAAAGAAGCTGCCGTTATTCCATACCCGGCAACGCCCGAAGAGATTGAGCTGATCGCCTACGTAGCAGCTAAAGATCCACACACCGACGGGCGAACAATCCGCCGCTTGTTGGCGGAATCGCTGCCGGAGCCAATGCTTCCATCGCGGATTATCTTCGTCGATACCCTGCCCCGAACCAGTAACGGCAAAGTGGATCGTCGCGCACTGCCATCGCCAGAGCCGGTGAGTTCCTCCGCCGAGGAGCACTACATCGCTCCACAGAATGCTTTTGAAGAGGGAGTGGCGAGAATCTGGAGTCACGCGTTGTCAGCGGAAAAGATAGGAGTCAGCGACAATTTCTTCGAGATGGGAGGGCACTCTGTCATGGCAGTTCGTGTGGTCTCCGCAATACGAAAGGAGTTCAACGTGGCGCTTCGCCTACAGACCATCTTCACGACCCCGACGATCAAAGCTCTGGCAGAAGAGATAGTCCGTTTACGCGCTAACCAGGGGTTGGCGGAGGAGGTCGGCAAGAAATGACTAGAGTTGAAATGGCGGTTGAAGTGCGCGATGCGGTCGCTGAAGACATGTCGCAGGTTTGCGACATCATCAACCACTTTATCGAAACTACCTGGTTTAACTTTCGCACTCAACCGCAGACGAGCGAAGAGTGGCTATCCGAATGGGAACGTTACAGGCAGGACTATCCCTGGCTGATCGCCACGGAAGGAGATGAGGTCGTAGGCGTGGCTTATTCAGCTCCGTTCAAACTGCGAGAGGCATATCATTGGTGCGCGGAAGTTACGGTTTACGTTTCTCCGAAGTGTCATAGCAGGAGAGTCGGCACTGCGCTCTATGAAAGACTCATCCCGACTTTGCAGGAACAAGGGTACCACACGGTCGTGGCCCTAATCGCGCTTCCGAATCCTGCCAGCGTTGCTCTCCACGAAGCATTCGGTTTCGAGCCTGCCAGTAAACTTCGGCATGTCGGTTTCAAGTTGGGAGAGTGGCACGATATAGGTTTCTGGCAGCGTATTCTGACGGACGTGGATGCGGAGCCGGCCCCGACGCGGCAGGTCGACGAGGTGAGTTAGTAAGAGAGGTTGGGGTGGAGATTGAGTTAATTCGAGAGCTGATTTCCGTTCAGGGTTGGAATCACGACCTGTCTCTATCTGACCGGCGTGAATGGTACGACCGTGCCGAAAAGGCATTCGCCCCGGAAGTGTCAGTCGATGTCGAGGTGGTGATGGCGGGAGGCCGACCGGCTGAATGGCTCCGGCCACGCACTGGATGTGGGACACTGATCGTCCTTTACCTTCATGGCGGAGCTTATGCGTTTGGCTCCCCCAAATCGCATCGCCATATAGCCGCGGCCATCGCGGAGGCTGCCTCCGCGTCAGCCCTGGTATTTGACTACCGTCTGGCCCCTGAGCATCCATTCCCCGCAGCAGTTGAAGACACCATGTCAGCATACCTTTGGTTGCTGAATTCCGGGATTGACCCCTCGAATGTTGTTGTTGCAGGGGATTCTGCGGGTGCCGGTTTGACACTAGCTCTGATGATTTCGTTACGAGATAAAGGGTTACCCTTACCAGCCGCCGGCGTTTGCATCTCTCCGTGGACAGACCTTACCTGCTCGGGCAGTTCACACACGAGCAAAGCGGATTCTGATCCTCTTCTGAATACCGGCGACCTCCATCAAATGGCCGCGCTGTATCTTAATGGCGAGGATCCCCGAAACCCACTGGCTTCGCCCGCTTTCGCCAATCTCGAGGGACTTTCTCCACTGCTCGTACAGGTCGGTTCCGAGGAGATTCTATTGGAGGATGCGCGGGAACTAGCGCGGCGAGCCACAGCCGTTGGCGTCTCCGTCAAACTGGAAGAATGGCGCGACATGATTCACGTTTGGCACTGGTACTTCCCGCTTTTGCAGGAGGGAAGAGAAGCCATTACCGCGACCGCTGAGTTCATCCGCTCCTACGCTGGTATGTCAAGCGAGTCGCAGCTGGCAGTGCCGTAATTTGAACAAGGTGATCTCTCTCGGACGCGTCAGTACCGTCACAGACATTAGTATTATTGCCGACTTAAACATTCTAAAAGGACACACCGCCATGCTTGATTGCATCGTCGTCGGGTATCACGAGTATGAGCCCGTGGATCTGGACACCTCACAAGATCTCCTGGACGACCTCATGCGGGACATGAGTGAGATGCCGGCTCCGCTCCGCGGAATTCTGCGCAGCGAAGTCCGCGTCGAAGGGCGACTGCTCCCTTATCTCGAGGCCATGAGTTACTGGCATCATGGACCAAAACTCCGGCAAGGCAAAGTAACCGGCTCAGTTTACTCGGTAGCGGAGATGCCGAGTCTGGGAACTCTCTATCTGGTGAACTTTCTGAGGAAACGGGGCCATTCAATAGATTTCGTGAACTCGTTCACCTACGAGCAGGAAAAGCTTGCCGACTTACTGGCGCGTGATCCTCTCTCAATTGCGATTACGACGACTTTCTACATGTCCTCCGCACCCGTGATAGAAATCGTTCGTTTTATTCGCAAACACAATCCTGCCACGAAAATCATCGTCGGCGGCCCGCTCATTGACAACTATTGCCGCGCGCTCGACAAAGACAGACTCAAGCGGATCTTCGACCGTATAGGCGCGGATATTTACATCTGGGAGTCACAGGGCGAAACAACTCTGAATCAAACCGTCGCGGCGCTGAAAAGGCAACTCCCTCTGGATGACATTGCCAACCTTTTTAGCAAGTCAGGCTCATCATGGAATTTCGCACGCAGGCTTCCCGAGAATAATGATTTGAACGAAAGTGCCGTGGATTGGTCAGGCTTCGAACCGAATGAACTAGGTGAAACGGTTTCAGCCCGAACGGCGCGAAGCTGTGCCTTCAGTTGCGCTTTCTGTGATTATCCCGCGCGCGCCGGCGCCCTGGCCCTGGCTGACATCGTGACAGTTGAAAGGGAACTGGAAGCGCTCGTCAATTTAGGTGTTCGGCGGGTAGCCTTTATCGACGATACCTTTAACGTTCCGATGCCGCGCTTCAAAGAACTATGCCAAATGATGGTGCGACGCAACTTTGGGTTGGAATGGTTCTCCTACTTCCGCTGCGGAAACGCCAAGGAAGAGTGGATCTACGACCTTATGTGGGATGCAGGATGCAGAGGCGTACTGCTCGGCGTGGAGTCTGGAGACGACAGCGTGCTCAAAAATATGGAGAAGAAGGCCAGATCGGCTGACTACCGTTTTGGCATGGAGCAGTTGAAGAAACGCGGAATCTTCATGCACGCTTCCACTGTGGTGGGGTTCCCCGGTGAAACACGCGAAACAGTCAGCAACACGATCAATTTCATTAATGAAACCGCTCCGGATACCTTTACAGTAAACCATTGGTATTACCTGCATGCGACTCCGATTCATCGGAGGGCAACGGAGTTTGGCCTCAACGGGGATGGGTTCAACTGGTCACACGACACGATGACCTCGCAGGAAGCTATGGATGCCGCTGACATGATGTTTGAAGAGGTAACGGAGGCTGCTTGGATGCCGGTTAATGGCCTGGATTTCTGGGGCGTCCCATACCTGATGGGAAAGGGCATGACCGGGGATCAGATTGTTCAATTTCTCAGGTTATCTAAAGAGTTGACGCCGCTCAGCCTGGAATTCCGAGGAAGAGAGCTATCTGATCGCTCGCAACTTCCATCTGTGGAGGACAAAGGCGCGCAGAACCTGCGAGAGTTCTGCGAGTCGCTCTCCTTATCTGAAGGACGTTATAAGAAGGATCTGAACGCGGCCTGATTCATAAGCTCAACCGCTTGTTAAGTCGCCGCCTGACTCTTCTCGGCTTTGTACCAGCACGTTGTCTCGGCGACGACGCGGCGCAAAGACTCTCGCCCGATGATGGATACCTCCAAGGCTGCGTCTCCGACAACTTTTCCACCGACTCGGAGCAGTAGGATTCGAGGTAGCGTGGCAGAAGTCGAGTAGTTAGAAGGTTCAAACCAGTGGGTTACGTGCGGCTTGATGTAGAAAGAATCGTCGGGCTCGATCACGTCTCGATATTCGCGTCCATCGCACGTCCAGCCGAGCACAATTGGCGACTCCCCATGATTGTACCCGTACTCGTGGAGCCCGGTCACCAGACATTGCCAATTAGTCTCCGCGTGCGGGTAAATGTCGAGCTCGAGGCTCTTCGTGTAAGGCGTGACGCGCGAAACTGCCAACTGTCGCACACGATAGCAAGGCGATTCAGCAGTTGGCAGAAACCAATTCGGAGCATCGTCGCGTCGAACGATAATTACACCATTGGTCGTATCCGAAATGCCGGCGATTAGTTCCCTGACCGGTACGCGTAAGGCGTCGGCGAGTGATTGGAGTTCTTCGGCTCTCAGCGGCTGGCCCTTCAGAGCCCGGTCCAAACGATCTTTTCCCACGCCTGAGGCGGCTGACAAATAATCAGTCGAGTAGCCCCCATTCATCATGTGCAGACGTAGTAGTGCTGCCTGAGCTTCGTTTGGGTCTTCCATCGGCAAAACGTACTTGCAGGCAACCTCCTCGCCTAACACTCCGAGTTCGTGCTGTCCGTCACCCATCAATCGCCCGCCGTAAGTCAGAGCGAGAATAAGCGAACGGGAGTCTGTGTTGCGTGAGGCAAAGCTGTGCCTGGCAAACGGTAGCCCGAAAACTGAATCACCGGTGACCATAGGCACGCAAAACTTGCGCCCCTTCCATTCATAGTAGTAGTTGACTTCCCCTACGAAGTAGGTGAACTGGTAGAGGAAGTGCCCATTGTTCCACTGGATGGAAGGGTTTTCTGGATCGTTGTCGGTTACGACATGAAGCATCTTGATCCATTCGGGGCGAAGCATCGACACCTGACTAACCGCCGTGTCTCGATACTCGTAGTATGCTGACCCGCCCCGGTGGAAGACCCGGCTACTCGCTTCCGATTGAGACCTTCGCATGATGAGAACATCATTCGAAGTATCGTCGTGAATTGGAAAGAAATCCCGTTCGTTAACCGGCCAGATCTCCACTGCCTTCTTAATGAGTTCCAGTGAGATCGGCTGCTCACCGGCGATGAGCGCTCGGATGACGGAAGCGTCTACCTGGAGTTCGCGAGCGGCCGCTTCGTCGTTTCTCTTGAGGTCGTTGATTAGAGTGCGAAACGTAGCTCCGGCGCGCTGCTGGTAGTTAGTTTGACGAGGCACGGAACACTCTCCATCACTTCTTTATAAACTTTTCCTCATATTCTCGAATCTTGCCGTATCCGAGAGTGTCGAAGAGTTCTGCAAAAGTCATCTTCATGTTCTTTTTCTCCCAGAAACCTTGCGTTGTGCCGGTTTCTTGGAGCTCTTTCATGATCTCCCGCACCACCACTGCGGCGCCCATCCATCCCGACAACGGATAAATCACAATGTCGTAGCCCAGTTTCTCGAGCTCCTGGTATGTGAGCCAGGGTGTCTTTCCACCCTCGACCATGTTGGCCAGGAGAGGAGCCTTGACACGCTTACGAACCTCGCGCATCTCCTCCGGCGAGTGGGGTGATTCGACGAAAATACAGTCGGCTCCGGCTTCATGAAATTCGTTTGCACGCCGGATGGCTTCGTCGAGTCCAAGACCCTCTCGTGCGTCTGTTCGCGCAATAATGAGGAAATCCGGGTCGCGCCTTGCTTCGACAGCCGCCTGAATTTTTCCAACCATCTCTTCGGTGGATATCAGCGTCTTGCCTTCCAGGTGGCCACATCGCTTCGGCGTCACTTGATCCTCTATGTGAACCCCGACAATTCCGGCCTGCTCGAGTTCTCGAATCGTTCGTATGACGTTGAGAGCATTTCCGTAGCCGGTATCTGCATCCGCGATGACCGGAACATCCACAGCCAGGCACATGTTCTTAGCGTGGGTCGCCATTTCCGAGATAGTGGTGAAGCCGAGGTCTGCGATCCCCAGAAGACTGGCGGAACTTCCAGAGCCGGTCATGTGGATGGCTTCAAAGCCCGCTTGCTCGATCACTTTGGCCGATAATCCGTCGTACGCACTGGGCACGACCGCGATCTTGTCACTGAGAAGCAACTGCTTCATCTTTGTCGAATTCTTCAAGTAGGGTCTCCTTAATGTATGTAAGGGTCGGACATTACGGTGCAGAGGATAACGTCACCGCTTAGAGCGAGCCGAATTTAGCATATCCTTTGCTGTCACCGCCATGAAATGATTAACCACTGGCCTCCATGGCTCGCCGCAAACTGAGCGGTCGCATGTCTGTCCAAACTTCCTCAATGTAGGCGAGACATTCAGCCTTTGGTCCAACTTTCCCGGCGTCGCGCCAGCCGGCGGGAGTTTCTCGATCGGCCGGCCAGATCGAATACTGCTCTTCGTGATTGAGCACCACCTTATACTGCGTCTTGTCGTCGTCATCTTCAAACATGAGCGTCTCTCCTCGTTGCGGTAACGGTCTCGGAACGGATCTCAGCCACCCACGCGGCCAGGCCGCTCACAGTAGGCGTAGTGAAAAGTTGCTGAAGCGGCAGCTCCAATCCAAGCGCCTCGTAAAAACGTGCGGCCACTTGCATCGCGAGCAGCGAGTGTCCACCGAGCTCAAAAAAACTATCGGTTCTTCCAATCCGTTCGACCTTCAGGATGTCAGACCAAAGTTCAGCAATCACCGTCTCATCACCGAGTCGGGGCGGCTCGGAGGGTTCGATTTGAATTTGCTCAGCAGCCTCCGCAATTGCACGCCGGTCGATTTTTCCAGTGGAAGAAATCGGAAGAGTTTCTACAAAACGTATACTCGCCGGAACTGCCCCGAATGGCAGCTTCCTGCCCAAGTATTGGCGAAGCTCTTCAACCGTGATCTTTCCGCGCGGCACTACTAACCCCACTAACCGCGGCTCGCTCCTCAATGACGTTGATAACGCGACGACCGCTTCCGCGACATCAGGATTCGCTTTGATCGTCGACTCGATTTCCCCTAGTTCAAGGCGCTGCCCATGCAGTTTGATTTGGTTGTCATAGCGACCCTTGAATTCGAGCTCGCCCTGCGAGCGCCGCCGCGCCAGGTCGCCGGTGCGGTACATCCGCGAGCCGGGAGCGCCGAATGGATCCGGCACGAATCGTTCCGCTGTATCGTCGGGAGCGTTTAGATATCCTCTCGCCACACCCACACCACCGGCATAAAGCTCAGCGGTTACACCGTCTGGAACCAATTCCAGGTTTGCATCGAGCACATAAGCAGAAACACCCGGTATGGGGTGGCCGATCGGAATGTCGCGATTGTCAAACGTCTTTTCACATCGCCATGAGGCGACGTCAATCGTCCCTTCAGTTGGTCCATAACAATTGAGGAGCTCCGCGTCGAGGCGACTGTAAAAGCGTTGCGCGAGCTCGCGCGTGAGTGGTTCACCGCCGCAGTAAACACGACGCAGATGACGGCAGCGATCGAGCTCCGGTTCATCGAGCAGCGGCCGCAGTAAAGAAGGGACGACCTGAATCGCTGTAATGCGCTCGTCTGCCATGCATCTTACAATCCGACTTGGATCGCGATTCGTCCCTGAGGACATCGACACAAGATGAGCACCCGCTGAAACCGGTCCGAGCAACTCCCACAGCGAGCCATCGAAGCCGAGCGGTGTGAGTTGAAGAACTGAATCGTTCGAACTCAGCGGATAGAGTGAATGCAGCGCGTGAATGTGATTCACGAGTCCTCGGCGCGAAGCGACGACGCCCTTTGGCTTCCCCGTCGAACCCGAAGTGAAGATGATAAAGGCCGCTGCTTCAGGTGGCGGTTCCGCAAATTCTTCGGCTCCGTCATCAGAATCCTGACCAAGTGAATCGAGTAACACAAGCCTGGGACTGCCGATCCTGCGCCATCGCTTCTCGAACGTGGACGTGGTGAGTAGAATTGCTGTTTTGGTAGCGGCGACGATCAAGGCAACACGCTCATCAGGAAGCACAGGGTCAACAGGCACATAAGTGCCTCCGGCGCGAAGTATCGCCAACAAGGCAACCAGTGCGTCACGGACATTCGCAACACTCGACGCAACGCAGACCTCTGGTCCGACCCCGCATCGGCGAAGGTGTCGTGCAACCAGTAGGACCTCACGTTCAAGCTGTGCGTATGTGAGTGACCCAGCAGATGACAAGAGTGCAACGTTTTCCGGATGTTTTCGTGCGAACTCGGCGATCAACCGTTCCGGACTTGTGGGTTGGAGGGCTGACGACGCCCTTCGCGATGCTGCGAGAATCCTTTTTCGCTCGACCTCAGACAGTATGGACAAATGTGACAAGCGAGTATGCGGCGCTACAGCCACTGTCTTGAGCAACGTAGCTAATCGATCAACCATTTGCTCACCGCTCTCAGGTGTGAAGCGCTCTGTGCTGTATTCCAGCGAGCACACGAGCCCACGGCCCACCTCAGTGGCGGTGAACGAAATGTCAAACGGTGCGCGCCCTGTGCCGACGACGGGGGGCAGTGTGTGAGTTGCAGGCTTGTTCGTAACAGGTTGTCCATACGGGAGGTTCTGGAGCGTAAACAGCACCTGAAAAATCGGGTTTCGACCCAGTTGCCGAGACGGCCTTAGCTCCTCCACAATCTTTTCAAAAGGGAACTCCTGATGCTGGAATGCTCTTAAGACAACTTCTCGCGTGCGCTGAAGCAAGACGCGGAACGCCGGATCACCTGACAGGTTGATGCGGAGGGGTATAACATTCGCGCAAAGCCCGACGACGCTTTCCAGCTCGATTCGAGGCCGATTCGCCACCGGCGAACCGATTACCAAATCACTCTGTCCCCCAAGGCGATGGAGCAAGGTTGCATAGGCGGCGAGCAGCACCATGTAGAGCGTAACGTTCTCCTCTTGAGCGAGAGCACGAAGCGAGGCAACGGATGCGGAATCAACCTCAAAGCGGTTGATATTTCCTCCATGCGTGTTCATAGCGCGCGCGGCGAAATCGGCAGGAAGCGCGATCTCTTCCGGCGCACCTTCGAGTTCTTTACGCCAAAATGATTTGAGCTGTTCGAATGTCTCGCCTTGCAGAACACTCTTTTGCCAATTCACATAATCAACATATTGCACCGGCGGCTTTGGTAATGGCGACCGCTCGCCGCGTTTGAAAGCTGTGTACAGAGTTTGCAACTCCTGCAGAAGCACCATTAGCGACCATCCATCCAGCGCGATATGGTGGATTGTCAAAAGCAGCAGCGATCTGTCTTGCGCCACCTGGTAAAGAGATGCTCGTGCCAGTGGTCCTCTCTCCAGATCGAAGCTGCGTCTCGCGTCCTCAATGATGAGCCTTACAGCCTCCGTCTCCGCATCTGTGGTACGGTCTCGGAGATCTATCATTTGAAGCGGAATGTGGACCCGGGCCAGGACGCGTTGGCGTGGAATTGATCGTGAGTCGGCCAATTCATAGACGGTCCGAAGAGACTCGTGACGGCGTGCGAGCTCAGCGATCGCATGAGCGAGCGCGTCTTGGTCGACGAGGCCATCAAAAAGGGTTAGGTTAGGGATGTGATAGGTCGGGTGGCCGGGGTCGAGCTGTTCGAGAAACCAAATTCGCTCTTGTGCGGAAGATAGTGGTGCGGTGCGCTCCTTAGCTTGCTGGAGCAGCAGTGCGGCCAGCCGTGCGCGTCGCTCCGCAGGTGAACCACTGTCCCCACTCACGATTCCTCCTCCTCGCCGGATAACTCAGCCAGCAGAGCCGCAACTTCTTCATCCGACATCGCGTCGATCCGGCTGAGCATTTCGGCTTCTTCACGCTGTGCAAGCGACTTGATTGGTTCCATTCTCGGTCCGTCGACTGGCGCCATGACCTGGGCCTCGGCCACTGCCGTGGCAAAGTCAGCTAGAGTTGGTGATTCGAACAGTTTGCGCAATGAAATCTCGATTTCGAAAGCTTTATTAACGCGAGCTACAACTTGCGTTGCGAGTAGCGAATGCCCTCCGAGTTCGAAGAAACGATCGCGGATATCGATTTGCCTGATATGCAACACCTGAGACCAGATTTCTGCGACGCGCCGTTCCACCGGCGTCCGCGGACCAAGAAAGTCAGTTCTGACTGGTCGCTCGACATCGGGCAGTGCTCTAAAGTCGATCTTGCCTGCCGGCGTGTGCGGCAGCTCATCCAGCAACACAAACGCCGACGGGATCATGTAATGCGGTAATTGTGCTTCGAGACTGCTACGCAACCCTTCGATCAACGCTTCCTTATTCACGTCATTGGTGGACGGCACGACGTAGGCAATCAGCCGCTTGTCATGCTCGTCAAAATCACGCAGCCGCACTACGGTTTCCAACACCGATGGATGCGCGCGTAAGGCGGCTTCGATCTCGCCGATCTCGATGCGGAAACCACGCATCTTGACCTGATGGTCCAGGCGGCCAAGAAATTCCAGGTTTCGATCACTCCGGAACCTGACACGGTCGCCGCTACGGTACATGCGGCTGCCTGGCTCAGCAAAAGGATCGGGTAGAAAACGTTCGGCCGTCAGTCCTCTTCGTCGATAGTAGCCACGCGCTACCGCGAGGCCGCCAATGTAGAGCTCGCCGGGAACGCCGACGGGCACCGGCTGCAAAGCACGATCTAATACGTAAAACCGCACGTTCGGCATCGGCCAACCGATTGGCATTATGCTCGCCGTTTCATCGCGGCGGCAGGGCCAGTGACTTACTTCAATTGCCGTCTCGGTTGGTCCATACATGTTGTGCAACTCGACCGGAAGCAGGTCAAACACTTGTTCCACCGTACTCTTCGGCAGTGCGTCACCACTTGTGTAAATCCGAGTGAGGGCAGTGCAGCCGGCCACATTGGGCTGGTCCAGAAACGCCGGCAACATCGGAGGAACGAAATGGAGGACAGTGACGCGACGCTCTGCAACAACGCGGACGAGGTATTGTGCATCACGATGGCCCCCGGGCTCCGCGAGGACAAGTTTCGCGCCTGAGCAGATGGGCCAAAGAAGTTCCCACACAGAAACATCGAAGTGCAGCGGTGTTTTTTGCAGGACAACGTCGTCCGGCCCCAAAGGCTGGTTTTCCATCATCCAGAGAAGTCGATTAACGGTTGCCGCGTGCTCGGCCATCACACCCTTTGGTTGCCCCGTAGAGCCTGACGTATAAATGATGTATGCCAGGTTTCTGGGAGTAGCGAGAGGCGACAGCGGATCGTACGCACAGTGATCGTTCACGTGGTCCAAACAAAGGATCTCAATATCCGGAACTGAAGAAAGCTGCGGCAAAAGTCTCTCGAGTGTAAGTAAGAGGCCCACATCCGCATCGCGGAGGATTTGCTCGGTGCGCGCGGGAGGGTTTCCCGGATCCATCGGCAGGTAGGCGCCGCCAGCCTTTAACACTCCGAGTACTGCGATCACCATTTCAAAGGAGCGCTCGCAGAGCAAGGCGACCGGCACGTCTGGTCCAACGCCGCGAGCGCGAAGCTCGCGTGCGAGAAGGTTAGCGCGCCGGTCGAGCTCGGCGTAAGTGAGTTCACGGTTATCAATCTCGAGCGCTATCGCGTTGGGAACGCGCTGCACTTGGCGTTCGAACAAATCATGGATGAGAATCGGAGCGCGTTCCAGGTCGGTTCTATTCCACTCGCGCGTCATCCGATCGAGTTCCACCGAGTTGAGCAGGGACAGTTCATCGAGCGATCGTTCCGGAGCCTCCACGATCTCGGTAAGCAGGTGATTGAGGTGCTCGCTCATACCTGCAATCCGGTCCTGATTGAAAAGGTCCGTGCTGTATTCAAATGCCCCCACGAGTCCGTCCGAGGCCTCGGCCATGAACAACGTGAGATCGAATTTGGCAGTGCCGTTACCAGCACTGGTTTCTCGCGGCAGCTCGTGCGATTCGCGCTCTTCGTCAATCGACGATCCGCCGGTTCGCAGCGTGTTTTGGAAAGCAAACATCACCTGGAACAGCGGGTTATAACTCATATTTCGTTCGGGTTGCAGAATTTCCACCAGCCGCTCAAACGGGAGATCCTGATGCGCGTAGGCGCCGAGTGTTGTCTCCCTTACGCGAGCCAGCAATTCGCGGAACGAAGGAGCGCCTGACAAATCACAGCGCAGAGCCAGCGTATTGACGAAGAGACCGATCAAGCCTTCGAGCTCGGGCCGCACGCGATTCGCAATAGGTGTACCGATTACCAGATCGAGCTGCCCGGTGTAACGGTACAGGAGCACCGCAAACGCTGTGAGCAAGGCCATGAATGACGTCACGCCTTCACGTTTAGCTAACGCGTGAACTGCTTGCGCAACAGAGAGCGGAACCGAGAAGTGATAAGTCGCACCGCGGAACAGTTGTGCTGCCGGACGGGGGCGGTCCGCCGGCAAATCCAGGGTCGGCGGCGCGCCTCGAAGCTGGGCCCGCCACCACGTGAGTTGGCCGGCCAGCACTTCGCCGCTCAACCACTCGCGTTGCCAGATTGCAAAGTCTGCATATTGCAACGGCAGCGGCGGCAGATTGTGTGACTTGCCAGTGACAAACGACTCGTAAAATGCGTTGAGCTCACGGATGACGATTCCCATCGACCATCCGTCGGCCACGATATGATGCAGGTTAACAAGCAGGATGTGGTCAGTCGGTGAGAGACGGACCACGGCAGGCCGCAAAAGCGGACCGTGAGCCAGATCAAATGGACGACGGCCCTCCTCCGCAATCAGTCTGCGCGCTTCGAGTTCGCGCTCTACTTCCGGTCGATTACTGAGATCATGGACCACAAGAGGCACGGCCAATTCCGGCAGGATGCGCTGTATGGGACGTCCATCCTCGGCATCAAACGTGGTGCGAAGCGCTTCATGCCGGCGTACAAGTTCAGCAATCGCGCGCTCGAGTGCAACCAGATCGATGCGACCGCGGAAACGAACCACTGCGGGAATGTTGTAGAACGCACTGCCAGGTTCAAAGCGATCGAGAAACCACAAGCGCTCTTGTGCGAACGCCAGTGGCGCCATTTGCCGATCCGGTTGTGCAACTAATGGAGGTGGCAACTGGGTCGCAGGCGAATGATGCAACTCTTCGATCTTTGTTGCCAGCCCGGCGATTGTCGGATGAAGGAAGAACTCACGCAGCGGGACTTCCACACGAAAGATGTCTGTGAGCCTGGCCACCACCTGAGTTGCAAGCAGGGAATGTCCGCCCAGATCGAAAAAGTTGTCATTTACCCCGATTCGCTCCAGCCCCAGAATGTCACTCCAAACAGCCGCTATTTGCTCTTCGACTGCAGTGCGCGGAGGATCGTCTACCCCGATTCCTTCAGTACGGAGGCGTTCCGGTGCGGGAAGCGCGTGGCGATTGACTTTTCCACTCCAATTCAGTGGCAGCGCATCGAGAAACACGAATGCTGACGGAATCATGGATTCGGGTAGTTGCCCGCGCAAATGTTCCCGCAGTTCAGCAGGAGTGAGAGCCGGATGCATTGCGACAACATAGGCGACGAGACGAGGCCCACTTTCAAGATCGCGGCGCACTATCACAACTGATCGTCGCACTGATGAATGCTCTTCGAGTTTGGCTTCGATCTCACCCAGCTCAATGCGAACACCGCGCAGCTTTACTTGATAATCGTTGCGGCCAACAAACTCGAGCTCGCCGTCAGGCGAAAAGCGAGCCAGGTCGCCCGTACGGTAAAGACGACCACCGGGTTCATCTCCGAACGGATCGGGTACAAAGCGGTCCGCAGTCAAACCTGGCAACCCGATGTAACCGCGACCAAGGCCATGCCCTCCAATGTAGATCTCGCCTACAGAACCCGGCACGACCGGCGTAAGATGACGATCGAGGAGATAAACAGTCATGCCGATTACCGGTCGTCCGAGTGGAGGCACTCTTTCACCAGTGCAACTTGCAAGCAACGAGGCGATAGTGCACTCCGTTGGCCCATAAGCGTTGAACAGTTTCCGCTTGCGTCCCCAGCGCGCCGCCAGTTCACGCGTGCTCGCTTCTGCCGCGAGCACGACGGTATCAAGATCCGGCAGATTGTCGCTCGACGTCGGATCGAGTGTTGATGGGGTAAGCGCAACCAGTGTTATCTGCCGGTTCCGCATGAGCCGCGTGAGTTCCTGACCCGGCATCATCTCCTGCGCCAGCGCGATCACCAGTGTTGAGCCACTGGCAATCGCAATCAGCATTTCAAATAGCGACGCGTCAAAGCTCGGCGATGCAAATTGCAAAACGCGACTGTCCGGCCCATGACCGAAGACTCGATGCACACTTTCTGCGAGGTTGAGAACGCCTCGGTGTGGTGTCATCACACCTTTTGGCTGGCCCGTTGATCCGGAAGTGAAGATCACGTATGCGAGCTGCTCGGGGCGGATGATAACGTCAGGACTTGCGTTTGATTTGGCGGAGATTGCTGCCCACACCTCCGTATCGTCGAGACACAAAACCGGGTGAGGCGCCTCTGAGAACGACGACAAGAGTGCGCGTTCGGTTAGCACCAGTTTCGCCTCGGTCTGTTCGAGCATATAACGCAGGCGGTTCTTCGGGTGAGCAGGGTCGAGCGGCAGCACGGCTCCACCTGCACCAAGCACACCGAAGGTTGCAATCGTTGTTGTGGTCGAACGATTAAGACATATTCCCACAACTTGTTCAGCGGAGATCCCAAGCTCGATAAGGTAATTGGAGAGCCGATTCGCGTTTCTGTCGAGTTCAGTGTAGGTGAAGGACACGTTCTGATCTTCGAGCGCAACTCGTCGCGGGTACTGTTGCGCTACTTGTTCAAGCACTCCGCGCATCGATCGCCACGGACCAACATCGACCATCGCTGAGTCATTGAAACGCTGCTGGGCGCGACGCTCCGCCGGTGTCAGGAGCGAGATGGCTCCCACGCGCCGATCGGGATCCGAGGCGACGCTGTCGAGCAGGAGGCGGAAATGTTCGACCATGCGATCGATCGTCGCGGCATCGAACAGATCGGTGCTGTACTCAATGGCGCCACGAAAATGGTGAGCCGCTTCGACCATGGCAATCGTCAGGTCAAACTTCGCCGTTCCCGCCGAATGTAAAGCTGGTTTCTGTGAATCGTCGGTTGGCTCGCTGGTGTCCGTAATTCCCGGCAGGTTTTGCAGAACAAAAACAACCTGGAACAGCGGATTACGACTCAGGTGGCGGTCAGGCCGAAGATCCTCGACAAGCTGCTCGAAGGGGAGGTCCTGATGGACCAGCGCGCCGAGGGTGCTCTCTCTCGCGCGCTGCACAATCTCACGAAATGTCGGATCCCCGGAAAAGTCGACGCGCAATACTAATGAGTTGACGAAGAAGCCGATTAAAGATTCCAGTTCGGGAAGTGTGCGATTTGCGATTGTCGTACCGACGACGACATCATCTTGATTTGAGTATTTATGAAGCAGGAGTTGAAAGGCGGCCAACAGTACCATGAAAACTGTTGCGTTCTCCTGCCGCGCTAGTGCGCGTAATGGCTCAGTCGTCGCTGGCGAAACTGTGAAACCTCGGCGTGCTCCTCGGAAGGTGGCCACAGCAGGTCGTGGGCGGTCTGTGGGCAGTTTGATATGAGTGGCAGCGTCCTTTAGGCGGTTGCGCCAGTAACCGAGTAGTTGCTCGAGCTGTTCCCCTTCGAGTGTTTGGCGTTGCCACAACGCAAAGTCGGCATACTGAATACGCAATGGGGGCAACGGCGAGTCGGCGCCGGCAGAGAAAGCTTTGAGTAGCGTAAGGAGCTCGCGCTCCAGAACATTCACCGACCAGCCGTCAAAGACAATGTGATGGAAAGTGAAAACCACCCAGTGATCAAGATTGCTCAGCCGCAACAAAGCGACGCGCACAAGTGGTCCGCGCTCGAGATCG
The DNA here is from genome assembly GCA_035276045.1 of Pyrinomonadaceae bacterium. Taxonomy (GTDB): domain Bacteria; phylum Acidobacteriota; class Blastocatellia; order Pyrinomonadales; family Pyrinomonadaceae; genus PSRF01. The sequence continues at coordinate 18,576 of DATELZ010000104.1, read as the reverse complement.
AAGGTGCGGCACGTTTCTTCTTCGTACCATCGGAGTGCCTCCGCTTGCCGTTTCATTGGCGGCGTCGGGAGTAAATCCACCAGCGGCACGGGAATCGTCAATGACGAGGCGATCTTCTGTTGCGGTCTTCCATCTACAATCGGAAACGTGGTTCTCAGCACCTCGTGGCGACCAACTATCTCATGCACGGCTCGCTCGAGCACCGCAGGATTGAGTGGTCCAGCAATACGGACGGTTGCGGGAATGTTGTAGAAGGAGCTGCCTGGCTCGAAGCGGTCAAGAAACCACAGCCGCTGCTGCGCGAAACTAAGTGGCAATGGGGCTGCGCTGCTCGTGCGTGTTGGGATCGGTTGCGCGGTAGGGAGCACCGAGTTCGGAAGGGAACTTTCGAACAACGCGCGTTGCTCTTTCGAGAGCGAGGCGAGCCGATTGGCAATGTCGTTGCTTTTCATAAAACTTGTGACCGCCTACGGCGGATCTCGTCGTCAGGCAGACGTTCGATCTCGGCGAGCAGACGAGCGGTGTCGTCGCCGGCTCGCTCGGCCTGCTCTGAAACAACTGCGAGTGCCAGACCTTCCAACGTGGGCTGCTCAAACAATACGCGTAACGGAAGAAGCACCTGGAACGCAGCACGCGCGCGCGACGCTACTTGCGTCGCAAGCAGTGAGTGTCCTCCAAGATCAAAGAAATTGTCATGAATGCCAACGCGTTCAATGGCCAACACTTCTCGCCAAATGCGGGCCAGTTCACGTTCCGCCGGGCTGGAGGGTTCTACGTATGGCTGGTGTTCGTCGATGGCACGCATGAGACGAGGAAGGGCGCTACGATCGATCTTTCCGCTGGGCGTTCGTGGTAGTGACGATAGCTCCGTGAAGGAGGTCGGAATTAGGTGATCGGGCAATCGTCCGCGCAGGAAACTGCGAAGCTCGGATGGCACGATTGGGCCATCCGAGTCAGGCACGATGAATGCCACCAGGCTTCGTCGCGCGCCTTCGCCGGCGGCCGTCACCGCAGCGGTGTGTACGCCAGGATGTGATTGTAAAACCACTTCGATTTCGCCAGGCTCGATCCGGAAGCCACGCACTTTCACCTGGTCGTCGCTTCGTCCCAGAAATTTAAGCGCGCCATCAGCCCGGATGCGAGCACGATCCCCGGTACTATAGAGGCGAGCACCAGTGCTGAATGGATCTGGCACGAATCGTTCCGCCGTCAACGCCGGACGATTGAAATAACCCTGGGCCAGGCAGGCGCCTCCAAGGTAAAGATCTCCGGGGCTATCGACGCCTACTGGTTGCAGGGCGGCATCGAGTACGTAGGCGACCACGCCGGGAAGTGGATAACCGATGGGCGGAAGGATCGAGCTTACTGAATCAACGAGATACTCCGTGACCACATGGGTTTCGCTTGGTCCATACTGGTTGTAGAGCCTGATCTGTGGAGACTGTTCCAGGAATTGTGCAATCGCATCAGTAACAGTGAGCTGTTCGCCGGCTGTAATGATCTCCTGAAGAGATGGCGGCGCTGCTCCCGAAGCCGATGACGCCAATTGTTGCAGCGCGACGGGTGGCAGAAATAAACGACTGATCGTATTTTCGAGGAGGCACTTAAGCAGGAGTTCCGGATCGCGTCGCGTCTCTTCGTCGGCGATGACCAGCGTTCCACCGGCGCAGAGTGTCGAGAATATCTCCTGGACCGAAACATCAAAACTCCGTGCGGCAAACTGAAGCGTGCGCGCCTCGGCCGGAAGTTGTGAGCGTTGGATCTGCCAATTGATCAGGTTCGCAAGCACGCGATGCGGGACAGCCACTCCCTTTGGACGGCCGGTAGAGCCCGACGTGTACACAATGTAGGCAATGCCGTCAGGAAGCTCAGCCGTTTTTGAGAATGGCTCATTTCCTGTTTCGATCTGATCGATTAACGACAGCGGAGTTTTTTCGAATGGAGTGGGATCGATGCCGCTATCCACAAGCACGAGAGAAAGCCGCACGTCTTCTGCGATCGTCCGCAGAAATTCGACGGGGTATGCTGGTTCAAGCGGCACGTAGGTTCGGCCGGCAAGAAAAATAGCAATCGTCGCCGCGACAGCGTTGGCGTTGCGTCCGGCACACACTCCGATGCGTGCGCCTGGTTCCGTGTGCTGAGCAATGTGCGTGGCGATCTTTCGCACCAGAGCGGCAAGGTCCGCATAGCTGAGGTCGTTGCCGTCGCGCAAAGCGATCGCATTAGGAGTACGCGCGGCTTGCTTGAGTACGAGTGCAGCGAGCGGAACAAAATCGAAGGCAGCCGGTTCGCGACGGATGGCGAGACACATTTCGGCTTCGCTTTCAGAAAGAACTTTCAGCCTGGCAAGCGGTGCGTCGGGCTCATCCAGCGCTGCGCTCAGCAGGCGGCAGAAACGAACTCCGAGTCTTGCGATTGTGTCCGCGTCAAACAATTCGGCGCTGTACTCAATCCCAGCAACTAACCCCTGTCCGTCTTCCATCACAAAGAGTGACAGATCAAACTTCGCCGTCCCACCGGGAGGCGGACCAAAGTTAATAATTTCCTCATCCGCGCGCACCGCCTGATCGACATTTGTCGACGGCGTGTTTTGAACAACGAACATCACCTGAAACAACGGGTTGTGCGAGAGACTTCGCGCGGGCTGTAGCTCTTCCACCAACTTCTCGAACGGAAGATCCTGGTGCGCAAATGCCGCAAGCGTTATCTCACGCACTCGCCGCAGTAGCGCCCGGAAGGTATCTTTTGGTTCCACGCAAGCGCGAAGAGCGAGCGTATTGACGAAGAAACCAATCAGTCCCTCGAGTTCTGTTCGGGTGCGATTGGCAATCGGAGTTCCAATGACAAGATCCGCCTGTCCGGTCCAACGAGATAGAAGTGCGTAGAAGCCGGTGAGCAACGTCATGAAGAGGGTCGTGCGTTCGACCTGGCCGAGCGCCTCGATCTTCGGTCGTAGGGCTAGCGGCAATCGGAAGCCGTGCGTCGCGCCGCGGAATTTTTGGACCAGCGGATACGGGCGATCCATCGGCAACTCGAGCACAGGTGGTGCGTTCTCGAGCATCGCTCGCCAGTAAGCAACCAGTTTCGCCAGCTTCTCGTCAGTGAGCTCTTCTCGCTGCCAGCGCGCCCAGTCCGAATACTGGAGTTCGAGTGCTGGAAGTGGCACAGGCTGGTTTTCCACAAACGCTCGGTAAATAGTCTCCAGTTCAGAGAACAACACATCGGATGACCACCCGTCGCTGACGATGTGATGGATCGTAAGCAGTAACCAGCACTCATTGCCGGTGAGCTGGACGAGTTGTGCACGTAACAGCGGCCCGGTTGCGAGGTTGAACGGTGTGTCTGCGTCTTCGTCGAAAATTCGCCGCGCTTCCGCGATTGCAGAAAGCCGGAGTTCGCCGCGGAGGTCGATAACGGTGAGTGGAATTTCCAGCTCCGGCAACACCTGTTGCGATGGGTGACCCTCGACGTCCCGAAACACTGTTCGGAGGATTTCGTGTCGCCGGACAATCTCGTTTAATGCCTGTTCGACGATTTTGAGGTCCAGATATCCTTCCCAACGCATCGCAATCGGGATGTTGTAAGTGGCTGACTCGGGCTCTAACTGAGCGAGAAACCATAAGCGCTCCTGCGCGTGCGATAAAGGAATCTCGTCGACCATCGATCGTCGACGAATGCCTGCGTCCTCGGCGTTCTTCTGACCCTCGACATATTCCACGAGTTGGGCCACCGTAGGCCGTTCGAACAAAACCCTCAGCGGAAACTCGATGGAAAACGCTTTTCGAATGCGCGCAACGACACGCGTTGCGGCAAGCGAGTGTCCACCGCGGTCAAAAAAGTTTTCGTGCGCGCCTATGTTGTCAGTACCCAATACTTCAGCCCAAATTGCTGCAAGGCGGCTCTCAACATCAGCATTGGCAGTGGCCAAAGCACTAAGTTCGGTTGTCTTTGGCTCGTGAACTTCAGCAACTTTATGCTGCCTGATCTCGAACCCACCGTCCGCTCGAACGCGTGCTGTTTCGCGGCTTCGAAGGAGACGTTCACCCGGCCGGCTTCCGAAGGCATCAGGTACCATGCGCGCGGCGGTTGTTGCCGGCTGCCGCCACGCTCCTCGTCCGAGTGCCGGTCCACCAAAATACAAAGTGCCTGGCATTCCAACCGGGGTTTGATGTCCAAACCCATCAACAACCCAAGCCGTGAAGCCGTCGAGCGGTCTTCCCACCTTCACCCACAAACTATCGCTTGCATCTGTAAGCTCATGCCACATTCCACCAAAAGGCAGTTCGGATGGACCGTATTGAAATACGAGACGTACTTCACCAGCCCACAGTCGTTGCCAGCGTGCTAATGCCTCGCGGATGACACTGCGGTCCGGCATCTCGCCGATGAGCAGCACGGCTCGCAGACTGGAGGCCGTTTGATCGTAAGCGTCGGCGGAGGCGATCACCCAGCGGTTCCATGCGTCGACCGGCAGGCTCAACACCGTAATCCTGTTTTCTTCAATTACGCGACTCAGCTCGGACATCCGCGATGTATCAATGCGCACAAACGTTCCTCCGGAGAGGACCGAAGCCAAAATAAGATCGAGTGATTTGTCCCATCCGTTGTCGGAGCATATAGCAACGCGGTCGCTCGAACGGAGGTTGAGAGTGCGTGCCGTACCATTAACGAGATGCGCGAGTGCCGTATGATCGAGGGCTGTGCCCATTGGTCGCCCGGACCACCCTGGATACATCACGCACGCGAGCGAGTTCAATAAAGGTGGACTATGATGTAACCCCCGAGGACCATCAAGGTTTTCGTCGTAGAGCAACAGCGGCGGAGAGAGGCCGGCGAGCCTGGATTTGAACTCAGGCTCGATCAAGAGAACCTCCGGACGCGCATCACCAACTATCTGTGCAGTCTTGTCGGAGGAAAGTTGAGGCGGGAGGCAAAGTATTCCGGCGCCTGCCGAAAGAATGCCGAGCAGTCCCGCTACCATATCCGGCGAATCGGTGCACGCGAAACCCACCTTCATTTCTGGCGTGATATGGCGGGCGTGAAGGGCCCGCTCAACGCGTTGCGCTTTGTCGAGCAGCTCTCGATAAGTGATCCGATTATCACCGGCCTCCGTCGCGATTGCGTCCGGAAATTTTTTCACCAGCGCTGCGAAGGACGAAGGAATGGACTGTTCGATTGGTTGCCGGAAAGACTCGCCGCTCCACTCCTCCAGCATCCGAGTTTCCTCAGCCGATACGAAGCAAAGTTCACTCAGTCGTCGATCCGGCGCCGCGCAGACGGAGGACAGTGATCGCTCCCACAGTGCAGCCAAATGAGCTATCGTGCTCGCATCGAAGAGATCCGTTGACCATGAAATGAGGACCTCGAGCTGATTCCCGGTATCGACGATGTTAAATGAAAGATCGAATTTTGACGTCGTGACCACGGGCGCGGATAGTGAAGCAGGAAACGGAGTTGGCTCCCGCGTCTGAATCACAAGCATCACCTGGAAGATCGGATTGTATGAGAGACTGCGCGGGTGTTGAAGCGACTCAACCAACTTCTCGAAAGACAGATCCTGATTCGCGAAGGCGCCGACAGTCGCCTCACGAGCCCGAACGAGTAAGCTCCGAAATGTATCTTTCGGTTGCACGCCTACACGCAAGACAACAGTATTCGTGAAGAGCCCAATCAGATGTTCGAGCTCAGCACGCGAACGGTTAGACATTGGCGTGCCGACTGCAACATCCGCCACACCGCTCCAGCGGTGAATGAGGGCGACGACTCCGGCGAGCAGCGTCATAAAGAGCGTCGCGTCTTCTGTGTGGCCCAATGCTACCAACTGGTCGCGCAACTGTTTTGGCAGTTGTACCAAATGACTCGAACCCTGACCTGAGTGCACCGCTGGACGCGGTCTGTCAGTCGGGAGCAGAAGCAGAGGCGGTAGTCCCTGCAAAGCTTCCTTCCAGTACGAGAGTTGCTGATCGAGACGCTCACCGGTGAGTATCTGCCGTTGCCATTGCGCCCAATCAGAGTACTGAAGCTCGAGCTTGGGAAGCGGCGACGGCAAACCGGAATCGAATGCGTAGTAGATGGCATTTAACTCTTTCAGGAGGACGTCGAATGACCATGCGTCGACAGCAATATGGTGAACCGCGAGGAGCAAACGATCTCCTCCTGGGAGACGAAGCAACTCCGCCCGGAGCAATGGGCCGGTCTCGATATCAAACGGCATGTCTGTTTGCAGGCGTGTGCGCTCTCGTGCCTCGACCTCTGCTTCTTCATCAGTAAGGTGCGCGAGATCGATCATTGAGATCGTGATGTGCTGCTCGGGCAGGACTCGCTGCACGGGTTGGCCATCGACAGCGGGGAAAATGGTCCGCAGGATTTCGTGACGCCCAACGATCTCATCAATTGCGCGCTGCATTATGATGAGGTTGATCTGCTTCGCGATTTGTAATCGTGAAATCAGGTTGTAGGAGGTGTCGCCGGGACGGAGTTGCTCCATAAACCACAGGCGTTCCTGTGCATAGGAAGGGGGATAATCGCGTGGCACACGTGATTTCTTTCGCAGAAGTTCGGCGAGTCGTTGGCGCTTTTCATCTGCGGAGGATTTCATCTTGCGATCCTCTCTTGAGCCTCGTCACGCAAAGCGACCTCTTTGATGAAATCGATCACACTCGGATTGTCGCGCAGAAAGAAGTGATCGCCGGCGAAACGGCGCGCTTCAAAACGCCGGCATGTGTGGCACCCCCAGCCTTCGAGATCCGAAAGTGACACGTGTGGATCAGCCTGACCGCCAATCGCATAAATGTCTACCTCGAGCAGAGGCTCAGGCACGTACTCATAGTTCTCGAATAATTCGAAATCGGCCCTGAGTGATGGCAAAAGTAGTTCGAATAGTTCGTCTTCGTCAATCACTTCCGGATCAAGGCCACCAACCTCGAGCAGACGATTCCTGAATACTTCAGCGGGCGCATCGTGAAAGTTAGGCGAGGTGCGCTTCTGGTCGGGCGGGGCATAAGAAGCGACAACCAAGCCGACAGGGAGGGGAAGGCTCGCGCGACGAATTTCACGGGCGATCTCAAAGGCGAGGAGCGCTCCCATACAATCACCGAAAAGTAGCAGGGGGAGATACTCCCGTTCGTAGAGCGCCTGGACAACTCCTTGAACAATGAGCCCGGTCGTGCGCACCGCTGGCTCACGGTAACGATGAAGCCGTCCTGGAAGTTGGACAGCGCACACCTCAATATCATCAGAGGCCGCTCCCCACTTCGCGAAATCAGCCGATGTCCCACCTGCGCGAGGAAGACAGACGATCCGCCCACGGGCATTTTCGGCAGCAAAGATTTGGAGCCAGGGATTCATGATCTAAGTGGAACCGGATCCATCTCCAAAGCGGGACTATTTAGCGCCACCAGCGTCGCACGACGTGCTGTACCGTTTGCGATGAGCGACAAGATAACGACAGAGTTGGGTGAGGCTGACACCGAAAGGCGCGCGTGTCTTCCGTTCTCGGGAAAACATCAGCAGGTGCATGAGCGCGAAGATCCTGGCGAGGTGCCTCAGCCCATTCAAAAGTCGGACAATTGATTGTAGGCGCGCGGCCACCGATGGTCAATGCTCTCAAGAACGCCCCATTGAAAATAAGGTTTCCAGGGATGAGGTTCCGACTCAGATTACCCTATGGTGACTTTAAAAGATTGACGGAAATTGTCGTGTATAGTAGTTTCAGTACAGTTCAACCACAGTATTTTACTTGACCGCTACCGCTTCACGGATGCGGTGGTAGAGACTCCCAAGACTCAGCATCCGCTCAATCCAGGAGAAATAACGCACTCAAATTCTGTGACTGGATCCTCAGCTCTCAAAGGAGCAACATGCACATAGCATTTGTACATACACCTATGGCAACCCTCCCGTTGCCGGTGCGCCAGAATTTCTGGCGCAACTTTGATATTCGTTACCACGCTGCCCACCCTGATCTAAGGCACATGGTAAACAATCTCTGGGAGTTACCCCACTGGATGCACTGGCTGGCAGGGGTGCTGGTGCATGCGGGATTCACTTCCCTGGAGGCAATAGATTTTTATACCGCTGAGACCGCCTTTAACGGAATAAATCAGCAGAAAGTCTCTGAAGTCCTAAGTGACCATCAGGCGGACGTCTATCTCTTCTCGCCGATGACGCCCAATCTGCAGTTCGCTTACGAGATTGCGGATGTTATCAAGGCCATACATCCCAAGAGCGTTGTTGTCTTTGGCGGTGTGGTGGCGACGCCGTTGCATCGGGAGGTGGCCAGGCACCCATCTGTGGATTACGTCATTTTTGATCGTGGAGAATACGCGCTCCCTGCCCTGATTAAGGCAATAGCTGACAAGACTGACATACGCGGGGTGGGTAATCTAACGAGGAAGAATTCTGAGGGCGAAGTTGCGACTAACGCGCACCGTTATCCGTATCCCGCGCTCGGCGACATAGCTTTCCCGAAAATTGATTTGTTCTCTCGTTCAGTTGGCGAAGACATTCGTTACCTGCGGCAGGTTTATGCTCTTGGATGTCCTTATAAATGCTCCTTCTGCACGATTCAGACTATTGGCCGCAAGGCTGACTATTTCTCGATTGAGCGGGTGCTGGCGGAGATTCACGCCTACAGAGCTTATTACGGAGAGCATCATAATATCTATTTTGGTGACGAGACCTTTACTTTGCACCCGGCACGCACACTTGAACTCTGTACGGCGCTCGAAGGTGAGGGGAATATTTTCTACGATTGCCAGACGCGCTTAAATTGTCTTCAGGACGAGACGGTTCTAAAAGCTCTGCGCCGGAGCGGCTGCCGCTGGATTGAGATCGGAATCGAAACAGGTAATCAGGAAAGCCAGAATCTCTTCAAGCAGCGAGTTAAGCTTGATTCCACTGAGGACATTCTGGCGAAAGTACGTGACGAGGGGCTTGTCGCCTGCTCATTCATGGTTAATGGGTTCCCCAATCAGACATTGGACAATATGAAATGGTCATTGGACTGGGTCTGTTCGTTGATTGAGCGAGATTTGCTGCAAGCCTCATACCTGTTTGGTTTGGTGCCGTATCCGGGAAGTGAAATGTACTCACATCCAGAGCGCTTCGGTATGACGCTGCATCATCACAACTTCAAGTTCTATCACGAAGACATGTTGCCAGTTTTTGATTCGCCCTTTGCAACAGCCGAAGAGACGTATCTTGTTTTTCTTGATGGTGTAAGAGATCTGGGGCAGGCGATGTCTCCAAAAACTGTTCCTGGTGAGCCAGCTCTGAATGTAGAGCAGTACGGAACGTTCTGGTCAGCTCCTCATGTGTGAAGCTTTTTAGCATAGCGATTAACGATTTACTCGAGATGAGCTGGAATTATGAACACCGAGGAAAAGAGTTGTTTGCCCACTCGGGTAATGCGGATCGCACTCAGGTATTTTATAACCTCGACTAGTCATGCCACAAAAGAAAACCCAATGAAGGGGAGGTTCCGTCAGGCACTTTCCTAGCTGGTCCAGGCCTTCGTAATCTACCTTGCTTCGACAAGTGAGAGCCTGTCACAACTAAGTCACACCAGGAAGCGGACGATGCAAACCATGCGGATGATGCAATAGCGAAGAGTGCAGTTTTACGCGGATTTCTGCAAAAGCAGTGAAAAACCCAGCAAACGAAAACGGTTGTGGAGTCTCCCCTTCGGCATTATCACAATAACGTCTTTAGAATTAGATGTTTACGACGATATCTTAGCCCCACTCCGCCATGAACGTGGGAGGTATCATTTGGGCTATTTCTGAGAGTGCAAGATCCTGACCTCCTCCCGCAAAAACCGGCCAAACTAACTTAGAGAAAAACGGGCAATTATGACAGGATAGGAGCCTGACAATTGCCATGAAAACGTCCAAGTTCACCGAGTCGCAGATCGTGTTTGCGTTGCAGCAGGCCGAGACCGGAGTGACACTCGCGGAAGTTTGTCGCAAGCTGGGCATCAGTGAAGCTACGTTCTATAACTGGAAGAAGAAGTACAGCGGGCTGGGCCCGGTCGAGCTGCGGCGCTTGCGCTGGAAGAAGAGAACGCGCAGTTGAAACGGATCGTGGCGGATCTGACTCTGGACAAGCAGATGCTGCAGCGTTTTCCATACTCCACATATTTCATCGTCGAAGTCGATCGGATTGTACTGTTAGCGATTTTTCACGCGAGGCGAAACCCAAGTCAACTTGAAGATCGATTCTAGACTAGGAGAGCGTCGTAGCAACCTGCGAAGGCGCACTGCTACGATCTGCTGAGGACGATGCTTCATTGAAATGTTTTTAGGCTAGTTGCTGAATTTCCAGATCGTGATCCGATAGCGCTACGGCATTGTCGATGTGGAGAGTGGAGAAAATTTGGTGTCTGTTTGGTGTCTATTACAAGAGAGCACCAGCGAGAATATCGAGAATCAGAGAGACTAAGAGAAATCAACAGAGGACAGAAAACGAAGCGAACGCGCAGATTTTGCGAATTCCCTAGCAAATTCGATGATTTCGCAGATAAACGAGCTCGTATCCCCCCTTCGGCATTATCACTCTAAAGACAGTAACATCAACCACTTAGCGATAGTGTTGGACTCGCCAATTGGGCTGACGCCGCACTTAATTTCTCCTTTCAAAATCGAAATAGTTCAGCCCAGGGCGTATCTGTTGGCCCACCGAATAACAGTGTTTCAATATAGAAGCGTTTCTAACATCAAGCAGGGCGGCTACTCCTGAAATTAATGGTCCGACGAATAACGGCAAAGCCGTAATTTCCCCAAAATGTTGGCCGTACAACCAACCGGAAAGAACAAAGATTCCACCAACAGCCGCGAAATATGAAGTCAGCAGTTTGTGACGCCACTCCCAAAACGCAGCGGCAACTCTGCCGTTTTCTTCATAGAGAACACGTAAACGGTCAGCAGCGCTAAGATCTTCCATCTTTACCTCCTCTTGATAGGTCGTTGCTTTAGTGAGAGCGTGGTAGGGCCGCGCCAAAGGAAGGTTACTACTAGTGAAGACGTCGCTAACGGGCGTTATCGCCTGGATTTGTGAGCTGTGCGCAGCGCTATGCACTTCATTCGAATCGTCGCTCGACTCTTCCGGGAACCGACTTTGCCGCGTGCACTGTCTCGTTCTTTGGCTTATGTTGAATATCGCTCAGTCGTTTATAGAGACTAGGTGCTATCAAACTCTGCCGCAGTGGCAATAGGTGCGGCATCGGGCTCCACACCGAAAATGAGTAGCTAAGTAGTTTCGGTATCTTCAACTTGATAGCAGCGTCAATAAGTTTCGAGCCGGCGGATCGAGGCAGCGGGATACCCGCCCGCTGAGCGGCTGTCCGCAACATCAAATCAAGATCGCCTTCCGTTATTGCTTCGCGAATCATGTCCGGGTCGGCAACAAGTAATTCCCTCGAAGCACGTGTGTATTTTGTCCAGGCTGACAGACGGGCGTCGGCATCTTCATTATCGAGGGCACTCTTAATAAGCATTTTAGTAAATAGCTCCTCGCTGCCGCTGGATACCCTTTCGAAACTGATGCTGCACTAATTGCTGACCGTGGCTTGCCGCGATCGATTCGTGATACACGCCGCGGATCATACCTCCGACGACCCAGACATCTTCCGCGGTCGATGCAAGGCCAGGTGCACACTCTTATGCCGGTCATTCACCCATCGCTGTACGTTCTTCGGATCCCGGCTATCACAGTTGCCACAACTTGATCGAATTATCTTCAGAGGACGACAGTAAGGTGGTGTCATCTCGAAAATGTAAATTAAGAACCTCATCTGTGTGGGCTTTCAATGTAAACGTAGTATTGAAATCTGACGATCGCAGAACGTAGATGCCGTTGTTCGCGGCAACCGCGAGCAATCGGCCGTCAGCGCTGAAGGCGAGATCATTAACATTCACAGGTCGTATATTTGAGTTGGTTGAATCATGGCCGAGGCTAATGATCTTCAGTTGACTTTTTGTTCCCAGGTTCCACACCTTTAACAATCCGTCCGAACCACCAGAAACTAATGTTTGCCCATCTGGGCTAAATGCTAACCTCAAGACACCGTGTTTATGGCCGGGTAGAGTAGTCAGTAGTTTGTTGTCGCTCAATTGCCATAACGCGATTGGGTTCTCACCCATTGACGTGTCTTCGGGTCTAACAAACCCTATGGTTTCGGAGCTACCTGCCGCTAGCAGCTTTCCATCCACACTGAAGGATACGGTGGTAACGTGTTTGTTCAGTAAAAAAGTATGTAACAATGTTCCATCAGCGACCCGCCAAGTTCGAACCTCTCCTTCTGCTCCACCAGAGGCTAAGGTTTGACCGTCTGGACTAAAAGCAACAGAAAACAATTGATTGCCCGCTAACGTTCGCAAGAGCTGTCCATCTGTGAGTCGAAATAACCTAACACCGTCGCGACAGCTTGCGGCAAACATCGAGCCATCTGGACTGAAGGCAAGTCCATAGACGGAGTATTCTTCTGTGACGTATCTTAGTCGGCCATCAGATGTGTCCCAAACATTGATGCGATATTTGCCAGAAGATAGATTTGTTCTATCAACCGTAGCTAGGATTTCTCCGTTGGGACTAAATGCTGCCACAGTTACTACGCCGTGTATTGATATTGTCTTGAGGAGTTTATCTTTAGACGCTCCCGTCATATGACATTCAACAAAGAGCGTACAAAGTCCAACTATGAGAACAGAAAAAATCAAGTGTGTTCGCATCTCAGTTTACCTATGTGATCTTTCATAGCGGAGGCGCCGTTAACGTTCGTGGAACGGATTTTGAGGATTTCCGTTTTCACAATGTATCGTAACTTTTCTGGGTGGAGCAAACGGATTCATCACCATTCCAGAAGAATAAGAATAGCCCTCAGCCCAAAAGAGGGTTACGTGGTACCAATTGTCGTACTTACCCTTTCGTTTATAATCTTGGCCACCCCAGTGTTCCTCGCTCATGTTCCCGTAGATCCTGGTCCAACCCTTGTCACTCAACAGGTGCTCAAAAGCTAGGAAGCTAGGATTACCCTCGACGTCGGTGATGAGAGCCTCTGAATCAGGCTTGCCAGGCTTGGTGTAAGTTATCTTCCCTTTTAGCTGAGTTGCAAGATCATCCAATTCTTCTTGGTTTTTTTTAACGCCATTGCGGTCGCATGGTTTCACATAAGGTGTTGGAGTTGGCCCTGGCGCCGGTACGGGCTTCTGCGAGAGTCTTGCAACGGCGTGAGTTCTTAAAACGTCGAGACCAGCCCCGACGTTGATATCCAACGATCCTTTGTAATATGTACCACCCAACCGTTTGCTTGGAGGAAAGTCGCGAAGCTCATTATCAACTTCATACACATCCAATGTAATGTGACTCAGCCGTTGCGGGTTCGTAAAAAAAGCAATCGGTTTGCCTCCAGCTGTTAACTGCGCTCCTGCTGATCCGTTGCCTGTGCGCCGCTGAAATTCAGGCTCCGACACGGGCAATCCGTCGATTTCTCGACCAGAGCTGTAGTCAAAGGGGTCTCCGCCCTCGATAAATAGCGGCTGACCGTATCTCCAGTCAACGTAGTTCTGCGCAAAGGCATACGGGTTTGAAAGTGGCGTCTCCGCTCCACGTGGATCACGTTCCTCTCTGGTAGTTGTTCTGTAACTGGAATGACCCTGCGATGTCACCCAACTGTCAGTGACAGGGTTGTGATGCTCGAAGGTGACATTATCCCAAACGTCGCGCGCAATGCGCTGCCCTCCGGCGTAGATATAGATTGAATCTCCGAAGCCCAATTCAGCGATCGTTGCGCCACCGAGAACACTGGATCTGACGTAGTGAATCGTTTGAGTGTCTTCGAGTGGCGCACTCGGGTTGCCGAACTCGTCCACGACACCGGGCTGTCGTGAGATCTGAACGCGTTTGGCAGGTTGTTTCGTACCATCGTAACTCTGAGTTATATCCAGTCGCGGTTGGAAGGGATATTGAACGCCATCGCCGACCGTGCCGTGCGAGACAGAGTGAATAACCGAGCCGGCCGCATCGATAGTTTGTTGATAACTGGAATCTGAAATGGTGTTGCCATCCAGATCGTACTGCCAGCCTGTGCGCCGGTTGTTAACGTAAGTGCCGATGTCGCTCGGTTCACCAGTGTAGAGCTTGCCCGTACGATTGCTGTGGTTAAAAGCATCATAAGTGACGCTTTGGAAGTAAGGATCGGGATAATTGATGGCCGGATAAGGACTCAAGCCGCGCGAGCGGCGGAAAGTGCTGGCTTCCTTTAAGCGCGCGGCATGATCATATTTGTAAGCGCGATCGAACCACTCGTTGGTGGAATCCCAGGCGTGCTCAAGACTTCCGTCATTGTAGTAGCCGTAGTTCCACGTCATCGTGTTGTAGGTTGGGTAGCTACAACAGACGTTCGTGTTCTGGTAGTTCATGTTGCTGAGCGTGTAGGTTGCGGGTTGCAAGCGCGCGTTATAAGTAGTCTGCTCGCTGGTCGTATTGCCATAAGTCATGCTCTTGCGTGCACCCGACGCTCGGTAAGCGATGTTGGAAGCAAAGCTGCTCACGGTTTGCGTGTACTGATTGGGCCATGCGACATGAGTTGCCGAAAAGCCAGTGGCAGTCACACCTAAGAGCCGGCCGGCGGTGTCATAGTTGTAGCCAATCTGGCGTGAACGGAAGGGGATCCCAAGCACCGTCAAAGCATTCGCCAGATTGTAAGAATAGCTCAGCGCGTAACTGCCGCTAACGCCAGTGAACGTACGAGCCTCTGAGGTCATTCGCGAAAGAGAATCGTAGCTGTAGTTTGTTGAACCAGTACCATCGGTCATCGAACTTCGATTACCGGCGGCGTCGTAAGCAAAACTGATCGCACCCGGAACGGGAATCGGCGAGCCTGACGGGACTGTATTACTGATCCCGGTAACCAGATGACGACTGTTATAGGAATAGATCGTTGCGGCACCGCGGCCATCCGTGATTTTTTGAATCGTGTCATCGGAGTTGTAGTCCAACATTGTCGAGGTGCCCAAAGCCTGTTCCGGGACACGCCTAGTTTTAACGCGGCCATGGCCATCGTAGGTCATCTCGGTATCCTGATACGTGCCGCTACCTTCTGGACCTGCATACTCGCGAATCTGAGTTACCTGATCGCGAACGTTATAGGTATTGACCGTCGCCGAATAGACACTCCCGCTTTGCCAGTTAAGAATCTCCGTTTTTACCGTGCGACCAAGCACATCGGAATAGATCTTCTGTTGTCGACGCTTGGCAACTCCGCCATCGATCGTTCCCTCGTCGGTGAGCGTTACTACTTGGTCGCCGGCGCAGCCGCAACCACTGTATGATGCCTCTCGGTACGTCGCATCCGGGTGAGTGGTCCTTAGTGGCCGCCCCTGCCAGTCGTAGGTTTGTTGCGTGTAATAAAGGCCAGCCGCATCGTCGCCACTGGGAACCAATGAGCCATTGATCTCCGCAGGATTCGATTGGGCTCGCGCGCGGCCCATCAAATCGTAGATAGTAGTGATCATCCGGTAAGTGCCGGAACTGCCGGGGTGATTGCTTGCGCTGAGAATGCCTCTGCCAACACCATCCGTAACCTGAATCGAGTAGGCCTCATCTGCAACGTTATTCACCGTGGCGTAGCTCGCAACGTAGTCTGGTCCGTACCAGAAACGCGTATATGCACTGTTGTTCGTAGTTGTAATTCTCTCCAGTTGGCCGAGATTGTTGTACGTCATCGTCTGTATCGCGCCCTGCGTCTGCCCGGCAGGGGTCGGACTCTGCGTACGAGTGGTTGCGCCAAAGTCGAAGTTGTATTGCATCTGGGAACTGAATCCACCCTCATCCGTGATGGTAGTCGGATAGGCAAACGTGTTGCGGTTAACCGAGTCGGAAAACGCGTCGCCATAGGCGATGAACTTCTGGTGCCAGAGATGGTCCCGCTCCATTAACACAGAGCCGGTACTGTTGTAGCGCCACTTCGTCTCGACGATCGTGTTGTTTGCGTTGTTGGGATCGGTAACGTCGTAGCGCGCCACCTGCGACCGATTGCCTCTGCCTACTACAAAGGAAGGGCCGTAGTTGGTGCGGTCGTGCTGCGTGGCCGGAGCTGGCGTGTCCTGAAACATGTCCCCGGCAGATTCCCAGTCATAGTTGTACTCACTCTTGGACATTAAGTTCGAACTACCGTCGTAGACGGTGTGCCGGAACAGCAGGCCAATAATGCGCCGATCGACGTAAACAGCGTCGTTCTTGTAATCGAAATGGGTGCGACGGAGGACTGTAGCTGCATCCGCCGCATACTCGAGTATGCCCGACACCAGCCCAAACGCTGCGTGATACTCGATCGCTGTGCGGCGGCGGCGATTGCCACTCGGACTCGGATCGTAGACGTTTGTCTCCGTAACCCGCGGATTGACTTCATAGCCAACTGAGGTGTTGTCCTGCGTCCAAGCCGTGGTGGTCCATTTCTGACGGTCTTCTCCCAACCACACCTCGCTCAGCGTTGGTAAGCCGCGCTGCCAACCAGTGCCGTAGTATTCTCGGTAAATAGTGCCGTCCGGAGCAGTCATCACAAAGGCGCCATCACCGGCGACGCTGTAAGTAGTGATCACTTGCGAAGGCACGCCGTTGATGCCGGTCCAGTTGTGGGCAGAGATGCGGCTATCCGTCAAACGCGGTGCATCGCTCGCCGGTGTTTCATAAGTGAAGGTAAGTTCGCTTCGTTGTAGCGTATTGAAGTATTTGCGAATCAAATAGACCTGGAGCGAGTTGGTATAGTCGAAGGTGACGTGCGACGTATCGTTCAGTGTCACTTGAGTCACTACCGGCAGCGGCGTGCCGTTCTTCGGTCCCACGACCGCCGCACCCGAAAAACTCGATTGCATGTTGCGCGTGCCCCAATTGAACCCTACCCATTGGTGTGCCGGTTGTCCGCTCCAGCTCTGCGTGATCGAGATGAGGTTGGCATTGATGTCGTAGTTGAAGGTGATCACGCGGCCCAGCGTATCGGTGATCGTGCTGATGCGGCCGAGCGCATTGTGATTGACGGTGATGTAGTTGCCGTTGCGATCCTTGACCTGCGTACAGCTGTACTCGTTGTTGATCTCGACGAAACTGAGTTGCGTGCCGTCAGTGGAGCGCACCACCAGATTCGGACTGTTATCGACTAATTGCAGATAAGACGAATCGCCCGCTTCGTATACGTTCGAGGAGCCCACCTGGCGTAGTTGCACCCGCCGTCCGGCCGCAGTGATGAAGAGAAAAGAGTTCTTCGCTGTTTGTGCGTCGAAGACCTTGCGCTGCACGACCGGAAAGCCAAGCCGGAACCCGGGACTGGGGAAGCCGTTGTCTTCATCGAAATGGATGTATGGGCCATTGCGCGTCCAGACCATCGACGAGTATGAAAGTCCCAGACCGAGATCGAGTCCGGCTCGTCCTGGTAAGCTCAATAACGGTACGCTCCACGTGCCGTCGCGTGTCAGCATGCCGTTGCCGGGTTGGTTCTTTGGATCGACTCGCGCCGAGATCAGCGAAGCCGCATTCGCCGTCGCCGAGCCATTGGGAACGATGCTCGCAACGATTCCGGCGAATTCTGAAGACTCCTCAAACGCACGCCGCACATTCTCGCGTCCAACGTTCCCCACTTCGCCTGTCCAGTGCGTCCAACCAGGACCATCCGGCTCACGCATCAGGTAAGACTTGTACAGGTCGTAAACATACTGCTGAGGAGTGCGCTGGCGCCCGGCATACTCCGCCGATTCGAATAGCGTCTTTCCCAGTTCAATTGCAGCGAGCTTCAGCGACGTTTGGCCCTGCGCGTAAGCAACACGCAACTGGTCGTTCCAAAACGTCGATTCACCACCGCTCGGCGTGCGCACTAAAGCCCAGGTGAAGAAGTTGGCGATGAACTGATCATCAAGCACGGGCGGCGGCGATACACTCCTGGCCGCGTGGGCGCGTCGCGTCCTGCTATTCCGAGAACTAGATGTCCGCTTCTGGTTGGCCTTAGCAACGGCATCATCAAACCCGTCATTTGCCGCCTGGTCCAATTCTTTCCGTGTGCCAGGATCGCCGACGCGTTTTCCATCCCACGGCTTCAGCGGACTTTTCGGTGATCGCATCGTTGAGGGAATTGGCGATGCTGGCTCACGCTCAATTTTTGATTCCTTTTCTATCTCGGCCAAATTAGGCAGGTCGCCTTCGGGCTTGCCGGGACGCGGACGTGCCTTGTTTTCGCCACTTTGGACCGGAGCGGCTTCGCTAGTGAACGATGGAACGCTCGGAAGTAGTAGCGCAAGGCAAACGCATGAAACAAGAGTGACTCGGAACAGAAAACTCTGGGAGATGAGGGAACAAAACATGACGAGCCTCCACTGGGCATTGGACACTTAATCACACTTCTCACGGTGATAGGGCTCAGTATGCAGTGCTACGTACCAGGGAGAACCCTGCAATACTGACTAGTTGTATGTGAGCGCGAGGCTCAACGAACGGATCTAAGAGGATCTGGGCTCCTGAGAAGACGGCCGCAATGTACGCCCGACGTGGACCACTGTCAATCCAAAATTTCTTGCATGACCTCGTTGTAAT
>DATELZ010000103.1:0-54219 GCA_035276045.1 Pyrinomonadaceae bacterium | reverse complement strand
ATGCGACCGCATCCGTTGGAGTTTTCGTTGTATTACGACATTTAGTTTTTGGGTGCTTCTTTTCCTGAGTTGGTTTTTGCGGGCGGTCGCGAGTGTCTTTTAACTCGCCTCCGCCCGTTTTGTTATAGACTGCGTTTTTGGACCATGTGGCATATCGAGAATCCCGAGCTTAGACGCGGGACGCTGGACTTTACGTCGTCAGGACAAGGCTGGCGCAAGGTCACGCAACTGTTCGCGGATGATGTTCAACTGGTGAATGCGATCGAGTTGATCGATTGGAAGGCGGACGATACTCAGCTTCTCATCTGCGAAGCTTGCGGCATCGAGGGTTGCGAAAAAGGCAACTGGGTGCGTCTTCGCCGCTCGGATTCTCATGTATTCATTCTGCCGGCGTTTGATTACATCTGGGCCGAGCGTGACTATGACAAAACCGAGTATTACCCGCCGCGATACTTGAAAACGCACGGCGCCGCATACTTCGATCGGGTTATGTATGAAGCACTGCAGTCTCAAAACAGTCACCTTCCGTCGTTCGATGAGCTTCAACTGTTGAACATCCGCGAAGCCACGCTGATCTTTCACCTTGAAGCCCCGGCCCAGGTTCTTGGCCCACCACCCGACGTGCGAGTGCGCCACGATCTGATCGCCGGCGCCTCCGAAGGCGCCGCGCCTGATCGCGTGAAGCAAATAGAAGCGCTCATTCAAAAACAATACGCAGACGTATCTCCCGCCACTCTCCGTCCCTTATTGCAATCAGAAATCCCCATCTCGATCTTCCTCGACGCCTCCGAATTCATCGACTGGAAAGCACTTGTGCTTGACGGCTCTGAATATCGATTAGTGATCGATTCGCGGTTCGTTATCGTGAGCGGTGGAAGTTGACCATGCCTGCGCTTAAAATGCGGCGGTGCAGAAGCAGGAGACAGTTGAGTTTTTGTTGCGCGACTTGCCAGACTCGCAGGGGGCGAGGTTGGCGCTCGAGAGTATTGAGAGGGATAGTCCGCGTCATTATCAACAGCTACTGAAACAACCCGCGTTGCTGGCTGACGTCCTCGCCCTTGCCGCGTGGAGCCCGCTACTGTCGACAACCTTAGAGCAAAATCCGGAGTATCTTTCGTGGCTGTCGCGAGAGCGGGCCAACCCCCGGCTCAGGACGCGCGATGAGTTGAAAGAGTCGCTCGCGCGGTTTGCCTTAACTAACTCCTCGCTGAATTCCCAGGTGCTGCTCGCGCGTTTCAGACGCCGCGAACTCCTGCGCACTTACCTGCACGACATTCGACGCTCGCACACACTCGTCGACACCATGGAAGAACTGTCGAACCTCGCCGACGCGATCCTCGACTACGCGCTCAGCCTCGCCGTGCAGGATCTCGACAATCGTTACGGTTCTCCGCGTCGCGTCGACGATCGCGGCCGCAGCGCCGACGCCGAATTCTGCGTGATCGCACTCGGCAAACTCGGCTCGATGGAACTCAACTACGCCTCCGATATCGATCTTCTGTTCCTTTACTCCGACGACGGCACCACGTCCGGTCAAGGCAAGCGCGGCGAAGTCAGCAATCGCGAATACTTCGTCAAACTCTCAGAAACAATCGCGCGCCTCGTGGGCCAATCGGGCGGTGAAGGCGCTGCCTACCGCGTCGACCTCCGCTTACGTCCGCACGGTCGCGACGGCTCGCTCGCGTGTTCGTTGCAGGAAGCGACCCGTTACTACGAGCGTTCGGCCCAGGACTGGGAACGGCAAGCACTGATTCGCGCCCGCGCCGCAGTCGGCTCGACAAACCTGTTCTCTCGTTTCAAAGAAGCGGTCACGCCCTATGTCTTCCGTCCCGACGTTTCAGTCACCGACGCCCTCGCCAGCGTCCGCCTTGCGAAACAGAAGATCGATCGCCAGACCGAAAAGAAAAGCGGTTACAACGTGAAACTCGGACGCGGCGGCATTCGGGAGATCGAGTTCATCGCGCAGGCGCTACAGTTGGCCCACGGCGGACGCGACGATTGGTTACGCGTGTCGCACACGCTCGTCAGCCTGGGCCGTCTCGCCGATCGCGCGTTCATTACGGAACACGAGCGCACCGAACTCTCAGACGCTTACTACTTCCTGCGCGCGCTCGAGCACCGCCTGCAAATGGAGCACGGGTTACAGACCCACACCATTCCCGATGCTCAAGAGTCGCGCACACTGGTCGCGCGCCGTCTCGGCTTCCTAAACCAGGACGAGTTCGACTCCGCCCTGAAGACACACACAAGCAACGTGCGGCGCGTCTACGATCGTCTCTTTTCGGAACTCGACAAGACCGTTCCAACCACAGTCGAAGACGCGCCGCAAACAAACGCCGAAGACAAAGATGCGACACTCGCAACCGCGGCCGCCCGCGTCTTCGCCACACACGCAGAGACAAAAATAACGAAGCGCCTGGTCCAATCGCTGGCGAACCAGTCACTCAACCCGCATCGCGCCCTGGTCCAGGCCTCGCGCATCGCCGCCTCACTCGAAAAGACCGATCGGCAACTGCAAATATCCGAAACCAACCTGACCAGTTTGCTGCAACTGTGCGGCTCGTCCGACGGGTTTGCCGAGATGCTTGCCGCCAATCCCGCGCTGATCGCTTCACTCGGCACGTCGCCCACAAGCGTGCTCCGGCGCGACCATCGCGCGATTCTGCGTTCGGCCATCGACGCCGAAGACGGCTTCTCGCGAGAGCTCGCAGCCTTGCGTTTGAAGTGGTACGAACTGATGGCCGAGATCGGCGCGCTCGACAGTTCGAATCAACTCTCAATGCTGGAAGCGAACCGTTTGCAAACCGATCTCGCAGTCGCGAGTTTGAACGTGGCCTACCTGGTAGCACGTCGGGAAATGGCGCGGCGGTATGGTTCGTTTCGAGCCGGACCACGCATCGCCTTCTACGGCCTGGGCCGGCTTGCGTCTGGCGGCGTCGATTACGGATCGGACCTCGACATCCTGATCACTTACGATTCGCTCGTCCCCTCTCCGATCAAATCGCTCACGCAAGATGAGGCCTACGCACGCCTGGCAGAACTGATGATCGCCGCCCTTTCGAGTATCACTCGGGAAGGCTACCTGTATCGCATCGATCTGCGTCTCAGGCCGCACGGAAAGAATGGACCACTGGTCTCCAGCTCAGATGGTTTTCTCGATTACGTGAAAGACGAAAGCGCGCCGTGGGAGTGGCTGGCGTATGTGAAATTACGCGCCGTCGGCGGCGACCAGGAACTCGGTCGCATGATCGAAACGCACGCGCGTCATCGCATTCACGCGAACGCGCTCAAAGTCGATCCCCAAGAGTTGAAAACAGAAACGAGGCGCGTGCGTGATCGATTAGAAACAGAGAAAGGCCGGCGCGGACGGCAAGCGGGAACCGACATCAAGTATGGACCAGGCGGGATGCTCGACGTCTATTTCACCGCGCGTTGTTTGCAATTGCGCGATGAAGTGACCGACGAAGGCGACGATCGTTCGACACTCTTCACGCTCGAACGGCTGCGCGAAGAAGGCTCGCTCTCAGACGACGACTGCGAAACGTTGAGCACCGGCTACAGTCTCCTGCGAAACATCGATCACAACCTGCGTTTGATAGTGGGCCGATCGACTCGTCTCCCGGATCCGGACCACGTCATCGCGCGCGACGTAGCCAGCCGAATGGGTTTCGATCCGGTGGAGTTACAGGAAACGCTGGTCCAACAAATGAAAGCGATTCGTGAGGCCTACAATCGCATGCTCGAGTAATCAGGCGTGATGAGAAGTGCCGGTCTCTTCGTACCAGCATCGCGTACACCACCGATGCGTCGCTTGCCGTTCAGAAAGATCGAACTGCGCCGAAGCGGGCAACCTCTTGACCGCCTCGCGTTGTTCGTCGTCGAGATCGGCCCACGATCTCAGCCCGCGTTTCTCGCAACGCGGACAGGCGTCGTTGTTATGCAAGACTCTCCCGGTGCTCATGTCAGATACAATTAATACTCCCAAACGCACTTAGCCATTTACTAGCAAACTATCCTCGTGTAACTTAGCAGCGGCGGTGCGGGAAACCAAATCATCGGCGTCGCGCATCAACGCTTTCGGAAACGGTTAACGGAGAATCAATGTTTCGAATTAAGGCTTCCTACGCAGAACAAATGGAATTGCGGACCACGCTCGAACGCGCCCGCGAGTTTTTTGGCGAGCTCCGTAATTTTGCGGATCTCATGCCGGGAATCGAAGGAATACGCAAGGAAGCGGGCGGCATCATGCGTTGGGTGGTCCGGGCGGAAGTGCCCGTGATCGGCGCGGTCCATGCGAGTTTTGCCGTGGAAAAGACTGAGGATTCACCCGAGCGGCTCGAGTGGTCACCGGCGGCCTCAGAAATGAAGAACTATCTCCGTTACGCCGCCGCTTTCGAGGAACGCGGACACAAAGTTCTGATCAGGATCGTGCAGCACGTCGAACTGCGACGGAAACACGCTCGCGATCTTCATCGATTTGCGATTCTGGTTGGCGAGAGCGCCATCAGCAACGAGATGCAGAAGCGCGTACGTGAGATGATCATCACCTTCCTCGAACGCGCGCGCGTGAAACTCGAAGTCGAAGAAGGCGGCAATTTGGATCAGGAAGCGCCAGCTTAATTAAGAAAGGGAGACGCGGGGACGGGGAGAAACGGCGAAATAGTCCCCGGGTCTCCCCGTCTCCGTGTCCCCCCGTCACCCCTTCTCCGCGTCTCCCGTCACTCTTCCTTCCGTCTTCCGTAACTGATCAGATTCGCAAACATCCGGTACCCGCCAGGCAAACCTGCCCGAAGCTGTCGATACCAAACAAAGCTCGTGTAGATGTAATTTCCCCGTCCGTACGGCGCGACCAGCAGTCCGCCACGCAATGGCGGCTCGCCTTTGTCGCTCGTCGCTAACACGGCCGTGTATTTCGGATCCCATTCCTTCGGAAAATAAAGTCCGCGTTCTTGGACCCAGTTAGCAAAATCCTTCTGCGTGATCTTGTTGGGGAAATTCAACAACGGATGACGCGGTTGCAGAAACGTGATGGGCGCATCTTCCTGCGTTACGCGGTCGTCGTCGATGATGATCGGATACGGCGCGAGCTGCGGACGGTTTCGCTGTTCGTTGGGGTTCCACTCGTTTGTTCGGTGATAGAAGACGAGCAGCGTGCCGCCATCTTCGGCAAACTTGAGCAGCCGGGCATTGTTCGCGACGAGTTCCGGATGCGCCTGGTAACCACGATTGTCGATGATGATCGTGTTGTACGTCGAAAGGTCAGCCTTGGCGACGTCGTCAACCGTCAACTCTTTCGCGTCGACTCCGAGCGCCGCAAGGGCGCGTTGAATCGTCTGATCGGAACTCGGGATGTAACCGACTTTCCGCCCGCTCACGACCAATGCTTCCGCATAGACGAGAGGCACTTCTCGCTTGGCAATCGGCTCTTTCGGATTCGGCAGATCGACGGTGATTGCGACACTCGACTGCGCTTGCGCACTCAACGGCAACGCCGTCCGCACGACGAGGTTTTGCACGTCAGCGCCGTTGGGCGCGATTTGGATCTCGCGTCCGGTCTCCAGGCTTTGCCCCTGCACGCGCACTAATCCGCGAAACGGTGTTGGCAAATGGTTCTTCAATCGGATCGTGAAATCGAGCGGCTTCTGCGACGTTGCAGGCGTGCTGACATACGGCAACGGTTCGACGGCGACGATCTCGACCGCAGGCGCGACGTCACGGTGTGTTTCGTTGCGAACGACAAACGAAACACCTTCCATTGTCAGCTCAGCTTCGGTGACAAGCGGTTCGCCGAAGAGACGGCCGTCGTAAAGATGTGCTGACGCCGGTACAGTCAGGCTCGCATTCTTCGGCACAGTCACGTCGATCGCGGCTGACGTGTCAGTTTCGGGCAACATCTTGTCGGCTGTGTCGAGACGCTGCTCGACGCCGAGCCCTTTGAACCTCACTTGCTTGACCTGGATCTCGGCCACGCCATCATTGTTCAGCGAAGCCGTCAAACGTGCCGGCTCGCCGGGAACAAGCGCGTCGCCGGCTGACGAAAGCGCGACCGATGCGCCGGATGCGACAGCCAACGCGTTGTCGAGTCGTTGGGCCATCAGCGCGAAACGTGGCGCGTCTGTATCGACAACTTCTTTCGGCGCGGTGAACGCGGCGCGACGTTTCGCGTTGAGCAGAGCGACGAGTGTTTCGAGACGGCGATCGAGAAACTCAGTCAGCGGCTTGCCGTCGATCGTCGGCGCGACGAAGCGAGTGGCGATCGGTTCAGGCAAACGCAGTCCGTCGAGCGGTGTCTTGGCGTCCGGCGGCATAGGCGCGGCGGTCGTCACCTGCCGGACGAGGTTGTAACGAATCACTCGCGCGCCGCTCGCGGGAATGGTCCTGGGCCATGGACCTTGCGTGGCGTGTTTCTGCAATCCGGCGAGCGCCTGTTGCGCATAGGTCACGCCGCGGACGGGATCCATTTCATTCGGATCGATCGTCACGACCTGCGGTGGACTTTCCTTGGTCGCCGGTGTTTCCTGCCCGCGCGAACGCACGAACAGTCGCTGTGGTTGCCAGGCACTGACCTGGCTCAGTTGCTCGGGAAACTCTTTCGGATCGCCGGCGGCCCAGAAGGCCTGCAAGACTGTGCGGCCGGTTGCCTGATGATGACCGTGCCCGCTCGTCGTGTCGTGATTGGTGATGATGACGTCGGGACGCAGACGCCGGATATAGAGCACCATGCGGCGCAGCAACTCTTTTTCTCCCCACGCGCGAAACGTCTCTTCGGCAGATTTTGAGAAACCAAAATCACGAAAACCGAGGAAGTGAGGTTCGGAGCCCTGCACTTCGGATGCGGCAATTGTTTCGTGAGCGCGAATCACGCCGAGGTCTTCGTACAGTTCGGGACCGATCGCGTTCTGCCCGCCCTCGCCAAACGTGGAAAACAGCGAGACGGTGTGCACGCCATACTTGCGCCGCAACACCGTCAACGTGCTGCCGTCTTCGTCGTCCGGATGCGCGGCGACACACATCACAGTCCACGGATTTTGCAGATCGAGCAGCGCTTGATGCAGCGCGGCCTTGTCAGAACTATCCGTTTCTTGTTTTTCCGTTTGTGCCGGCGCCGGCAATACCAGCAACGCCAGTAACAGAACCGCCAAACCTTTTCGCAAAAACCAGAGATTTTTCATCGGACTTTTTATCCACGCATTCGTTCGAGTTTGCCGGCGACGACCATGCTGATCGAGATGATCACGATCAAAACCACACCGTACGCTGCGGCCGCGCCGAGATTGAAGTCGCGTAGCTCAGATGCAATGGCGATTGAGATCGGACGGTTGGCCGGGACAAACACCAACACCGAAGCAACATATTCGCCTAACGCGATCACAAATGCCAGCAGCGTCCCGGCCACCGCGCCCGGCCACACGAGCGGCAACGTGACGCGCGTAAATCTCTGCCAGGCGCGCGCGCCGAGCGATCCGGCCGCTTCGTCCAGCGCCGGATCGAGTTGTTCCATGCTGGCCTGCAACGCGCGGACGACGAGAGGCATGAAACGCAGGAAATAGACGACCGGCAGGATCCAGAACGTTCCCACGAGCACAAACGAGCCGAGCAGCGATCCGGGTTGTCCATACGCTTCCGCGACTGAAACCGCGACCACCGTGCCGGGC
This sequence comes from Pyrinomonadaceae bacterium, assembly GCA_035276045.1. Classification (GTDB taxonomy): domain Bacteria; phylum Acidobacteriota; class Blastocatellia; order Pyrinomonadales; family Pyrinomonadaceae; genus PSRF01. The sequence continues at coordinate 46,564 of DATELZ010000103.1, read as the reverse complement.
AAGGCCCACGGAACCAGCACCAGCAACGACAACAACCGCCGCCAGCTTTGATCGAGCAGCTTGCCCCCGCCTCTGCCACCGCCTTTGCCACCGGCTCGCTTGACCAGCAGCGTCACGACGCAGAAACTCCAAAGCAGCGCCGCGACCGCGGCAATCGCCGCCATCGAGAAACTGTTGAAAAAGACCTCGGCGGCGAACGGATCGTTGAAGATGCGAATGTAGTTCGCAACTGTATATTCCGACGGAAGTGTCTGCGTGGTCCACGATCCCTCGCGCGCAAAACTCACCAGCACGAGTGTGGCAACCGGCAAAACCAGAACGATGGCAAAGACGATGGCGGCCACAGTTGCGAGCACACGTGTCTTGCCGCTCGCGATCGTCGCGCGGCGGCGCGGCGCGCCCTTCATCGCCGCCGCCGCAAACTTTCGCGTCCCTTCGTAACGTTGGAAGAAGATCAGCGCCGCGAGCGAAATAACCGCGAGTATGACTGTTTCCGTGACGCCCATGACAACGTCGCCGCGCTGTCGTGCGGTAAAGATCTCGAGGGTCAATACGCGCACGTTTCCGCCAAACAAGAGAGGCGCGCTGAACGAAGCCATCGAAGTCATGAACGTCAACAACGCAGCGGCGATCAGCGAAGGCGTGAGTTGCGGTAACAGCACGCGCCGCAACACCGTGATTCGCGCCGCGCCGAGACTTCGTGCCGCTTCGGCAAGACTCGCGTCGATCCTTCTGAGTCCCGCACCGGTCAGCACGTAGAAAAACGGATACATCGTGTACGTGTGAAAGAACAACAACGCCGGCCAGCCTTGCAGCGACCACGGCGGGCTTTCCAGCGCGAACAGGTTCTGAATGCTGTGGGCCAGGATTCCCGTTTCGCCGTAAAGAAAGATGAACGCGACGGTGCCCACCAGCGGAGGCAGCACGAGCGGCAACGCAGCGAGCGCGGCGAACAATCGCCGTCCGGGAAAGTCAAAACGTTCGAACAGAAACGCGAGCGGCACGCCGACAAGCGCACAGAACAGAACCGTGAACACCGACAGTCCGATGCTGTTCACGATCGCTTCGATCACGACGCCTTGCGAGAGAACTTCGCGATAGTTGGCGAGCGTCCACGTGCCTGCTCGTTGCAGTGAAGTGGCGACGACAGCCAGGTTGGGATAGATAACGCCGTAGATCAGTACGAGGATCGTTATCGCAAACAGGACCGCGGATCTCGTTTTCATCCGCGTTGGTTTTGCAGCAGGGTAAGCCGGTCCTGCGGGAGGACGACCGTGCATTCCTGATCGATCTTGAGACCGTCAGGTTGCAGGACGAGGGCTTCGAGCAGCAGTCCCGCGGCGTCGACGCGCACGGTTGAAGTCGCGCCGGCAAAGACGATCTCGCGAATGTGTCCGCGCATGGAATTAGCCGCGTGGGCGCCGTTTGCATGGAGTTGTACGTGCTCGGGACGGATCGAGAGGAACACCGGTTGGTTGAGTGGCGAAAGATCGTCGTGTCGTATCGGCAGACGCAGCGTGTGATCGCCTTCGAGTGTCTTGAACTCGCCTTCGTCGGTGTTGCTCGAACTCAATCGCATCACTTTGATCAGGTTGTTGCGGCCCAGGAACCGAGCCACTGCGATGTCTGACGGGTGCTCGTACAATTCGCGCGGCTCGCCGGACTGCATCAATCGTCCGCCCACCATCACGCTGATGCGATCGCAAAGCGCGTACGCTTCTTCCTGATCGTGAGTGACGTAAACAGCGGTGAGACCGAGACGGGTGACGAGTTCGCGCAGTTCGCTGCGGGTCTCTTCACGCAACGACACGTCGAGATTCGAAAGCGGTTCGTCAAACAGCAGCAAGGCAGGCTCAATCGCGATTGCGCGCGCGATGGCGACGCGTTGTTGCTGTCCGCCGGACAACTCGTCCACCGCGCGTTTGCCGTAACCCGGAAGTTGGACCAACTCCAGCGCGCTGGCAACGCGCTCGCTCATCTCCGCTTTCGGCGCGTGACGTGCGCGCAGTCCGAAAGCGACGTTCTCGAAGACGTTCAAATGCGGAAACAGCGCGTAGTTTTGAAACACCATGCCGAAACCACGCCGCTCTGCCGGAAGGTTTGTTATATCGGTGTTTTGAAAATGGATGGTCCCGGAGTCGGGTTTTTCGAGTCCCGCGATCATTCGCAGCGTCGTGGTCTTGCCGCAACCTGATGGTCCAAGCAGACCAAAGAACTCACCCTGCGCGACGTCAAGCGAAACGTCGTCGACAGCGCGAGTCGAACCAAAGCTGCGCGAGATGTTCTTTAGCGAGAGAAGCGAGGTCATTTTCCGTTTGTCATTTTCCATTCGTCATTTTCCATTTTCCATTTGTCGTTTGTAATCGGAGAAACAAATGGAAAATGACAAACGAGAAATGACAAACGGAAAATGACTATCTTCCTTTACCACGAATTTCCGTGTCCCAGTATCTTAACCAATCGCTTCCGTTTTTCCGCAATAGCTCCCAATCCAGCGGCATGCGCGTGAAAGGCTCGTTCATCCAGGCCGGGAACTGCGAACGATCCAGATCCGTCCGCACCGGAATACGGAAATACTTCTGCGCGGCATACGCCAAACTTTCAGGCGTCGTCACAAACTCGTAGAACCGCTTCGCTTCCTCCTGGTTTGGACCACCACGAACAAGCGCGATGCCGTCGGTGATCACAGGCGTTCCACTCGCGGGCACGACGTAGTTCACAGGAACATTCTTCAGCTCTTTGAAAAGGCGGACGTCGGGCATGTCCCACAACGTGACGAGGCCTTCGCGACGCGCCAGTTTCTGCATCAGCAACGTGCCGTCAGCCGTGTATTCGTGCACGTTGGCGTCGAGTTTGCGCAGCCACTCGAAACCCTGATCCGGTTTGCCGCTGTCTTTGTAGAACCTCAGAATCATCGCGCCGAAAATCGCGCGCATCGTATCGGATGGATTTGGATTTCGGATCAGGATCTTATCGCGCCACTTCGGATCCAACACGTCGTCCCAGTCGCGCGGCGCGTCGGCATCCGAGACTGCTTCGCTGTTGTAAGCAATCACTTGCGGTGTTTCGTAAGTTCCGTACCAGCGATCTTTGTCGTCACGCGACGCAGGGGGGACCTTGTCGGCCCAACTGGGCCGAAACTCGGCGAGCAAGTTCTCCTCCGCGGCAGTTTGAAAAGTCGTATGCGAAGCGCCCCACCAGAGATCCGCCTGCGGACGGTTTCGCTCCACTCGCACGCGTTCCAAAACCTCACGCGAACCCATGTCGAGAAACTGAATGTCGGCATCCGGGTGTTGCTGTTTGTAGCGCGCGATAAAATCTTTGAGCAGATCCTGTCCGTGCGGCGTATAGATCAAGAGCCGGCGGCTGCTGTTGGTCCCTCGATTGCAAGACACAACGAGAACCAATGCCAGCGCGGCGATAAAAAGTGTCGGTCGCATCGCGCTATGCTAACATTAACCACGGATTAGACGGATGAGTATAAAACGCAGAATTGTTAGAGCCGGTGGCTGGGGACTTGCCAAGCGCCTTATCAAACCGATTCCCGTTGTCGGAACTGTTTTCGCCGTCGGTCTCGCCGGCTACGAGATCAAGAAAAAGGGATTGATATTCGGCGCGGTCCATGTCGGACTGGACGTGACGCCCGTCGTCGGAACGGCGAAGAACGTCATCGAGATCTTCACCGGCGACCTCATCCCCGATAAAGCCGACCGCCGCAAACGCGCGGTTACTCCGCTATGGCAGAGACCGGTGGGCGTTCGGTAAATGGCCGCGCCTGCTGGTACGCATGGGCCAACTTGAAAAGTGTTGGTTCAGACCAGTATGGCCCAAGCAACTGAAATCCGATTGGCAGTCTCTCCGCAGAAAGTCCGCAAGGGGCGCTGAGCCCCGGCACTCCCGCCAGGTTAGCCGTCACGGTGTAAATATCGTTCAGGTACATAGCGAGCGGATCGTCCACCTTTTCTCCGATTGGAAAAGCTGTCGACGGCGCGGTCGGCGTGATGATGGCGTCGCAGGTTTTGAAGGCCGTGAGAAAGTCGTTCTCGATCAAGGTGCGTACTTTTTGCGCCTTGAGATAGTAGGCATCGTAGTAACCCGCCGAAAGAACATACGTGCCGAGCATGATTCGTCGTTTGACTTCGGCGCCGAATCCTTCTTCGCGCGTGCGGCGATACATCTGCCGCAACTCAGGCGCGTTTTCCGCGCGAAAACCGTAACGCACGCCGTCGAATCGCGCGAGGTTGGACGACGCTTCGGCAGTCGCAATGATGTAGTAAACGGCGATCGCGTATTTTGCGTGCGGCAGATCGACGTCGACGATCTCAGCGCCGAGATCGCGATAAACGTCGACGACGGCCTTGACCGACTCGCCGACGTCAGCATCAAGTCCTTCACCAAATAACGCACGAGGAAAACCGAGCCGCGCGCCTTTTAAATCGCCTGTCAGCGAGGCCGTGTAGTCCGGAACCGGAACGTCGGCGGTCGTTGCGTCATGGCGGTCTCTGCCCGCGATTACGCCGAGCACGCGAGCCACGTCCTCGACGTTGCGCGCAAAGATCCCGATCTGGTCCAACGACGACGCGAAGGCGACGAGACCGTAACGCGAATTGCGCCCGTAAGTCGGTTTCAACCCGAACACGCCACACAACGACGCGGGTTGGCGAACGGATCCGCCGGTGTCCGAGCCAAGCGCGACAGGAACGATTCCTGCGGCCACTGCCGCCGCCGATCCTCCTGACGAACCGCCCGGCACGCGCGTCGTGTCCCACGGGTTTCGCACTGGTCCAAAGGCTGAATTCTCATTCGACGAGCCCATCGCAAACTCGTCGCAGTTGGTCTTTCCGATTACCACCGCGCCCGCGGCCGTTAGCCGTTCGATGACCGTGGCGTCGTATGGCGGATGGTAATCGCCTAGTATGCGCGAGCCACACGACGCCTGCATGCCGCGCACGCAGATGTTGTCTTTGACGGCGACGGGAAGTCCTGCGAGCGTGCCGTTATCTTTCTCAGCAGCCGCGGCGCGTTCGAGTGCGCCGGCGCGATCGATCTCGAGAAATGCGTTCAGCTTCTCGTTGAGGTTTTCGGCTGCGGTTACTGACTGTTCTACTGTTTTAAGCGACATGGAGCTTAGAGCACTTTCGGAACGCGGAAATAACCCGACGCCGGATCGGGCGCTTCGGCCAGCGCCAGCTTCTGGCCCAACGATCCCTCGACGACGTCGTCACGAGCCGAATCGGTCTTTTCGCCTTCGGGAGTGAGGCCGCCGAGTGCCGGAGCGACGTTCTCGGTATCGAGTTCGTTTAGCTGCTCGATGTAATTGATGATCCCGGCGATCTGTGGTCCAAAGATCCTGACTTCTTCGTCGTCCAATTCGAGGTGCGCGAGTTGGGCCACCTTGGCGATGTCTTTTTCTTCTATCGGCATAGTTTTTCCGGGTCGATAACAAATTCGATCGTGCTGACAACCGGCTGACGCAATAGAGAATTAATTCTAAAAACCATTTGTCCGCGCATCGAGTGCAACTGCTTCTGCCAGATCAGATCGGCGACCGCGACGCGCAACGTCCGGTCGTGCAAGGCAAAGGCGACGGCGCGATCTTTGAGTCCTTCGCCCGCGCAATGCTTCCACGCGGCGATGGCCGCGGCTTCCGCGACTTCCGGCGCGTTTCCGGAAGCGCGCAGCACGGTGCCCAGTGATTTGATTAATCCCTCCACGATTGTTTGCGATCTCGGATTGAAACACGCAAACTGTTCACCCGCAAGTATGGCAAATCATCTATGTGAAAAACTGATACTCGCGTCCGGCAGTCCACGGCGCAAGGAACTTCTGACGGCCGCCGGCTGGGAGTTTGAGGCGATAACCGCGGGGATTGATGAGTCGGTGAAGCCCGGCGAGAATCCCGCGGCCTACGTCCAACGGCTGGCGCTGGGGAAGGCGGAAGCAGTCGCCGCGAAGCTGGAACACGGATTGGTGTTGGGCGCGGACACGACGGTCGTGGTGGACCATCAGATATTGGGCCAACCGCTCGACGACGCGGATGCGAAACGCATGTTGGACCTCTTGAATGGCAAGTGGCACGAGGTGTTGACCGGCGTGGCCCTCGTCAGGGTCGGCGGTGAATCGCGCGTCGAGTATGAGATTACGCGCGTGCGTTTTGCCCACCTGAGCGAACGCGAGATCGATTGGTATATCGCGACAGGCGAGGCGCGTGGCAAAGCCGGCGCTTACGGCATACAAGGCGCGGCCGGTCTCTTTATCGAAGAGATCGAGGGCGATTATTTCAACATTGTCGGATTGCCGATCAGGTTGGTCTATGAATTAGCGAGTGAGGTCTAATTCAGCACTGAGCCGCCGTCAATAACAATTCCCTGGCCGTTGATGCCGCGGCCTTCATCTGACGCCAGCAACAACGCCATCGCCGCGACTTCTTCCGCAGTGATCAACCGATTTTGCGGACTCGTCTTTTCGAGTGTTTGCCGTGCTTCTTCAGCGGAGCGTCCGGTCACCGTCGTGATCTTCTCGATACCTCGCGTCACCATGTCCGTATCGACGTAACCGGGACAGATCGCGTTTACTGTGATTCCACTCGTCGCCACCTCGAGCGCCACCGAACGAGTTAGACCAAGCACGCCATGTTTCGAGGCTGCATAGGCAGCGATGTACGGCGCTCCCGTCTTGGCGGCAATCGACGCCACATTGATTACCCGGCCCCATTTTTTCTTCAACATCGCAGGCAGCGCGGCGCGCGTGCAGTAGAACGTGCCGGAGAGATTGATCGCGAGATGACGATGCCACAGATCGTCGCTTGTGTTGACGAGCGTGGCGCTTTCGGCAATGCCGGCGTTGTTGACGAGAATGTCGACGTCGCCCAGGCGTTCGCGCGTTTGGGTGAACATCTGCGTGATGCTTTCCGGATCGGAAACATCGCACGTGACGGCGATCGCGCCGTTGCCGATCTCGGCTGCGACCTGTTCGACCTGCTCGGCAGTTCTGGCGGCTACTGCGATCCGCACGCCTTCAGTCGCCAACGCGTGCGCGATCGCGCGTCCGATGCCGCGGCCACCGCCGGTGATGAGTGCGATCTTTCCGTTGAGCATGTCGTTCAGTGATTGGTGAACTGTTTAGTGACCAGTGAATTGGGGATCGCGTTTGTCGAAAAACGCGTTTACGCCTTCGTGACCGTCGTCAGAGTCGAAACAACGAAGTTGTGCTTCGGTTTCGTAGCGGAGCATTTCGTCGAGATCGGCGTTGCTGCTCAGGTAGACGGCGTGTTTGGCGGCGGCAATAGCGATCGGCGGCGCCGCGCGGAGTCGTTCGGCAAGCTGGAGCGTCACAGTTTCCAACTCTTCAGGCGCAACGACCTGGTTGACGATATTCAATCGCAGGGCTTCGTTTGCGTCGATCGTGTCGCCGAGGAAAAACATCTCGCAGGCTTTGTTTGGCGTAACCAGTCGCGGCAGAAAATAGGTGCCGCCCCAGTCGGGATGCAGGCCGATTTTCAGAAACGATTGACTGAACGTCGCGTTGCTCGCAGCGATGCGAAGATCGCAAGCAAGGGCGAGATTGAAACCGGCGCCCGCGGCTGGACCATTAATCGCGGCGATCACGGGTTTGGTCATCGAACGAATCGCAGTGATGACGCGACGGCCCGCGCCGAGGATGCGAGCGAACTCCTCGCTGTCCTGGCGTTCCATCAACTCGGCCATGAATTTGACGTCGCCACCGGAGCAGAAGGCACGTCCAGCGCCCGTAACGATCACCACGCGCACGTCGCGGTTGCTGCCGGCGTGTTCGAGCGCTTCGGCAAGGTCGCGGCGCATGTGACCGATGAAGGCGTTGAGCTTGTCAGGACGATTCAACGTGATCGTCGTGATGCCTTCGCCTTCCGATACGAGAATGTGTTCGTACATTTTGTTTTAGAGCTTAGTGCTTTGTTCTTTGTACTTTGTTCGCAGGCAAGACTGACGCTTTGAAGTTGTTCTCTACATTAGCGAACAAAGAACAAAGAACAAAGAACTAAGCTCTATTTCCCCTTAAACTGCGGCTTGCGCTTCTCGACGTAAGCGGCGAGACCTTCGCGCGCGTCTTCGGATTGGAAGAGCTGCTGCTGCAACTCGCGCTCTAAAGTCAGACCGTATTCGAGCGGTATTTCGTCACCGGTTTGCACCGCGCGCTTGATTCGGCCCACAGCGAACGCGGATTTATTTGGCGTTGTAAATCCACGGGCGTATTCCATCACTTGTGGTAAAAACTCTTCACTCTCGTACAAGTGATTAACTAACCCGAGTTCCAATCCGCGTTCAAAATCAAACAACGCGCCCGTCGCCATCAACTCGATCGCCTTCGACTTCCCGACAATCCGCACGAGCCGCTGAGTTCCGCCAGTTCCCGGCAACACGCCGAGCGAAACTTCCGGCAGTCCCATCTTGCCTGCGCCTTTGCGCGCGATACGAATGTCAGCCGCCATCGCCACTTCCAAACCGCCGCCGACGCAATGTCCATTGAGCGCAGCGATCACGAGCTTCGGCGTCTGTTCCAAACGCGAGAGAGTTTCATTTGCGTGCAGGCAGAAGTAGTACTTGTAAACAGGCGTGACGTTCGCAAGCATTTGGATGTCGGCGCCCGCGCAGAAAAACTTCTCACCGCTGCCCGTGATGACGATCACCTGCACGCTTTCGTCCATGCGCGCCGCGAGAATCGCCGCATCCAACTCCTGCATCATCTCGTAGCTGTAAGTGTTGGCCGGCGGATCGTTCAACGTCAAAACCGCGACGCCCTCGACACTTTTATAATCAACCTTCATCCGTTTAATCCGTAGTTCCAGATGCTCAAATTTTCAAACCGCATTGTCGAACTGACCGGCTCCAGCAACAGCCCCGACGAAAAGCCGCCGAGAAACAGTTGCGTCAGGTGTTGCGCAAGGTCCTGGACTTTCAGTTTTCCCTGCGGGTCGTACCAGTTGTAGATCCAGTTCATCATTCCAAACAGCGCGTAAGTGGCGACCGTCAGATCGACCTCGGGTTTGTTGTCTGAAAGACTTTGCACTTCTTCGAGAATCCGCCGCGCGAGCCTCGTGTAACTGTTCTTGCGGGTCGAGACGCGGGTGTGGAGATCGCCGCGCAGCGAGTCAGCCTCGTGCGAGAGCACTTTCATCTCGGCCATGTTGGACGCGAAAAACGACAGGTGGTTCTCGATGAAGATGCGCAGCTTCACTACCGGATCGTCGACTTCGCGAAGCTGCTCTTCAAGACGCGCGAGCACTCGTCCGAAGCAGTTGTCCTGGATCAGAAACAACAACTCTTCTTTTTTGCGACAGTAGTGATACAGCCCGGCGAGACTGAGATTCGTCTCACGCGAGATGTCGCGCATCGAGGTCGAGTGATAACTCTTCTCGGCGAAGATGCGCGCCGCCGTGCGCAGAATAAATTCGAGCTTTTGATCGTGTCGCGAAACCAGCAATCCGCTAAAGCCTCACATACTCAAATTCAAAAGGCTTGCCCTTGATTCCCGCCGCCGGTGGCGCAATCCAACTGGCGATCTGGCCCACCTCGTACACCGGATGCATCAGGCTGCGAACGTATTCGCGATCCTCGATGGTCGGCAGCCACTCCCATTTCTGGCGTTCAAAGTCTTCGTGCGTAATCAAATGCCCCTGAATGTCGAACGCATGACCGGCATACTCGCCGACATGACGATGGAAACGCGGGTTCGGCAGGAAAAGACGCTCGCTCACGCCTTCGTGTGCGAGCACCTTGTTCCAACGAGTCAAGCCCTTTTCACAGTCCTTGACGTACTCGGTGCGCAGAACCTCGTTCAAAGCATTGCGCAGTGGCACTTCGCGCGGTTTGAGCCGGCCATCCTCGACGACGGACATCGTGAACGTGTCGTTAGCAGCCGTGTGCTCGGTGTATTGCTCCTGTTCTTTGTAACGGCCTTTCAAACCCGCGGCGAAGAAGGCGGCGGAGTTGGAACTGATCTCACCGCCGAAAAGATCGAGCGAATAGCTGTACCAGAAATTGATGTACTTCTGAATGATGTCGAGCGGGATGCCGCCGAGTTCGCGCACATCGCCCTCTTTCATCAACTGCGCAGTGCGCCGGACGACGCGGCCGAGACCGGTGTCACCCACGAACATGTGATGTGCTTCTTCGGTAAGCATGAAGCGGCAGGTGCGCGCGAGTGGTTCGAATCCTGACTCGGCCAAAGCCGCAAGCTGATACTTGCCGTCGCGATCGGTGAACATCGTGAAAGCGAAAAAGTTGAGCCAGTCGTCACACGGTTGATTGAACGCTTCGAGAATGCGTGGTTTGTCCTGGTTGCCGCTGCGACGGGCGAGCAACTCTTCTGCTTCATCGCGTCCGTCACGTCCGAAGTATCCGTGCAGCAGATAGACCATCGCCCAAAGATGACGGCCTTCTTCGACGTTCACCTGGAACAGATTTCTGAGGTCGTAGAGCGACGGACAGGTCTTGCCGAGTTGACGTTGTTGTTCGACTGACGCCGGTTCCGTGTCGCCTTGCGTGACGATGATGCGGCGCAGCGCGTTGCGAAACTCGCCGGGCACTTCCTGATAAGCGGGACGTCCGTGGTTGTCGCCGAAGCCGACTTTTGCGTCGGGCTGCGCGGGTTCGAGAAAGATGCCCCAGCGATAGTCCGGCATCTTTACGTAGTCAAAGTGAGCCCAGCCCTCGGAGTCGACGTCGATGGCCGTGCGCAGCCAGATGTCCTTTTCCTGAAAGCCTTCGGGGCCCATCTCGCGCCACCAATCAAGATAGTTCGGGAGCCACTTTTCGAGTGCTCGCTGAAGTTTCTTGTCCTCGGAGAGATTTACGTTATTAGGAATGCGGTCGTATAAATTCATAAACTTTTTTTAGCCACAAACATATGAAGGGTTTTCTTGTGCCTTTTGTGTCCTCATTTTTGTGCCTCTTCGTGGCTCATGTACGTTTGAAATCGAACTGCGCCTGCGTCGGTTTGCCGTAGTTGGAAAGCGCGCCTGTAGGCCCGACAGCGTTTGGACGTTGGAAGATCCAGTTTTGCCACGCTGTCAGGCGGCCGTAGATCTTTGTGTCCATTGTTTCCGGACCGGCGAAGCGAAGTGACGCTTCCATTCCGGTCAGGGCGTCGGGCGACAAGGCGGTGCGCTCTTCGATGGCGACGCGGATCTCGTCTTCCCAGTCGAGGTCGTCGGGAGCGAAAGTGATAAGACCAAGCTCTTCGGCTTCTTCTGTATCGAAGGATTTCTTCTCGCCGAAAACTTCTTCGAGCTTTTCCGGTTCGGCAAGAAAGCGCGACTGAAGCCGCGTCAACCCGTTGCTCATCGGCAACGCGCCGGCGTTCATTTCAGAAACCGCGAGCGAAGCGTCTGAATCCATCAACATGTAACTGCGATCCGAAGCCAGTAACAATTCCAAAAGATTGCCGGCGAAGCAGGAACCCGGTTCGACAATCGCGAAGAAACTCTTGGCTGTGAGATCGAGACGGCGCAGCACGCGCGCCATGTGCAGGATGATCTCGCGCACTAACCAATGCTCGCGGTTTGCGACGAGTGTTTGATCCACTGACAACACGGATTCAGCCGATCCTTCCGTGCGTAAACAGACCAATCCGATCTCGGGTTCATTCATTCGCAGATTGAGCAGCGCGTCGTCGAGTTCGCGATAGGCTTGCAGCGGCCAGTAGGCGTCGCCGAGTTCGTGGATCTCTTCGGGCGTGGTCGGTTGCGTGCCTTCGGGACCGTGAATGGTCAAATTAGCGTAACGCTGATCGCGATTCAGTTTTAGTTCGACGTACTTGTAGGTTTGCAGCGGGTTGAGCTTGATTCCGGTCCCCGGGCGATCGGTGACGAGTTGTTGGACGCGCGCTTTTATCGATTCATCAAATTTACTGGTCGGAAAATAGCCGTCTATCAAGCGCCAATCTTTCGCGCGTTTTCCTTTGAGTCCTTCCGCGAGCGTTGAAAACACGTCGGCGCGGTCGCGTCTTATTTTTCGCTTATCGACCAGGCGCGTGAGCCCACCCGTACCGGGCAAAACGCCCAACAAAGGAACTTCTGGGAGCGACACAGCCGAGTTGCCGTCGTCGACGAGGTAGATCTCGTCGCAGGCGATGGCGAGTTCGTAACCGCCGCCTGACGCTGTACCGTTCAAAGCCGCGATGTAACGGCGACCGGAGTGTTTTGAGTCGTCTTCGATAGCGCAGCGCGTTTCGTTTGTGAATTTGCAGAAGTTGACTTTAAAGGCGTGCGACGACGTGCCCAGCATGTAGATATTCGCGCCGGCGCAGAACATTCGCGGTTTCAGGCTGGTGACTACGACGACGGCGACTTCCGGATGTTCGAACCGGATTCGCTGGATGGCGTCTGCGAGTTCGATATCGACGCCGAGATCGTAAGAGTTCAGCTTGAGCTTGTAGCCTTCGCCCAGTGTTTCGTCTTCCTGGACATCCATGGACAGGGTGGCGACAGAGCCGTCGATTTCCACCCGCCAGTGCTTATATTGGTTCCGCGATACTTGAAAGGTAATCATTAGCAATCTCTCGAACGAACGTTCGAACCGGGAAATATAAAACATAACCGGGATGAAGGCAAAGCACCCCGGATGCCATCAATGGAGAGCCTGTCTTGACAGTCCAGCCCACTGACGCGTAGGGTTTCAGGCCTCCGGAGGCGAATCTGTTCTGGTGAATGGCGCGGTCTTCAAAACCGTTAGTGAGACCGTGAGAGCGGGCTCAGGTAGGTTCGATTCCTACACGCCTCCGCCAACTCCGGAGACCATGTAGTAAGCAGTATTGCTCTTTTAATTAACCAATAAACGAAGCTCAGAAAAGGAATCCTCACATGATTAGAGACTGGGTCGAGCTCAATATGACACCCGGCATCGGACCTCGCGCCGCTGCCAAACTCCTGGAGCGCTTCGGTTCTGCTGGGGCTGTTTATAACGCCACTCGCAGCGAGTTGGAGCAGTTGCGCCTGCCGCCTGAGGCAGTTGACAGCATCATCGCTCGCGACTTGCAGCCGAGGGCCGAAACAGAGATTGACGCGGTTAGAAAACTCGGCGGCGACATCCTCTTGTTGGACGACGGGGTTTATCCCTCATCCTTACGTGAGATTTACGATCCGCCTATTGTTATCTATGTAAAAGGCGCGTGGTCAGAATGTTTGGATCAACCCTGTATTGGCGTGGTCGGATCGCGTAGGTGTTCGACTTACGGACAGAATGCCGCCATGATGCTGGCGCGCGATTTGGCCAAACTCGGAGTGACGATTGTTTCGGGCTTCGCTCGGGGAATTGACGCCGCGGCGCATCGGGGAGCGCTCGAGGTTGGTGGCCGGACGTTGGCGGTTTTGGGGACCGGGCTGGACGAGATTTACCCCCGCGATCACAAGAAGTTAGCGGCGGACGTACTGGCTCAAGGCGGCGCGCTCGTGACTCAGTTTCCGTTGCAGACGCCGCCGGTGTCGGAAAACTTTCCGTATCGAAACCGCATCATTAGCGGACTGAGTCTCGGCGTTGTGGTTGTGGAAGCGGCGGAGAATTCGGGCTCTTTGATAACTGCGCGACTCGCGATGGAACAGAACCGGGAGGTTTTTGCAGTCCCGGGAAACATCACCTCGCGCAATTCCTTCGGCACGAACTATCTGATAAAAGGCGCCGGAGCAAAGCTGGTGCAGCAGTGGCAGGACGTCGTGGCTGAATTGCCGCAACAGATTGCGGCAAAGATGTTGCCGCCGCCGCTGAAGAAGGAAAAGACTTTTACCAATCGGCTGTCGCTCATGCCGGACGGTCTTTCGAAAACGGAGACGTCGGTCTTTAAATTGTTGACGCCGGACAGTCCGGCGCATGTTGATTGGTTGGTTGACAAAAGCAAACTGGCGGTTCCTGAGTTAACCGCTGCATTGTTGAGCCTGGAGATCCGCGACCTCGTTCGCGCTCTGCCGGGCAGATGTTTTGTGAGGAAGCTTTAGGTCTTTGGACTTGGGGTCTTTGGTCTTGGAGTACAAAAGGCCTAAGACCAAAAACCGAAGACCAAATAAAAAATAAGATGGCTAAAAATTTAGTAATTGTTGAATCGCCGGCAAAGGCGAAGACCATAAACAAGTATTTAGGAAAGGACTACGTCGTTAAGGCCTCGATAGGCCACATAAAAGATCTGCCTTCCAAAGGACTCGGCGTCGACGTCGAGAACGATTTCGAGCCGACTTACGAATTAATTCCCGACTCCAAGAAACGCAACAATAAGAAGATCGTCGCCGAGCTGAAGAAGGCAGCGAAAGAAGCCGACGCGATCTATCTCGCCGCCGACCCGGATCGTGAAGGTGAAGCGATCTGCCAACATCTCGCGGAAGAGATCGTTCCGAAACGTCCTGCCAAACCGACGCATCGCGTGATGTTCAACGAGATCACGAAACGCGCGGTCAACGCGGCGTTCGAACATCCGCGCAAGATCGACGAGAACCTGGTCGACGCGCAGCAGGCGCGTCGCGTGCTCGATCGTTTAGTTGGTTACAAAGTTTCGCCGTTGCTCTGTCGCACGATTGGCGGACGTTTGAGTGCCGGACGTGTGCAGTCAGTTGCGCTGCGCATGGTGGTCGAGCGCGAACGCGAGATCGAGCAGTTTGTCAAAACCGAATATTGGACGATCGCCGCAAATCTCGGCGCGAAACTGCCGCCCGCCTTCGATTCACGGCTCTTCAAAGTCGGCGAACAGACTGTCAAGACGAGCGGTTTCGATCAGGACGTCAAGAAGAACGAGATCCTGATCAACGAGCAAGCGAAAGCTGACGAGATCGTCGCCGAAGCACGGCAACAGACGTTTGTCGTCGGCGACGTTACGACGAAAGAGCGGAAACGCAATCCAGTCCCGCCGTTCATCACGTCAAAACTCCAGCAGGAAGCTTCGCGCAAACTGGGCTTTGCAGTGAAGAAGACGATGATGCTCGCGCAGAAACTGTACGAAGGCGTCGAGCTTGGCGCGGAAGGTTCCGTCGGTTTGATCACCTACATGCGTACCGACTCAACGCGCGTCTCTGACGCCGCGCTGGGTGAGGTGCGTGATTTCATCGGCCGTCAGTACGGCAACGATTACCTGCCGGAGAAAGCCGTCCATTATCGTTCGAAGAAAGACGCGCAGGACGCGCACGAAGCGATCCGGCCGTCGGAAGTGCATCGCACGCCGGATTCGCTCGCGAGTTATCTCAAACCGGAAGAGTTGAAACTCTATCGCTTGATCTGGCAGCGCTTCGTCGCGTCGCAAATGATGCCCGCCCTCTTCGATCAAACGACGATCGACATCAACGCCGGGCGCTTTGTTTTTCGCGCGACCGGTTCGGTGCAGAAGTTTGATGGCTTCCTGAAGCTGTACCAGGAAGGCCGCGACGAGAAGATCGCCGAAGACGAAGAAGAGCGCACGCTGCCACTCGTCGAAAAGGGCGAGACGCTCAAGTTGAACTCGATCGAGCCCGAACAGCACTTCACGGAGCCGCCGCCGCGTTACACCGAAGCGACGCTCGTCAAAGCGCTTGAAGAGAAGGGAATCGGACGGCCGTCGACTTACGCCGCGATCATGTCGACGATCCAGGAACGCGAGTACGTCGAGAAGATCCAGAGTCGTTTTCATCCCACGTCGCTCGGCAAAACGGTCAACGATCTTTTGATCGACGGTGGTTTCGACGATCTCTTTAACGAGAGTTACACCGCGCGCATGGAAGAAGAGCTCGACGAGATCGAAGAAGGCAAGACTCGTTGGACCAAGGCGCTGCGTGAGTTTTACAAGAAGTTCGAAGGCGACCTGAAACAGTTTCAGACTTACATTAAAGACATCAAAGAGACGAGTGTGCCGACCGAAGAGGTGTGTTTGAAGTGCAACACGCCGGGCATGGTCCAGAAGTGGGGACGTTTCGGTTCGTACCTCAAGTGTCTCAATTGCGAAGCGACGCGCGACGCGGAACCGGCAGCCGGATCTGACGGCGCCGGCGCCCAGGCAGACGGCAACGGCGCTCCGGCTGAGGAAGCAGAACCGGAGGCGTGTGAGTTATGCGGCAAGCCGATGCAGATGAAGCGCGGGCGCTTTGGTCCATTCCTCGGCTGCACGGGTTATCCGGAGTGCCGCAACATTCGCAAGATCGGAAAGAGTGGCGTGGCCGCGCCGGCGCCGGTGCCGCTTGACGAGAAATGTCCGGTTGACGGCGCGCAACTGGTTAAACGCTTCGGTCGTTTCGGTGAGTTTATCTCGTGTTCGAATTATCCGAAGTGCAAATACATCAAGCAGGAGACGGTCGGAGTTTCCTGTACGCGTCCCGGCTGCAAGGGCGAGATCGTCGTCAAGAAGTCGAAACGCGGCAAAGCTTTTTACGGTTGTTCAGAATATCCAAAGTGCAACGTGGTCTACTGGGACAAGCCCGTCGTCGACACTTGTCCGCAGTGCAACGCGCCTTTTCTCCTCGAAAAGACCACGAAAAAAGAGGGCACGTTCCGCTATTGCGCCAACGAAGATTGCGGATTTCGCGCGGATCCTGTTAGATCTGTGTCACACGGATAAGGCTTATCCCAGTCAAACCACACCGTTTCGAGGAGAGTCCAACATGATTGTTCGGCGCTATGCAGCGATAGTGCTGCTGCTGATCTTTTTCGTCTCGCCGGCGACTTCGCTAGCGCAGCAAACACCCAATGCGCAGCCAACGGTCGCAGTACAACAAGGTCCTGCCGTAGATCCCAACGACCCAATCACCCGCATCAAGGACGAAGGAATGAATCGTTCACAGGTGATGGCGACGTTGAGTTACCTGAGCGACGTCATTGGACCGCGTCTGACTAATTCCCCGGGCATGAAGCGAGCCAACGAATGGACGCGCGATCAGATGTCGAAGTGGGGACTTCAGAACGCGCGCCTCGAACCGTGGGGGCCGTTCGGCAGAGGCTGGACGTTGAAGAAGTTTTCCGCGCAGGTGTCTGAGCCGATCGCGTTTCCGTTGATCGCTTATCCGAAGGCGTGGTCGCCGGGAACGAATGGGCCGGTCACCGCCGACGTGGTCTACGTCGATGCGCGCACTGAAGCCGACCTCGACAAGTTCAAAGGCAAACTGAACGGAAAGATCGTGCTTACCGCGCTGATGCGCGACGTGCCTGCGCACTTCGAAGCACAGGGCACGCGCCTGAACGAGAAGGAATTGCTCGCGCTCGCCGATGCTCCGGAACCGCGTCCGAATCCGGGTGGTGGCCGTAACTTTGCAGCCAATCCGAATTTCCGTGCGGCTGCGCAACTGGCATCCACGAAGCTGCGCTTCTTTCAACAGGAAGGCGCGGCGATGTTGATCGATCCGAGTCGCGGCGATGGCGGGACGATCTTCGTGCAGTCGGCCGCTGTTCCTCCGCCTGCGGTGGATCCAAATGCGACAGCGACAGCTCGTTTTGCTCGGCCTTACGACAAAGACGCGAAGATGACGCCGCAAGCGGTGATGGCGATCGAGCATTACAACCGTATCGTCCGCATGGTGCAGGCTGGTGAGCCGGTGAAAATGACGGTCGATCTCGCGGTCCAGTACCAGGACGCGGACATGATGGGCTACAACACGATTGCCGAGATTCCGGGCACGGATCTTAAAGACGAAGTTGTGATGCTCGGCGGGCACATGGATTCGTGGCACTCCGGCACAGGCGCGACTGACAATGCTGCTGGTGTGGCCGTCGCGATGGAAGCGGCGCGCATCATCCAGTCGCTCGGACTCAAGCCACGCCGCACGATTCGCGTTGCGCTTTGGAGTGGTGAGGAACAGGGTCTGCTCGGTTCACGCGCTTACGTTGCCGAGCACTTTGGCAGTATGCAGACTTCCGCCGCGCCCGCGACTGGTGGTGGGAACACAGCCGGAAATGGAAACGGCAACGGGAATGGCAACGGCGCCGCCGCGCCTCGACCCGGGCCAGTGCTCGTCAAGAAAGCGGAATATGAGAAGCTGAGCGCTTACTACAATCTCGACAACGGGACGGGCAGGATTCGCGGCGTTTACATGCAGGGCAATGAAGGCGTGCGATCGCTCTTCCGGCAGTGGCTCGCTCCGTTTAAAGATTTGGGCGCCAACACGCTCACGATCTCGAACACGGGTGGCACGGATCACCTCGCGTTCGATGCGGTCGGTCTGCCGGGATTTCAATTCATCCAGGACGAGATCGAGTACGACACGAGGACGCACCACTCAAACCAGGACGTCTTCGATCGCATTCAAGCCGACGACATGAAGCAGGCGGCCGTCATCATGGCAGCCTTCGTCTACAACACCGCAATGCGTGACGAGAAACTCCCGCGCAAAGCGGGACGCTGAGATCTCAAATTTGAGATCTGAGATCTGAGATCACAGAGGCGCGACGCCGCCGTTGACCACGTAGAGTTTGACGTAGCGGCGCAATTGCTCGACGTTGCTTTGCCGGTAGGCGAGGAAGTCTTTGGCGATGCCTTCGTCGGGGACGGCGAGGAGGATGAAGGCTTCCAAAAGTCCTTCCTTGTCGAGCCTCGTCAGGATTTGCAGCGATTGGCCGATGGCTTTGGGGTCCTTGATTTTCTTCTCGTCAAGGACCCTTATTGCTGCCCGCAATGCTGCCGCTTCCTCTTTCAAACTGTGCCGATATTTCTTTTCGTCCGGATAGTTCTTCGCAAACTCCGTTTGCACCCAACTCGCCCGCGTAAATCCATAAACCATCCACGCCGCACTCGAAGCGTCTTTCTTCAAGGCATTCGGATCGAGCGTGATCGTGAGGTTATTGGTTTCACCCTTCGGCGTTACATTTGTTGGTATCTCAACATCGGGATGCGAAAGCGTCACGTTTAACTTCTCCGCCCAGTTTGCAAACGCAGCGTGCGATAGACGGTTATACGGTTCGGCGATGTAAGCTTCGATAAACTTGTCGCCGGCTTCGGTCGCGCGTCCCTGCTTCATCAGCGAGTCGCCCCAGTAACGATAAGCAGTCTCGCGATCGGGATTGATGCTGGTCGCGCGAGCGAACCACTCACTTGCTTTCTTCTGTTCCGCCGTCGCGAAATAAACGTCGCCAATAAAAAGCGCCGCCTCGTAAAGATTCGGATCGAGCAGCAACGCGCGCTGGTACATCTCGAGCGCTTTCGGCATGTCGCCTTTCGCGAACGCCTGCTCGCCTTCGCGCATCGCGTCGTCAACTTCTTTCTTCGTCGAGAAACTTATGTCGTCGCCGCCGTCAGGCGGAATGGCGTCGAGCGCCGTTTTCAGAAGCGCGCTACGTGCGCCGAGCTTCTGTGCCTGTAACAAGATCTCACGCGCTCGCTTGCGCGATTCCTTTCGCGCTGCCGGTTCCTTGAGATAGTTAGTTTGACCAAATATCACCAGGCCGAGCGTTTCGACGACTTCGGCATCCGAGGGATAACGAACGGCAAGCTTCTCAAAAAGCGGCAGCGCTTCGACGTACTTCCCGTCTTTGAAAAGCGTAAACGCACGCTGCCGTTCCGCGTCGTCCTGCTGCGCGGAAATGCCGGGTGTAATTGTTAAGAGAAACAGGCTAAAGAGGATGGAGGCAAGTATTCGTCTGGGCACGCGCAGAGTCTAGGTACGTGAGGGTGGACAAGTCAACGAAAAATCGGTGTCATCCGCGTATGTTTTAAAACGCGGATGACCCGGATCTACGCCTTTGGCGTGTTTGGCAGATGTCCGCCGATAAAGTTTCGCAGCGACGTGATCAAAGCCGGCAGCACGACTGTCTTCGCAGTATTCGAAAGTTCGTCGATGACCGCGTTACCAATATTCCCCGCTTCGTCGCGAACGCGCTCGAAGGCAGGTGTGTTAGTAACGCGTTTAAAGAAACTCGGTCCGTGGTCATGCGATCCATTTCCGGATCGTGATTGCACCTGCGGCGCTGCGTAGCTCGCTTGCGCGCCCAAAACCGGTTGCGCCGCGTAACTCTTCGTCTCTTGTTCGTAGCGATCGATCGCCGCGGAATACTGGTGGTAGTCGTCGCCTTTTACCGCGTTGGCGATGCAGTAACCAGTTAAGAAACCTACACTTAACGCGCCGGCGCTCCACGCAACGGGCCGTCTCCTGAATTGCTCGCGCCAGTCGAGGGTGTCTTTGACGGCCTGGACTTGATTTGCCACTGTCTCTTTTATCTCCATAACGGTTTGCGAGATCGAATCTCGCGTGTCGTCGAGGCGGCGCTGAAGTTCCTCTTTGGAAGGGTCCTCAGACGAGTACTCCTGAGCGCGGGCCAGTCCTAGAGTTCGTTCTTCAGCCATTGCTTCTCCTTTCTCAGTTCCTGGATTGATCGCTGCGGCACCAGATCGTGTCGCGCAAGCCGGCTCTTCATCACGAGTATGACGATGGCGCCAACCAACAGGTAAAAGCCACCGGTCACCACGAAACCGAGCGCATAGCTCGCGGGTTGACTGAAGTTCGCCTGCGCGAACAACGTCGACACCGCAAATGCGATAGCTACGTTCAACAAGGCAAAGCCGACGACGGCGACGGCGGCGCCAAATGCAATCATGGCGGCGCCGCGCGCGTAGGCGCTTGCCTCCTCCTTGATCTCCACCTTGAACAAAGCGAGTTGTGAATTGAACAACTGCATGACGTCGTCGCCCAGGCGACTGAAGAGATTCGGCAAATTGTCGTTGTCTGCCGATCGCACAGCCGGCGCCGTCGCGTCAACGTTCATCAAGCTCTTTTTGGTTGCCGCCATGTTCGTTACCCCCTGTTGTTCATGTGTGACTATCGGTTGACTATCGCCTGCCGCGCACGAGCAAACCGAGAATCAGACCTGCCGCTGCTGAAATCAGAATCGCCTGACCTGGTTTTCTGCGCGCGTAGTCTTTTGCGTTTTCCGCGAGTTCGCCGAGATCGGCATTCTGCAAGTCTTTGAACTTCTCGCCGACGACTGAGACTTTGTCACTTACATAATCTTTCGCGTGTGATGCGGCCTCAGAAATTTTCTGACCGTAGTCGTGTGCTGTTTGCGATAGCGCGGTTGCCGTACCGGCGCCGGTTCCTGTTGTTCCTGTTGTTCCCGGTGTTCCGGTGTTTGGTTGATTGGTGTTTATGTTATCTGGCATTGGAAATTCTCCTTCTATGAGTAGGGATTATCGCTCGGGAAAAGATGAGCAAGCTTTGTGCCGATCCGAACGACTCGGAAACGTGGAAAACCTGCGCTCATCTTGTTGCGAAAGGGTACGAGAAACATCACGGCAAAGATCGGGATCAGTACAACGGACCGCGATCAACTATCGATACACGTATTTGATCGTAGGGCATAATCACTCGACTGGAGCCCCCTTTTTAAAATGGAAGACACCCGCAGAAAACGTCAGGCACAACTACTTCGCTTTGCGCGAAAGATTCATCGCACTACTGGAGCGCTTTTGTTTGTCTTCTTTTTCGCTTTGGCTTGCACCGGTCTGCTGCTTGGTTGGAAGAAGCATAGCGGCGGTGTGATCCTGCCGAAGTCCTACGAGGGTAAATCGACGA
This sequence comes from Pyrinomonadaceae bacterium, assembly GCA_035276045.1. Lineage (GTDB taxonomy): Bacteria > Acidobacteriota > Blastocatellia > Pyrinomonadales > Pyrinomonadaceae > PSRF01. Next base: position 25,089 of record DATELZ010000103.1, on the reverse strand, counting down.
ATAAAGCCGACTGGCTGCCAATGCACGTCCTGCACGAGAAGGCGGTCCAGATCATTAAACAGGAAGTTTCTGCTGATTATTCAGCGCAGCTTGACCGCATCGACATCCGTCCTGACAAGGGGATGGCGAAGTTCGTTTTTGTCGAGGGTTATTGGGGGGTGCAGCTCGACTGCACGACGGGGGAGTTGTTACACCTTGAAAGACGCCGCTCGGATTTCATCGAAAACCTGCACGACGGTTCTTACTTCGATTACGCGTTGGGCACTGAGTACGGGCAGATCAAGCTTGTTTACACGTCCGTGATGGGAGTGTCGTTATTGATCTTTACGATCACAGGGTTCTGGCTCTGGTACGGCCCCAAGCGCTTCCGCGCCCACAGCAAGCTTCACCAACAAGATCGATAAAACTCTGCAAAACTCTGCGGTCCTCCGCGTTCTCTGCGTTTCTATCGGCGTACCCCGCTTGTTTATGGCAGAGTAACGCTGAGGACCGCAGAGTTTCGCAGAGGTCCCGCTTGACACCCCTCGTCCTACAATGGTAAGTAAGTACTTACTTTGCGGTAAGGAGCAAACAGATTCTAAGTTCTAACGATGGCGTGAGCGGTGCACGCATGGCTGGAGAAGAGCGGCGGCTCCAAATTCTCGCGGTAGCCGTCAGTCTCTTCTCCAACCGCGGTTTCCGCGGCACCACCACCAAGGAAATCGCCCAGGCGGCCGGCGTTTCCGAAGCAATGGTCTTCCGGCACTTCGCCACCAAGGAAGAACTCTACGCCGCCATTCTCGATCACAAAGCCTGCGCCGGCCACGAATCTTTCGAACCGGAAAAGATGGCCGCCGAAGCCATCAAGCAGAAAGACGATCGCGCCGTCTTCGAAGCGCTTGCGCTCGGCGCGCTCGATCACCACGAAAACGATCGCGAGTTTCAGCGGCTGCTGCTGCATTCGGCGCTCGAAAAACACGAACTCGCGCAGATGTTCTTCGATCAGTTTGTGCGGCGCGTTTATGAATTCCTCGGCGCTTACATTCGCGAGCGGCAACGCGAAGGCGGGTTCGTCGACGTCGATCCGGCGATCATCGTGCGCTGCTTCATCGGCATGGTGATGCACCACTCGCTCAACAACAATCTGTGGGACCCAGACCGCCGGCTGTTGAACATTTCTAACGAAGAGGCCGCCAGGCACTTCACCGACATACTTCTGAATGGAATTACTGCGCGCGCGGCAAAGTAGCAAGACGCAGGCGCAGGCCGGTTCAAGGAATGAATAAGAAAATGTTCTCTCAAAGGTACTTAAAGTTTGCCGCTTTGGCGGGGTTGCTATTGGCCGTAGCTGTTTGGGGAATCGGTTGTCGCTCGCGCGCGAACGGCACGGAGGAAAAAACCGCGGCCACGACTGCGCCGCCAGCCGTCGACGTCAGCACCGCCACCGCGATCAAGCGCGACCTGCCTCGCTTCTTTGAAGCGACCGGCAGTCTCGCCGGCGATCAGCAGACGGACGTGGCGCCGCAAACGGCGGGCAAGGTTGTCGCCGTTGGCGTCGATATCGGCAGTGCCGTACGGCGCGGGCAGATGCTCGTTCGTCTCGACGATGCGGAGTTGAAACTGCGCGTCGAGCAAGCGGCAGCGCAACTCGAACAGGCGAAAGCGAACGTCCGGCAAGCCGAGGAGAAGATTGGTCTGCGTCCCGGACAGGCTTTCGATCCGAATAAGGTATCGGAAGTCGCGGCGGCGCGAGTGACTTACGAACTGGCAGAGAAGAACCTGAAACGGGCGGAGAAGCTGATCGAATCGGGCGACGTGTCGCAGTCCTTTTTTGACGAGCAGCGCACGCGCCGCGATCAATTGAGAGAGCAGTATGAAGTTGCGTTGGCCCAGGCGCGGCAGAACTTCGCTGCTGTCCAGGTGGCGCGCACCAACGTCGCGAATGTGGAAGCAGCGCTGGCACTGGCGCGCACGAACCTCGCGTACGCAGTTATTCCCGCTCCGATCGACGGTTATGTCTCCGAACGAGTCGCGGATCTGGGCGAGTACGTTTCGCCACAGCAGAAGGTCGTGACGCTCGTGCGCACGAACCCGCTGCGAATTCGGATCGACATTCCCGAGCAGGCTATTCCCGACGTGCAGGTGGGCCAGTCAGTCTCGGTTACGACGAGCGCCTGGCCGGATCGAAACTTCAGCGGCCGCGTCGCGCGTATCGCGCCAAATGTGTCGGCTGAGTCGCGGACGTTGACAGTTGAAGCGGAGATCGAAAACAGCAGCAATATTTTGAAGCCGGGACAGTTTGCGACCGTGCGGATACTTCAGCCGCGTTCTGAACCCGCGGTGCTCGTTCCGTCGCGCGCGATTGCGACTGAAGCCGGCGTGAGTCGCGTGTTTGTGATCAAGGACGGGCATGCGGAGCAGCGCATCGTGCAGACCGGTCAGACCGAAGGCGATCTGATCGAGATCAAGAACGGTGTCGCGGCTGACGAACAAGTCGCCACAAGCAACCTGCAAATGCTCAGTGATGGCGTAGCGGTCAAACAATAGATCTTTGTTCTTTGAGCTTTGTGCTTTGTTCGCCTGCGAAAAAGACCAAAGACCAAAGTCCCAAGACCGAACAAAGAACAAAGTACTAAGTACAAAGCTCTAACCCAATGCAAAAGCTAGCTGAAATATGTGTCCGCCGTCCGGTTTTTGCGACGATGCTCATCCTGAGCCTGACGGTCGTCGGGTTGTTCTCGTACAAGTCGCTCGGCGTCGACCTGTTTCCGAAGATCGACTTGCCGACGATCACCGTGACCGTTGTGAACCCCGGCGCTTCGCCGCAGGAAATCGAAACCGAGATCACTGACAAGGTCGAGGGCGCAGTCAACACGATCGCCGGTATCGACGAGCTGCGTTCGACGTCGGTCGAAGGCGTTTCGCAGGTCTTCATCACGTTCCTGCTCGAAAAGAACCCGGACATCGCGGCGCAGGAAGTCAGAAACAAGATCGATCTGATTCTCAACGACCTGCCGCTGACTGCGGAACAACCAATCGTGCAAAAGCTCGACACCGACGCCGCGCCCGTGGTGCGCATCGCGGTGTCAGCGCCGCGCTCGCTGCGCGAAGTCACGGACATTGCCGACAACAAGATCAAGCAGGAAATCGAATCGATCAACGGCGTCGGCGACGTGCAGATCATCGGCGGACGCCGGCGCGAGATCCAGATCTGGGTCGATCCCGACAAACTGCGCGCCTTCAATGTCACCGTCGCGCAAGTAGCCGACGCGGTGCGCGCGCAGAACATGGAAGTGCCGGGCGGCCGCGTCGACGAAGGCACGCGCGAACTGACGGTGCGCACGATGGGCCGCATCGCCAATCCATCTGAGTTCAACAATCTCATCGTCGCCAATCGCGGCACTTACGCAGTCAAACTCAGCGACGTCGGTTACGCCGAGGACGGTGCTGAAGAACCGCGCACCGAAGCGCGTTTGAACGGCCAGCCGGCCGTGACGTTGATCGTCTCGAAACAGTCAGGACAGAACACCGTCGCGATTGCCGACGCAGTGAAGGAGCGGTTGCAGGAGATCAGCAAGACGTTGCCGCCGGGTTTCAAGACCGAAGTAGTTGGCGACCAGTCGATCTTCATCAAGAACTCGCTCAAAGCGATTCAAACGCACTTGATCGAGGGCAGTATTCTCGCGGCGATCGTCGTCTTTCTGTTCCTGTGGAGTTTTCGTTCGACACTCATCGCCGGTCTCGCTATTCCGACCTCGATCGTCGCGACGTTTGGCTTGATGGCGGCGATGGGCTTCACGCTCAACAACATCACGATGCTCGCGTTGACGCTGATGGTCGGCATCGTGATCGACGACGCGATCGTCGTTCTCGAAAACATCTTCCGCTTCGTCGAAGAAAAAGGCGTGCCGCCGTTCCAGGCGGCGATCGACGGAACGCGCGAGATCGGTCTCGCCGTCATGGCGACGACGTTGTCGCTGTTGGCAGTGTTTCTGCCGGTCGGTTTCATGGGCGGCATCGTCGGCCGGTTCATGTCGTCGTTCGGCCTGACGTCGTCGTTCGCGATCGCGGTGTCGTTGCTGGTGTCGTTCACCCTCACGCCGATGCTCGCGGCGCGTTTGATCAAACGCAGCGACGACAAAAAGGAACGGGGGCTCGAGCGGCACACGGAGCCCGCCGATCACGGTTCGAAGGAATCGCGCTTTTATCGCCCCATCGATCGCACGTACACGAAGATGTTGACGTGGTCCATGACGCATCGTTGGGCCATCGTAGTGGCTTGCGTGATCGTGATTGCCAGCATCGTGCCGTTGTTCATGTTCGTCGGCAAGAACTTCCTGCCGGTGGACGATCAGTCGCAGTTTGAAATCAACGTGCGCGCGCAGGAAGGTTCGACCCTCGCGGCGACGTCTGCATTGACCGAGCGGATCGCGACTGATTTGCGCCAGCTTCCGGGCGTTACGGACACGTTGACGACGATCGGCGGCGGCCAGCAGGAACTCGTCAATTCCGCCACGATCTATGTGAAGTTGAAGCCAATCGAGGAGCGCGACGTCTCGCAGGAAAAACTGATGGTGCGGGCGCGTTCTGAAGTGTTGCCGAAATTCGCGAAACAGTATCCGGACCAACTGCGGACGAGCGTGCAGCAGGTCGCGGCGATCTCCGGCGGCGGTTTTCGCAATGCCGACATTCAGTACGTCATCGGCGGGCCTGATTTGCAGAAGCTGACGGAGTATTCCGACAAGCTGCTCGAGAAGATGAAGACGATTCCCGACGTTGTCGACGCCGATTCGACGCTGATCAGCGGCAAGCCTGAGTTGCGTGTCGTGATCGATCGCGCGCGGGCGGCTGATCTCGGCGTGCGCGTCGGCGACATCGCGCAAGCGCTCAACACGCTCGTCGCCGGTCAGAAAGTTTCGACGTTCAACGCCGGAACGGACCAGTACGACGTGCGCGTGCGCGCGGTCGGCGAGTTTCGCGCAAGCGCTGAAGCGCTGAAACGAATGATCGTTTCGTCGACGAAGATCGGCTGGGTCAGTCTCGACAACCTGGTGCGCGTCGAGGAGGGAACTGGACCAGCCGCGATCGATCGGCTGCACCGGCAGCGCCAGGTGATGTTGCTCGGCAACGTCCGTCCGGGCGGTTCGCAGTCAGCGGTGATCGATCAACTGAACCTGTTTGCGAAGGAGATCAAGATCGATCCTTCGTACTCGACGGGACTTGCGGGACGTTCGAAAGAGCTGGGACGCGCCGGCTACTACTTCGGTCTCGCGTTCCTGCTGTCGTTCATCTTCATGTACATGGTGCTGGCGGCGCAGTTTGAATCGTTTATTCACCCGGTGACGATTCTGTTGACACTGCCCCTCGCGATTCCGTTCGGCATCCTCTCGTTGTTGATGACCGGGCAGACGGTCAACATCTTTTCCGGCCTCGGTTTGTTGCTGTTGTTCGGCGTAGTGAAGAAGAACGCGATTCTTCAGATCGACCACACGAACCAACTGCGCGCGCGTGGCATGGAGCGGCTCGAAGCGATCGTTCGCGCGAATCGCGATCGATTGCGTCCGATCCTGATGACCACGATCGCTCTCGTGGCGGGCATGTTGCCGCTGACGATCTCGACTGGTCCTGGTTCAGGCACGAATAGATCGATCGGCGTGCTGGTTGTCGGCGGACAGACGTTGTGTTTGTTGCTGACGCTGCTGGCGGTGCCGGTTTTCTATTCGTTGTTTGACGACCTCGCGCGCAGCCGCGTGTGGGGCCGGATCAGAAGAACGGGGCAGGTGGCATTCGGAAGAGTGCGGCGCAAAGCGGCGAGCGCGGCGGCTTCACTGATTTCCAAGCAATAAGGTACAAGCGATGCGAAATAGTGTTTTTGCTTTTTTGATTTTGATCAGTGTCTGTGGTTGGGCAATCGCTCAAGAGAAACCACAGATTCAACAGTTGCCGGTGCCGCCAGTTGCGCCGGACTTCCGCGCGCCGCAGAAATCGCTGCCGGAACTGACTCGCGTGGGCGTCGACATGAATCAGCAACGGCCGCTGTCGTTGCGTGACGCGTTATCCATGGCGCTCGCGAATAACAAGGACATCGAAGTCGCGCGCGAGAACGTGCGGATCGCGGAATTTGACCTGCAGGGGGCGCAAGGCATTTACGATCCGCGTTTCAACATGACCGCGTTTTACGAACGCGCCGAGAACCCGATCTCGAGCTTTTTGAGTGGCGGTCAGAACGGTTCGACGATTCAAAGCGACTACACCGGCACGGCGCGGTTCGAAGGCGAAACGCCAGCGCTTGGCGGCCGTTATCGACTCGATTTCTCGTCGATCAGGTTGACGACGAATAACGAATTCGTGGCTTTGAATCCGCAGTATCCGACGTCGATGTCGTTCACGTACACACAGCCGCTGTGGCGTGGAATGAAGATCGATCAGAGTCGCCGTTTGATCGAGATCGCGCGCAAGAACCTTTCGTTGACGGACACGCAGTTTCGTCAACGCGCGATCGATACGATCACGAACGTGCAGCGTGCGTACTGGGATCTCGTGTTTGCGTTGCGCAGTTTGCAAGTGCAACGCGATGCAGTGACCGTCGCGCGCACGCAACTCGAGCACAACCAGCGTCTCGTTCGCGAAGGACAACTCGCGCCGATCGACGTGGTCGCCGCCGAGGCGCAGATCTCGACCTACGAACAAGGCGTGTTCAGCGCGCTCGAAGAAGTTTCGCGCACCGAGAACAATCTCAAGAATCTGATCGCGGAGAATCAAAAGTCGCAGCTTTGGGGCGAGTCGATCGTGCCGACCGATTCGGTCGATCTTCAGGTGCCTGAGATCTCGCTGCCCGATGCTTTGCGGACGGCGATGGAGAACCGGCCCGAGTTGCAGCAGTCGACGCTCGCGAAAGAGATCAACCAGATCGATCAGCGCTACTTCAAAGATCAAACAAAGCCGGCGGTGGATCTCGTCGGCACTTACGGCATCAACGGTTTGGCGGGTTCGGTCAGCACTGCGGGTGTGAATCCGTTTACGGCGTCGAACTTACTGGTGCGGCAACGCGTCGACGAGCTATCGGTTCTGGCCGGGCTCGAGCCGTTGCCGATCGTGCCGCCGCAGACTTTCTCGCCGGATCTGCTCGGCGGATACGGGCAGTCGCTGCAAAACCTGTTTGCGAATCGCTACAACAATTTTCGGGTTGGCGTGTCGATCACGTTGCCGTTGCGCAATCGCACGGCGGAGGCGAACCTCGGACGTTCGCTGGTCGAAGGCGAACGCATTGCGACGCAGCGCGAACAGATCGAACAGACGATTCAGGTAGACGTGCGTAACGCGTTGCAGTCGATGCGCAGCGCGGAAGCTCGTCTGCGTGCGGCAAGCGCGACGCGTGAAGCGAACGAGCAGCAGTTCGCGAGTGAACAGAGGAAACTCGACGCAGGGCAGTCGACGACGTTTCTAGTGCTCGAACGGCAAACGCAATTGACGGAGTCGCGAGGCTGGGAGTTGAAAGCGCAGACGGACCTGAACAAGGCGATTGCCGACTTGCAACGCGCCACCGGGAATGCGTTGAGGGCGAACAGTATCGTCGTCTCTGTAAGAGGGAACTAGAAGATATTTTCGACCACGAGGAACCCGAGGTACACCACGACGAGAAGAATGACTCCCGTGGTGACATACCAGGCAGGGAACTTCGTCTGGCAGGCGGCACAGCGTCGCCTGGTCCAACGCGCCGTTCGCTCGCAGTTAGGACAGATCATAGACTCTAGTGTTTGTTTTATAGCCGCCGAATTAGTGTTCCTCTGCGGTTCTCTGCGTTAACCATTTTCTACACACAGTTTGATTGCAGAGAACACGGAGAACCCGCAAAGAACGCAGAGTTCCTGTTAAAAGCAACTACTGTTTTGTCGGGGCGGATTTAACTCCAGCAGGCGACGACTTCACAGACGGTTTCACATTGGTCCATAACGGCCAATGGTCTGAAATCTCGACCTTGCGATCGATACCATAACTGGCAGCGTCCAATCCTCGCAACCACACCCAATCAAGTCTGAACTGGATCGGGACTACAACGATGCGCCGCCGGAAAGTGCTGTGACCGCCGAACGGCGTGCGAAAGCCGGCCTCGGAGAAAAGTTTGATCGTCTTGCGGTCGGCGCTTGCTTCCCACGTGTTGAAGTCGCCCATCACGATCGCAGGCATGTCTGATGGATAGCGCGCGAGATCTTCGAGGAGCGATTTGTACTGCTCCATCTTCTTATCGAGATTCAACCGCGTCTCGGCGTGAATCGAATAGACGCGCCATTTTTGATCTCCGAGTTCGACAGTTGCGCCCAATGCAGCGCGGCGACGTTTATTCGGACCTTCGTGCGGCAGGACAAACCGCTTCACGTCGGAAAGCGGATAGATGCTCAGGATCGCGACGCCGGTTTCTTCTTCGTCATCCGATTCAGGAGACGGCGGCGCGGCCCACGCGTAGTGCATGCCCAACTCGTCAGCCATGATCTTTGCGACGTTGCTGTGGCGGCTGCGTTTCTTTTTCCGGTCGACTTCCTGCAACCCGAGTATCGCTGCGCTGCCGATCTCCGGATCCTCGCGCAACAGTTTAGTGATCTCTTTGAGATCGTCGCCACTGCGCCAACGAATGTTGTACGACACGACTTTGACCTCTTGCGCGGGAGTCGTCTGAGTTTTGACAGTCGCGGCTTTGCCCGATTCGAGCAACGACGCATCGCCGTTGTGATGAGACGGCAGTTGAAATAACAAAAACAGGATCAACAGTATCGAGGACATCTAAATCTCCAGTTGTAATCCATCAAACGCTGCAATCGTTTCGCCCGGCCATAACTGCCGGGCTTCGGCTTCCAGATCGACTCCGTCCCACTCGGGATAGAGATGCGCCAACACAACTCTCCGCGGGCTGCACTTTTCTGCCAACTGCATGGCGTCGGCGAGTTCGAGATGTTTCTGCACAGGTTTGTTTCTTCTGAAAGAACATTCCATCAGGAGCAGATCCACTTCTCTGGCAAACGGGATCATACTCTCTGAAAAACCAGTGTCGGAAGTATAGACAAACGATTTCGACTCCTCGTCTATCAATTTCAGCGCCAGGCTTTCGTCCGTGTGCGGCGTCGAGAAAGTGTGCGCGATAACGCCCGGCAATATCTCAAATTCTTCAGATGGTGCTTCGACGATCTCGATCGGAAACGACTGTTCGAGGAGACGATAATCGTTTGAGTCGGCGATCGCGTTGACGATTCGTTGCAAGCCTGCTGGTCCATAGACGCGCAATGGCTTCGTCCGGCTTTGCGTTTGCGGCGCCCATTTCGTGCCGAATAGAAACGTCGGCAGTCCGCCGAGATGATCGAGATGAAAATGCGAGACCCAGATGGCGTCGAGGTTCGGCCAATCGAGTTGTTCCTGGGCCATGCGGTGCGCGGCGTCGGCGCTGATGTCGAGCAGAAGCGAACCAGCGGATGTTTGCAGCCAGTGTGCGGCTGAAGCGCGCATTGGATGTGGAACGGAAGTGCCGGAGCCCAGGATCGTAAGTTTCATGTTGTGTTAAATGTCGGTACAAGGATTAAACTAACTGGCTCATGAGTTCAAGTGAAACCCAACTCGATGTTCTTGCAGTTTTTTCACATCCTGATGACGCGGAGTTGTCGGTCGCAGGAACCCTTCTGAAACTCAAATCGCTGGGTTATCGAACCGGCGTTTGCGATCTTACGCGCGGCGAGATGGGGACGCGCGGAACGCCCGAGATTCGTGCTCGCGAAGCTGCCGACGCGGCGCGCATCATGCATCTCGACGCGCGCGTTAATCTCGAACAACCCGATGGGCACGTTTCGCCAACTGAAGTCGCGCGCGTGGCGCTCGTGCGGGTGTTGCGCACTTACCGGCCGAAGGTGTTGTTGACGACGCACGAGGACGATCCGCATCCGGATCATGCAAACACGTCGATCATCGTGCGGCAGTCGGCGCGGTTGGCGACGATGGGACGTTATGACGAGGAGTCGAGGCTGGCGGCAATGCCGATGCCGGCGATCATGCACTCGATGTTTTCACGGCGTATTGTGCCGTCGTTTGTCGTCGACGTGTCTGACTTTGTGGATGAGAAGATGAATGCGATCCGGGCGTATGCGTCACAGTTTTACAGTGCGGCGTCGACAGAACCCGCGACGCGCATCAGCGCGAGTGGGTTTCTGGAAGAGATCGAATTGCGGATGCGCTACTTCGGAACGCTGATCGGCGTAACCGCGGGGGAGCCTTTCTACGTGCGCGAGGCGCTGAACGTCGACGACCCGCTCGCGCTCCTCACGCGCCCGATGAATATCTACTCTTGAACCACGAAAAGGCACAAGAATGAAGACACAAAAGGCACATAAGTCTTTGTGCCTCTTGTGTCTCCTTTTTTGTGCCTTTTCGTGGCTAACCTTGTTTCCGTTTCTCCAGAAAAGATTGCGCGATCGCCAGCGTGGCGACGGCGCGCGGCGCTTCGCCGGTGAACGTCTTCGCGAGTTGGACCGCACGCAGCATATCGGCGCGAGCGAGAGGCCGGAAGGCGGCGACGAGATCGAACTCAAAGGCGGTGCTGTTGTTTACGACTGTCATCATCGGCGTTTGCAATTTCGAAGAAATACGCGTGTCTTCGCCAGTGAATCCGTCGGCAGCATTGCCGGCTTTTATCACTTCCCCCAACGTTTCCCAGGCGCGCACCAGGTCCAGTTCTGCAAAATGAGTTGCCACCGCGGTGAGCGCGCGGGCGCGATCGGGATCGCCGTTGCCGATCCGGCGAGCTTCGGCGAGAGCGTCGTTCAGATAATCAATCGCGCGGGCGCGTTCCGTGGCCGTCAGCAGTTTGGCGGCGCTCGTGTACGCCCAAACGCGCTGGATGCTGGTGAGTTCGCCGCTCTTCGCCAGCCGGGCGGCTTCGGTTGCGTCTTTTTTGCGAACGGCGACCTGGGCCAACTGAAAGTCGGTGTAGGCTTTGACACTCTTGCGCAGTTCGGTGTTCTCGATCTTGTCGACGAGGTCGCGCGCTCGCGGATCGCCTTTCTCGATTAAAGCAACTGCGTAATCAGCATAGATCGCGTCGCGGTCGTCCGACGTCTTCGCGCGGTCGAGACGTTCCTGCATGCGCTGGTACGGATCGCCTTCCGCTTCTTCATCAGACTTGATGCCCGCAGTCACACTCCGGTTTTCACCCTGTTGAAGATCCGGCGGCACGTACGACGCAAGCGCCGTCATTTGCGTGCGCAAGCCGGGTTCGAGATCCGGCGCGTACTGCTCGAAGATTGGCAGCAGCCGTTTGATCACCAGGTACTTGCCGCGATGACCGGCGCTCGAACGATCCTGATCCGGCGCCGGTAAAGGCTGCATCAGGATCTGAAAAGCGACTTTCAAAAAATTGGTGCGCAGTGCGGGAGGAATGTCCGGAGGCCCGGTGGGCCGGCGTGATTGATTCTGGTTTGCTCCGCCGCTGGGTTCGAACGTGACGTAGAAGAACGGCGTCAAAATATACGACGAGAGACCGGAAACCGTGTTTGCATCCGACGATTGATCGCGCGAGGCGTGGCCCAGGAGACCGGCGAAAGCATTGTCGGCGAGAACGGCATTCTTCTCGCGCAACGCGGACAGGAAGAAGATCGAATCGAGACTCACTTTATCGAGCGCCGGCGCGGCAAACTCCATCGCGCGCTCGATCTCGCCATCGTCCACGAGACGTCGGGCCAGTTGCAGCCGTTTTGAAGAGCCGAGTTCCGCGAAGACGTCGTTTCGGCGGGCGTTGGCCATTTTTTCTTCGTTCGCCTTGGCGTTGGCTTCGTCGAGCGCTTTGAGAAACTCCTCGCCGAGTTTGCGATCGCGTTTGGCGACTAACCGCAGCACCTCGGCGCGCAAGTCAGGCGTGCCACGCAGGACCACGGGCTCGCGGTTAGCCTGCATTCGCTTGATGTCTTCTTCTCTGCGGCGGGCCGCCTCGGCGTCGGCCGCGTCGGCTGAATCCCAGGCCCGTTTGAACAACTCGCGTGCTCGTTCCGGATCGGTTTCCCAAAGCACGTCGGCAGCGCGCGCCTGAACACGCGCGCGTCGCGTCTGGTCCTTGAAACTGCGCGCTTCGTCCGCAAGCGAAGTGAGCAACGAGATCGCCATGGTCCGTTGTTGTTCGGCTTCGGCGTCAGCCTCGGCACTGGCCTCTTCAGACTTTGCCTCAGACTTTGGCTTCGAAGTTTTGGATTGTCGTTCCTGATTTTGAATTGCTAAGGACGAGCTTGTCGGCAGAAGTAGGACGAGGAAGACCACGAGTAGCCGGAGAAACATAAGGCACTCCTTGTCAGACGGATAAGCTAGGATGGCAAGCCGGACCGTTACACGTCCGGAAAACAGATCGGTTCCAGGAAAATTAGAAAAAATCCGTGGTCCTAAACAGCGATCACTTCCAACTCGGGATCGACTTCCTGTTTCAACATTCCCTCAATCGCCATCAACGTGCCGGTCAGGGAACTGGGACAGCTACCGCAAGCGCCCTGGTAGCGAATGCTCAACGTGTGTTCGCTCAGGCCTATGATTTCGAGATACCCGCCGTCGCCCATCAACGCAGGCCGTACTTTCTCATCCAGAATCTCGTTGATCTTCAACAAACGCGGATCATCGCTCGTGACGGCCGCAATTGGACCACCGACAGCGGCCGCGGCACTTGCCGCTGACGGGGTAACCGCTTCGGCAGCGCGGATCGGCACGGCCAGCGCCGGCAGCAATTCATCCCAATCGCCTTCCTCATCTTTTTCGATCGTGATCATGCGGTCCATGTAAAAAACCGACACGACATGTCCCACATCGAACAGCGACTTCGCGAGGGGATCGTTTTCGGCGTTTTCGGCCGAACCATACTGTTTTGCGACGCCGTTGCTGACTGGTTCGCGAAGAATAAATTTTACTGCGTTTGGATTTGGTGTCTCTTCGATATCACTGATCTTTGGCATCACAAAACTCCTGCTCGATTCCACTTTTTGCGCCCACATTATAGCGACTTTGCCGAGTATTCGCAGGTTGCCGGACAGGGCTAAAATTAATATTGAAGTTGCCGCTAAACCTTTCTCACAATTAATTTCAAAAGTCGTTGCAGGAATCATTGCTAAATTTTGAAACCGATCTTATACTCCCGCCCTCACTTGCCCCCCTCTCGAAGGTGAGTCAAGTTGAGAAGAGGCAGGCGATAGCGAGGGTCGCCTGCCTCACGTCTTTTTTGGGGCGATTTGCTATTTAGAAACCTTACACCTCTGCGGCACTTGGAAGACGAAAATCTGCGCCTTAAACTTAGTTTTCGCTTAGAATAAACGCACTAAGTACGGCATCGATGAATATCGGCATAACGGTCTATCCCACTTACGGCGGCAGCGGCATAGTGGGATCCGAACTCGGCAAGGAACTGGCTGCTCGCGGTCACACGGTCCACTTCATTTCCTCAGCGCTTCCCACGCGATTAACTGAACTGAATGAACGCGTGCGTTTCCACGAAGTGGAGATGATGTCGTACCCGCTTTTCGAGCACCAGCCTTATACATTGGCGCTCGCGACGAAGATGTCTACGGTTGCGGAAGAAGAAAATCTCGATCTGCTGCACGTCCATTACGCGATTCCGCATTCGATCAGCGCGATACTCGCCCGCGAGTCTTTGAAGCCACGCCGGCGTCTTCCGATCGTCACCACTTTGCACGGAACGGACATCACGCTCGTCGGCGCCGATCGATCGTATTTACCGATCACGCGCTACGGGATCGTTCAATCAGACGGCGTAACCGCGATCTCTCACTATCTCAAGGAAGCGACGAGAGAAATTTTTCACTTCGACGACATTCGCGTCATTCCAAACTTTGTCTGCCAGCACGATTACAAGCGGATGGAAGTTCCGGGTTTGCGCGAGACGTTGTCGCCGCAGGGACATCCGCTCCTGGTCCATGTTTCAAACTTTCGCCCGGTGAAGCGGCCGGTGGACTGCGTCGAGATCCTGGTGCGGGTGCTAAACCAGGGCGTCAAGACGAGACTGGTGATGGTTGGCGACGGCAGCGAACGGACGAACGCCGAGCACCGGGCGCGTTGTCTTGGCGTTTATGACCATTGCTCGTTTGTCGGCAAGCAGCCGCGCATCGTCGACTATCTTTCGGCGTGCGACGTTTTGTTGCTGCCTTCGGAGCAGGAATCGTTTGGCCTGGCCGCTCTCGAAGCGATGGCCTGCGAGGTGCCGGTGATTGCCTCACGCGTGGGTGGCCTGCCGGAAGTGGTGACCGATGGCGAGACAGGATTTTTGAGCGCCGTCGGCGACGTGGCGAAGATGTCGGTTGATGCAGCCCGCTTGCTTGTGGACCACAAGCAACGGCGCGAGATGGGCCAACGCGCGCGCGAATCGGCCATCACTCGCTATCGCACAGATGTTGTAATTCCCCAATACATTGAGTTCTACGAGCAAGTGATCGCAAAACAAAACTGAGTGCTGAAATGACGTCTCTCATCGTCGGGACAGCCGGTCATATCGATCACGGTAAAAGCGCATTAGTGCGCGCCCTCACGGGCACTGATCCTGACCGTCTGCCTGAAGAAAAACGACGCGGTATCACCATCGACCTCGGCTTCGCCGATCTGCAACTCGGTGATCTTCGACTCGGCTTCGTCGACGTTCCCGGTCACGAACGCTTCGTCAAGAACATGCTGGCAGGCGCGCACGGCATCGACGTGCTCGCGCTGATCATCGCCGCCGACGAAGGCGTGATGCCGCAAACGCGCGAGCACTTCGACATCTGCCGGCTGCTCGGCGTGCGCAATGGCCTCGTCGTGATAACGAAAAGCGATCTGGTCGAAGCAGAGATGCTGCCGTTGGTTGAAGCAGAGGCGCGTGATCTCGTGCGCGGATCGTTTCTCGAAGCTGCGCCGATCGTGACCGTGAGCGCGAAAACCGGGGCCGGCCTGGACGACTTCAAGTCGAAGTTAATCGAGATCGGAAAGCGTGTTCCGGCGCGGTCGTCGGACTTCATCACGCGTTTGCCGATCGATCGATCGTTTTCGATGAAGGGATTTGGCGCGGTAGCTACGGGGACGCTGATCTCCGGCAAGATCGGCGACGGCGACGAGTTGGAACTGTTGCCGCCGACGATCAAAGTGCGTGTGCGCGGATTGCAGGTTCACGGGCAGTCGGTAACGCAAGCGCATGCCGGGCAGCGTACCGCTGTGAATCTCGCCGGAGTTGAAACGGCGCAAGTCGAGCGTGGCATGGTTTTGGCGCCACCCGCACGATTGCGTCCGACGCAGATCCTCGACGTCTGGATCGACGTGTTGCCGAATGCGCCGCGAGGTGTTCGCTCCCGTTCGCGTGTTCGGGTGCACGTTGGCGCGATGGAAGTTCTGGGCCGCATTCGGGTGCTTGACGAACCGGCGGAGATCGCGCCGGGCGCAAGTGGGCTGGCGCAATTGCGGCTTGAAGCTCCCGTCGTCGTGGTGCACGGGGATCGTTTTATCCTGCGTAGCTATTCACCGGCGCAGACGATCGCCGGTGGCATAATCGTCGATCCGTTTGCGGCCAAACATCGTGGCAAGGAGATGGCCCAGACGCGGCGTCTGCTGCGATCGTTGCTGGAAGAAGATCGGGTGACGAAGTTTGCCGCGTTTGCCAGTGGCGCTGGCGAACGAGGCTTGAGGTTGATCGAAATCGGCGCGGCGACCGGTTGGACCAGCGACGTGCTGGTAGACGTTGCTGCGCGAGCGAAGGCTGGCGGATTGGTTATCGATGCCGGTGGTGTTTACCTGTCGCGCGAGAGTTTTGATCGGTTAAGTCGCAGTTTGCTGGACGAGTTGGAGCGTCATCACAAGCGCGAGCCGCTGGCGCGCGGCATGCTCCGCGAGACGCTGCGTGAGAAAGTCTTCGCGCATTCGTTGCCGGAATTGTTCAGTGCCGTGATTGCGAGGTTGGAATCGAGCAGCGCGATTGTTTCGGAGAAAGACACTGTTCGTCTCGGCACGCATTCAGTCGGGCTTTCCGAACAGGATTCGCAGTTGAGTGACCGGATCGAACAGGTCTATCGCGATGCGGGCGTCGAAGCGCCGGCGATCGAAGAGGCCCTGGCGCGCGCCGGAGTGACGCTGGCGCAACGCACACAGGCGCGAAAGATTCTTCACCTGCTCGTCGATAACCGGAAGCTCGCGCGTATCCAGAACGAGATGTTCATGCACGCCAGCGTCGTCGAAGATCTTAAACGCAAGCTCCGCACTTACGCGTCACAACACGAACCTCAACGACTGATCGACGTGCCCGCTTTCAAACAACTCGCCGGTGTCTCACGAAAATACGCGATTCCTCTTCTCGAATACTTCGATCGCGAGCAGGTAACACGCCGCGCCGGGGACAAACGAATTATTCTGAAAATGTTGTCGTGATTTGTCTTAACCGTGTTCTGACAAGATACTTGCATACTTCACGGTGGGGCGTTAACATGCTTCTCATCATAACGAGAAGATAGCGGCTTTTTCCTTAACCTTCATTATCAATTCTGGCCGGAGGTTCAAAATGAAAAGCCTGAAAGACATTCTGGCGGTGGTTGTCGGCATTATCGCAGCCATCGGCGCGATCTTTTACTTCTACAAATTTGTGACCGACCCAAACCCCGCCGGCGGTCACACTTCAGGATGGATCGCTCTGGGCTTGGCAGCCGTCGCGTTTATTTGTGGCCTGATTTATTTCCTCGGTCACGTAAACAAAGAAGAGGAGATACACATCACTCAATAGGCGGGCGCTCGGGCGATCCCGATATGGAAGTCGCTAGCTGACTTCCCATGCAGAGATTTGCACCATCGCACCCCCGATGACATTTCAGACGCCGTTTGTGCACATACCAAAGCGGCTTACGTGCGCAGACGGCGCTTGCTTTTTGTTTGACTGACTTTCTGCGATCTCTGCAGGTCTCTGGGTTCTCGGCGTTAAACATTAACCAGAAATAGACTAACGCAGAGAACCCAGAGGGACGCAGAGATACGCAGAGACACCATTAATCCCGAGGAGCGATTTCACAAATGTCCTTCCTACTCGTGTTGATGCTTTTGCAGCAACTGCGGGCCACGCAGCCTCAATACTTCTTCCTTGTTACTTTGCTTTTGTTGATTGCGGGAGGCGTTGGCTGGTTGATCGCCGCGGTGCTGGGCTTCGCGCGTTCGCCTGCGTTTGGGCCGTCGGCGCGTTGGTTTTCTTATGCGGCAGTTTGCCTCATTATCTATCACCTTCACTTTTTGCTTTTCGGCGTGTTTGTGTTTTTGGGTATGTCGGCGGAGGGCGCTGACCTTTCGATGGCGCTGGGTGTCGGCGCGTTCTTTAACCTGTTTATCGTGCTGGGGGCCGTTTGCGCGATCATGGGATTTGTCCGGATGACTAGCCCGCGTTAGAATCCCTCTCGTTGATGAAGAAGAAACTTTTCGTAGTCGCCGCGCTCGTCCTGGTGGTAAGCGCGGCGGTTCTCTTTTTAAACGCCGCGCCCAATTCTGGCGCGCCGCATAGTCCGTTTGCACGGCAGCGGGGCGGGCGGTTTTTCGTTGGCAATAAGCCGTTTCGTTTTGTTGGGGCGAACGTGGCGCTGATGTATCGCGACGAGGATCGTGAGCGCATGCCGGAGACGCTGCGAAAGGCATCGGAGTTGGGGATCAAGGTGGTGCGCGTTTGGGCTTACGGTGAGGGTGGGCCAAACGACGTGAAGCCGGTGGGCGGCGATTTCGAGGACTGGCCGCGGCATCATCCTTTTCGGCCGGCGCCCGGACAGTGGAACGAAGAGGCTTTTGTTCACCTCGATAAGGTGATTGCCGAGGCTGCGAAGAACAATATCTACGTGCAGCTTTGTTTGACGAACTGGTGGCGAGATACGGGTGGCGTGACGCAGTATCTCCGCTGGGCGGGGATCGAGGACGCTGCCGACGAGAAATACAAGTTTGGCATCAACAACGAGAAGGCGTTTCTCTTTTACACAAATCCGGAAACGCGTCGGTTGTATCGCGAGCACTTGGAGAAGCTGGCGACGCGGCGGAATACGATCACCGGTGTTTACTATCGCGACGATCCGACGATCTTTGCGTGGGAGTTGATGAACGAAGCGCAGGTGATCACTGGCCGTTGGGCTGAGCGGCGCGCGTGGATTGCCGAGATGAGCGGTTATTTGAAATCGCTCGATCCGAATCACATGGTCACGCCTGGCGCGTGGGGTTATCGCTCGGCGACTGAGCGTCGCGAGTGGCTTGCGGATCATGCGCTGCCGACGATCGACTATTGCGATGTGCACAATTATCCGCGCGACGATCTCGATAGTTTTGTTGACTCGCCTGGTGCGTTGAAGGAGTTCATAGAGAACCGTGCGGCGGCGGCGTTTTCGCTTGGGAAGCCGTTGGTGTTGGGTGAATTTGGGATGAGGACGGATGGATACAACGGGGAGTCGCAGGCCGAATGGTACAAGGCGCTGTTTGATGGCAGCGCGCGGGCTGGGGCGGGTGGCGTGATGTTTTGGATACTGACGCCGGATGCGAAGCGTGGTTACGGCGTTACGTATTCGACGCCGCGTGATGAGGCTTTGTTGAATGAGATCTCGCGGGCGTCGCAGATGTTTGCGGCGTTGCAGACTGCGGAGTTGCCGTCGCACTTGCAGGAGTCGGGCGATCATTTGATACCGCGACAGTTTGCGTGGGCGCGTTCTGGCGCCGATGGCGGGACGCAGCCGCAGATGATCGTGCGCGAAGATCGATCGATTCTTTATCAGTTCAAACCGCAGATGGCGTCGGCGCAGCGGTTTGAGAAGATTGGCGAGGGACCGGGGTACATTTGGGGATACGGATCGGGATTTCTCGAGTACACGGTGCCGGAGCGTGCTGATCGCAGACGCGTGAGTGAGATCGTCGTGCGGGCGCATATCCAACCGGTGCTTCCGATTGACGCGCCTGATGGGTTTGTGAAGACGCGTGTCAATTTGTTTGTAAACGGCTGGGATGCCGGCTCGCGTTTAATACCCGTTTCACCTGAAGGCAACGTCCTCGTCCAGGAATGGCGTTTGACCGGCCTCTTCCTTCGCCTGCGCGCCATGCGCGGCCTCCCGCTAACGGTCCGTTTCGCCGTCACCCCCGACGCTGACTGGCCCTACGGCCTAAACATCTCCAACTGGCCCGACGGCTACGACCCCCATGACTCCCGCCCCGTTGAAGTTGAATTAAGACACTGATAGTTGTCAGTTTTGCGGCCTGTGAGAAAAGGTGTATCTTCACACCAGTATGTCGAATCTTAAGATAGCACCAACTATTGAGAACGTGATTGACGATCTACGTCAACTCTCAGAAGCGGAGCAACGCAGTCTGGCAAGTGCTGTGCTGAAAGAACGCATGCTGGAAGCGTTTGTGGAAGAAATTGAAGATCAATTGAGTTGCGAACGGGCAGCCACGGAGAAATCACCGGAAAAATTTAAACCTTGATCTGATCCCTCACGATCAGTTCGGTACTTTAGCTATGGCAATACCTCACGAGCCTAAGCGCTACGATCTCCTCATACTGCCATCCGCCCGCAGGCAACTGCGTCAGTTCCAGAACAGACATCATAAGCAAGCTGAAAATTTGATCGCCGGAATCGTGTCGTTGTCTGACAATCCGCGTCCTTCAAACGCCAGAAAACTTGTTAATCGAGAAGAGTGGCGGCTCAGAGTTGGCGACTATCGCGCGTTGTTCCTCATCGACGATCAGAAACAAACGATCACGATTACAGCAATTGCGCATCGGCGGGACATTTACCGTTAGCCGGTAATTCTGCTTAACGCGAAATCTGCTTGAGTGCGTCGGCTGAGTTTTGATCCAGTTGATAGATCTTGGCTGATGGTGTGTTACCGAGGTGGAGGTCGAGGGTTGGGGGTTGGGGGCGGAGGGTGGTGATTATGGCGTCGTTGCTGAAGTAACGCCGACCGCGGGCGATGATGATGAAGTCGCTGGGACGGAGTTGAGAGACTGCGGAGGGATCGGAGAGGGAGACGCAGATCAGATCCGGGCGACCGGCGCGTTCGGCGTAGTAGGACGCAAGCAAAGGGCTTTCGCTCGCTACATGGACCGCCGGTTGTGCCGGGCTTGCAGACGGCGCGCGGGCCGCGATTTCGGCGATTGCTTCGCGCATGCTCGCGTCGTAAAACTCGTCGTGCGGGAAGTAGTAACCGGCCCAGGACATCCCACCGCCAACACTATTCGTAAACAAGCGGAAGTGTGGCGCGGCCTGGATCGAGCTAACGACGGAAGTGATAACCACGATCACCGCGAGACACGCCGGCACGTAGTGTTTGAAAGCCGACGATGCGATCCGATTAGCGATCCACCGCCCGGCGAATTGAACCCCCAACGCACACGTAATCAACACTGCCGGCAAAATCGTCGTGTAGTAACGCGTAAACTTCCCACCCGGAAAAACGAACGCCACCACCCACAACAAATACCAAAACAGCAGGAAATACCGCCCATCCCCTAGCCTGCGTCGAAACAGCAACGGCAAACCGATCACAAACCCGACCACCGTAAGCACCGGCAACTTCACCGCCGTAAACACCAGGTAAAAATAAACCGGAATGCCCTTCAGCCAGTCGGCAAACCGTTGCGTGTAAAGCTGGTTCATAAACTCATAACCATCATGAACAACACGCTTCCCACCAGCAAACAAACCCATCTGCTTCCACGTCTCCGGAAGCAGTATCGTCGGATTCAGAATCAAAAACACGACCCCCATGATTCCGAAAAAGACGATCAGCCGCTTCTTGCCCACTCGCCAACGCGTCTCCGGCAGTTGTTGAAACATCCAGTAATAACACCAACTGATCGCAAGCAAATGCGGCACATACTTCGACGCGATCATCGCGCCATAACAAACAGCCGTCAGCCAGTAGTATCGATTCGGGCTCCGGTCAGTGCTTTCGGCAACGCGTTGACCGCGCAACCAAAACACGTTCGCCAACAGAAAGAAGAACGCAAGAAACGTATCTTCCTTTGCGACTCGACTAAACCCGATCGCGCTCGGATCGAAAGTCCACAAGGCCGCCGCAATCAACGCCACCTCAACCCCGAAAAGCTCCGCGGCGATCAAGTAGATCAAGAGCGCGCTCAACGCGCCCGCAATCACGCCCGGCAACCGCAACGCAGTTTCGGGCGCGATGCGATCCTGGGGCCGCACAAACGAACTGTTATTCCACTTTTCGGCGAGAATGATCGTCGTAGCCTGCAGCGCCTTCATCAACATCGGATGCTCGCCATTCGCGCCCGTCAGCCCGTTCGCTCGATAGTCGGCGACGGCGTTGAGCTTGTTCAGCTCGTCTTCGCTCAATCCTTCGGCACTGAGGCCGGCAACACGAAAACCAAACCCGAAAAGAACCAGGAGCGCGAGTGTGATGAAAACGAGCGTGCGGCTGTTTGTGAGGACACTGCGGCCGGAGAATAATTCAGGTCTTAATCCAGCGGTGACAATCGCTTCAGCTTGGGCTGACAAAATCAGGTGGTTACCTCAACAGAATGCGAAGGTTAGCGGAAGAGCGACTGAGGTGTCAAAAGAGCAGCCCAAACAAAAGAGGCCCACGACACAGCAGGTGAGCCTCCCTAACCCCTTGAATTGGAACGTCGAATCGAACCTATTCGACGTCTTGATTATTCAAATCCGGCCGATCGACTTCGGCCCGATCAGTCGCATCACCTTGTGCGCCCGCGCCTTCGCGTTTGCCGGCCAGGTCCTGATCGTCGCGCGGATTGCGGCCCGGCATGTTTGATCCGCCACCTTCGTGACCCTGTTGGTTCTGTTCTGCATTTCTGTTTGGTTCGTTTGCCATTTTGATTGTCCCTCCCATGTTTGTTGTTAACGTCCTGCTTTCGGACGGTTCGGGTTATCGGAAGAAAACGATCGTGCTGCTTCTTCGTCTACGTCAGTTGCGATGTTTTGCTGTCGATCAGTCGCCTGCAACACCTCGGAGCGCTTGTCGAGCTTGTTTGGCGCGCCCGGTTGCGGGCTTTGCTTCTTACCTTCGCCGGTTGGCGGTTGGTTCAACTTGTTGCGGTTCTCGTTTGGCATCGCGCTCACCGCCTTCCACTGTTTGCCGCCGCCGGTTGCGTATCCGTCAAGTTCGACTCGTCCTTCGCCTGATGGCGTGGTTGCGCCGTTTGCAGGCGCGGGTTTTCACTGTCGCGCCGGGCTTTGTTTTTCTTGTCGGTGCGTGCCTCGTCTTTTTTCTGCCGATCCTTGTCTGACATCACGTCCCTCCTTGTGATGAAGTTATGAAGAAGTCTTGGACAGTGCTTGCGCCCGGGGAACTGCGTCGCTTTGTTCGTAAGGCGCAGCGTTCTCTTCCGAAATGCGATAGCGCAACAACGCGCCTACGCCGCCCACTTGTTCCAGCCGCGTCCCATCTTCGATAAACGTCACCTTCGCCGAGGAAAGCTGGTTAGCGCGGAGGATCAACAGGTCGGCAACAGTGCGCGCGTCGAGTGTCTCCGGAATATCGTCGGCGTGGTAAACCTCCAGCACTTTGCGGACTTCTTCCTCGTCGTACTTCAACCCATCCGCATTCGCGACGATCAGCATCTCCTCGGCTTGTCCATTCGAAAGCGCGGCGAGAGTATCCGGCACACCCGCGACGGCGAGATTGTCTCCGCGAAACTCACCCAACAGTTGCTCGACCTTTTCAATGTCACTCAGACTGTCGTGACGCTGAAATACCGTAAGCGACTCTTCGAGTAACTCATGTTCAGGCGTGTCGATGCCGAGACTGATCACTTCGATAACTTTTTCCTCCAACTCTTTCGGCATCTGTTCGCGCAAGATCGGAATCACGACGGCTTCGTCACCCGCGAGTATGACCTGTTCGAGTTGCTCCTCGCGCACGGTCCGTTCAAGCGCGTCGACAACTTCCTTCGCATGATGCAAGTGATAGTTTTCTGTGTGACGTTGATAGCGTGCCTGCGACCAGCCGCCGACCTGCGTGTGTTTCGTCTTCACGTTTTCGATGTCCTCGCGCTCGACTGCACGGCCCGCGGCGAAGACAAAGATCTGCGCGCGATTCGTGTCTGTGAGCACGACCGCGTAATGGCGATACTGTTCGATCAAACGCGCGAGTGGATAAAGATGCGGCCGTTCCGAAACGAGCAATCGATTGCGCTGGAAAGGCGCTTCAAACTGGCCCACCTGGAAATAGTCATCTAGCGCGGCGCATGCAAATAAAGCGATGCCTTGCGTTGGCTCGCGAATACCATCTTCGAGGTAACGCATGATCCGCACGAAATCTTCTTCGAGACTTTCGCGTTCTTCGCTGTTTACGGGATAAGTCTTGACGCGCTCGGAAAGCTGCTTGCGCACGAACGGCATGAAATTGCGTTTACCGTGTTCGTTGACGCGCGCGTCGAGATAGAGACTGATCACCGGCGCCGGAATCGCGCCGAAGTTTAAAAGATTGTCCATTAACTGTTGTGGGGTGGAAGCTTCTTTGGGTGTTGCAGTGCGATTGTCTATATCGATATCAGGTAGTTGCATTGTTGTTTCTCCAATACGTCGCCGCGTCTGAAATGCGTACGTCTATCTGGTCACCGCAATGACCAGAAGCATTTTCAGTTCCACAGATTTAGCGGAGGTTTCTGCGCAGAGCGACGCGCGCGGCGTGATAACCGCACATGCCATGTACGCCGCCGCCAGGAGGCGTTGAGGAGGAACAGAGATAAAGATTTTTGAGCGAGGTGGAATACATGCGAGCGGTGGGACGGAGAAACATTTGCGCGAGGTCTTGAATGCCGCCGTTGATATCGCCGCCGATGAGGTTTGGGTTGTAGCGTTCGTAATCAGCGGGCGTCATCACGTTGCGCGCGAGGATGCAGTCACGAAATCCGGGGGCGAAGCGTTCGATCTGGCGTTCGATTGTTTCGCGCATGTCGACGGTGGATCCGTTAGGCACGTGACAGTAGGCCCAGAGCGTGTGTCGACCGTTTGGCGCGCGCGTCGGATCGAAGAGTGAGGGTTGAGCGACGAGAACGAGAGGTTTTTCAGCGTGCTGGCCGTGCGCGGCTTTCCATTCTGAGTCGAGGATCTCCGCAAATGATCCGCCGAGGTGGACAGTCGCTGCGAGGCGGCACTCGGGAGCTTTCCACGGCACGGGCGCGCTCAGTGCCCAATCGAGTTTGAAAGCGGCTGGTCCATAGCGATAACGGTCGAGACGCCGGCGAAATGCGGGTGTTAGTGAATCACCGGCGAGGTGCACGAGTTGACGTGGTGTAACGTCACACAAGATCGCTCGCGCCGGGGGCAAATCTTTTAATGATTCAACGCGATGATCGGTGACGATCTCTCCGCCCATCTCTGCGAGGTGTGAACCAAGCGCGTTCGCGAGACTTTGCGATCCGCTGCGCGGGATTGGCCAGCCGGTTACGTGCGCGAGTATGCCGAGGACTAAGCCAAACGCAGTCGTGCCCGGTTGATCGAGAGACAGGAAAGAGTGTCCGGCGAGTCCGGCGAAGATAGCGCGCGTTTTGTCTTCCTGAAACCTTGATTCCGCAAACGACTTCGCCGATCGGATCGCGCTGAGTCCGAAGCGCGCCATCGCGAAGGGATGGCTGGGCATTAACCGTATCGGACCGAGCAGATCGGTTGCGATACCGGGCCACGTTTGGACGAGTGGCGCGAAAATTTTCTTGTATGCGGCGCGATCCTGGCCGAGTCGTTGGGCGGTCGCGTCGAGCGAACGTTCGAGTAGCAGCGCCGTGCCGTCGTCAAACGGGTGCGCCAGCTCGGCGGGTGGATAGACGAATTCGAGGCCGTGCTTTTTTAGCGGCAGTTGACTGAAGAAGGGCGACGAAGCGCCGAGTGGATGAACCGCGGAACAAACGTCGTGAATGAATCCGGGGAGGGTGAGTTCCGCCGATCGCGTGCCGCCGCCTATCGTGGAATTGCCTTCGTAAAGACAAACGGAGTGTCCGGCGCGTGCAATCTCGATTGCGGCCGCCAGTCCATTGGGACCGGCGCCGATCACGATTGCATCGTAGTTGTGCTGGTTAGGCGGCACCCTGGTTGCGTGTTAGCCCGCTAAAGTAACACTTCGTATGGAAAACGAACCAGTTTTTTT
>DATELZ010000102.1:0-5505 GCA_035276045.1 Pyrinomonadaceae bacterium | reverse complement strand
AATCTGGGGCGCGTTGCGGATGGGATCTTTGGGAAACATCACGCTGTCGAGCGTGTGGTTCTTGAGCCCGGTGCGCAGGACTTCTTCGTCGAAGGTCCGGTTGATAGCCAGCAAGCCGCCGATGCCGGTGAGACTGAAACCAAGACCGAGAGGAATCGGCGTAAAGCCTTCGACAAAGATCAGCACCACGAGCGAGTAGCCGCGACCTTCGGCTGTTCTCGTAGTTAGAATGACAAAACCTTTGACTGAGATCCGCTCCACGATCGAAAGCTCAATGATGCCGTTGTACTCTTCTTTCTGTGCGTCGGAGATGCGTCCGATCAAACCGCCACCTTTGACCTGTTCGGCGTCGACGACGATTCCGATCGTCGTGGGCGGTCTGAAAGATCGTTCGGTGAGCGATGGACCAGAAGCAATTAGACGACCGTGAACTCCAAGCTCACGCAAAGTCGCCGTAAATGGTCCGGTCTTAATAGTGGTCGAGAGTTGAGCGTCAACCACGAGCCCGCTGTCCAGCGGATTGCCTGACAAGTCGAGCTTATCGATCGTGATACCCGGAATCCTGCCGGCGCCACCGGGTGACGAACCCAGATCCAGCGGCTTGCCGTCCTGTAGCACGAACCCCGCGCCATTTACGGCAATGTCGCCCTCGGCATTGATCGTGATGTCGTCAGCGCGGAAGGTGGGCCACTCTTCACCACCGATCAACATTGTGACCGTGCCACCGGTATGGACCAGTAACTTGCCCTGGATCACTTCGAAACCGATTCGCGTAACGGACAGCCGCAACAGATCTTCGCGCTCGATCGTCGCCAGCGGCGTGTCGCCGCCGAGAATGATCGCGAACGATCCATCGCCGTGAAGCGCGATTGTTACGCCGACTGGTTTCTCAAAAAACGGCAATAACAGTTGCCCGGCAAGACTCGCCTCGACCAGATCGTTTTCGCGAAGTTCGATAGCAATGGATGAGAAAGCGAACGGCACGCCACCCAGTTCGCCGCTGCCCTGACCGGTGAACTTCTTCGTTTCGGCGTTGAACTCAGGCGTGTAAACAGCTTCCAGACGCCCACTCACGCCGGATGGTCCAACAATCGCGTTTGTCAGCACGAGTTCGTCAGGCGCGAGTTGCGGCAGACCTTCCGGCAGTTCGATGCGGGCCACTCCGAGCGTGAGTCCGTGCTCGGTGTCGATAGCAACATCCTCAGCCGAGATCACCACCGAGCTGCTGCCCACAAACGATCGCGGCAACGACACACTCTCGAAACCTTCGACGCGCAGGTTTCGATTCTCGTCGAAGATCAACGCGCCATCGAGAACAAGTTCAACATTCGCAGGAGTCTCACCGCCGCCCGCCGGCGGAGCAGGACGCAACAGCGAATTCGGAATCGACAACACGACTGCGAGTTGTTCGACCGCAACAGCAACTCCAGCCGGGCTAACACGGACGCCGAGGATCATCGGCGTCACTTCTTCGCCCTTGCCGATCTTGATCGCGAACCCGCCGGGAAGATCGAACGAGATCTGTCCGTCGAAAATTAACGACAACCAGATCGATAACGTGTCGTCTTCCAAAGTGGTCGACACGTCGTCGTAGAAGATCCGGTCGAGGAGATCCTGCACCGGCGAAAGGGCAGACACGGCGCTGTCGAGCGTTGGCGATCGCCGGATCAACTCGGTTACTGGTATTCCGGTTTCAGCCACATTACCTCCCGTCAGGATCGATCACGTTTTGCCATTCGAAGTCCAACTGTGCTCGCAGCAGTGCATCCACGCCCGTTCCTGCCGGACCGGAGTCTTTGGTCCAATCGTACTTACCGACACGTCCTGATTTGCCGGCACGCTCGAGCCACCAGGCGATCACATCTACCGGATCGTCAGGAACTTCATCCGGTGTGAGACGCGTGTGTTCGGAGAACAGCGCGAGCTTGAACGCGAGCGCTGTGCGACGTTTGCCGCGCGTGACAGCGCCGTCTACTGCATGAAAATCAGCTTCGGTGTCGTAGGTGAAACCACGGCGGTTCACGTTCATTGAGCCGCACTTCACGTAAACGTCGTCGACGATCCAGGCTTTGGTATGGACGTAGATCTCGTCGGCATGACCGCGGCCGCCCGAAGCGCCCGATCCGCCCATGATGTCCGCGAAGTCATCACGCGCCTGGGCCTGCCTCGTGCCGTGGACATCGCCGCGAGTCATCATCGCTTCTTCTTCCACCTCTGTTTCGTTCGCGGCGTCGGGAGGCTTCTTGCTGGGCTTCTTTCGTTTGAGGTAATAGACGTGAATCTTCGACGCGTCCGGGCCGGCAGCGCGTGACAACGCTTCGAGAAACTCGTGACGCCGGTATTTCATCTGCGGCGTCAACATGTTGTGGGGAATGACGATCAGCAGAAACTTGATCCGTTTCAGCGCGTCGAGCAGGTCACGCATGATGCCGGGATTGGCGGGAAAATCAATGGCCGGATCGAAGGGAACATGTCCCCAGTAGGGAACGAGATACTGATCCTCGATGTAAATGTAGTGCTGCGCGCGTTGGACCGCGCGACGCACGCCCTTGAAGCTTCCCTGGGACCCCTGGTTGATCGATGGATGCGTTCCTCGCGGCATGGTCCTGGTGACCTGGACGAAACAATCACCGCTGGTTTCGTCGATGTCCCAAATGGGATCGGGCACTCTCTTTGACGGATTCTGAGTAACTTCGCGATGGTTGTTCCAGCGCTCGACGAAGAGACGCATGACGTCGCGGACACACGGTCCCTGCAACTGCGCGTGGGTATCGTGATAGGCCCACTTCAGCGAATGGTCCGGGTTATCGATCCGGTTTGGATTGATATCGATGCCACCGCAGAAAGCGACTGCATCGTCGGGCTTGAGGTAAATCGCCATGTACTTCTGGTGGTGAGAGCCGACGAGCTTCGTCTGACCGTCGAGAATGCCCATTGCATTTCCGTTCGGCAACGCGTTTATCGTGTCGATGGTTTTCTTGTTGACCCGGCGGCCGGTCTGTTCCCACAGCATGACGCGGAAGTCAGCGTTCGCGGCGTCGATCGTCTTAACGAGTTCGATAAGTGTTGACGAAGGATCTTTCTCGATCAGCTCGAAGTCATGCGAGCCCCACCAGCCTGCCAGCCACGCGAACTGTTCGGGATGGAGCACACGCTTCAGGAACGACACCATTGCTTTGTAGGCGTCGATGCCGTCGATCAGAGGTTCAACTTTGTTCCTTCCGGTGAAGAAGGAGAGTGGCGCATCATTCGGCACGAACCAAGAATCCGCGTGCGCGGTTGACGTCATGTAGATGCTTTGGACCGGAAAATGAAACGGCACTTCTTCCTGGTTGGACTGCGACGCGAACGATCGGCCGCTCGTCGGCAGACGAGTGAGTTGCCACCGGGGCTTTTCGATCTCGATATCGACCAGTCCGGTCGTGCCGGGCGCTGCTACTTCGTGATGGGCCCAAATGGCGTCTTGCAATGTCACCGTCGCCGGTAGCGCAGGTTGAATCGTCAAATCGATGGAAGTCGCGAATGGGCGATCGTACTCTTCGCGCAATTCGATCAACCCGCGCCGCGTCAGCGCAGTGGTGGTCCAGAAGGGATGCGTGGCATGCGCGGGGGCGATCCTGGTTTGAAAACCAATACCGCGCTTGACTCGATAATAGAACGACATCGGATCGAGCCGGCGGACGCGATTGGTGGCGTCCGTAATCCGCAGTGCGTAACTAATCGCGCGCAGGATGCCGACGTAAGAACCGCGGCGTGGGCCATAGATCACTTCAAACTGGACCAGCCCGTCATCCTGTCCGGCTAGCTCCGGCGCGACGAGGGCGATCTCGTCGCCGCTGTCGACGGGTATGCCGACTTTGCCTTCTTTCAGGTTCTGAATCTGTTTGTCTTTCGTTACGCCGCGCGGGAGTTTCTCGGTGACCTTGGGCGTGAATCGCGTGACGAGATCGGCGAGATCGAGTGTGCGGAGGTAAAAGACAACTTCGCCGATGTTGTCCGCTGCGAGAGCCTTCGTGACTTCGGGCGTTGGTATCAGTAACACGCCGCATGTCTTGAAAGTCGCGTCCGGAAGAACGATCAGAGTGCCGGAGGCGACTGCAACCGCAGGCTGAGCGCGAAACGCGCCGTCGATCCGGATCGCCAGATCGGGATGAAACGTCTGTGCCGGTGCTGGTCCATACGGCCAGCGCTGAGTAAATGAGCCTGTGCTGGTGGCAGGCAAAAACCAATGGATATCGACAGCCATAAGCTTTCTCTTAGAATTTAACTACTTCAGACAAACGGAGGATCTTCAAGCGCGCGGCTTGCTCAGGCGCCTCTTGTTTCAGTTTTCGCAACGATTCTGCTGCTTCCGAATAACTTGCAGGTTTCTGCGGGTCGAGTCCGGGCGCT
The DNA here is from genome assembly GCA_035276045.1 of Pyrinomonadaceae bacterium. GTDB lineage: Bacteria > Acidobacteriota > Blastocatellia > Pyrinomonadales > Pyrinomonadaceae > PSRF01. The sequence continues at coordinate 1,113 of DATELZ010000102.1, read as the reverse complement.
GATTGTTCGGTTAAGTCTTCAGTAGCGATGATTTTCCAACCTTCTTTTGTGACTTGATATTTGCCGGTGACGGACGAGCGATACTTGGCGCGGCCCGTGCGGCGCAGAGCACTGCTGCCCGCCGCGCCGAAGCTCGCCTGTTTCAACAACAGGGCGTGATTGAGTTGATAGAAGAGCTTTGGCTGTTGCGGCTGCGGTTTCTCCGCTTCGCTGCGCCGTGCTGCGTTTGTCTCGTCGTCGACGAGCCAGGTTTCAAACTCAATCGTCTTCACTTCCAGCCAGTCAGCCGGTTGTTCGCTCAACGTGAGGTCGTCTGAACCAAAGGTGACACCTGCTTCCAACGATTCGAACGAAGGACGCGAGAGTTTGTCGGCGTCGTCGAGCGAAAAGAATTGTGCCGGGGCGAAGAAGTCTTTCACCTTTTGCAGCGACTGTTCGTCGTCACCGCCGAGATTGATATTGGTGATGCTGAAACGGCGTTCGCCTGCCGGCGCGGCCTGGCCAAAGCGCGAGATGGCGACGTTGAGCGGCACGACGCCTTGCTTGATCGTGAGCGTGCCGAGTGGGTGTAACAACACGTCGGCAGCCGCGGTGGCATCGGCGCGTAACTCGACTAATTGGCTTTGTCTATTGGGGAGGTTAGTGACCCAGTTGCCGGGATTGCCGAGCGCTTCTTTCAAGCGTGGCAGCACGTCGATAGGTTCCGGCAGTGGTGGCTTCTCACCGGAGACGAGTGTCTTGTCGATGCGAATGGAGACGTCCCACCAGAAGATCTCGAAGGTGGCTTTGCCCTTGATGTGCAGCGGCCGTGGTCCTGCTAACGAGCCTTCGAGGCGGACCTTGAAGAGATTGGTGGAACCGCGTTTGAGTTGTAGTTGGGCGTAAAACTCGGCCAGGAAGAAGAACGGGTCAAACTGGATCAGCACATCGAAGCCGATCTCGCCGTGGACGCTGAAGCCGGCTGCCGAGGCTTGGAGTTCCGCGCGTGCGCCAAACTGCACGGTGTTGGAAGTCAGCGCGAAGTAGGCTTCACAGCGCAGCTTCGGGTTGTCACCGGCAGAAAGATTGATGGCTATACGTTCGAGCTTGGGGAAGTTTGGCGGTGGATTGAAG
>DATELZ010000101.1:0-34483 GCA_035276045.1 Pyrinomonadaceae bacterium | reverse complement strand
TCGAGGCGAAGGCTCAAGCCTTCAGTTAGGAGGAGAGATCATGATTCGAAAATTCTTCCGCGATGAGACAGGGCTTGAGCTCTCCGAGTATGCCGTGGCTGCGGCTCTCGTGGCTGTCGCGACGATATTGGGCTTCAATCTTCTTGGCGCCAATATCGCGACGAGAATCGACACTTTAGCTGGGTTCATCAAGTGAACCTCGAAAAGTGACTGCCATCGGGTGGCGCGCCTAGTGAAGCTTGACTACACAGGTGCGCCGCCATCTTTTCCGTTCTACCCGCAAAACAAATTGCCGGACATGCTTAGCCCAACTGCAATAATTTTTGAACTATTTTTAGTTCCGCTCGCCGTTCTCATCATTTACCACGACGTGCGGTATCGCCGCATTCCTAATCCATTTGTATTGGCCACTCTGATCAGCGGACTGACAATCAACCTCGTCATCGGTGGTTGGCGCGGCGCGCTCTACAGCATTGGCGGCTGCGTGTTGGCTTTTATCCTGATGTTCATCCTGCACGTGTTCGGAGCGATGGGCGCGGGCGACGTCAAACTGTTCGCCGCGATCGGATCCGTCATCGGCGCAAAACTGGTGCTGCCAACTTTCGTGGTGGTGGTACTGACCGGTGGCGTGCTCGCGCTGATCTCGATCCTGCGTTCCGGTCTTTTCCGAACGACCATGCATCGCGTGTTTCAGATCCTGGTCGGACTACTGCCGGGATGGCCAATGCCAAAACTGAGTGTTCCTGCTGATCGTCGCCACACCGTTCCTTACGGTGCGGCGATCACCATCGGCGCCATTATCGCAACTGCGATCTTTCACGCTTAACAAGCGGCAACTAACTAGGCCCGGACCTAACGAGAACGGAGAGTAGATTCCATGCGAAACAAACGTTTCTTCATTGTGTTGGTAGGGGCGCTGATGTTCGGAGTGCTCGCTGCCGTATCGGTCAGCAAATACTTGTCGAGCGCCCAGGCCTACACGAAGAACCTGAACAAAGTAGCCGTGGCGAAAGTGGCGATTCCGATCGGAACCAAGATCATCGCGGAGCAGATCTCGGTGGTCCAGTTTCCGAAAGAGTCCACTCCCGATGGCGCGTTCGACACGCCCGACAAGCTCGTGGGCCGCGTGGCCGTGGTGAACATCGCCGCGCGCGAACCAATCACGGAAACACGCCTGGCAGCAGAAGGAACAGCGGCCGGATTGTCGGCGATCATTCCCGAAGGCTATCGCGCGATGACCGTCAAGGTTGACGACGCCGCGGGCATCTCCGGATTTATCCAGCCGGGCGCGCTCGTCGACGTCGTCGTGACGATCGATCCGCGCGAAGGTTCGGGCATGCAGGATCCGGTCTCGAAGATCGTGTTGCAGAACATCAAGGTGCTCGCGAACGGCCAGAACATCGACAAGCCTGAAAACGAACGCGAAGCCAACAGCGTCAAGGCTGTCACCCTCCAGGTCACTCCCGAGCAGGCCGAGAAACTCGCGCTCGCGGCGACCGAAGGCAAATTACAACTCGTGATGCGCAACCAGATCGACCAGGGCGACGAGCAGACTCCGGGCGTCAACAAGCGGAACCTGTTGAGTGGCGACACTGCCGCCCCCGCTCCGGAACCGGGTGCGCTCAAGAGCGAGCAACCCAGGACGGAAGCGAGACCAGCGCGTCGTGCTCCAGTCGCGAAACCAGTAGCAACAACAGCGGCCCCAGCTCCTCAACCAACACCGCGCACGCAAGTCGAGATGATCGAAGGCGCGAAGAAGCGCAATGTCGAGTTTCCATAGACTCGCAATCAGAAATCTGTCCCCGGGCGTTCGCAAGCGCCCGGGTAACTCTTGAAGTTGATCGCATCGACGATCGCTAGAAGCAAAGGAGCATAAGATCATGCAGAGCCGTTCCCCAATGCCGCGAGTGAGTTTATTGCTGGCGTCGTTGATTACTATTTTTAGTTACACCGTCTCCCAGGCCCAGGAAATGTCTTACAAGGCGTCGTTCAGCCAGAACAAAGAGGCCGTCGCCGTAAACGTTCTCGTGGGGCAGTCGCGTGTGATCAATTTCGATCGCCCGGTGGGACGCTTCTCGGTGTCGAATCCCGAGATCGCTGAAGCCGTGCTGGTCACGCCAGACCAGGTGCTGGTGAATGGAAAAGCTTTTGGTCAGGTCAACTTCATCGCGTGGGAACAGTCAGGCGGTCAGTTTTTAGTGTTCGACGTTTTTGTCCGCGCCAATTTGTCGTTGATTGATTCTCAGATTCGCGCGCTGTTCCCGAAAGACGACATTCGCCTGAGCCAGGCCAATGGTTCAGTCGTCATTTCGGGCAGCGTAGCGAATGCGACGACGGCGCAGCAGGTCCAGAGCGTGATCGAAGCGGCCAACTTCAAGGTCGTGAACATGCTCACGTCGCCGATCAGCAATGCCAGTCAGATTCAACTTCAGGTTCGCGTCGCGGAAGTAAATCGCAACCGGCTGCGCGACTACGGCACGTCGTTCATCAGCGGACCTCCGGGAGGAACCGGCGGTTACTGGAACAGCGGTAATGGTCCAAGCGTGCTCGGCGATGCCGCCACGAGTTCGGCCGGCGCAGTGCTCGACACGATCATTCAACCGGCGCTCAACCTCTTCCTGTTCAATCGTCAGATCAACACGGGCGCCATGCTGCGCGTGCTCCGTCAGGAAGGCGCTTTCCGCGAGTTGGCCGAACCAAACCTGATCGCGATGAACGGCCAACAGGCGAGCTTTCTCGCGGGCGGTGAGTTTCCCGTCCCGGTCTTGCAGATGGGCCAGGAAGGCAGCGGCATCACCATCGTTTGGAAAGAGTATGGCATCCGTCTCAACTTCAAACCGACCATCATCGACGAAGATCACATCCGTCTCGAACTCGAACCGGAAGTTTCCACGATCGATTTCACGAACGGTGTTCGTTTCAACGGTTTCGTAGTTCCCGCCCTGCGCACTCGCCGCGCGAAGACCGGCGTTGAACTGCGCGATGGTCAATCGTTCGCGCTCGCCGGCCTGCTCGACAACTCCGAGACCAAGACGTTGTCGCGTATTCCGATCGTCAGCGACATTCCGGTTATCGGCGCTCTCTTTAAGTCGAAGACATTCGAGAAGAAAGAGACTGAACTGATGTTCTTCGTGACGGCGACTCTTGTTAAGCCAGTGAGTGCGGACGATCTGCCGAACATGCGCGGCATCGATGGCCTCAAGGGCAACTCGCCGTTAGGCGTCGAGCCGAAGGGCGGCGAAGGCATCTCGGGCCAAAGCGGTTACAAAGTTTCCGGACAAAACGAAACTGCTCCCACGGCTTCCCCCACGACGTCTCCAAAGACTGCCGAACCGGTGAAGGTCGAAGAGCAGCCCAAAACAAAAACGACGGAGTCAGGTTCCCAAACCAACGGAATGGGCGCTGTCTCCACCGTGCGCAACTTCTCACCTGCATTTCCAGTTGCGAGACCAGTATTAACAGATCCTGCCCCTGAGCCGATCAAGCCTTAGATATTTCTAAGTCCATCGTGGACCAGGAGGTAATTTGATGAGGTTTACAAGCGTGCGTAGTCGTAAATCCGAACGAGGGTCAGTGCTGGCAATGTCTACCATTGGCATGCTCGCCATGTTGTTGGCGACTGGCTTGGCCATCGACGTAAGTCACTTCTACACCGCGAAGGCTGAGTTACAAAACGCTGCCGACGCAGCAGCCCTGGCTGGTGCGTCGCAGCTCAACTCAACTTCGGGGGGAATCAAGCTGGCGGTCATCGAAGCAACAAAACCGCTGAACAAATATGACTTCAAAAGCAACGTCACGATCAGCCCGGCTGACGTGACGTTTTCCAAAAACCTGAATGGACCATACATGAGCCAGGCGAGTGCCCAGGCAGTGCCGGCAGAGATCCGGTTCGTGAAGGTCGCAATTTCGCCCAAGCCGGTCGGCGTATCTTTTGCCGCTATGACGTTGGGCTCGAGCAAGAATATTTCGGCGAATGCTGTGGCGGGCTTGTCCGTCGGTCTAACGATGAACAAGTTCTACACGGCGTATACGTTCGTCGAGTCGAGTGCAGCTCCTATCGTTAAGGGCACAGTGCTTACCCTTAACTCGAAGGCGGGCACCGACAAAACACCGACCAGCTATCGTGTGTTGGCTGGTCCGGACGGCGACCTGATCACGGCTGGTCCACTCCACGACTATGGTTACATCGGCACTTCGTACACCGTTGCTAACCTTTCACAGTCCGAGATGTGCCGCTATGCCAGGATCGGAACGAACACGCGCTTCGGCGATTACTCGGCACACGGGCAATCCAACGCGGTAGATCAGCCGCCTGACACTATCACCCAGGAGAACATTACCTATCAACAATATCGCGACATGCAGGGCAACCAGGTGAAACAGCGCCAGGACGGCATGCTTAACAGGCGCATCATCACCGTGCCCATTACCAACAACAGCACCTACAACACGAGCAATCGAACAGTCACTTCCAATCGTCTGGCCGGGTTCTTTATCCGGAAGAAGGTCGGAACGGACTGTAACCTCGTGGTGGAATACATCGGTGCTCCGATCGCGGTGCCCATGGGCACGTTTACGCCCGGTTCGCCGCAGATGTCCGAGCTTTCAATACCAATTCTGTACAAATAGAGGTAACTATGCGAAAGAAAACCTTAACTCTCAGAGGTATTCGTCGCTTCGGGAAATCGGAACGTGGAACCCAGCTCCTGGAGCTGGCGATTGCGTTACCTATATGCCTGACTCTGTTGGCAGCGCTCACCGAATTTGCTCGTTTCTATTACACCTACACCACGTTGACCAACGCCGTACGCGGCGGTGCGCGTCACGCTTCCAAATGGGAGAAGAACGCATCGTGGACAGTGCCTGAAACGCAGCGAATGGTCGTTTACGGTGACTTCTCCAACACATCGAATGGACCAATTCTTCCCGGCCTGACTACAAATCATGTGGTCGTGACCTCGAATGGACCATCGGTGAATAACATCGATTCGGTGACCGTTAGGATCAACGGTTACACCTATCAACCGATCTTCGATCTCGGCAAGTTGACCGGCATCTCTGGCTTATCTCTCAAGATCCCTCTCAAGGCAAGCGCCACGATGCATCAGCTCTATAACGGTCCAACAGCCGGGTAGTAGAACCGGGGTCAAAACTAAAACCACGCAACCCTGTGCGTGCGCAACGGGGGTGTTTATGAGAACGAATGCATATAGAAAAAATGAAGAAGGCAGAACGCTACTTGAATTCGCAATAACCGGCACGGTGTTTCTGATGGTCTTGTTTGGCGTGATTGAGTTCTCGAGATTGTACTGGACTCACAACGCTCTGCGAGATGCTGCGAGACGCGGTGTCAGGTATGCAGCAGTTCGCAGAAACGATACGGCAGGAGAGCAGGCTGTGAAGAACATGGTCGTCTATGGCAATCCAAACGGGGGCACCACGCCACTGGTTAACGGACTGACGACCAGCAACGTTGGCCTTGAGTATGTCAACTACAACGGTGTTCAGCTCAGCTCGCGAGCAACTGTGAAGATCACGAACTACAAGTTCAAGTTTTCAATTCCGATGATCGGCGCTGCCATCAATATGCCGGCGTACCGAACATCATTACCAGGCGAAAGCGTTGGCTATGTCCCATGCGATCTGCCAGCAACAAATCCGCTGGCATCCTGCAACGTCATTCCTAATTGATGTGGGATAAACGATCGAGGGGGGAGCTTCGCTCAGAGCCAGAGGGGGAGCGCATGACTAGATCGGTAGAACAAACACGCACTAGAAAAAGAGAAAAGGGTTCAATTCTTGCCACCTCAGCCATCGGAATGTTTTCGCTTCTGTTAGCAGTAGGTTTGGGAATTGATATCAGCAGGTTCTACCTGAACAAGACTGAACTCCAAAATGCAGCGGATGCAGCGGCACTCGCGGCTGCGTCCGCTCTTAACGCCTCGGCCAACGGCATCACCAAAGCCGTCGATCGTGCTGTAGCGAGCATGAACAAGCACGACTTCAACCAGAATGGCATCACTGTCCCCCGCGCGAACGTCCTGTTTGCAAATAATCTCGAAGGCACTTACGTGAGTGAAGCATCTGCGAAAGCCAGCCCGGCAAATATCCGGTTTGTTAAAGTCACGACGCCGGACTCCGCGGTTGGTGTTTCGTTCTCAGGCGCTGTCCTCGGCAACAGCAAGAACCTGTCGGCCACTGCTACCGCCGGTCTTTCTGTGCCGCTCAATATATTCTGCAACTGGCTGCCGGTTTCAGTCGTCGACTACGGCGTGCCAATTTCTCCCGGCAACACCTACACATTTCGCTCTGCACCCAGCAACTCAGTCTCGCCCGGCAACTATCAGATCCTGGCAGTGGCCGGACGCGGCGGCCAGGATGTTCGCATCGGTCTGGCAGCCGGTGTCGACAAGTGCGCCGCTCCCGGCGAAGTCTATGAAGTAGATACCAAGCCCGGCCAAACTTCGGGCCCTGTCCGGCATGGAATCAACACCAGGTTTGACGACTACCAGTCGTCGCAGGTTAATCCCAATGCCATGCCGCCTGACACCAATATCAAAGAGAACATCAACTACGACCAGTACAAGGCGGGCAGTCCTTTGCAAGCGCCGAGACATACCGGCGTTGCCGGCCGTCGCGTGGTCGTGATTCCGATCATCAAGCTGGAGGAGTACGACCAGGGTCGTAACACGGTCAGGTTCGATCGCTTCGGCGCCTTCTTCCTTCAGACCAAAGTCGGCAACGGCAACGGTGGCGAACTCGTTGCCGAATACATCGACGACATCGTGTTGGGCCAGGGTGGTTTCGATCCCAACGGCGCGCCGGTGAATGGCTTGATGGCAGTCCCTGTTCTCTACAAGTAAGGCGGTAATCATGATGCACCATCGAATTCGAAAAATTCGGAACGTTCGACGGTCACGCCGCCTGAATTGGCTGATTCGGTTTCGCCACGACGAGCAAGGCGTGCAGCTTATTGAAACTGCGATCGTGATCCCCGTCCTGTTGTTGATGTTTGCCGGAGTGGCGGAGTTTGGCCGCTTCTTCTACGAGTACTCCACGCTGGCAAAGGCTTCACGGGTCGGGGCGCGATACCTCGCCGGCAAGGCGGCGAACAGTCCAAACAACTGGCAACTGAAAGCAAAGAACATCGTCGTCTATGGAAATGCTGCCGGCACGGGCACGCCAATCCTGGATGGTCTAACGATAAGCAACGTGACGGTCACTTATGAAGGCGGCACTCCCGGCATTCCTGACCGGGTGAAGGTAAGTATCACGGGATACCAGCACGAGCCGCTTTTTGACCTGGGCGCGCTGCTCAACAGCGATGCGTTATCGCTCAACGTCGACGTTAAGCCGAGCGTGACGATGAAGTACATGCTCACGCAACCATCCGCCTGAAAGGTCAAACTATGTTGCGCATTAAGAAATGCAAAGACGACGAAAGAGGCTCAACCCTGGTTGAGTTCGCGATTGGAGTCACAGTGTTCGCAACGGCGATGTTTGGCGTGATCGAATTTGGGAGAGCGCTCTGGACGCACAACGCGCTGACGGACGCGGCCCGGCGCGGCGCACGTTACGCGGTATTGCACACGTCTGGCGACATCGGCCAGGTCAAGAACGTGGTCGTGTACGGCAATCCCGCGGGCACGGGCAATCCCATGATTCAGAACCTGAACACTGCCAATGTGAACGTCTCTTACAGCAGCTTCGGTCTCAACGATGGAACGGTGACGATTAGCATCACGAACTATCAATTCCAGTTTGTGATTCCGATCATCGGCGCCAGCATCACGATGCCGGGCTATTCAACAACACTTACCGGTGAAAGTGCCGGGCTTATTCCGGCGAATGTTTGACTTTCGCATCCACTGCCAGGCGGCTCCATAAGTTAGCCAGCCTGTCGCGCATCGCGCCCGAAGTGACATCAGTGACATCGGCCTTGTGATCTTTGCGATGTCCCGCCGCCAATTCCACGGCACTCTGTCAGTTGTTTTCATTTCCGAAGAGCAGGCCGCCGGGCAGTGGGTCGAATGAACGAATGATGAGGAACAGATGACCGAACAAATTTCAGTAGTAGTGCTGAGCACCGGCCTGGAAAACTTCAAAGACATTCGCCGGGCTTTGACTGCCGAACCACGAGTGCAACTACTCGCCGGTGGCAACGACGCCGAACAGCTCTATGAAGAGATCGTCCGGTTGAAACCCGCGGCCGCGATCATCGCGCTTGGTCCAAACGCCGATCACGCTGTTCGCTTCATCGAGCGCTTACACGCGGAATGCCCGAACACTGCGTTGATCTCTGCGGCGCAGGACGCCTCGCCCGATCTGATTCTGCGCAGTCTGCGTGCCGGCGCGCGCGAGTTTTTGCGTATCCCGATCAGCGCCGACGAGCTGGGCACCGTGCTCGATCGCATCTCGGAGTTCTGCACGAAGCAAGTTGAAACTCCGAAGCACAAAGGCCGCATGGTCGCAGTCTTTTCGAGCAAGGGTGGTTGCGGCACTTCATTCCTCGCGACGAACCTTGCGGCTGCTACTTCTTCAAAGACGGTATTGGTCGATCTCAATCTTCAGGCCGGCGACCTGCCGCTGTTTCTGGGTATCGAAGCGAAGTATTCGATCGCCGACATGGTCGAGAAACGCGCGCGTCTCGACGAAACGCTCATCAACAGTCTCGTCATGCCGCACTCGACGAACCTGTCGCTGCTCGCCGCGCCACGCGAAGCGGATTCCGCCGACGAGATCGAACCGCAACACGTTTTCGAAGTGCTGCAAAAGCTGCGCGAACACTTCGATTACGTCGTCCTCGATCCGCAGCACACTTTCGATTCAATCACGCTCGCCGCGCTCGATCAGTCCGACGAGATCGTCCTGGTCCTGACACTCGACATCCCGGCCATTCGCAGCACGCAAAGAGCACTCGAGATCTTCGATCGCCTGGGATACCCGCGGAAGAAAATCCGCATCGTCGTGAATCGCTGGAGCAAACAGATCGATCTCGATCTGCGCCAGGTAGAGAAGTTTCTCGGCGAGCCGGTGATTGGTTTTGTCCCGAGCGATTACCAGCAAGCGGTTAGTTCAATCAATCTCGGAACGCCCCTCGTCCAAACCGAACCGACTTCAAAGATCGCAATGGAAATCCGGCGCGTCGCGCAGCAGATGTCGTTGGGTGTCGCGCCAATCCAAGAAGCAAGTCCGCGTCGCGGGTTCCTGAGTTCGTTGCTCAAGAAACAACCCGCGCCGAGGCAATTCAACCTGCAAACCTCAATGGAAAAGGTCTAGTGAAACGGCAAACAGCCGCTCCCGGAAAACATCATGGCACTACGTGAAAGATTAATCGGCAACCAGAACATTCCCGGCAACGCATCGGACGGCACGGGCCAACACTCCTTCCAGGAGATGAAGTCGCGCCTGCACCGCACGCTGATCAACCGGATGGACTTGACCAAGCTCTCGAGTCTCACCCCGGAACAGGTCCATGGTGAAGTTTCGCGTCTCGCGGAAACCGTCCTGGCCCAGGAAGCAATGCCGCTGTCGATCTCCGAACGAGAGCGGCTCGTCAACGACGTTCAGCACGAACTGTTCGGACTTGGACCACTGGAGCCGCTGCTCAAAGACCCAACCATCTCCGACATCCTCGTCAATTCACACGACACGATCTACATCGAGCGCCGCGGCCGGATCGAATCCACGACCGTGCGCTTCAAAGACGACGAACACCTGATGCGCGTTATCGAGCGCATCGTGTCGTCGATGGTCGACGCGCGTTTGCAGGATGGTTCGCGCGTCAACGCGATCATCCCGCCGCTTTCGATCGATGGTCCAGTACTTTCGATCCGCCGTTTTGGCGCGGATCCGCTGCGCATGAATTCGCTGATCGAGAACAAGGCGCTGACCAAAGACATCGCCGACATGTTGCAGATGGTCGTGAATGCGCGTCTCAACGTGCTGATCTCCGGTGGAACCGGCGCTGGTAAGACGACGCTGCTCAACGCGCTCTCGGCGTTCATTCCTGAGAACGAACGAATCGTCACCATCGAAGACTCCGCCGAATTGCAGCTCCAGCAGCCTCACGTGGTCCGTCTCGAAACCCGTCCGCCGAACATCGAAGGCCGCGGCGAAGTCACGCAACGAGATTTGGTTCGCAACGCCCTTCGTATGCGTCCCGATCGCATCGTGATCGGCGAAGTCCGCGGCGGCGAAGCGATCGACATGCTACAGGCCATGAACACCGGTCACGACGGCAGCTTGACGACGATCCACGCCAACACCCCACGCGATGCGCTGGCCCGTCTCGAGACGATGATCCAGATGACGGGCATGCGTTTGTCGGATCGCGCGATGCGCCAACAAGTGGCTTCGGCGCTCAACCTCGTCGTGCAGGTAGCGCGGCTTTCTGATGGCAGCCGCCGTGTCACCTCAATTTCCGAAATCACCGGCATGGAAGGCGAAACGATCACCATGCAGGAGATCTTCATGTACGAACGCACCGGCGTCGATAAGGAAGGTCAGGTAATCGGCCGCTTCCGGCCCACGGGAATTCGCCCGCGGTTTGCCGAACGGTTGAAATCGTGCGGCTTGCAGTTGCCCCGCGTCTTCTTCGAGGAGATGTAACGCCAATGTTGATCTCGTTTCTAGTATTTGTCTTTGCTCTGTTCCTGGTCCTGGGCGCTTACCTGTTGGCGACGCACAAGACAGACAAAAAGCGCGCGCGCCTGCAAAAGCGGCTTAACGAAGCGTTGCTGCACTCAGCTCACGCCGAAGACATCGACGTGGTGCTCGCGCGCAACGAGTTGATGAGCGAGATTCCGTGGATCAACCGCACGCTGATCAACATCCAGGCTACTTTGCACTTGAAGCGGATGTTGGACCAGGCGGACCTGCACATCACGCCTTCGCGCCTGCTCATGTTTTCGGTCATGGCGGGACTGCTGGGCGGATTGGCCGCGTCAGTGCTGACCGTGTTTATCCCGTTGATGATACTCGCCGGGCTTGTTTGCGCTTCGTTGCCATTGCTGCACGTTTGGTGGCGGCGCAAGAAACGGTTTGATGCGTTTCTCGAACAGCTTCCGGATACGCTCGATTTGATCAGCCGCGCGCTCAGCGCCGGACACGCGTTTTCCGAAGCGCTGCACATGGTCTCGATCGAAATGCCGGATCCGGTCGCGACCGAGTTTCGCAAGACTTATGAAGAACAGAACCTCGGTTTGTCAGTGAAACTGGCGCTCGAAAACCTGACGCAGCGGATGCCGATACTCGATCTCAAGCTGTGCGTCACCGCGATCCTGATTCAGCGCGAGACGGGCGGCAACCTGGCTGAGATTCTCGAAAAAGTTGCTTATACCATTCGCGAACGCTTCCGCATCATGGGCGACCTGAAGACGTTGACGACTAGCTCGCGCATGTCGGCGTGGTTGCTCTGCGGGCTGCCGATCTTTGTTGTTGTGGCAGTAACCGTGATGAATCCGGATTACATGAGCGTGCTCTGGACAGACCCGCGCGGTCACTACCTGATCGCCGCCGCATTGACCATGCAGATCTCGGGGATGTTGATCGTTAGAAAGATATTGAAAATTAAGATTTAAAGCTTTGAACTTGGAGCTTTGTGCTTTGTTCGCTAGCGAAGCTCCAACTTCATACGGACGCACCCGAACAGCAAACAAAGAACTAAGCACAAAGCACAAAGAACAAAGCCCATGATAGCCATAATCGCCATCTCCACTTTCGTCTGTATCTCGCTCGGAATGCTCGGTGTCTACTGGCTGCTATACAAGCCACAGAGCGCCGCGACTGAACGACTGCGCCGGCTCGGCGGTAAAGAAGGCGCGATGCCGGCAGCCGCTGCCTCGGCGGTGATGCCTGACGAGCGACCAGCCGCGGACATCGCGCAGAAGATCGCGACGCCGCTGAACAAACTGTTGCCTCCGTCGGCCAGCGAAGCGCGCAAACTGCAAAAGCAATTGATGCACGCAGGCTTTCGTTCGCCTGAAGCGCCGATCATCTATCGCGCGATTCAGTTGGCGTCGATGGCTGGCTTCCCGCTGATCGTCGCCGCCGTTTGCGCCTTGATAGCGAAGCCACTCAAGGACGCGCTGATCTACATCATCATCGCCTTTGTCGTCGGTTTCTTTCTGCCGCGCTTCTTCCTGGCCCGCGTCACGAAGAACCGCCAGCGCGAACTGCGTTGGGGACTCGCCGACGCGCTCGACCTGATGGTCGTTTCAGTCGAAGCCGGATTGGGATTGAATGCGGCGATGATGAAAGTCGCGAGCGAGTTGAAAGACGTGCACAGCGCGATCGCAGTCGAGTTTGAACTGGCGAACCTCGAGATTCGCGTCGGACGCGAACGCGATGAAGCGTTGCGCAACCTGGCCGAGCGCACCGGTATCGACGATCTGCGCAGCCTCGTCGCGATGCTGATTCAGACCGACAAGTTTGGCACTTCGATCGCGAAAGGTTTGCGAGTGTTCTCAGATTCGCTGCGCACGAAGCGCCGCCAGCGCGCCGAACAGGAAGCGCAGAAGGCCGCAGTCAAACTTCTGTTTCCTCTCGCCTGTTTCCTGTTCCCCACGCTTTTCATCGCCATTCTCGGCCCCGCTGCCCTTAACCTGATGGACGTCCTTGAGATGATGTAGAGGAGTTGGACCATGAAGAAACGCAGAATCCTGGCAGTTCTAATCGCATTTGTAATGACCATCGCCGCGACCGCGATGTGGAGCGCGTCGACAATCGAACGTGAGGGTGATCCGGACGCGATCGTGCTTGAAGATTCAGGCACGGAAGCCGGAGGCACGAACGTCGAGCGGAAGAAAAAGGGGAACAAGGTCGTCAAGGTATTGACCGCGCCATTCAAAGCTTTCGGCCGGTTGTTCGGCGGCGGCAACGACGAGAACAAGATCGAACGCATGACGGAGAAGGACGCCGAACGTTTTGAGAGCGTGGCTGTCACGCGCGTTGAAGATGCGCGAACGCCGAAGCGTGTGTCGACTGCGAGCTCTGCCCGCGAGCATCTCGAATCGGGACGTGAGTTTCTGCTGAACGGCGCGTACAGCGAAGCGATCTCCGCGCTCTCCACTGCCGTTTCACTCGATCCGAAGTTGACCGAGGCTCACAACCTGCTGGGCGTCGCTTACGACAAAAAAGGATTCGGCGATCGCGCGAAGGATTCGTTCGAACGCGCCGTGAAACTCGAAGAAGACGCCGAGACGCTGAATAACCTCGGTTTCGCTTTGTATCAAAGCGGCAATTATCGCGCGGCGGTCGATCGTCTGAAACGCGCGGCGAAGCTGGCGCCGAGTGACGAGCGGATTCTCAACAACCTCGGTCTCGCGTATTGCCGTCTCGGCAAGATCGACGAAGCTTACAAAGCTTTCGCGCGAGCCACTGGTCCGTTAACAGGCAATCTCAACACCGCGAAGATGCTCGAAAGGTTTGGCCGCGAGGACGATGCGATTCGTTATTACGAGTCCGCGCACCAGATCGATCCGAACAACTCGCTCGCGCTCCGGCGCCTGGCCGATCTCTATCACCGTGTTGGCCGCGCGAGTGAATCGGAATCAATGCGCGCCGCGCTGATCGTCGCCTCGAACGGAACTATGCTGGTTACGACTGGGAAGTAGTCTTTAGGTTGCAGACCGAGCCGGAACATTTTCCATTTGTCGTTTGTCATTTGTATTTTCCGCAGCAAGTAACAATGACAAATGGAAAATCACAAACGACAAATGGGAAATTATCCCAGGCCAAAGAGAAAGAGAGTCTCACGATGTCGCATACGACAATTCTGACGCGCGCGGAAGTTGAAAGCATGGGTCCCCCGCTGCCGGAGGAGCTGGCTGACACCGGCATCTCCGAGCAGTTTTTGTGCGATCTCGCGTTGAAGCACGTGGCCATGCTGCCGGAACCGACGACGATGGCCGTCGCCGAACGCATCAACCTGCCGCGAATGTTGACGGAAGATCTGCTGCAGAAGCTGTATCGAGAGAAGCTGATCGAAGTGAAGATGCAGTTGACGGTGGGCTCGACGCGTTATGCCATGTTGGACCACGGCTGGGACCGTCTGACGCGCCTGATGTCGATTTGCGGTTACGTTGGACCAGCGCCGGTCTCGTTGCGTGACTACACGCACATGATGAAGTTGCAGTCGATCCCGACGAACCCGGCTTCGATCGACACGGTGCGCCAGGCGTTTCACGATCTGGTACTGCCTGAGTCGTTGTTGCAAACGCTCGGTTGCGTCATCAACTCGCGCCGCTCGCTCTTTCTCACGGGACTTCCGGGAACCGGCAAAACAGCCGTTGCCGAACGAATCAACAACGCGCTCAACGGCGCGATCTGGATCCCGTACGCGGTCGAGATCGACGGACAGATCATTCGCGTGTTCGACGCTCACTGTCACGAACCGTTCCCCGAAGACGAAACTCCAATCGAATTCGATCGCCGCTGGGTGATGATCAAGCGGCCGCTGGTCGTCGTCGGCGGCGAGTTGACCCTGGAAAACGCAGACCTGACTTGGAGCGACGCGGCGAAGTTTTACGAAGCGCCGTTTCAGATGAAATCAAACGGCGGCACACTCGTGATCGACGACTTTGGCCGCCAGCGAGTTGCGCCGCAGGATCTGTTGAACCGCTGGATCGTGCCCCTCGAACGACGCGTCGACTATCTCGCGTTGCACACCGGCAAGAAGATCGAGGTTCCGTTTGAACAGCTCGTCGTGTTCTCGACCAACCTCGACGAAAACGATCTCGCGGACCAGGCGTTTCTGCGACGCATGGGTTACCGCGCGCGCGTCGAGCCGCCTACGCCTGCGGCTTATTCCTCGATCTTCCGGTATCAAGCCGGCCGGCGTGGCATCAACGTCGAGCAATCAGTGTTGGACCATATCCTGGCGAAGTATCGCGTCGAAGCTCGCCAGATGAAAGGTTGCGAACCACGCGACCTGCTCGATCGCGCCACGGATATTTGCCAGTTTGAAAAACACAAACTCGAACTGACGCCGCACATCGTCAACATTGCCTGGAGCAACTACTTCGGTACGTCACACTCGTTTGCCTCCAGCGAAGCGGACCCATTGGAGCTATGAGACTAATTCTTATTGGAATCCTAGTAGCGGTCTGCTCGCATTCCGGATCTGCACAGGTCCGTGAAGAGGTGAGACTGAAACTTGCGGACGGTTCGTACTTGGCGGTCGACGAAGCGACAGAGACTGCGCAAGGAATCTGGTATCGCCAGGGCAATCTCAGCAACCTTCTCCCCAAAAGCAAGGTCAAGCAAATCGAGCGTATTAAACCTGAACCGGCAACAACCGCGCCGGCAGCGCCAAGCACAAACGACGACGATCATTTCGAAGCCATTGACGACGTTGCCGAAGTCGCGCCGCCGCCAAAGAGCGGCACGTACGACCAGCCTGTTTGGATCTACTTAAAAGGCGGCGCGCGTGTCGAAGCCGATAGCGCGAGCGAGTCGCCTGCCGGCGCATGGTACAAACGCGGCGGTATGTCGATCTTTCTCGATCGCAGCCGCATCGATCGCATCGAGTTGGAAGCGCCCGAGACGATTGCGCAAGCGAGCGCGCAAACCGGAAAGAAAGAACGCGGTTGGAGCACCGGCAGGCCCGGACTCGATCGACTGATCCGTTTGAACGGAAGCAAGTACAACGTGGATCCGTACCTGATATTTCTCGTGATGGAGCAGGAGTCGCACTTCAACGCCGGCGCGGTCTCGCCGAAAGGCGCGCGCGGGTTGATGCAGCTCATGCCGGGAACTGCGGCTCGTTTCGGCGTGCGGCGTTCACACGATCCCGCGCAGAATATTTCCGGTGGCACTCGTTATCTTCGTGAGCTGTTGAATCGTTTCAATAATCGCGTCGATCTCGTGCTCGCGAGTTACAACGCCGGGGAAGGCGCGGTGGCGAAGTATGGCAATCGCGTTCCGCCGTATCGCGAGACGCGCAACTACGTGAAGAAGATCAGCTATCGCTACAAACGAACCACCGTCCGAACGAGGAAGCCTAAACCGACGTCATGAAACGATTACTCATAGCCGCAACTCTGTGCGTTTCGCTCTTTATGATCGGCGCTCATGCTCAGCAAGTTCCGCTCACAAACGAATCCGTGATCAAACTCGTCAAGGCTGGTTTCAAAGAAAAGACGATCATCTCGATCGTCCACAACCGGCCCAACGTCTTCAATCTCGATCCCGAACAACTGATTCAGCTCAAGAAGCAGGGCGTGAACGAGAACATCATTCTCGCGATGCTCTCATCACAGGACGCAACGTTCATCCTCGGCGAAGACGATTGGGTATCAGACGAGAAGTTTTTCAAAGGCTTGAACAAGAAGCCTGATGGTGATTCGCAAAGCTCCGGCACAAACATCTTCGGTGCTGGTGGCAGCTCGCAATCGAGAAGTGAGTCGCGCGCGGGGAACGGCGGCAACGTGAACGAAGGAGGCATCAGCGGATCGGCGACAGTGCGCATCATCAAACCTTCAACAGAGGGCGGTGGTGGCTCCTCGCCGAAACTGGAAAAGACTCCGGTGCTCGATAACGAGGGCGTGATCCGTCTGGTCGAAGCAGGCTTTTCGGAAGGCACGATCATCAAGCGAATCGAAGAGTCGCCAGTGGATTTCGACCTGTCTCCCGGTAAGCTCGACGAGCTTTATAAGAAGCGAGTTACCGATCCCATCATCGCCGCGATGACCGCCGCTATGGGCAAGGATCGATGAGGTTTCAGCCGGCCAAAATGTCACACCCATTCGCATTACGATGCGCCTGTAGCATGAAGACACACCGCCTCTTTTCCTCTCAATAATTTAAATTAAGTAAATAATCAGCTTACGTTCACCGAACGCTGAGGCACGCTCATTGCCAATAGGTTCGCGGCCTTGGACTGTCCCCAATCTACCAAGGCGACAAAATAGAAACCGAACGGAGAGCCGGATGCGACCGATTAAGCACGCAGAGCGCGGATTAACCTTTATTGCTGGAAGCCTTTTTAACGCAATTCAATCAGTAAATAAGTACAAGCCAAATCCTTCATTCACTCCCAAATGGTCGGACAAGCCATTGCTCAAATCATGGCAGAAGAGCAAACCAACTCTCGGCTGGCCACGCACCACCGATTCGCTTTGTCCAAACTGCGTGATCGAAGCGCGCGAAGCAATCGTCAGCGGAAAGAAAGACGTCAGCGTCCTTATTAATGAGAAGGTCGGCGAGATCAAAGCGCAGATCATCGAACGTGACGGCGAGATCTGGATGATCAAAGACTGTCCGACCCACGGTCACTTCGAAGACATGATGGCCATCGATTCGAAGTTCCTAACGCATATCGAAGCGATGTTTCCCGGCCGCGACATCGACGCGCACAACGACGAGAAACTGCACAATCACGGTTCGAGCACCGTCAAGTACGGCCGCGGCGCCGTGTTGACCGTCGACCTGACAAATCGCTGCAACATGATGTGCGACCCGTGCTTCATGGACGCCAACCAGGTTGGTTTCGTTCACGAACTCAGCATGGACGAGATCAAAGAGATTCTCGACAACGCGATCACGATCAAGCCGCGACGCCAGATGTCAGTCCAGTTCTCCGGCGGCGAGCCTTCAATCTCGCCGCACTTCATCGATGCGATCAAGTACTCGCGCAAAGTCGGTTACAACAGCGTGCAGGCGGCGACCAACGGCATCGAATTCGCCAAGAGCAAAGAATTCTGCCGCCAGGCTGCCGAAGCCGGTTTGCGTTACGTTTATCTCCAGTTTGACGGTATCGGCAACGACGCCAACAGCCATCGCCAGGTCGGCAACTTGTTCGACGTGAAGATGCGCGCCATCAACAACCTGCACGAAGCAGGCGTTGAAATCGTGCTCGTTACGACGCTCGTCAACGGCATCAACAACGATCAGGTCGGCTCGATCATTCGTTTCGCGCTCGACAATCCGAAGAAGATCGCGTTCCTTTCGTTCCAGCCGGTTTCATTCACCGGCCGTGACGAAGAGATTACCGAACAGCGTCGTCTGCAACAGCGCTACACCCTTTCGCACCTCGCGCATGACGTAAAGGATCAGGTCGGCATCACCGAGCCGACGCGCGATTGGTTCCCGCTGTCGCTGATGGGCGCGTTTGCCGACTTTGCCGATCTCGTGCACGGACCGAATGCCGAGTGGGGCCAGGTTTCCTGTGGCTGTCACCCGAACTGTGGCGTCGGCACCGCGGTGATGATCGACAAGGAAAACAAAGAGATGCGTCCGGTTCCGGAGTTTCTGAATATCCCGGGACTCGTCCGTGACATGCAGAAGATCACCGACGCGGCGCGTGGCAAGTGGATGTCGAACCTGATGATGGGTCTGGCGCTTTTGAAGCACTACAACCCGTACAAGTCGCCATCGCAGTTCACGCTTTACGAACTCTTCAAGAAGTTTGACAAGTCGTTTGGCCTGACCGGTAAAGACTACGGCAAGGTCGGCGGCGACCGCAGCGCAGGGGACATCGAAAAACGGCGCTCGGATCGTTGGAACTTCCTGTTCATCGCAGGTATGTGGTTCCAGGATCTCTTCAATTACGACTTCCGCCGCACCGAAATGTGCATCATTCCGTACGGCACGCAGGAAGGCGAGATTTCGTTCTGCGCGTACAACACCGGTATCGGCTGGCGCAATATCATCGAGAACATGCACCAGAATGCGACCGTGGCGAAGTGGTACCAGGAACACGGCCGGCACGAGATCTTTGCTGGTGGCAAGGACGTTAACATGGCCGATAAGACGCATAACCTGATCCTGAATGAAGTCGACCTGGCCCGTCCCAACAAGCCGGAGATGGAAGGTCCGAAGACGGCGCACGAGGAAGCAGTGATGATGCGCAAGCTTTATCAGGAAATGATTCTGAAGAAGCAGTCGATCGCCAAGGATGCCGACAAACCGGTCCAGATCAAGGGTCTTGGCCGGAAGAAGGAAGAACCCGCCGAAGCCGAGGCGGTGTTGGTTTAGGTAAAGGTTTACAGGAGGACACGGAAAGGCACGGATCAATCGCCAAAATTGATTCTGCCTTTTTGTGTTTTTGCGGGTTTATGGTTAAATAGCAGCCCGAATTGAGGCTTTTGAGGAAGGGAAAGTTGAGAACGAATGGCAATAGTTACTGTTAATCAGGGTGAGTCGATTGAGAGCGCGCTGCGACGTTTTAAGCGCAAAGTGATGACCGAGGAGATCATCAAGGATGCGAAAAAGCACGCATTCTTTATCCCGCCCGGCCAAAAGGCAAAATTGAAGTCGGCCCTCGCTCGCAAGCGGAACAAGAAGAAAGGCCGGATGCGCATCCCGCGCGATTAAGTTCTCCCCTGCACAAGTCGTACTCATATCTCACCAGTCGTAATCATTTTCCATTTGGCATTGCTCATTGCTCGTTTGTCATTTGGAACACACCAAATGAAATGAGAAATGAGAAACGACAAACGACGAATGGAAAATGAACTGGATTTATGACCACGCGGATCTTGATCACTAACGACGACGGCATCCATTCCGATGGGCTGATTAAACTCGAGGAAGCCCTGAAGGAAATAGGTGACGTTTATGTCGTCGCGCCCGCTTCTGAAATGAGTGGCGCGTCGCATAGTCTGACGCTCGCGCGGCCGTTGCGTATCCGCCAGCTCGACAGCCGTCATTGGTCCATAGACGGAACTCCCACCGATTGCGTCACGCTCGCTTTAAACAAGATCCTTCCCGAACAGGAACGCCCGCACATCTGCGTCTCCGGTATCAATCACGGCGGCAATCTCGGCGACGACGCGACGTATTCGGGAACTGTGGCCGGCGCTTTGGAAGCGACGATTCTCGGCGTGCCGGGTATTGCGTTGAGCCTGGTTGCGCGCGACAACTTCGACTTCACGGAAGCGGCGGCGTTTGCCGTCGTCGCCGTGCGCAAGGTGCTCGACGAAGGTCTGCGTGAAGGCACGTTGCTCAACATCAATTTGCCGCCGGGCGCGATCAAAGGCGTGAAGGTTACGCGGCAGGGAATCAAGAATGCGCGTCCCGTCATCAGCGAGCACATCGATCCCCGTGGCAAGGCTTATTTCTGGATCGGCGAAGAATACTTCAACGCGAACTCAGTTGAAGGCACTGATTATCACGCCGTGAAGCAGGGTTACGTTTCGGTGACGCCGCTGCGCAGCGATATGACGGATCACCAGGCGCTGACGGCGATCGAGACCTGGAACTATCTGAAAGACTCCGAACTACTCCACAAGAGCTAAAGCAAGTAAAATTCTCCCGGTGCAAGCAGCCAACAAAAATCGCTCGGCTTCACTACAGGAGTACTTTATTCCCCGAGACCGTATGGTCGCGCGTCTGCGCGAGCATTACGGCATTCGCGACGTGCGCGTGCTCGAAGCGATGAGAAACGTGCCGCGTCATTTCTTCGTGCCGGAAGCTTTGCAAAGCCGCGCCTATGGCGATCACGCTTTGCCCATCAGCGCCAACCAAACCATCTCGCAACCTTTTATCGTCGCGCGTATGACCGAGTTGCTCGAACTCGACGGATACAGTCGTGTGTTGGAGATTGGAGCGGGATCGGGTTATCAAACCGCGGTGTTGTCGCAGGTAGCGGCGCAGGTTTATGCGATCGAACGCATCGGCGATCTCGCGCGTGAGGCGCAGTCGCGTATTCGGCAGTTGGAGATTTACAACGCGACAGTTAAATGTTTCGACGGCACGCTTGGTTGGGCTGCGAATGCTCCGTACGATGGGATTCTCGTCGCGGCTGGTGGACCAACGATTCCGGAGCCGTTGATCACGCAATTGAAGATCGGTGGCCGGCTGATAGTTCCCGTCGGCGAGTCTCGCGATAGCCAGCGACTCATTCGGGTGATTAAAACGGAAACCGCACGCAAGATCGAAGACCATGGTGGCTGCGCGTTCGTGCCGTTGATTGGTCAACACGGATGGAGTGATCGCTGAGAGCTAAGATCTCAGATCTAAGATCTCAGATCTCAAAATTGTTGCTTTATTTTGCCGGCACGCGGATACTCGACGCAGACGTGTCATGAGCAGCAACGGCAACAACGCGGCGCACTATCGCAACTGCAATCTCTGCGAGGCGATCTGTGGGATTGAGATTACTGTTCAGGAGCGAAGGCTCGAGATTCGGGGGGATAGGGAGGATCCGTTTAGCCAGGGGTATATTTGCCCGAAGGCCGTCGCGTTACAGGATTTTCATTATGACAAGGACCGGCTCAGGCAGCCGGTGCGGCGCACGGCGAATGGTTGGGAACGGATCGGATGGGACGAGGCTTTTGACGAGGTAGCAAATAACCTCAAACGCATTCGCGCGACTCACGGACGTAACTCGGTCGGTTCATATCTCGGCAATCCCTCGGCTCACAACTACGGCATTCTGCTTTTCGCGCCGCCATTCCTTCGCAGCCTGAAAACGCGTAACAAGTTTTCCGCGACCTCGGTGGACCAACTGGCCCATCACCTCGCCGGGTTCCTGATGTTTGGTCATCAGCTCCTGCTTCCGATTCCCGATCTCGAACGCACGAAATTCCTCCTGATGCTCGGCGCAAATCCGCTGGCGTCAAACGGCAGCTTGATGACTGCTCCGGGAATGAATCGAAGGTTACAGGAGATCCGGGAACGAGGAGGGAAGGTAATACTGATCGATCCGCGTCGCAACGAGACGGCGCGCGTTGTCGATCGTCACCTGTTTATCCGTCCCGGCTCAGATGTTCTGCTGTTACTGGCGTTGCTGCACGTCGTATTTGAGGAGGGACTCACTAAGCCTGGCGCGCTGGCCACATTCACGAGCGGTATCGAAACTGTCCGAGATCTGGTGGCTGAGTTTTCACCGGAGATAGTTGCGGGTCCTACGGGAATTGAAGCCGAACAGATCCGTCTGCTGGCGCGAGAGTTCGCAGCCGCAGAGTCGGCGGTGTGTTACGGAAGAATCGGCGTCAGCACGCAGGAGTTTGGCGGCGTTTGTCAGTGGCTCATCAACGTTCTGAACATCGTTACGGGAAACCTGGATCGAGCGGGCGGCGCGATGTTTACGTTGCCGGCATTCGATCCGGTAACGGCGCCACAGTCTTTAGCACCGCGCGGGACTTTTGCTCGCTGGCACAGCCGCGTGCGAAAGCTTCCGGAATTCTCCGGCGAACTCCCGGTCGCCGCGCTGGCTGAAGAGATCCTGACCGAAGGCGAAGGCCAGATTAAGGCACTCGTAACGGTGGCGGGAAATCCGGTGCTGTCGACTCCGAATGGCCGTGAACTGGATCGCGGCCTCGCGAGTCTTGAGTTCATGGTCGCTATCGATTGCTATATCAACGAGACGACGCGGCACGCGCACATCATCCTGCCGCCCACGTCACCGCTCGACCGTGACCACTACGATCTCGCGTTTCACCTGCTCGCAGTTCGCAACGTCACCAAGTTCTCGCCTGCCTTGTTTCCTAAAGATCCGGACACGCGTCACGACTGGGAAATCCTGCTCGAACTGCAAACGCGAATCGAAGACGCGGGCTTGCGGGGCCGCATGAAACGAAAGTTGATGAAACGATTTCTGCCCCCGGAGCGAATGCTCGATCTCGGTCTGCGTTTTGGTCCACACCGCTTGACGCTAAAGAAAGTGAAGCAAGCGAAACACGGGATCGATCTTGGTCCATTATCTCCGTGCCTGCCAAAACGTTTGCGAACCGCGGATAAACAGATCCAGTTAGCGCCGGAAGTAATGGTCAAAGACCTCGCTCGCGTGAAAGCGAAACTGCTGGACGGGGCGTCTCGAAATGGACACCTGCAATTGATCGGACGGCGCCAGCTTCGCAGCAACAACTCCTGGCTGCATAACACCGAACGGCTGCTCAGAGGCAAGCCGCAATGCACAATCCTGATGCATCCTGCCGACGCAGCCGCGCGCCAACTGATGCCGGGGCAAATGGTCCTCGTGCAATCGCAGGTCGGATCGATCGAAGTGCCGCTCGAAATATCGGACGAGATGATGCCCGGAGTGGTAAGCATTCCGCATGGTTGGGGACACGATCGACCCGGCATTCAATTGGAAGTCGCCCAACAGCACGCCGGCACGAGCATCAACGATCTCACAGACAATCAGGCAATCGACGCCCTCTGCGGAACCGCCGCCTTCAACGGCACTCCGGTGTCAGTCAAAAGCGCTTAAAAATTGTGAAGTGAGGAAAGAAAGACGGGCCGGGTCCACCCTGATGACCCGGCCCATAAGAGGTGTTTCGGTGCGCCTCCTGCGTCGCCCGCACCTTGCACCTCAAGCAAGCAAACTGATTCTGTTAGTAGTGTCTCTCCGTGTAACTCGGTGTTCTCTGTGTTGACATGACTGAATCGCAAAGGACATAGAGATCAGGACACCGCCGATCTACTTGCCTTGTCCCACCTGTCCGGAGATGCCTTTGTTGATCATGAGCCTGATTTCAACACGGCGATTCTTCGCCCGTCCCGCCTTGGTCTCGTTTTCCGCTACCGGTTCCAGTTGTCCATAACCGAAAGGTTGGACCAGCCGGTTCAACGGCATCTTGTACTTACTAACTATGTAATAGATGACGGCGTTCGCGCGTCGCTCGCTGAGATCGATGTTGCGTTGCGAACTGCCGGTTGAATCGGCATAACCGATTACGGCCATGACCCAGCCCTTGGTGTTTTGCGTTCTGACCCATGCTGCCGCTTCGTCGATCGTCGCTTTCGCTTTTGGACCAAGCTTCGAGCTGTTGGTCGCAAAAGTGACGGTGATCGTTTTGATCGGATCGAAATCGTCGAGACCGTTGATCCGGTTGTTGGCGTAGTCGGCTGTCTGTTGGGCTTTTTGTGCGGCGGCTGCGGCGGCGTCCGCTGAAGCTTGTGCTCGTGCTGTGAGCGCCTCGTTTTCCGCAAGCTGGCCCGCCAGTCGTTCCTGTTCCGCTTGTTGCTGGCGCAGTTTCTCGTTCATCTCTGCTTCGAGCGGATCGACGGTAGACTTGAGCGCTTGTGCGGACCTGAGATCCTGTTCGTCGAAGCGAATCTTTTCGGCGACGAGTTGACCTTCCGAGTTTCCGACGCCATCAACTTCAAGTCGCAGTCCACGAAGAATGTAGCTTGCGCCGTATTCCTTGGAGCCGCGTAACACGCCGCGTTTGTGGCTCTTCACTTCAGTCGAGTCCGTCATGAGGACGACCGTTTGTGGCCCACCATTCGGATCAGTCATCGTGAACGAATCAGGATTGCGCTTGACGACGACGCCTTTTTGTTTCTTTACCTTCTCGCCGTCAGGCACGCTCCTCGTTTGCGGATCCTGATCGGTTGTAAATGCTGTTGCTAATACACTCCCGTTGCACGCCACGACAAGAATGAAGGCGACTGCGATTATTCTGTTGAGTTTATCCCCTGTAAATCTCATTGTTTGCTCCTTTCGATTCGTGAAAGCTGAGTCGGCCTTCAGGAAAATGTTAGTGACACTTGTGGGAAACGAATACTGTCAATTCTGACAGTATGGAGTCATAGCGCTGCCAGAAAATGGGCAACAATCACGGTGATGTTGTCCACGCCGCCGCCTGCGAGGGCGAGATCCAACAGGTTCTGACAAGCGCTTTGGGCAGAGGTCGCCTGGCTCAAAACACTGGTAATCGTCGAATCCTCGACGAGTTCCGTAAGTCCATCCGTGCAGAGCAATAGCTGATCGCCGGCCTGCACTTTGAAGCGTTGCACCTGGGGCTCAAACTGCTCTCCCAGTGAACCGACCGCAGCCGTCAACACATGTCGCATCGATCGCGAAGCTGGATCGTCGCGATTCGCAACGCCGGCATCGATCAGCGCCTGAGCTAAGGTGTGATCGGTTGTCAATTGTTGGAATTCCTCGCCGCGTAAGAGATAAGCCCGCGAATCGCCCACGTGTCCGACGATCAGATCGGTCCCCATCACGCCTGCGACAGTCAGGGTCGTGCCCATGCCTTGAAGCGTGTAATCCAGGGCGGCTTCTTTTCTCAGGATGTTGTCTAACTGAACGAAGCGTTCGCTCATTCGCTGCAAAACCCTGGTGACGTCCTGATCGTGTTGGAGCGCCAGGGTCCAGTCAGAGGTCTCGATGATCAGTTGAAGCAACTTGGTGAGTGCGAGCCGGCTGGCCACGTCGCCGGCGGCCATGCCCCCCATGCCGTCGGCGACCAGCAAGCCATACCCGTCCATGAAGTAATCCTGTTCGATCAAATCGTCTTCAAGATTTGTCAACAGGTTTTCGAGCGAACGTCCGAAGCGGATAACGAGATAACTGTCTTCATTACTCTGCCTCACGTAACCCTGGTGTGAAACTGCCCCGAGATCGATTTCCAAATTCATCCACACTCCATCTCCGGCCGGGACCGAACCAAATTGATTGTGCATATTCATTATTCGCCCCTGGATACACGTTGCTCGATCCGGCGCCAGTGGTCATGGACTTGTTGGCAGGTGTGCAACGCGATTTGGAATTCTATGGACCGCTTCGAGATCTACTACTGGCAAAATTTACAGGGTGAGACTTCTCAGAACTTCCAACCGAGGGAAGTGCTCACGCCCAGATCGTTCTTGTCAGCTCTGACCGGTGGCTTGCTGTCGAAGTTTTCGTAAATGTGAAAACCCCACCACAGGTCTTTGACCAACTTGATCCGCAGATCCGAAGTCGCCTGCATCCTCATGCGTCCCGGTGTAGTAAAGCTGGGGAACAGGCTGAAACGAGATCGGATGTCTGTCCGCGAGAAACGAAACGTCGCGAAGTCGACGCCGGTCAATCCATCGGCGTTTGTGTCTTCGGGCTTACCGACAATCGTGGAATACTTTTCCCGCGTGCCGACAACGCCGCCGTAGACTGACAGCCGCGTATATTCCGTTTGTTTCAAGTTGAAGCCCACGAGGCCGCCCACCGACGTTCGCAGATCCAGACTTTGCTGATCGCTTTGCAGCAGATCGAACACTCCGCCAACGTACCAGCGTTTACCTAACTGTTTTCGATAGTCGAAGCTGAATTGATTTCGCCGCGTGCTTTCGCCTTGCGGTTGGCCACTGAAAGTGGAATCAACTGACGCGGTAAATGATTGATCTCCGGCGCGGTAGGTCGTCGTGGCGGCGAGCTGTGTTTGATACTGATCGTTGCCGCTGGTAAAGCTGAAACCGAAATCGATCGATCCTTCGAGTCGCCGCCAAAAGCCTTTGTCGACCGGCGTGATGCGTATCACGTCGAGCTTGTTTACGCGAATGGCCGTGTGCGAATTGCCGATCTCGAAAGAAGCGGTTCCGTTCGCGTTCGGCAAGACACGCATCACGTCCGTGACCAGTTTGCCGTCGACCAACCAGATCATGAACGTCGATTTGCTGTCGAGTCTTTCGACCTTGGCCCAATCGAGACGAACTGCTTCAGCCATGTAGTCCGATTTGACCCTGAGCTCGCCGCGCTGGAGTCCTTTGATTTCTCCGGTCAGGCGGTCGCCGTTTCTGAGAACGACGACGTCGTCGACGTTCTTCCCGATCGCTGTAACTGTGAAGAGCAAACTAAGCAAGACAAGCAGGATTAGACGCGTAATCATGCACTGACCTCCTGAAACTACCCGCTAGTATTTGCACGCGACCTTTTGCTCACGCCTGTCAAAAGTGACAGTTATCCGGGTTTTTCGCGGTATTAGAATTCGGGCTGCTGGAAACGTTACAGGAAGGATGGAAGTGTGAAGATGAGGACCAACAGGCTCTCTCGAATGCTGATGATCGCAGGGTTGTTGTGCGCGTGGTCTGCGACTGGCTTGGCCCAGGACATAAAGTACAACTTTCTCGCAGGCACGGACTTTTCGAAGTACAAGACCTACAAGTGGGTCCAGGCGCCAAACTCGGAATATCCCAATTCAATTCTCGACAGCCAGATCAAACAGGCAATCGAGTCTCAACTGTCGCTGAAAGGATTGTCGAAGACTGAAGATAACCCGGACCTCTACGTTATCTACCAGGTCGCCGTCAACCAGGAGAAACAGTGGAACTCTTACAGCACCGGAGGCGATGCCTGGGGTTGGGGCGGTTGGCGTGGCTGGGGCGGCATGGGCACGACGACAACCACCACCTCGACGATCAATATCGGAACACTTAACGTCGACATGTACGACGTCGGAACCAAGAAACAGATCTGGCGTGGTGAAGCCAGTAAGACGCTTGGCTCGGGCAAGGATCCGAACAAGGTCAACAAGAACCTGAATAAGGCAGTGGCGAAGCTGTTCAAGAAGTATCCGCCGCCGGCGAAATAAAGAAGGCCTGATTGTGAAGAAGGTTCTTCGCGAAAACTCTGCGATTCTCTGCGCGCTCTGCGATTCTCTGCGTGCTCTGCGTTAAGTGCAGTTTCGACGCAGAGAGCCGCAGAGAATCGCAGAGCGCGCAGAGTCTACTGAGGATTTGTGGCTGCTGAAAACGATCGCAGCCTGCCGCTTGAAAGGAGCTTTCTCAACTTGCGACGGGCTTTGTGCAGTTGCGATTTCGAGTTTCCCACCGAACAACCGATGATTCCGGCAATCTCCTCGTGGTTATAACCCTCGACGTCAAACTTCAGAAAGACGGAACGGCAACCGGCAGGTAATTTCGCGAGTGCTGTGTCGAGTGCAAGTCGATCGAGAAGCTGGCTGGCGGGGAGCGAGAGCTTCATCCCACCCTTCACTTCAAGCTCTTCCACCAGGGAAGGAAATCTTTGATTACGCCGCGTCAGCTTTCGAAAATGCATCAGCACGTGATTGGTCGTGAAGCGAAACAGCCACGTTGAAAACTGACTCTCACCGCGAAACGATCCGGCCTTTCCCAGCAACTGAATGAAGATCTCCTGTGTCAGATCTTCGGCCACACTGGTATCTCCCGTCATTCGCAAACAGACCGAGTAGACCCGCGGCCGATGTCGCTCATACAGATCGCCGATGCTCGCGATCGCGCCTCTCGCGATCGCCTGCGTCAACTCATAATCGGACTCGAGCTGCTTCATAAAATGTGCTCTGAGTCTAAGAACTTGCACCGTTTCGGTCACCTGTAAGTTTTGCCAGTTATCCACCCTCCTACCCTCCACTACATTTTGATCGAACTACGAAAACTCTGCCCCACACATTGGAGGAGAGCGCATGAAAACAGATGATCGACAGAGCTGGAGAACTTACTCCGTTATTACCCTGGTCCTCACAGCTCTGCTTTATTTCCCCAGCAGCTCAACGGTGGCGCAAACACAGGAGCCTGCGACGCAACCTGCACCTCAAACACCGGAAGTTGAGCAATTGAAAAAGCGCTTACAACAACTGGAGCAGACGGTGGGAGAACTCAAAGGCCAGATCAACGCCCTGGAGGCAAAGAAGAACAATCCCGCTCCAGCGATGATCGAAGCAACGTATACCGAACCCGCCAAACCCGCCGAACCGGAAACAGTTTCAACAGCGCCCGCCAAACAGGACAACAACAAGGGAGAGAGCACGTTTCAGATCTACGGCTTCGTGATGCTCGACGCGGGTTATCAATTCAAGCAGAACGATCCTGATTGGTTCGACGTCGTTCGGCCCACCAAGCTGCCGTCGTTTCCCAACGAGTTTGCGCCCAATGGCAAGACTTATTTCGGGGTCAGGCAAAGCCGGCTTGGCGTTAAGTCGACCACGCCGACGAAGTACGGCGAACTGAAGACGCAGTTTGAATTCGAGCTTTTTGGCACCGGCGTCGACGCTGGTCAAACGACTTTCCGTTTGCGTCACGCCTATGGTGAGTTTGGCCAATTCGGCGCGGGCCAAACCTGGAGCCCGTTCATGGACATCGACGTGTTTCCCAACTCACTCGAATACTGGGGACCAAACGGCATGGTTTTCTTCCGCAACGTCCAGTTTCGCTGGATGCCTTTCAAAGGAAGAAACTCCGTGACACTTGCCGTCGAACGTCCCGGCGCTTCTGGCGACCAGGGCAGGTTTGCCGATCGCATCGAGCTGCAGGGAATCAGGCCCAAGTTTGATTTGCCCGACTTCTCCGGCAACGTTCGCTTCACCAGGGACTGGGGCTACTTCCAGGCCGCAGGAATGATCAGGCGCATCAAGTGGGTTGACGTAAACGACGATCAATTCGATCTGGGCGGCACCGAAGTCGGCGCTGGTCTGAACCTGACGTCAAACCTCAAGTTCACCGAGAACGACACCGGGCGCTTCGCATTTGTGTTCGGCCAGGGAATTCAAAACTACATGAATGACGCGCCGGTCGACATCGGTATCGAATTGACGCCCGGCGGAGATCCGCGCCGTCCGATCAAAGGCGTTGCCCTTCCGATGTGGAGCCTCGTGGCGTTTCTCGATCACAACTGGAACAAACGTTTCAGCACCGCCATCGGTTACTCGATGCTGGATATCGACAACTCCAACGGGCAGGCGCCGAATGCTTTTCGGCGCGGCCATTACGCGCTCGGCAACCTGCTCTACTACCCATACGAGAACGTGATGATCGGCGGCGAGCTTCAGTGGGGCAGGCGGGAAAACTTCCTGGACGGGTTCAAGGCGGATGATTTCCGCATCCAGTTTTCGTTCCGGTACAACTTTTCGAAGCTGTTCAGTTATTGATTCGCGGCAGTGGTGGACCAATTGGTCCAATTGAAGAGGAGAAGAAAGAGTCATGTTGAGAAAGACGATTCAAGCAAGAATGGTCATCGCGCTGTTTGTCGTCATGACCTTCGCAGCGCCCTTGTCCGTGCCCAGATCTGTTTTGGCCCAGAAGGTCAGTCCGGTCGCGCCGTCCAGGGCCCAGGTCGAAGCTGTCGTTCGCGAGGCATACGACAAGTTCAAGAACGATCCTGGCGGAAAGAATGCCGATTACATTCCTTACCTCGCCAAGGTCGATTCAAAGCTTTTCGGGATCGCCATAGTCACGACCGACAACCAGGTCCTTTCAATGGGCGACATCAACTATGCGTTCTCGATCCAGTCGATCTCGAAAGTGTTTTCTCAGGCATTGGCGATGGAGGAACTCGGATCGGCCAAAGTCCTCGAGAAGGTTGGTAACGAGCCGACTGGCCGGGCGTTCAACTCGGTATTTGCCGTCGCCGACATGCCGACTCACACCGGCAATCCGTACGTCAATGCCGGCGCGATCTCGACCGTGAGCTTGATCTCCGGCAAGACCGCCGACGAGAAGTGGAACAAGATTCTCGACTTTTACAGCCGCGCCGCCGGCGAAAAGCTCAGCTTGATCGACGAAGTCTACAAGTCGGAAGCAGCGACCAATACCGGTAACAAAGCCCTGTCGATGTTGTTGGCGAAATACGATCGCATCTATTCCGATCCATTTGAATCAGTGGATGTTTACACGAAGCAATGCTCGGTCGGAGTTAACGTGGTCCAACTCGCGCGCATGGGAGCGACGCTCGCGAATAACGGCAAGAACCCGGTGACGGGCCAGCAGGTGATCAAAGCCGAGAGCGTGCCGCACATTTTGTCGACGATGGTGATGGCGGGTTTGTACGACGGCTCCGGTGGTTGGGCGTGGCACGTCGGCCTGCCCGCAAAGAGTGGCGTCGGCGGCGGGATCGTCGCAGTGGTGCCGGGCAAGGGCGCGATTGCCGTATTTGCTCCGCCGCTCGACGAAGCAGGCAACAGCGTGAAGGCGCAGAAGGTGATCGAATTCGTCGCCAATAAACTCGACTTCAATTTGTTTTCACCGCGGTCAGTCGGTTTGGCGTCATGACTTCAATTCTCTGTCACATTGTGATCGCTGTGCGGCGTCGCAGGTTGATTCTGCACGCCGCATCGTTGGCGGTTGTTCTCCTGGCGGCGGTATCGGTTTGTCTTGCGCAAACTGATACCCCAAAACCTGTAACCGCGGATGAGCGAGCCGAATTACTAAAACTAATCCGCAGTCTTCAGGAACGATTGGACAAACTCGAAGCCGCGCAAGCCTCCGCCAACTCGACTACAACATCCACTGCAACCCCGGTTGCATCGGATCAGCCCGAAACCACAGCCACACCTGCGCCAACTGAAACAACGTCTAAACAAGATGATGACGACGAGGACAAGTTCGACGGCCGTTACACGCCAAATCTCGGGTTCAAACTCGCGAACACCGAATATGGCGACCTCAACGTCAGCATCTACACCTACGTCAGGTATCTAAACCAGCTTGGCCTCGACGCAAACTACACCGATGCCCTTGGCAATTTGAAGACGGTCCAGCAGCGCCAGGACATTCAGCTTCTCAAACTTCAGATCAAGTTTCTGGGTTGGATTCTGAATCCGAAGCTGCGCTACTTCCTCTACGCCTGGACCTCCAACGCCAATCAGGGCCAGGGCGCGCAGGTCGTCCTCGCGGGCAATCTTCAATACACCTTCAATAAATATTTCACGCTGGGCGGGGGCATTCGATCGCTGCCCGGCACACGCAGCGTCGAAGGCAATTTTCCGTTTTGGCTGAGTGTCGACAGCCGGCATATCGCCGACGAGTTCATGCGTCCGTCTTACACGTCGGGAGTATGGGCCACCGGAAATCTCACGGACCGTTTGAAGTACCAGGTCATGCTCGGCAACAACATGAGTACGCTCGGCGTTCCCGCGTCGCGGCTGGACAACGGTTTGAACACGTTGTCCAGCTCGCTGGTCTGGTTTCCCACCGGCGACTTCGAAAAAGGATTCAGCGGTCAGGGATGGGGCGATTTCGAGCATCACGAGAAGTTCTCCACTCGCCTCGGACTTCACTTCAGCCGCAGCAACGAGAACAAAGAAAGTCAGCCCGACTCCGAACAGTTTGAGAACACTCAGCTTCGACTTTCCGACGGCACTGTGATCTTCACTCCCAACCTGTTCGCACCCGGAGTCACGGTTACGGATGCGAGGTATCGCATGACGACGATCGACGGCGGCTTCAAGTATCGCGGCTTCTCACTTGAGGGCGAGTATTTCTGGCGCTGGTTGGACAACTTCAAATTCCAGGAGACCGTTACACCTGAGAGTCTCAACCTCGTACCTTCGCAGTTGTTCGATCACGCTTTCCAAATACAGGGATCGGCGATGGTCGTTCCCAAAAAACTGCAGGCGTATATCGGCTTTTCCAAGATCTTCGGCCAGTTTGGTCAGCCACGTGACTTTCGCGTGGGGACCAACTTCTTCCCGTTTAAGAACAAGGTCGTGCGCTGGAACACCGAAGCGCTCTACCTCTACAAGTCGCCGGTTGGTTATACCTCGGTGCCATTTCCGATTGGCGGCAGGGGCTGGGTTTTCCATACGAACATGGAGCTGGCGTTTTGAAACCGCGGATCTTACAGATCGTTGTGATAGTCGTCGCGCTGCTCGTCTGTTCGGCCAGCACTTCAGCGCAGAAGCCGAACGACTATCTCTTCAACGATTCGCACTTCCATCTGACCAACTACATCCAGGAAGGCATCGACATTCACGACTTCCTGAAGATCATGGGCAACAAAGCCGGGCGTGTCGCCTTGTTTGGCATCCCGCTGCAACAGCAGTGGTCCTATCGCGTCGACGAAAACCGTGGTCCAACTTACTACCTGAACTCCGACGCGCCGCTTTATTACTACTCGTTTACCGACGCCTGGATCGCAATGGCGTACAAGTCTCTGTCGAAGGAAGAACAGGACCGTTTCGATCCGATGATCACCGGATTCAATCCGACGGACATGTATGCCGCGGATCACATTCGACGCGTGCTGAAGACCTTTCCCGGTGTGTTTACCGGCATCGGCGAATTCAGCATTCACAAGGAATTTGTATCGGCAAAGATCGCCGGCGAAGTTGCGAGTCTTCAGGACCAGGCACTGGATCGTCTGCTCGACTTCGCCACGGAAGCCGGCCTGGTCGTCCTCATTCATAACGACGTCGACACGCCGATGGCGAAACCCGGAACCGAACCGGCGTACGCGGCGCAGATGAAAGCACTTTTCAAGCGTCATCCGAAGACGACGTTTATCTGGGCTCATATCGGCGTTGGACGGATCGTTCGTCCTCTTAAAGATCAGGCGGCCATCGTCGAAGACATCGTCAACGATCCCGAATTGAAGAACGTGCACTTCGACATCTCGTGGGATGAAGTGGCGAAGTATGTCGTGGCGACGCCGGAATCTACGCAGGCAGCCGCAACAATCGTGAATCGTTATCCGGATCGTTTTCTGTTTGGAACTGACGAGGTGGCGCCTGCGAGCCAGGAGAAGTACTTGAAGGTTTTCAACCAGTACGAACCGTTTTGGAAGCTCCTGACACCGGAAGCGCGCGAAAAGGTTCGCAAGGGAAATTACGAAAGAGTTTTTGACGAAGCGAGACGAAAGGTGCGCAGTTGGGAGGCGGCGCACGTCAAGTCGCAGTCGTCGAGCGCGATCAACTAGCGAGTGGCGTCCTGTTTGGAGGATCTCCGCGTATCTCGGCGTTCTCTGGGTTGCATACGAGTGAAACGCAGAGGTCACGGGAGAAACGCAGAGGACACAAAGTGCAGGCTCAGGAGCGACGGAGGTATTTGTCATGAATCTCAAAACGCGGAGAACAAGGCGTTCACAACAATTAGTCTGTCTTATCGCGATCGGCACCGCGCTGGTGTTGATCCCCGGAAACGCACTGGCGCTGGTTCGGACGATGTCTCAGGACAATGCGCAAGCAGTGAAGATTCCGCCGGATCAACTCGATTCGCTCGTCGCGCCGATCGCCCTTTACCCCGACAACCTGCTCAGCCAGACGCTCGTGGCCTCGACTTATCCGCTCGAGATCGTCCAACTACAGCAGTGGCTGGAAAGAAATCCCAATCTGGGCAAAGACCAGAAGAAGTTGGCTGACGCAGTCAAGAAACAGCCGTGGGATCCGAGCGTTCAGGCGATGGCGCCGATGCCGGACGTGGTGAAGCGATTGTCTGACGACATTCAGTGGACCACCGATCTTGGCAATGCGTTCTTAGCGCAGCAGCAAGACGTGATGGATGCGGTTCAACGGATGCGCGCGAAGGCACAGGGCACGGGGGCGCTGGCGTCAAATCAACAGCAGAAGGTCGAGACGGAAGTCGTCGAAAGCAAAAATGTAATTGTGATCCAACAGGCGAACCCGGAAGTGGTCTATGTGCCTTCTTACAACCCGACGGTTGTTTATGGCGCGCCGGTCTATCCCTATCCGCCTATCTATTATCCGCCGTCGACGGGCGCGGTGATCGCAGCCAGCGCGATCTCGTTTGGCGTTGGTTGGGCCATGGGCGCGGCGTGGGGTGGCGGCTGGGGTTGGGGCGCTGGTTGGGGACACGGCGATATCGACGTCAACGTCAACAACAACTTCAATCGCAACTCGAACATAAACAACATCAGCGGGAATCGTATCGGCAATACCAACGCTCGCGGCGGTAACAAGTGGCAACACAATCCGGCGCATCGTGGTGGAGCGCCGTATGGCGATCGCGGGACTGCGAACCGGTTTGGCGGCACCGCGCGCGGTGATTCTCTGGCAAATCGTCAGCGGGCCGCGCAAAGAGACATCGGGCGGCAAGGCGGCAATCTCAGGAGCAACGATCGCGT
>DATELZ010000100.1:0-2845 GCA_035276045.1 Pyrinomonadaceae bacterium | reverse complement strand
CGAAATCGAAGCCGCCCTCAACGAACATCCAGCAGTGCGACAGAACGTCGTCCTTGCGCGCGAAGATGTGCCTGGCGACAAGCGCCTCGTGGCCTATATCGTCCTCGCCGGCACAGAAGCGCCTGACTGGCGAACTTATCTGAAAGACAAGCTGCCGGATTACATGATCCCAGTTGCCTTCGAAGTCCTCGACACCCTGCCATTAACAACGAGCGGAAAGCTCGACAAGAAACGTCTGCCACCACCCGCGCAAACGACAGCCGAGTCGGAACGAAACTACGTCGCGCCTCGCACGGCCGTAGAAGAAACGCTGGCAAACATCTGGGCGGAAGTGTTGAAGCTCGACCGAGTCGGCATTCACGACAACTTTTTCGCCCTGGGCGGCGATTCGATTCGCAGTATTCAAGTCAAAGCCGCGGCGCAAAGGGTCGGCCTGGAGTTTTCACTGGAACAGTTGTTTGCGCATCAATCGGTCTACGCGTTGGCCCAGGAACTGAAAGCGACAGAACCGCCCGCGTTGATCGCGACGCAGACAGAACCGTTCAGCCTCGTTTCGCACGAAGACCGTTCGCGTATGCCTGACGAGGTAGAAGACGCATACCCGTTGACGATGTTGCAATCGGGAATGCTCTTCCATCGGGAGTACAGTCCTGACACGGCGATCTATCACGACATCACGAGCATCCAGTTGCGCGGCCAACTCGACACGCAGGTATTGAAGACGGCGATAAGGCAACTCGCCGCCCGTCATCCAATGCTGCGCACTGCGTTTGATCTGACCAGCTTCAGCGAACCGCTGCAACTGGTCTATCGCACAGCAGGGCGCGCAGCCGAGATCCCACTCGAAGAGATCGATCTGAGTTTGCTGTCCGAGCCCGAGCAAAACGCGCAGCTCGAGGAATGGCGGGAGACGCAGAAGATGCGTGTCTTCGATTCTTCGCAGCCTCCGTTGTTGCGCTTTACGGTTCATCGTCGCAGCGAGGAGTCGCTACAGTTCACGATGAATTGCCACCACGTGATTCTCGATGGCTGGAGCGTGGCGGCAATGCTCTCCGAACTGTTCCAGCTTTATTTCATCTCGTTGGGTAAGGCAGAACCCCTTCCGGCCCCGCCGTCGGCGACGTTCAGAGACTTCGTTGCGCTCGAAAGAAAGTCGCTCGAATCTGATGCTTGTGCCGATTTCTGGATGCAAAAGCTCGCGGATCATTCAGTCCTCAAACTGCCGCGGCGCGAGTCGATGGAAGCGACTGCGGCGACGTCGCTCCCGTTCCTGTATGAAGTGCGGCTCACGGAGGAAGTATCCAAAGGTCTGCAAACACTGGCGCGGATTGCCGGTGTGCCGGTGCGGAGTGTGCTGCTGGCGTCACACCTGCGCGTGATGAGCCTCGTCGGCGGCCAGACGGATGTGCTCACGGGCGTGGTTACGAATTGCCGGCTCGAAGAGGCTGATGGCGAGCGTGCTCTTGGTCTATTTCTGAATACGGTTCCACTGCGGCAGAAGCTTTCAGGTGGCGCCAGCATCGACCTTGTGCGAGAGACGTTCGCGTCTGAAAGAGAGTTGTTGCCGTATCGCTGGTTTCCGCTCGCGGAAGTGCAGCGTCGACTTGGCGGGAAACCTCTTTTCGAGACTGTTTTCAATTTCATCCATTTTCACGTTTACGAGAGCGTCTCGGGATTTGACGAGATGCAGGCTTTGAGCACTGACTCGTTTGAACAGACCAACCATGCGCTCACTGCAAGCTTTAGTCTCGAAGGCGCGTCTCGGCAGGTGAGCATGGCGCTTCTTGGCGACAGCGCGCAGTTGGATGAAGAGCAGATCAAGACTATCGCCGGTTACTACGTGAGAACGTTGGAACTGATGGCGAACGCGCCGCGGCAACGATACGAGAGCGTGTCGCTCATCTCCGGCGAGGAACAGCGACTGCTCGCGGAGTGGAACCAGACGGCTGGTGACTACAAGTTGGACCAGTGCCTCCACGAGACGATTGAAGCGCAGGCTGCGGCAACACCTGAGGCGGTCGCGGTCACGTGCGAGGGAGCGAGCCTTTCGTATCGACAACTCAACACGCGCGCGAATCAGCTTGCCCGGCAATTGCCGGCCCTCGGCGTTGGTCCCGATGTAATGGTCGGTGTCATGGTGGAACGGTCGTTGGAGATGATGATCGGACTGCTGGCGGTCCTGAAAGCAGGTGGCGGATATGTCCCACTCGATCCGGAACAACCAGTCGAGCGCCTCACAGTAATATTGGACGACGCCCGTCCGCCAGTGCTTCTTACGCAACAGCGTTTTCAAGATCGCGTGCCACGGCGTGACCTCAAACTCATCTGTCTCGACAGCGAATGGAATACGCTCAGTAACAACATTGAAAATTTACAAAGCGGCGCGGCGCCTGGGAATGTGGCGTATGTGATCTACACGTCAGGTTCGACGGGCCAACCAAAGGGCGTGACGATCACGCACGAAGCGATCGGCAATCGCTTGCGGTGGATGCAACGACGTTTCCCGTTGCAAGCAGATGATCGCGTGTTGCAGAAAACGGTCTACAGCTTCGACGCCTCGGTGTGGGAACTGTTCCTGCCGTTGATGACTGGAGCGCGAGTAGTTTTGGCCGCGCCGGGAGCACACCGTGACAGCGGTGCCTTAGTGGCGGCGATACAGCAGGAAGAAGTGACGGTGTTGCAAATGGTGCCGTCGATGTTGGCGGTGCTGGTGGAGGAAGCTGGCATCGTGGATTGTGTGAGTTTGCGCCGCGTGTTCAGTGGCGGCGAGGCGTTGGCGGAGAGTTTGCAGGAAAGATTCTACGAGCGAGTGAGTGGCGTAGATCTGATCAATTTGTATGGACCG
>DATELZ010000099.1:0-20983 GCA_035276045.1 Pyrinomonadaceae bacterium | reverse complement strand
TCGTCGCCGCCGTGCAGGTAAGTGAGGCGCTAAAATTGTTGACGGAACATGTTGACGAGCTACATGGTTCGTTGATGCAGTTTGACGTCTGGCGCAACGAATGGAGAAAGATCAATCCCGGCGCGCCGCGTCCTGATTGTCCGGCGTGTGGGCTCGCTCGTTACGAAACACTTTCGCCGGAGTCTCGCGAAGCTGCCGCCGTGTTGTGTGGCCGCGACGCAATCCAGATCTCCCCGTCGCAACCAACGCGCGTGAACTTTGCCTCGCTTGCTGAAAGACTGCGTCGCGCCGGGGAAGTGAAATTCAACGAGTATCTTCTGCGGTTCCGCACGGGAAATTTTGAACTGACGGTTTTCAAAGACGCGCGTTCCATCATTCGCGGCACTAATGAAATCGCCACTGCTCGCTCACTCTACGCCAAGTACATAGGAAACTGACCACACGATGATTCGCAAACAAACACGTAGCCTTGCCCTTATCGCAATTCTTCTTCTCATACTCGCTTTATCGATCGGAGTTCAGGCCGGACAACCCGCCGTTTGGGAAACCAGCGGCCGCGTCGAGCTGCTCAGAGGCGATGCTCGCGGAGTTTCAATCAGCGACACGGGCGTCCTGATGCTCGCGCCAAAACTCAACGAACTCTTCAACACGCAACAGACTTACGTATGGTCCAGTGCGGTTGATAATCAGGGCAATGTGTATCTCGGCACCGGACACGACGGTAAGACGTTTCGCATCACGGCCGCAGGCGCGGGCTCGCTGCTTTACGACGCGGCGGAACTCGACGTTACCGCGCTCGCTGTGGGCCGCGATGGCGCTGTGTTTGCCGGAACGTCGCCGGATGGCAAGGTCTACCGCATTACGGGCGATGGAAAAGCGGAAGTCTATTTCGATCCAGGAGACAAGTACATCTGGTCGCTGGCTGTTATGAATGACGGGTCGCTCGCGGTTGGCACCGGAGACACCGGCAAGCTCTATCGTGTGCGCTCCGCTGGCGCGACGCCGGAGACTTCGCTCTTAGTAAGCACTAATCAAACGCACGTGATCTCGTTGGCAGTGACACCGCAGGGAGAGTTGATCGCGGGTACTGACTCGGGCGGGCTCGTGCTTCGCGTCTCACCTGAAGGAAAAACTTTCGCGCTTTTCGATACACAGCTTCGCGAGATCCACGCGCTTGCGCCTGCCCCCGACGGATCGATTTACGCCCTTGCGTTGAGTGATGCGGCGGCCACCGCGCGCGCGCCGTCGACTGCGGCAGCGCCGACGCCGCAAACATCGGAATCGGGTGGCGTGAGCACCTCCGTAACGATCACCGCGATCGACGAAACTGGCGCGGCCATACAGGGACAGGGTGGACCAACACGCAGCCGCAGCGACGTGTCGAATGCTCGCAGCGCCGTGTTTCGCATTCTGCCCGACGGCGCAACCGACGTCGTTTGGAGTTCTACCAGCGTGACTGCGTTTTCCATCGCGCCGGGTTTGCAGCCCGGCAGCGTGTTGATCGGAACAGCCGACAAAGGCCGCATCTACTCGGTTACCAATGACGGTCGCGATACGTTGTTGTTGCAGTCTCCGGAGGGACAGATCTCGTCGTTGATTGTGAAGAACAATCAGATCTATGCGGCGTCAAGTAACCAGGGAAAACTGTTTCGCTTCGGCGGCGACCTCGTCGCGGAAGGCACGTATGAGTCGCCGGTGAGAGACGCGAAACTGACCGCGTCGTGGGGACGCATTTGGTGGCGCGGCGGCGGCGCGATTGAAGTGCAAACGCGGACCGGCAACGGCGAGCGGCCTGATGCGACGTGGAGTGACTGGAGCGCCGTGTACAAGGATCCCGACGGGAACCAGATCTCGAGCCCGCGCGCGCGTTTCATTCAATGGCGCGCGACTGTTCGAACGACGCCTGGTTCGGGTGGTCCATCGTGGATGGAAGACGTGAGTGTGGCGTATCTGCCGCGCAACGTCGCGCCGGAAGTGTTATCGATCAATGTGTTGCCGATCGGAGTTGGTTTACAGCAGCTCGTGCAGGTGGCTGTCGATCCGAATGTCGAGTCGTCGGGACTGGACCCGTCGTTGTTTGGTCCAGTGGCGCAAGCGCCGCCGCGGCGTTTCTACCAGCGTGGCGCGCGTTCGTTTCAATGGCAGGCGGAGGATCGCAATTCCGACACGCTGGAGTATGCGATCTATTATCGCGCGCTCAACGAACAGACGTTCCGGTTGTTGAAAGACAAGTTGCGCGACAACTTCTACACGATCGACGGCGCGACGCTTGCCGACGGGCGTTACGTCATCAAGGTCGTCGCTTCCGATGCGCCTGACAATCCGCC
Source organism: Pyrinomonadaceae bacterium (assembly GCA_035276045.1). GTDB lineage: Bacteria > Acidobacteriota > Blastocatellia > Pyrinomonadales > Pyrinomonadaceae > PSRF01. Next base: position 18,656 of record DATELZ010000099.1, on the reverse strand, counting down.
GGGGCAGAGATTGAGTGGCGAGAGACTGAGTGAACCGGTCGATATCGACAACACGCCACCGGTCGTGAAAGCAGTGGGCCAGCCGCAGATCACGCGCGACTCGGTGCGGGTAGTTTTTTCCGTCGACGATGTGACTGGTAAGGTCAAGAAAGCGGATTTCAGTGTCGACGGTGCAGCCTGGGCGCCCGTCTTTCCGGACGACGGCATCGCCGACAGCGGGCACGAAACTTACACCGTCGAATTCGGCCCGCTCGCACCCGGCGAACACACAATTTCGCTCCGTTCCTTCGACAGCAGCGGCAACGTGGGAACACTCAGCGTGACGGTCAAACGTTAGTTGCTAGGTCTTGGGTCTTTGGTCTTGGGTTTTTGCTTGGTGCTTAGTGCTTATATGCAAACCAAAGATCCAAGACCAAAGACCAAAGATCCAGCTTTCCCCCTGCACCATACGGTGCGAGAAAAACTCGAAACCGTGCGGATTTTCGTTTCCGCTGCTAAACTTTTCGCGCAAAATGCGCCCGCCCGGCGCTATTATGTTCTGGCACCTGTCTTGCAGCCTCCGAGTCAGCGCATCTCTTCTCCCTCCCTTGCGCAGGACGATTGCACGAGGAGGCGTGGCTGAAAATGATGAATTTCGTAAGACAAATCCTGGCGGCGATGATAATGACGGCGGTGGTTTCCACCGGCGCCCTCGCGCAGGGTAAAGGTCAGGACAAACGGCCAAAAAAGGAACCGGTGCGGGTCATAGAAGGCAAGGGCGGCGGCAATAAACCGCCACAACCCAAGCCCCCAAAACAAGACGACCGCGGCAAAAAAAGACCTTAACACCGCGGTCGAAAACAAACGGTTAAGAGTTAGACCAGCGCAAAACGATCTCGCCCCTTCTTTCCTCGCTTATCACGGTACATAGCTCGATCGGCCTGAGCAATTTGCTCTTCGATATCCAGATGGCTGTCGTGGTCTACTTCGACCATGCCGACACTCAACGATAAGTGAAACTCGTGATTGCGCTGGTTGTACTCGTCAAGGTTGCGCTGCAAGCGCCGCACGATCTTGGTCGAGTCGTTCAGCCCGATGTTGGGCGCAAGGACTGCAAACTCGTCGCCACCCAATCGCGCCACGATATCGCCATCGCGAAACGTCCGGCGCAGGATGTCGGCGACAGCAGCAATCGCCTGCGATCCTTTGTTATGGCCGAGCGTGTCGTTGATCGTTTTAAGTCCATCCATGTCGCCATAGATTAGAAGCGATCGCTCTTTCGTGCGGCGGGCCAGCCGGGCGTGATGTTCCGCGAGATTGAAGAACCCGCGGTGATTGTAGAGCCCGGTCAGGTGATCCGTGAGACTCACTTTGCGGAGCGCTTCTTCAGCTTGTTGCCGCTCTATGATCGCCGCTTCCAGATCACAAACGCGTTGCCGCAGGCTCTCCTGCAATTCGACGATTCGCGCCGCTGCCTGCAAACGCACGCGCAGTTCGTGCCGGTCAAACGGCTTCGTAACGTAGTCGTCAGCGCCGGCTTCGAGACCTTCGATCAAACCTTCCTTACGAGAGATCGCGGTAAGCAGAATGAGGTAGATCGATTTGTCAGTGACCTCTTTGCGCACGCGACGACAGATCTCGATGCCATCCATGCCCGGCATCATCCAATCAAGGATCGCGCACGACGGCGCGCCTTCAGCTTGCAGGAGGCGCCATGCTTCGTCGCCGTCTTTAGCAACGACCACGTCGTGTCCCCACTGCCTGAGACTGGCGACAAGAATGCGTCTCGAGATGACGTCGTCTTCCGCTACTAATATTCTCATGCTGCCCTTCGCTGACGCTCCTCGAGGAGTAGCTCGCTGACGCGCACGAATTCCCGCTCGAGGCTTTCGCAGAGCGCGCGCGCAACGTCTGCTTCCGTCTCCTGGAGACGTTCGAGTTTGTCGGCAAGGTTGCTCAATTGAAGCACGCCCATATTGCCGCTGCTGCCACGAAGCGTGTGCGCAGCACGGCGAGCAGATTTCCAATCATTCTGTTCCAGTCCTTTGCGAATCGAGTCGATCAGATGTGGAACTTCACCGAGATAGAGATCGATCAGTTCGGTGATGAGATCCGGTTCGCCTTCGATTGGCCCGTCGTCAAGGTCTTTGAGCACGCTGAAGTCGACGGCAGCGAGTGGGGGGTGGGCGATTAAGTGGTCCATATTGTTCCTGGTTTAGTTTTTGTTCCGCGGCCGCTGGTTCTGCAGCAACAGGCGGAAAGTCGATTCGAATTGTTCTGCGGTAAATGGTTTGGGGAGAAACAGGGTGACGCCGGCGGCGAAGCTATCGGCCATTAGACTCAGATCCCGATTGGCTGTGACCATCATCACCGGTATGCGCATGAGGCGGTTTTCGGTTCTCATAAAACGAATGACGTCGATGCCGTCGAGGTTGGGCATGTTCATGTCGAAGATCGCGCCGCAAAAATCTGCATCGGTTTGAAGCAGGCGATAGGCCGCGCCTCCGTCAGTCATCAGCACGGCCTTGTACTGTTGTTTCTGGACCAGGTGCACGACGAGACGGCTGATGACGGGATCGTCTTCGGCGATGAGAACGCGTCGTGAGTTTGCAGTGATCATTCTTGAGTTCTATTCCTCTCTGTTTTGTGGATCGGGCAAAGACTCGGATCGAGCACTTTGCCAGGGCGCGATGAGGCCCCGCGGGAGATTTTTCGGCGGCGAGAGACCTGTGGTGGATCTACCAGGCTTGGGTCAAGAGAGCAGGGCGTAACGCCCCAATACCCGCGCGGCATGGGGCGCTCGCCGCCGACAACGCGATCTAGGCATTCTTTGTGCCAAAAAACTTGGGTTATTTCATTGGTTCACCGCAGATGAGCATCGCGGCGAGTAAAGGAATAGTCAGTTCGTGGTGACCGGTGATCGAGTAACCACGCCCGGCGCCTTTCTCAGTCGGGCGTCGCACGACGTTGGTGAGAGGGCGGTACGATTGAATGAAGTCGAAATTTGCGGTGGTGATTTCGGAAAGCGGGTGACCGAGGTTTCGTACGAGGGTCACGCACTTCAAAAAGACTTCCGGCAGGACCACGGCGGAACCGACGTTGAGATAAACACCGCCGCCATCCATCTGCTTTACGAGGGCCGCGAGCAGTCGAAAATCTGTGTGCGTGGTTGCGCCTAACGACGCGCCATCGGCTTTTGGATGAAAGTGGGCGATGTCGCCGCCGATCGTCACGTGCACGGTAAACGGGATCTTCGCTTCGTACGCAGCACAGAGAACCGAGTAATCGCGATGCGGTGGATTGCGAGTCAGTAGTGCGCGACTCACTGCTTCGCCGAGTCCGATCTCATCGCGCGCGCCTTGGAGCGCGGCGCTGTTGAGCAGTTGTCCGGTTTCTTCGGCACCGCCGAACGCGCCTTCGGAAAGCGTGGCGTCGACGTCTTCGGAAGTCGAGCCGATCTGCGCGATTTCCGAGTCATGGACCAGCACCGATCCGTTCGCCGCAAACGCCGAAATAAACCCGCGCTTCATTAAGTCGATCAGCAAAGGAGCGAGCCCCGTTTTGATGACGTGCCCGCCGATGCCCCAGATGATGGGCTTCTTCAATTCACGCGCGCGCAGGATGCGAACAGTCAGTTGACGCAGTGATTGAACGGCGAGTATGTCGGGCAAACTAGAGAGAAACGCGCGAAGGGAAGCGTCGTCGCTTACGGGCGTCGCAAAATCGCTGAGTTTGACTTTGCTCGTGCGTGAGGCGAGCGGATAGGTTTTTACTTCGCCAAGATCCAGCGGTCGCAAATGGTCGTCGTAAATGGATGGCAAGGCAAACCCGGCGTTACTTCGTTGTCGTTAAAGTTGCGCCGAGTATACCACGTGCTAAGCGGGCTCCGGGTCTTTGGCGGTTTTCACCGTGGTCGCGCGTTTCGAAAGCCACGCGTAGAAACGACGAATCGCAAGGCCGAGGCCGGTAAAGACAAGCACTGCGCCGCCGAGCGAGACGATCGCGGCGATGAACTGACCGGGAATGCCGGCGACCTCGCCAGTGTGTGCGAAACGCATGATCGAACGAAGCTGGCGGCCGCGAGTGTACGACGAGAACGGTTCCCAGCGCGTCACTGCGCCGGTCGAGCGGTCCAACACTAACTGGGCTCGTTTCTGCGGTTGTCCGCCGGTGCCGCTATCGATGTTGAATGTAAGCGGAGCGGCAGCGGACGTTGGCAGTTGCAGCGTGATGCTGCGCCAATCGTTCACCTGTCCTTTCGCGACGGACCAGGCTGAGTCGATGTTCGTCACTGCGGTTGCCGAAGGTTCGTTGTTGCTGGGGCGTGCGGGTTGTTGATTTGCGGGACGCGGTGCGGGCGGTGCTTCGCCGACAACGCGATAGACGAGATTGCTGGCCCACGTATACGAGATCACCGTTGCCGAAAGCACGACGATAAACAACGGCACCGCGGTCCAGAATCCGATCACGTTATGCCAGTTGAAATCACGTGCTTTCGCAGGCAGCCCGCGACGGAACCAGAGTTGGTTTTTAACTGCCTTAAGGTTCCAGTTTCTGGGCCACCACAGATAAAAACCACTCGCAACGAGAAATAAGAACCCGAGATTACACGCGCCCGTGATCGCGCGCGCGACGTTGCGATTGTCGCCCTTGGCCCCGAGCCAGCGATGCCAGTCGGTCATAGTGCGAAAGAAATTGCGAACGCCGGTCGCGCCCTCGCCGAGCACTTGTCCCGAATAAGGATTCAGGAAGAGCGTGGCTTCACGTCCGAATGCGACCTCCGCAGGCGCTGCAACATCCGCTTTCAAAGTGACGGCAGTCGGATCGCCCCCGCGTGCTTCGCGCGCCTTGGCGACAAGCGTTTCGACGGGAAGATGGCGCGTTTCAACACTAGGCGGCGCCGAACGATAGTTGCGAGTGTCGGCCCACGAAATGATCTGCTTCTCGAAAGCCAGCAACACGCCGGTCACGCACATTATGAGTATGACGATTCCGGCAATGACACCCACCGGCAAATGAATCCAGAAAATAATTTTGCGCAGTCGTTTCATTTTGCTCTTTTTGAAAACTAAACGCTAACGAATTAAACGCTAAGAATTAAACGTCGGCCCAGCGGCGCAGCAGGTTGTGATAAAGCGAAGTAAGTTCGACGACAGAACGATGATCGGGCACGTCGCTCATCAATCGTTGAATGGCTACGTCCAGGTCGAACAGGATGGTGCGCTCGCCGTCGTCACGCACCATGCTTTGAATCCAGAAAAACGAAGCGAGCCGCACGCCGCGTGTCACCGGACGCACGTGATGCAAGCTGCTCGCGGGGTACAGAATCAGATGGCCTGCAGGCAGTTTCACCGACTGCACACCGTAAAGATCTTCGACAACCAACTCACCGCCGTCGTACTCATCAGGATTACTAAAGAACAACGTCGCCGAAAGATCTGTCCTGACGCGATGCGGCGTGCCCGGTACCTGCCGAATCGCGTTGTCGACGTGATTGCCGAACGATTGTCCTTCCTGATAACGATTGAAGAGTGGTGGAAAAACCTTCAACGGCAACGCCGCCGACATGAACAGCGGATTGTTTTCAAGCGTGCCGATGATGGCGTCGCCGAGTTGCCGCGCTTCGTCGAGATCTTCACGCAGTTGCAGGTTGTCCTTGGCGCGCGCGGATTGATGGCCCGCGGTAATGCGGCCATCAACCCACTCGGCGGCTTCGAGAACCTTGCGGCATTGCGCTACCTGCTCGGCCGATAATACTTCTGGAACCTGGAGTAGCATTAGAACCTGAAGCTGGTGCTCACCATCGCGGACCGTCCTGGTCCAGGCACGAGGTGGCCTCCTCCTAACCGATCGAAATAAAGCTTATCGGCGAGATTGTAGAGATTCAGCTTGAGATCAATGTGTTCCGTCAACGGATAAGACGCCATCACATCGAACGTCCAGTAACCCTCGACGAAGCGCGTGTTGATTGTGTTACCCCAACGGCGACCGACGAAACGCGCGCCACCGCCGAAGTGCAAGCCCGACGGCAGACTGTAAGTGGTCCAAAGATTGAACGAGTTGCGCGGCGTGTTGACCAGTTCTTTGCCGGTTTCTCCCGGAGTGTTTGATTCGACCGTCTCGCTGTCGAGGTACGTGTAACCGGCGAGCATGTGCCACGCTTTGGTCAGGCTTCCTTCGAGACTCAGTTCTACGCCGTTCACGCGTTGTTTGCCTTCCAAAACTTGCGGTGGATCGCCGGGCAGAATTCCCGGAGTGCGCGCGTTGAGTTTCTCGACGTGGAAAACCGCGCCGGTCAACAGCACGCGCCGGTTGAAGAAATCCCACTTGCTTCCGGCTTCCAGCGTGTAGGTTTTCTCCGGATCGATCACGGTGTTCGCCGTGTTGTACGACAAGCCTTCGAGCGACGGATTGATCGACGTTCCGTACGAAGCGTAGATCGCGCCTTGCGGCAACGGCTTGAAGACCGCGCCGGCACGCACGCTGAGCATTCGATCGACGCGAGACACTGGCGTGCCCGTCGTCGTGATGCCGTCTGCATCAAATCGATCCCAACGCAGTCCGCCGTTCAGTTCCCACTTGCTGCCGAGCGTTGCCGTGTCGAATAGATAAGCAGCTTGTGAGTTTGCCGTTACGTCGCCGACGATCGGGCTGATGATGATTGGACCAGTAAAGATGTCGTCGGGGTTTGGATTCAGGAGCGTCGTTTGCGAATTGCCGGCGGTGCGCGTGACGCGGGTGTTGTTCTCGCGCGAGAAGTTAACGCCGCTTACAAGCGCATGCTGGACGCTGCCGGTGTTGAAGCGGGCAATGAAATCCGTTTGGTTGTCCCAAACTTTGTCTTCCGTTATCCACGAACGCATCTCGCGATTGATGACTGTGGAGTTGTTACTGGCGAAGCGCGGCGGCGTTGCCATCGAGTCGCGGGACGAGTCGGCGTAACGAAGTTGGTTGCGTAGCGAAAGATTGTCGTTGAAGTCGTGTTCGAACTTCAGAGTGACGAGATTGGAATCGAGCTTTTCGAAGTCGCGGTTGCGGAAACCATAGAAGGTGTCACGCGGCACTGGCGCGGGACGATCGCGAAACTCGACGAGGACGTTGTTGGTTGCAGGGACCCACGGAATTCCGTAGTCGGAGATGTTGTCCTGCTTCAGCTTGTAATAGCTGATCGTGAAGCGTGTGGGCTTGCCGAGTCCAAACGTAAGCGACGGCGCCACGCCCCAGCGCTCGAACTTCACGACGTCGCGGCCCGCAACACCGGAGTGATGGCCCAGCAAATTCAGACGAAAACCAATCGTGTCGCCAATCGGAAGATTGATGTCGGCGGTCGCGCGGCGAGTGGCGTCAGTGCCGAAGTCGAGCGCGCCGGCAAAAGAGCGGCGCAGGCCCGGAGTCTTATTGATCAGGTTTATCGATCCGCCGGTCGAGCCACGGCCGGTGTACGTCGAGCCTGGTCCTTTAACCACGTCCACTTGTTCGAGGTTGAAAGGATCGCGCGCTTGCGGGCTGATGTCGCGCACGCCGTCGACGAAGATGTCGTTGCGCGCGCTGAAACCACGAAGCGTCAGGTTATCGCCAGCCGGGTTACCACCTTCGCCGGCGGTGATCGTTAGACCAGGCACGTTTTTCAGCACGTCGCGCAGCGTCGTCGCGCCTTGTTCTTCCATCACCTCTTTGGAGATGACGGTGATCGTTTGCGGCGTGTCGAGTATGGGTTGCGTGTATTTCGGGGACGATAAAACGGGCTGTGTATCGTCGCGCACTTCGACCTGCTCGGAATCGGCGTGGATTTCGAGAATGGCGGTTCGTTTGTCGGTAAAGCGATAACTGATGCCCGTGCCGCGCAGGATCTCTCTCAAGGCTTGCTCGGCCGAATAATTTCCTCTGACACCCGGGGAAGCGATCGTTCGCATCGCGTCGTTTGGAATCACGACCTGGAAGTCGGCCAGCTTTTGAAACTTGGTGATGACGGCTTCGAGCGTGTCGGCAGGGATGTCGAAGAGTATCTGTCGCTGTTGTTCGGAGATGGTGGTTTTGTCGTCGAGCCGTGCTTTACCGAGGACGACGTTATGACTATTAGCGGGGCAATAGGCTATGAGTGCCCCCATCGCGCCGATGGCAACGATCCAGTACCTTGGCCCACGACGCCGGTGATGAACGCGTGACTTCTTTGTTTTCATTTGATTCCTGCCTGTGATTAAGAAAGTAATGAGCGAAATTGAAATCCGTTTTCAATTTCAGAGACCGCAGAATAATCCACGTATGTAGGATTGGTCAAGTCGCGGGCGAGAGTTTTTTGTGAGAGCCGGTGCTGTGATTGTTCGTGTGGTTATTGTTGTGATTGTTGGCGTGGCCATTTAAGAGAGGACGAAGGACCTGGCCCGTGTGCGAACGTTTCGAACGTGCGACCTCTTCCGGTGTGCCTGTCGCGACAACGCGACCGCCATGTTCGCCGCCCTCTGGTCCAAGATCGATGATGTAGTCGGCTGACTTGATCACGTCGAGGTTGTGTTCGATCACGAGGACTGTATTACCTAACGAGACGAGTCGTTGCAGCACGTCGAGCAGTTTGTGAACGTCGGCGAAGTGCAGACCGGTGGTTGGTTCGTCGAGAATGTAGATGGTCCTGCCGGTAGCGCGCTTTGAAAGTTCCTTGGCGAGTTTGATGCGTTGCGCTTCACCGCCCGAGAGTGTCGTCGCCGATTGGCCCAACTTGATGTAACCAAGACCGACGTCGAGCAACGTCTGGATCTTCTGGTTGATCTGCGGAATGTTTTCCAGCAACGGCGCTGCTTCTTCGACAGTCGTATCGAGCAGATCCGCGATCGACTTGCCTTTGTACTTCACGGCCATAGTCTCGCGGTTGTAACGAGCGCCGCGACACACGTCGCACAACACGTAGACATCGGGAAGGAAGTTCATCTCGATGCGTTTCATGCCGTCGCCTTCGCAGGCCTCGCAACGTCCGCCTTTGACGTTGAAAGAGAAGCGGCCGGGTTTGTAACCGCGTTCGCGCGACTCGGGCAGCATCGCGTAAAGCTCGCGCAACGGCGTAAACAGACCGGTGTAGGTCGCGGGATTCGAGCGGGGCGTGCGGCCGATTGGCGATTGATCGATCTCGATCACTTTGTCGATGTGTTCGAGACCTTCGATTCCCTTGTATGGACCAGGCTCCGTGACCGAACCGTAAAGATGTTGCGCGAGTGCCGGGTAGAGAATGTCTTCGACGAGCGTTGACTTACCCGATCCGGAAACACCGGTGACAACAGTCAACAAACCCAGCGGAAAGCAGACGTCGATCTCTTTCAGGTTGTTTGCATAAGCGCCCTGGATAGTCAGACATTTGCCGTTTGGCTGTCGTCTTCTATCCGGCACTTCGATCTTCCGCGCGCCGCGCATGTAGAGGCCGGTGATCGATGCAGGGTTATCGGCGACGTCAGCAGCAGTGCCGACGGCCACGACTTCGCCGCCGCGCGCGCCTGCGCCCGGCCCGAGATCGACTACATAATCCGCGCGCCGGATCGTTTCCTCGTCGTGTTCGACTACGAGGACGGTGTTACCCAGATCGCGCAACGCCGAGAGTGTTTCCAGGAGTTTCTGATTGTCGCGTGGATGAAGACCGATTGATGGTTCGTCGAGCACGTAAAGCACGCCGCGCAACTGCGAACCGATCTGCGTCGCGAGACGAATGCGTTGTCCTTCGCCGCCGGAAAGTGTTGCCGACGGGCGGTCGAGGGTCAGATACCCGAGACCGACTGTCGTTAGAAAACGCAAACGATTCCTGATCTCGCGCAATATCGGACCGGCGATCTGTTCCTCACGGGAATTGAGTTTCACCTGTTCGAAAGCCGCGACCGAATCCTCGATCGGCAACGATGTGTACTCGGCAATACCGCGCCCGCCTACCTGCACCGAAAGCGAATCGGAGCGCAGACGTCTTCCGCTGCACTCGCTACAGACCGTGGGCGACACCAACTCTTCGAGCGCGATGCGGATCTTCTCGGAAGGCGCTTCGTTCAGCCGCTCTTGCAGCCAGCGCAGTGCGCCTTTCCACTCGTTTTGATAAGTGTAAAGTCCCTGTGTGAAAGTTAACTTGCCGCTGACTCCGGTCAGAAAACCGTCGCGCACTTCTTTCGGCAACTCGTCAAACGGCGACTTTGCATCGGTGTCGAAGTGTTTGCAGACGGCGAGCAGAGCACTGCGGAGATACGCCGAACCCTGTTTGTCGGCAGTGCCCATGTAGCCGAGCTTTTCGGGTGTCTGGCGGGAATCGGGGATCAGTTTCAGCGAATCGATTTCCATCACGGTGCCGAGACCGTGACATCGTTTGCACGCGCCGTATGCGGAGTTGAAAGAGAACGAACGCGGCTCGAGTGGCGGAACGTTGATGCCGCAATTTACACACGCCATTCGTTCCGAGTAGAGCTTCTCTTCGCCGTCGACGATGGAGATGAGCACGGCGCCGCTTGTTAACTTTAAAGCGGTGCGTATCGATTCGGTCAGACGTTCGCGAATACCGGATTTGATTAAGAGACGATCGACGACGGCTTCGATCGTGTGGTTGCGTCGTTTATCGAGCCGTATCTCTTCGTCGAGCGAGAGCAGCTCGCCGTCGATTCGCGCGCGCAGGAAGCCGTCCTTCGCCAGTTTTTCCAGTTCTTTCTTGAACTCGCCTTTGCGGCCACGCACCATCGGCGCCAGCACCATCACGCGCTCGCCTTCCGGCAGTCCGAGCACGTTCTGCACGATCTGATCGACGCTTTGGCGGGTGATTGCCGCGCCGCAGATGTGGCAGTGCGGAATGCCGATCGAAGAGAACAGCAGCCGCATGTAGTCATAGATCTCGGTTACTGTGCCGACGGTCGAGCGCGGGCTGCGCGAGACAGTCTTCTGTTCGATCGAGATGGCAGGCGAAAGACCGTCGACTGAATCGACGTCGGGTTTTTCGAGTTGATCGAGAAACTGGCGGGCGTAGGCTGATAACGACTCGACGTACCGACGCTGGCCTTCGGCGTAGATCGTGTCAAACGCGAGCGAGGATTTTCCCGAGCCGGAGAGTCCCGTGATGACGGTAAACCGGTCGCGAGGAATATCGACGCTGATATTTTTTAGGTTGTGCTGGCGCGCGCCCCTGACACTGATGCGATCAATGGCCATAGTGAAAATCAGCCATTTTAGCGGACTGATTTTCGCGCGGCAAGCTACGGCTTGAACTGGGAGTGTCTTTATTTCAACTCGGCGTTCTCTGAGCAGCTCTGAGATCTCTGCGTAAACACTGACTTCCAAATATTTAACGCAGAGTTCACCGAGGATCGCAGAGAACGCAGAGCCAAAATAAGACACTACTCTTGAACTTTGTCCTTAGTCCTTTGTGCTTTGCGCGCAAGCGGTTGTTGAACTCTAGTTTATCGTTAGCAAAACGAACAAAGTACAAAGCTCAAAGCACCAAGCTCAGAAATTAAATCGCGTCCCAATTTCCAACCGCCGTGGCGACTGGGCGGAAGTGGCCTGGCCGAAGAAAGGCGAGGTTTGTACTCCAGAAAACGTGCCGAGATTTGCATGATTCAGCAGGTTGAACGCCTGGAGATAGAACTCGAGCCGGTACTTCTTCGTCGCGCCCATCCCGATCGACGGCGGCGCGGCCCCGTCGCCGCCGCCGACGCGAACCATGCGCACCTGCGGCCCGGCTGTGGGTTGTTGGTCGGGGCCGAAATCGGTGCCCCAGCTAAAGCGCGATCCAATCTCCCAGCGAGATGCCCCGCGTCCGCTGTTTCGACCAACACCCACGGGCCGATCGTTGATCACAGTGTCACCGTTATTATCGAAGCCAGTCGTGATGTTATATGGCAACGCCGAGGTCGCCTGGAAAATCGCCGACGCCGAGAAACCCAGCGGCAATCGCTTGTTCACAAAGCCGGAAATCAAATGACGAAAGTCAGTCGCGGCTGGTCCGCGATCCGCGCGCAGGTTGAAATTGTTCGACGGCAGGCTGAACGGACTGTCCGCCTCATTCGTGTTCTTCATCAACAGATAATTCACACTCCAGAACAATCCCTGCACAAACTTCGCCGGACCGACGTTGACCATCAACCGGTGACCCGAGGAATACGCCGACGACTCGATATTCGTGATATTGCCCACGAGCGGATCCGGACGGCCGACGCCAGGAATCGGCGCGTTCAAATTGCGCCCGTGCAGCAGATGAACACCGCGTTGATACTGGTAATTCGTCGTCAGTCGAAACAGCTTGAATGGATTAGTCTCCACTCCCAATGAAGCCTGAATGATGTACGGGATCTGGAGACCGGGATCGGTCTGAATACGACTCGGCGGCAATGTTGTCTGCGAGCCGGAACTGAAAGGATTCGGATAACCGGGATTAATAATGACGAGATCGCGCTGCCGTTCGCCGTCGACCCGCAGAGTTTGCTCGTAAACCTGGGCCGCAAACCAGTCGTAAAAAATGCCTGCTCCGCCGCGCAAAGTGATCGATCCGTTCTTCTTCGGCGAATAGACAAAACCAAAACGCGGCGCGAAATTGAACTTGCCGCCGACATGGCTCTGCATCTCGTGGCGCACGCCGTAACTGATCGTCAGGTTCTTGCGCACGCGAAAGTCGTCCTGCACGTACCAACCAAATTGATGCTGCGGATACTCGACGAGGGGATTGCCGCTGCGTCGCGTGAACTGCGTCGGCGTCCCAGCTTCGAATGCAGCGAGATTGGCAAATTGAAACGTGCCGAACGCATTGCTGAACTCATCGCTGCGGTAACGTGAGGCTTCGAACTGCCCGCCAAAACGCACGCCGTGTTTTTCGAGTGCGTAGTCGACGTTGTCGGAGATCTCGAGATCGAATTGATGCCGGCCGCCGGATCGTTGCGCGCTGCCGTCGTTGAATGCGCCGGGAACGAGAATCGTCTGTCCGAGACTCACCGAACGCGCTTCGGTTTGCAGCCAACGCGCTTGCACGCGCAGCTCGTTGAAATACTTTTTGCCGAGGACACCGGAATCTGCAAAGCGGGCGATGTACTCAGTCTGGTCCTGCGCAAAGCCGCGCGCTGGCAGATCGAAGTCGCCGACGCCGAGGTTGTTCTGCACGCCCGCGTTGCGTTGAAACTGAAAACGCGCGGTGTGCGTCTTCGTCAGCACGTGCTCGACGCGCGCGTCGATATTCAATCTTCGCGAAGGACGATACGCGAGATCTGAGAACGTTCCGGTGGGCAACGTCGCGAAGATCGGACGAGCGTCGAAGAAGAGCGAACCGTCGACGTTGAGAAAGAGGGAAGTGTGATTCTTCCAAAGTGGCCCATCGAGCGAAAGACCGAAGCGTCGTTGCTGTTCCGGACCGCGAAACGGAGCAAACACCTGGCGTGCATTCATCGCTTCGTCGCGGAAGCCGAAGTTGAACGAACCGTGCCACGAATTGACGCCGGGTTTGGTGATGACGTCGACGAGACCGAAGCCCGCGTCGTGGTTTTCGGCAGCGTAGGGATTGAGGCGGAAACGTATCTCGCGAATCTGTGATTTCGGCGGGAGTTTACCGCCGCGAAAGCCATTCACGCGAATTTGCGCCCCCGGACCGGCAAGTGCGTTGATCGCGTTTTCAAACTCATCCGGATCGTCGGGAAGTTGCGCGATCTGTTCCGCCGTCATCACGTTGCTGAACGAGACCCCGTTCGGGTTTGTGTTTCGCACCTGCGCTTCTTCGTCGACGACGACGTCGACTTTTATCTCGTCGATTTCGAGCGAGATTTCTTTGCGTTGCAGTGGCGTTGAAAGAGCGATGTATTGTGGTTTGAAGCCGACGGCTTCGACGCGTAGTTCGTAATCACCGGCGGCGAGTTTGTTGAAGCGAGCCTCGCCGCGCTGGTTTGTTTGTACAGTCGATTGGACCTTGCCGTTTTTTATCAACTGCACGATCGCTTTTTTGACTAACGCGCCGGAAGGATCCTTCACGACGATCTCGAGTGTGCCGCTGGCCTGGGCATAACAGGGAACACAGATCAAGAGCAGGATCGAAAGCAGAGTTATAGCGCGACAGCGAAAATTCTGAACTCGCATCGGGGGATTTACGCTCCTTCAGTGTTTCTCGAACTTGTCTGCTTTGAACTGCGGATTGACCTGGTATTTCGAGATTTCGAACTCTTCCGAAACCTCGCTTTCGGTAAGAAACGTGAACTTGTGCGGCAGCATCACGCCGTCGACTTTTTTGTGATCAGTGAGGCGAATAAAGAAGTCGACTTCTTCAGGAGCGGCAGGCGCTTCTTCCCGCAACTTCTTCTCGGCATCATCGCGGGCCTTCTTTACGTCTTCCGCGCTTGCGGCGTTGCCGCCCGGACGCGACATGGTAAACACTCGCGGCTTTGGACCACGATAGCTCAACAACAACGGCAGGTGCGTCTTCTTGTCGAAGAACAGCCGCACTGAAAATCGATCCGGACCAGTGACGTCGATCACATCGGCGGGCGCGTCTTCAACATCCGATTCGCCGGCGTATTTGAACTCAACCGCAAGTGATGGCGGCGGCGTCAGGATCATCGCGAGTAAATAGCGCGAGAACTCCGCCGTATACATTCGTCGTTGCGCGGCTTCCATTTGTTCGGGAGTGGGTTGAGCGCCGCCTGGTCCACCGCCCATGCGGATGATCATTCCGCCGCCGCCGCTCGATCCGCTCCACGCGCGTTCGCCATTCAAGCCACGTGAATTGACCATCGACGTGCTCATGCCGCCGGTGTTCATCGCGTCTTCGACCAAATACTTATTCGGCAACGAGATGCTGATCTCGCGATCGCCGCCCATCTGGCGATCGCCAAAGACGCGGCGATATTGTCCGTTGATATAAAGGCTTTCGATCTTTTGCAGCTTCTCGCCGCCGATCGCTTCGCGGGCTTGTTTGAGAACTTCTTCGGCGCGCGCGTCATTGGCATCATTGGCGAGTCCTGTCTGAGCGCAAATAAGAGACACAAAAAGGAGGAGAAATAGTTTCTTCATACCTCCTATTCACATAAGCCGCTGGGAAAGTTCCACAAATACAATCCGTGTTACACTTCGACTGCCGTGAACCTTCCCAATACGTTGACGTTGATTCGGATCTTTATCGTTCCGATTCTGGTCGTGGTGCTGCTGACGCCGTTTTCCGAGAACTGGTTTGGCGTGCCGCGGCATGTGTTGGGTGTAGCGCTGTTTCTCGGAGCGGCGTTGACGGATTACTTGGATGGTCGCTTGGCGCGCAGTCGTGGACAAGTGACGCGCTTGGGCCAACTGCTCGATCCCCTCGCCGACAAGTTGCTGATCTCCGCGGCGCTGATCTCGCTGGTCGAGAATCAACTGGCGCCGGCGTGGGCTGTGGTGATCATTATCGGGCGAGAGTTTGCCGTCACCGGGTTGAGGTCGATTGCGGCAGTCGACGGCGTCGTGATCCCCGCGTCGAAGATGGGCAAATTCAAAATGCTGGCCCAGGTGGTAACGGTGGCGTTGTTGATCGGATCGAGCGTGGGTGGACAGCCGCCGGTCGCAAACTTCGGCCGCCCGTTTCCCGCGATCGAGTTCTGGTCAGTGCCCGAACTGCGGATGGCATGGGAACACCTTGTCGCCGGCGGGCCGACGACGGGGAACGATTGGCAGGTGCTGCTTTATACGGCAGGCAGGGCGATGTTATGGCTGGTGGTGATCTCAGCCATAACATCGATGTACGGGTATTTCACGTCCTTCTACCGCGCGATCGCGGGCACAAAGAATAGCCACGAAGAGGCACAAACAGAGCCACAAAAGGCACAAGTCGGAATTACTGTGAAGTAACCTCTTGTATTCTTTTGTGCCTTTTGTGTCTGCTTCTTTCTTGTGCCTCTTCGTGGCTTTTACTGAATCTCAACCCAATCGCCAGTATGAACTTCAGAAGCCACGCGCGTGATGATCGCCGTCGCGGTGCGGCTCTGCACGTCTAGTATCACCATCTCGCCGACGATCTTCCGCGGCATCGGCGGGCGGTCATCTTTGACTTCTTTCGACGTGATCGGCCGGTAACGATAGCGGCCGGGGACGTCGACGACCGCAGTTTCGTCCTTGGCGCGTGATCCCTGGTTAGAAATGCCGCCGCCGCGAAAACGATTACTCTGAAAACCGGTCGCGCGATTTCGCGCCATCTCTTCGTTGTCGACGCGGGTTATGTTGCCGGTGCCCAGCGGGCGATAGATCGTCAGGTAGTCGCCGCGCTTCACGTTGTCTTCGCCGCCGAGATCGATGTAGACGATGTCGCGTTTCGTAAGCAACTCGCGGTTGTCTCGCGCCATCATCAATCTACCGACCTGTTTACCACTCGGATCTGCAAATCGATCGAAGTCTCCTTCAGGGCGCTGTAGTGGAGATTCGCGCACCGGAAGTTCGACCACGAGGTCGCCGAGCAGGGCAGTGTCGCCGCAAGTGAAGGTGATTTTCGCCGCGGAAGTGTTTTCGCGAACTTTGAAGACTTCCAACTGGCCGATGTCCTGAACGTAAGTGCCGAGGAAGCCGATTTTATTGCGGTGAACGCCTTTGACGTCGCCGCGCGGGCGGATGATCTGGAACGTTTGGCCATCTTTGAGGCCGTGCCGTGAGCCGGAGTTCAGATAGACGATGTCGCCCTTGGAATAGGTTCGTTGTTCCTGTTCCTCTTCCGCGCCGACGATCTCGGGTGTTTGACCGAAGCGTTGATAGCGGATGTAACCGGCGCAAAACAGGCTGGTTTCACCGGCGACGCGGGCAGGCTGGGCGGCCGTGGGCAATATCAATTGTGGTGTTGGAGTTGGCGCCTGGGCGTTGGCCGTGAAGGCGAATGCGAACAGACAGGCGAGCAAGAGCAGCAGTGCTTTCATGTTTAGTCTCCTAAAAGTGGTGGTCAGGGAATGGGGCGCAGTGACCAGCGTGAGGCGGAAACATCGTAACACGGATGGCGAGGATTGTGGTCACTTATCCGCAACTGCCACCGCTACTTGCGTTTTTGAAACTCGCTTGGTAGTATCCGCATTTTGTCGGAATGTCGCTATTAATACTCTATAGCGGGCCGGCGTAGCTCAGTTGGTAGAGCATCTGATTTGTAATCAGAGGGTCGGGGGTTCAAGTCCCTTCGCCGGCTCCACGGCAGAAATAAAGAGGGCAGGGGTGGTCGAGTGGTTAATGGCACCGGGCTGTAAACCCGGCGGGTTCACACCCTACGTAGGTTCGAATCCTACCCCCTGCACCAGTCTGAGATCTGAGATCTCAGGTTTGAGATCGCAAAATGGGCGGGTGTAGCTCAGTTGGTAGAGCATCAGCCTTCCAAGCTGAGGGTCGCGAGTTCGAATCTCGTCGCCCGCTCCAGGTTTCCTTGACTTTCGAACTCGCGCCCGCGTAGCTCAGGGGTAGAGCGCCTCCTTGGTAAGGAGGAGGTCATGAGTTCAAATCTCATCGCGGGCTCCATTCTGAGATCTCAGATCTCAGATTTGAGATCACAGAAAAGAGGCTAGACTAAAAGAGATGTCGAAGGAAAAATTTGACCGTTCCAAGCCACACGTGAACATCGGAACGATCGGGCACGTGGACCACGGGAAGACGACGCTGACGGCGGCGATCACGAAGGTGTTGGCGAAGCACAATCCGAAAGTGCAGTTTGTGGCCTTTGATCAGATCGACAAGGCGCCGGAAGAGAAAGCGCGCGGGATCACGATCGCGACGGCGCACGTGGAGTATGAGACGGCGAATCGTCACTACGCGCACGTTGACTGTCCCGGGCACGCGGATTACGTGAAGAACATGATCACGGGCGCGGCGCAGATGGACGGCGCGATTTTGGTGGTGGCGGCCACGGACGGCCCGATGCCGCAGACGCGGGAGCACATCCTGCTGGCGCGGCAGGTGGGGGTGCCGGCGATGGTGGTGTTCATGAACAAGGCGGACGCGGTGGACGATCCGGAGTTGCTGGAACTGGTGGAACTGGAAGTGCGCGAGTTGTTGAGCGCGTATGAGTTCCCGGGGGACGAGATCCCGGTGGTCAAAGGCTCGGCGTTGAAGGCGCTGGAAGGCGACCCCGAGTGGGAGAAGACGGTGGACGAGCTGATGGCGGCGGTGGACAGTTACATTCCGACGCCGGAGCGGGACATCGAGAAGCCGTTCTTGATGCCGGTGGAAGACATCTTCACGATTCAGGGGCGCGGCACGGTGGCCACGGGCCGTATTGAGCGCGGCAAGGTGAAGGTGAACGAGACGGTGGAGATCGTCGGTATTCGCCCGACCACGAAGACGGTGGTGACGGGCGTGGAAATGTTCAAGAAGCTGCTGGACGAAGGCGTGGCGGGCGACAACGTTGGCTTGCTGCTGCGCGGAGTGGAGCGCAAGGACATCGAGCGCGGACAGGTTATCTCGAAGCCGGGGTCGATTACGCCGCACACGAAGTTCAAGGCCGAAGCCTACGTGCTGACGAAGGAAGAAGGAGGGCGGCACACGCCGTTCTTCACGGGTTACCGGCCGCAGTTTTACTTCCGCACGACGGACGTGACTGGGGTGGCGCACCTGCCCGAAGGAGTGGAGATGGTGATGCCGGGCGACAACGTGCAGATGTCGATCGAGTTGATCGCGCCGATCGCGATGGAGAAGGGCTTGCGCTTCGCTATTCGTGAAGGCGGCCGCACGGTGGGAGCAGGCACGGTTTCGGAAGTGATTGAGTA
>DATELZ010000098.1:0-14441 GCA_035276045.1 Pyrinomonadaceae bacterium | reverse complement strand
GCTTTGCCTCATCTATGAAGCAGGTGTCCGGTGTCAAGGCAGAAGTCGAGGTTGACGCAGCAGCGCCGACATTTAGTTTTGAGTACCGCCTTGTTCTGTGACACAAAACCGATTTAGTTTGTCGTTAGCGTTGCTCAAAGGATCGACAGCTCGCGCCGCGATCAATCATCTATGCGGTTATCATCCATGAGGTGCAATGCGCTCTCGGTAGCGTTTCCCGAAGGCCTCACTTCCGCGATTACTTCGTGGGCCCGCCACCGAGGCTGGCTGCTCAATCAAAAGTTCAGGCACTTGAGGCCTTTGAGGCAAGTCGAGCAAGCCGAGCGGCGACAGCGCGACGACCGAACTCCGCATAATCAATCTGGTCGCGCAAAAGGATGTAACTGCGAATCAACAATTTCCTGGCCGCCGCCACTTTGGCCTTCGCTTTCCCGTGGCGATGCAGCAGGCGCAAATAGAATCGCTTTAGGTCCGGGTCAGTTTTAATGGCCGTGTGGGTAGCTTCTACCAGCAGGTACCGCAACACTCGGGAACCGGCTTTGCTGATCCCGAGGAACCGTTTCTTTTCTCCGGAAGAACGCTCCTGAGGGTCGAAACCGACGTAGGCGGCGACCTTGCGTTGGTTGCCGAAACGAATGACCGGTTCGAGCGTGTGCACGACCGCGAGTCCCGTCAGTAAGCCGATCCCGGGATGGGTTCGCAACCGCTGCACCCGTGTATCACCAGCCGCTTGTGCGCCGAGCCAGTTAGTGGCCGCGTCGACGTGCTGGTTCAAAGACTCGAGGGCCAGCAGCCATTGGTCCCGTTGGTACTGCATGACCGGTGACATGGTCAGCGCCCGCAGTTGGGCCAGCCCCGCACCGGTAAATAACCTGGCCCGCAGTGACAGTCCTGATTGGATTGATAACGCCTGCAAGCTGTTCTTGATGATGGTGCGCATCTGCACCAGCTTGTGACGATATCTGAGCATCCGCAGGAGCTCACGGCTTTTGACTGCCGGCCGATGTATCCGTGGAAACTCGTCATGCAGGAGCAGATCCAGAATCAACTCGGCATCACGGCGATCGTTCTTCTGGCGCCGCCGCGCGCGCCGGCGGATCTCGAGCGCGTCACCCAGCCAGACTTCATGGCCCAGTTCTTCGAGCATTTGTTCAAACCAGGGGCTGTAACCACTGGCTTCCAAGGCCACTAACACAGGCCCCTGGAACTGTGCATAGAAGGCTTTTAGTTCCGCTTTATTCTGATGTTTGAGTTCGTGGATTGAGACCACCCCGTCCTCAGTTGTCAAATAGCTTATCGTTTGCTGACGTGCATGAAAGTCGACGCCGCAATATACTCGGTAATCCATAGCAGGTGTCTCCTTTCGGTTTTGTGTCTACCCGTGAAGCTAAACCATTCGCGGTTCGAAAGGGCACCTGCTTCATCACATCAAAAGTCCCTCTCATTCTCACCTGGCTTCAGCCAGGTGAAGCTCGGGCTGCTTACTGAGAACCGTTTTAACGGTTTCCCTAACGAATCACGAGAAAACCGTTGAAACGGTTTCTCGATCTTGGCGAGCCTTACACCTGGCTGAAGCCAGGTGAGAATGAGAGGACTTTTGAGTCAAAGCTACGCACAGTTGGTGGATCGTTCGTTAGAGTCTGAAACGGGCTCAACTCGCGTTGATGGGATTCGAAGAAGGGCCTGCTTGTGTAGGGAGTAACTTAACTTATCCACCCACTGGTCGTGGGTGGGATTTGCCGACTCTTACATTTAGGCTTCGTCACGGTCGGCGGTTTCACCGGTGGTCGCTCTCACGCGCGTTCTGAAGCGCCGGGCGCGGGTTTCCCGTGACATCTGTTGTAGAGCGGAATGCACGCGCAGAAGAGTGTCCTTTAGTTGTTTCAGGTCTTGCGGGCTTTTCTTTTCAGCCAGGATTGCGGCAGCTATCTCGCTGCTGAGTTCGTTAGAAATGGCCATGATTCAATGGAATCTCTGAAAGCGCCGAGGTTGTTATTGAAGTGAGGCGATACTAAGTTTCAGGTGTTACGTCGATGTTAATTCCAAGTTAAATCACCTCGCCGGGGTGTTTTACATACTCATGGTCCATCCCCGCGATCCGGCGCTTAACAAACATTTAAGGCGATATTCACTGAGCTTTAACTTCCGATCAGTAGCGTGTCCACCCGACACCATAAATTATTCAACGCGAAATTGAAGTATTGAGACGCCTTATTACCGGTTGGGAGGTTGAGAATATGTCGCTAAGCGAGATGGCCATTGCTGAACTGAAAGGAGAGACCGCATTGACCGAAGACGTGTTCGACGACGGTTTTCTCCGTGTTGAGCATCGGAATTACTACGTCGCGTGCGGCGGCACGCCACTGAAGCTCCCGCGCACAGAGTTTCTGATTTTCTCGCGGCTGACGCGGACGCCTGATCGCATCGTTACCGCGGAAGAGCTTTGGATTTCAGTCTGGGGCAGCGATAAGCCGCTCAATTCCGAAAGCCTGCACGTTTACATCTACCGGCTGCGGGCCAAGCTGGCAGGCTTTGGCCTTCAGATCGAAACGATGGTGAACGTGGGTTACCGGCTGATCACTTCGAAAACCCAGTGAAACGTCGGGTGGCCCTGGTGATCCAAGGCCCGACCCGCGCGTGTTAACTCAGATTTCAGGTCGAGTTCAGTCGGATGTAACACCCGCTCTCTAGATTAGGCCTTTATTCGCTCCGAGATAAATCTGCCCGACAACAGGAGATAGCTGAATGTGTGCCTTGCCCGGAAGATTTCGCGCGATAGCGTGGTTTACGGCGGTAATCGTTCTTTGTGTTTCGTTTGCTTGTAATCCAAATGGTCCGGGCGGCTCGTCTGGTGTCAGCCTGCAGGGAGCAGGCGCCACCTTCCCGTATCCCCTTTATCAAAAATGGCTGAATGAGTACGGAAAACTCCATCCAGCCATCAAGATCGATTACCAGTCGATTGGTTCCGGCGGTGGCATTAAACAACTCAAGGAGCAAACAGTCGATTTTGGCGCTTCCGACGCGCCGATGAAGGACGAAGATCTCAAGTCGGCGCCCGGCGAGGTGCTCCACATCCCCACTGTGCTGGGGGCGGTTGTGTTGACTTACAACGTCCCGGGTGTCACTCAATCTTTGCGCTTTTCGTCAGACGTCATAGCCGACATCTTCCTCGGCAAGATCAAGAAGTGGAACGATCCGAGGATCGCCGCAGACAATAGCGGTGTGACACTGCCAGGGAATGACATCACTGTAGTTACACGATCTGACGGCAGTGGAACGTCGGCTGTGTTCACTGACTTTCTTTCGAAAGTTAGTCCGGAGTGGAAAGAGAAAGTCGGCTCGGGCACATCGTTGAGATGGCCCGTCGGCATTAGCGGCAAGGGAAACGAAGGCGTCACCGGCCAGGTCAAGAACACGCCGAATACGATTGGCTACGTCGAGCTGGCTTATGCCGTGCAGAACAAGCTGCCGGTGGCCCAGGTGAAGAACTCGAGTGGAAACTTTATTCAGCCTTCGATTGACGCCGTAACTGAAGCTGCTGCCGGTTCCGCGGCGAGCACGCCGGATGACCTGCGCGTGTCGATCACGAATGCTGCCGGTGCGCAGGCGTATCCGATCTCCAGTTACACATACATCCTGGTCTATAAAGATCAAAAGGACGCTGCCAAAGGAAAAGCCCTCGTCGATTTTCTCTGGTGGGGAATTCACGAGGGCGAAGCGTTCGCGAAGGAATTGGAGTACGCGCCTTTGCCGGCAGACATCGTCAAGCGTGCGGAAGCGAAGATCAAGTCAATCACTTCCGGGGGCTCACCGTTAAGACAGGGCTAGATGAGCGCTGCTATTGAAAATGATCCGTTGA
This sequence comes from Pyrinomonadaceae bacterium, assembly GCA_035276045.1. Classification (GTDB taxonomy): domain Bacteria; phylum Acidobacteriota; class Blastocatellia; order Pyrinomonadales; family Pyrinomonadaceae; genus PSRF01. The sequence continues at coordinate 10,582 of DATELZ010000098.1, read as the reverse complement.
AGTTTGGAGGCAGCTCCTCTAACTGGCGGCGTGTGCTTTCACCGACCGGGAACAGAGGCGACGCGATCTTTCGCATCGCCATGTTCCTGGTAGCGCTTTTGATGGTCGCGATCGTCCTCGCGATGGTCATCGCGCTCACCGTCGACTCGATGGCTTCCATTCGGCAGTTTGGTTTTCATTTCTTAACCGGCCGTACCTGGGATCCGATCAAAGGCGAGTTTGGCGCGTTGCCATTCGTTTACGGCACGATAGCTTCGTCGCTCATAGCCTTGCTGATCAGCGTGCCTTTTTCGTTAGGCATCGCGATCTTCTTAGTCGAACAGGCGCCGCAGTACATCGCGCGGCCGGTCGGTTTCATGGTCGAGTTGCTGGCGGCGATTCCGTCTGTTGTTTATGGCTTGTGGGGCATCTTCGTTCTCGCGCCCATCCTGCGCGAGTATGTCGAACCGGCACTCGCGAAGACGCTCGGTTTTCTGCCGTTGTTTCAGGGAACGATCACAGGTATCGGATTGCTGACCGGCGGCATCATTCTCGCAATCATGGTGACGCCGATCATCTCGGCTGTCGTTCGCGACGTGCTTGCCGCAGTGCCGGGTTCGCAACGTGAAGCGGCGTTGGCGTTGGGCGCGACGAAGTGGGAAATGATTCGCGTCGTGCTGGTGAATGGCGCACCGGGAATCGCAGGCGCGATCATCCTTGGACTGGGCCGCGCGTTGGGCGAGACGATGGCGGTCACGATGGTGATCGGAAATCGTCCCGAGATCAGTCTCTCGCTTTTCGATCCGTCTTACACAATCGCCTCGGCTATCGCGAATGAATTTACCGAAGCAACCGGCGATCTTTATTTGAGCGCCCTCGTGGAGTTGGGCTTGATCCTGTTTCTGGTGACTTTCATCGTGAACGGGATCGCGCGGCTCCTCGTGTGGAACGTGACGCGAAAAACCGGCGGCGTAGGCAGGGCTGCATAAATGAGAACGAGCGATCGAATGCGACGCAGTACCAGTGCCGTTATGACTGCACTGACTGCGACGTGCACGGTGCTCGCGGTTGGCGCCCTGCTGATCATTCTCGGGTACATCGCGTGGCAGGGAATCGGTTCGCTCAACTTTCAGTTCCTGATCGATCGTCCGCGGCCGGTAGGCGAAGGCGGCGGCATAGGCAATGCGATTATCGGTTCGTTGCTGTTGTTGTCGATCTCGGCAGTTATCGGTTTGCCACTCGGCATCTGCGTCGGCGTTTACTTGTCGGAGATCGGCAGAGGCCGAATGGCTGGCGGGGTGCGTTTCATTGTCGACACTCTGACGGGTATTCCGTCGATCGTCACGGGCGTTTTCGTTTACACGATCCTCGTGTTGCCGATGAAGCATTTTTCCGCGCTGGCGGGTGGAGTCGCGCTGGCGCTGATCATGATTCCCATCGTGGCGCGCACGACGGAAGAGATGCTCAAGCTGGTGCCGCATAGCATGCGAGAAGGCGCGCTGGCGTTGGGGGCGCCGCAGTGGCGCGTGACGTTTGGCGTGATCATTCCGGCCGCTGCGCCGGGAATTGCAACCGGCGCGATGTTGGCGATCGCGCGTATCTCAGGTGAGACGGCGCCGCTGTTGTTCACGGCTTTTGGCAGCCGGTTCTTTCCTACGTCGCTGAACGAACCGATCGCATCGCTGACGGTGCAGATTTATAACTACGCGATTTCGCCGTACGACGAATGGCACGCGCAGGCGTGGGCGGCGACGCTGGTGTTGATGACGTTGGTATTGGGAATAAATATCGTCGTTAGGTTTTTAACGCGGAAGAGGTTTTAGCCACGAAGAGGCACAGAAGAGGAGACACAAAAGGCACAAGATGACCGCAACCTGTTACGTCCTGCTTTCTGTGTTCCTCTTTGTGCCTCTTGTGGTTAACCAGTTTCACTAATGCAAACCGTAGCCCCGAAAATCGAACTGCCTGAGAGGCGGCATGACGTGCCGCCCGTGCGCGGAACCGGCAAGACGAAAGTCGCCGTTCACGATCTGAACTTCTTCTATGGCCGTGCCCAGGCGCTGCACAGCATCTCGCTGGAGATCCCCGAGCGCATCGTGATGGCCTTCATCGGACCGTCCGGTTGCGGCAAGTCGACATTCCTGCGCACGCTCAACCGGATGAACGACGTCATTCCCGGCACGCGCGTCGCAGGACAGATCCTGATCGACGATCACGACATCTACGCACCGGGAACAGACGTCGTCGAGTTGCGGCGCAAGGTCGGCATGGTGTTTCAGAAATCAAATCCGTTTCCGAAGTCGATTTTCGACAACGTCGCGTACGGTTTGCGAATCAATCGCTTGACGGACAGCGGGTCTGAGCTGGCCGGCCGCGTGGAACAGGCACTCAAAGACGCGGCGCTCTGGAACGAAGTCAAAGATCGATTGAAGACTTCGGCCCTCAGTCTGTCGGGAGGACAACAGCAACGTCTGTGCATCGCGCGCGCGCTGGCCATCCGTCCTGAGGTACTATTAATGGACGAACCCGCTTCGGCGCTGGATCCGATCGCGACCTCCAAGATTGAAGAGCTGATTTTCGATCTCAAGAAGCAGTACACGATCGTGATCGTGACGCACAACATGCAACAGGCGGCGCGCGTTTCGGATACGACCGCGTTCTTCCTGCTCGGTAAGTTGATCGAAGTAAACACGACTGAGAAGATGTTCACCGCCCCCAATGAGAAGTTAACCGAAGACTATATAACCGGCAGATTCGGGTGATTTGGTGCTTGGTACTTAGTTCTTTGTGCTTTGTTCGCAAGCGAAGCAAGCACTAGGTACAACGAGCCACATGACAAAGAACCAAGAACTAAGTACAAAGAACAATCATGGATCTTCACCGTCATCTTGACGACGAATTAAGTTCACTGCGCGATCGGGTGCTGCTGCTTGGCGGCGAGGCTGAGCAGGCACTGGCTCGCGCGATGTACGCCTTGAGCGAACGCGACAGCGAAACCGCGCGCCAGGTGTTGGACCACGACGATCAGGTCGATCAGCTCGAAGTCGAGATCGATCGCCAGTGCATCGACATCATCGCCTTGCGCCAACCGGCCGCGCGCGATCTGCGCTTCGTGATCTCGGTCGCGAAGATGGCGCCGGTGCTGGAAAGAATCGCCGATCACGCCTGTAACATCGCTCGCGCGGCTATCGACCTCAACAACGAACCGGAACTGACATCGTCTCTCAACTTGACGCGCATGTCAGACCACGCGCTGAAAATGCTGCGCGGCGCGCTCGATGCTTTCACGTCAAACGACGCAATCATGGCGCGTGAGATCATCAAGAGCGACAACGAGATCAACGACCTTTACAACCACACTTTTCATCGTCTCATCGAGCTGATGGTCACCGAACCAGCTACTGCGACGCGTGACGCGCGACTGTTGTTTGTCGCCAAGCACCTCGAACGGATCGGCGACTACGTGACTGACATTTGTGAAATGACGGTCTACATGGCGGAAGCCGCTTTTATCAAGCACACGACTTAGTTATGACTCGTCCAATCCTGATCATCGAGGACGATGCCGACATCTCTGAGAGTTTGAAGTACAACTTCGAACGTGAAGGATTGGCGGCCGTTACTGCTCCCACCGGTGAAGCCGGACTCGCCGCGGCGCTCAACGAACGCGAACCGCCGCGGCTGATCATTCTCGACCTGATGTTGCCGGGAATGAGCGGCATCGAGTTGTGCCGCCGCTTGAGACGCGAACCGGCAACACGACGCACGCCGATCATCATGTTGACGGCGAAAGCTTCGGAATCGGATCGCGTGACCGGTCTCGACCTCGGCGCCGACGACTACATCACGAAACCGTTTTCCGTGCGTGAACTGCTCGCGCGCGTGCGCGCCGTGATGCGTCGGGCTGACGAAACGATGGGCAAGACGTATGAAGACGATCACCTGATCATCGATTTCGACGACATCAGGGTCGTTTGCGACGGCACGAAGGTTAAGTTGACTAATAAAGAGTTCACGCTTCTTTCCGTGCTCGCGAGAAGCGCCGATCGCGTCGTCACGCGGCAGCAATTGTTGGATAGCGTTTGGGGCTACAGTTATTATGGCGATGCGCGCACGCTCGACGTGCACATTCGCCGCCTGCGGCAGAAGCTTGATAAGTGCGGCGATTGCATCGAGACAGTGGTTGGCGTTGGTTATCGTTTTGTCGGTTGCGCACGTCAGGCGGCGGCGGGCACTAGCAACAACTGAAGGGAAATTGGTCTTTATCCGTGTTCTCTGAGGCGCCCAGGCCACAAGCTCTACTGATCGCAATCTGTGTTGTTCTCACCTTCCTTGCACTTTTAATCCCGTCTTTTTCTTTTCGTCTTGTTTTGGCTGGCCTTGTCTTGCTGAGCGCTGTGGTGATTGCATTTCTTAACCGCCGCCAGAACACGAATCTCCCAAATGAAAACCAGGAACTCAGTCAATCACCGGAGAGTTTCGCGGTTAGCTCGTTGTTTGAAGCCACGATGGGCAGCATGCGCGAAGGCTTGCTCGTGGTGAACAAAGACATGCGCGTCATCGCGTCGAATCCTGCCGCGCACAAGCTGTTCAACTCTTCAATGCCGCGTTTGAACTCGCAGCGTTTGACTGAACTTACGCGCAATCCCGCGATCTACAGCGCGTTTCTTGACGGACTGAAAGGCGTCGAACGCAGCGGTGTGAAAGTGCAGACGCACGGACCGGAGCGCCAGGTGTTCGATCTGCGCGTCGTTCCGATTGGTGGTGGAAACGGCAACGGCGCTGAAGGCGCACTCGGCGTCTTCTTCGACATCACGCGCATGGAACGACTCGAACTCGTGCGGCAGGAGTTTCTTTCGAACGTATCACACGAACTGCGCACGCCGCTGACTGCGATCATCGCGTTTGTCGAAACACTCGAAACGGGCGCGATGGAAGATCCGGAAAGCTCGAAACGTTTCCTTTCGATCATTCGCAAGAACGCTTCGCGGATGCATGGCCTAATCGACGACATCCTCGAGCTAACGGCGATCGAAGGCGGAAACGTGACACTGCGTGCAGCGACGGTCGATCTCCACGCGCTGGTTAACGACGTCTGCGCTGCGTTTGACGCGAAAGCGGCGGCGCATGGAGTGTCGCTCGTAAACGAGGTCGAGCCCGAGGTTACGGTTTACGCCGATGGGCGGCGTCTCGAACAAATGCTGACGAACCTGATCGATAACGGAATCAAGTTCACCCGCGAAGGCGGCACTGTAACGATCCGTTATGAAACCGGAGTGCGCGACCAGATCCTGGTTGAGGACAACGGCGACGGCATTCCCGCGCAACACCTCGAACGTCTTTTCGAGCGTTTCTACCGGGTCGACCGGGCGCGGTCGCGCGACATGGGCGGGACGGGTTTGGGGCTCGCCATCGTCAAGCATCTCGCGCTGCTCCACGGTGGCGAAGTGACCGTCAATTCTGAGCTGGGAAAAGGCACGATTTTTACTATCCACTTGCCAAAACGCTAAAAAATGATCGATTTTTTCACCGTCGATCGCGAGTGCAAAACGATGTTGTCAACCGTCACTCGGTTTGCCATAATGCGTCTGCTTTGCTTGCCTCGTTAGTCCCCGACGCCCCAATTCCTCAAAGTTTATTCAGTCGTCCGGGGAGATGAAATCATGCGAATCCGACGAAAATTTCGTTCCGTGTCGATGTTCGGCGCCAACGTTTTTGGCACAGTCATAAAAGCCGTGGTCACCAGCCTCGCGGTTGGCATGTTTGTAGTTTCAATCATGCATTACCTTGGCTTGCCGGTGCCGAGCGCCAACGACCTGCTTGGCGGTTTGTCACAGTTGGCGCGAAGCCTTTCCTAAATAAACCCGCTGGACGTTTAGAACGTGAAGACCAGTTGTGGCTGCCAGCGAAACGTCGTCGGCGCAAAGTCGCCGAGCGGCACGAAGAAGTTGGGATACTGTCCGCTGCGCCGCAACGAATTCTGGAAATAAATCAAATTCTGAAAAGTGACGTTACGGGCGAGGCCGTACTCGAACCGGAAGTGATGCGTGCGAACGTTGACGCCGGTGTTTGTTCCTAAATCATCATCGGTGAATTGAGAGATCAACGCGTTCGCGCCTTTGATGGCGAAGACGTAAAGGAACGACATGTCACCACGTTTTGTGATGCGTCCGACTTGCAGCGCCGCCAGCATCGCGTCGCGTTCATTCATGCCGGTGGCGACGTTGCGCGCGAGTTGCACGTTGAACTGAATCGGATAGTCGTGATTGCCGTGTTTGAAACCGGCGTAGTTCAGGCGATAGGTAAGACGAGCGATCTGAAAACCAGGCGCGGTGTAGATCGCGCCGCCGGGAGTTGTGGTCGCGTTGCCTGTGCCCGAAAGTGGGCCGGAGAGCGCGAGACCGAGGCCCGGTTGGACCAACAGCACTAATCCGTCCTGAGCTGAAGCGAGCTGGATCTGGTTTGGCTGGCGATAGATTTGAATGTCGCCCCCGATCTGACTGGACCAACGCTCGTCGAACGTTTGATTCACAAGCAATCCCTGGTGAAACAGATTCGCTGATCTGCCCGTCGAACCGACAACAGCGCCGGCGCGCGCGAGCGGACTGTTCGGCTGGATCACTGCGACGACGGGATTTGTCAGGATGTATTGCCCAGCGCGGAAATCCAGGTTTGCAACGCGCAGTGCGTTGGGTTTGAGCGCGAGTGTGTAGCGTTCGTTGAAGCCATTGAAGCGGATGTCGTCGTCAAAGAGAAACCGCGAGTTGTCGGCGAAGATGTTGGGGACGCGGCCGGCTTGCAGTTGCAGTTCTTTGGTTGGGCGATAGTCGATCCAGATCTCGCTCAACGAGAACGGTGGGCGCGCGCCGAGTGATGCGAAGTCCTGGTTGGTTGAGAGCGGATTGTTTACCGGACCAGTCGCGAGTTGCGCGTGGAAGGTCAGGTTTTTGTAGATTTCGGCGTCGAAGTTCAGGCGAAAGCGATAACGGGCGCGTGCGTTTTGGACGTGCTCCAGCGGCGGATCGGGTGGTTGTGTCGCGCGACGGAAGGTGCCGTCGAAGCGCAGACGAAAGTCGCCGCTCAGTCGAATCGGGCCGATCTTTTTGACGTCGCCTTCGACTTTGGCGAGTCGTTGTTCGACAGGTGTTGTTTGTGGTTCCGCAGGGGCCGGAGGCGGCGCCGGCGTGGGCTCGATTTCTTTCGCGGATAGTTTTTCTAATAATGCCTGGAGCGCGAGTTGTTGCTCGGCGATAGTCTTTTGTAATTGATCGAGTTTGCTGTTTTGGCGCTCCAATTCGCTCTCGAGCAGCCGGATGCGCTCGCTGACACTCGGATCGGTCGTATCCGTGGTCTTAACCTGTTCCTGAGCCAGCGCTGGACAGCACACAAAGGCGATAACGGCGATAAGTAACACGGATTTCATTGATGAGCCCTCGGTTAGTGGATTTATGTCGAAGCATATGACGTCAGTCTTAATTTTGTCTTTCTATCACGTTACATTCATGTAAACGGAGAAGGTCGTTGACAATAATCTGGACCGGCGCTTACTATTTTGCCGTTCAGTAAAAACTTCTCCCGCTCTTCCTACAAACGAGGACGATGCTTCTTCAGGAAGTTACGACGACTGCGCAAACTGTCGGCAGCCCTATTACAGCCTATTGGCCGGTCATGATTTTTTTCGCCGTCGCGGTGATCTTTCCCGTGCTGCCGATCGTGCTCGGACGATTTCTCCGGCCAATCAAGTATGAGAAGGCGAAGATGCGGCCGTATGAGTGCGGCATCGATCCGACGACGGAAGCTCACGAACGATTCACGGTGCGTTACTACATCGTCGCGATGCTGTTCCTGATCTTCGACGTCGAGACGATCTTCCTGCTGCCGTGGGCGATCATCTTTATGGGCGACGACTTCTCGTTCACGAAGTTTGCCCTGATCGAGATGTTCGTCTTTATCGGAATCTTAATCGTTGGTTACTACTACGCCTGGCGCAAAGGCGCGCTCGAATGGGCTTAAGCACCTATGGCTGAACACGAAGAGGGATTTGTCTTAACCACCGTCGATTCGATTATGAACTCGATTCGACGCAGTGTCGGCGCGAAGACGGTCGATATCGCCGCGCCGGTGGTCAACTGGGCGCGCAAGTCCGCGCTTTGGCCCATGACTTTCGGCCTCGCTTGTTGTGCCATCGAGATGATTGCCGCCGGCGCCGGTAGATTTGACATCGATCGATTTGGCGCCGGCGTGTTTCGCCCAAGCCCGCGCCAGAGCGACCTGATCATCGTCGCCGGTACGGTTACGTTGAAGATGGGACCGGTCGTGCGTCGCGTTTACGATCAGATGCCCGAGCCGAAGTGGGCCATCGCGATGGGCGCGTGCGCCTCGACTGGTGGACCATTCGATTCTTATTCGACGATGCAGGGCGTCGATCGCTGCATTCCCGTCGACGTTTACATTCCGGGTTGTCCACCGCGGCCCGAAGCTCTCCTTTATGGCCTGATGCGTTTGCAGGACATCATCATGCGCGAAGCCCCCTCGGCTTACATCTTTGAAAGTGATGGTACGGTGCATCGCCGGCGAGCGTTCGACGACGAACCCTTTCCCGATGTTGCCGCGGAAAAAGACCGCGCAGCGTTGCCCCTCTGAGCCCTAAGCCTCCGGTTCAATCTGTTCTTTCAGGAGCAAGACTATGAGAAAGCAACAGGCCATCATGATGGCCGTTTTGACAATTGTCGCGCTTGTCAGCATTGCGCCCGTGGCAAACGCGCAAACCAAGAAGAAAACCACCACCAGGCGAGCCGTGCCGCTGGTTCCGGTCGGCACCGATCTTAAAGTTCGCATCAACGATACCCTGTCCAGCAAAGACTCACGCGTCGGCGATCGCTTCACGGCGACGGTGATCGATCCGTCTCGTTTCGACGAAGCGCGGATCAACGGACGCGTCAGCTCGATTCAAAAGTCAGGCAAAGTCAAAGGCCACACGAGAATGAATCTCGCGTTCGATTCGATCGAATTGCGGGATGGCCGCAGGGGCGTGTTGCACGGATACGTGACGCGCGTTTACGGCGACGACTCGGGACGGGCTGATAACGAAGGCGGCATCGAGTCGGGCAGCAGGACCAACCAGACGATCAAACGCACCGGCATTGGCGCTGGTGTGGGCGCGATCATTGGCGGTATCGCTGGTGGCGGCAAAGGCGCGGCGATCGGGTTGATCGTCGGCGGCGCAGGCGGCGCTGGTTCTTTGGCCGTGAAGGGAAGCAAGGAGTTGAAGATCGAATCAGGCACGGAGATGTTGATTCGCGTCACCCGTTAAGCGGACAGGGGGAAGGGGAGACGCGGGGACGGGGGGACGCGGAGAAAGAGGGACGCGGGGACGGGGAGAAGGGGAGACGCGGAGTAATCTCCGTTTCTCCCCTTCTCCGTTTCCCCGTTTCTCCGTTTCTCTCCGCGTCTCTGCGTCCCCCCGTCCCCGTGTCCCCCCTTCTCCCCGTCTTTTTCACCGCCCGGGAAGAAATACCAACTAGCCTTCGTCTAATCCTTACTTGTGACTAACGGGGGACCGAATGGAGCGGCGCGCGGCAATGGCTGAGCAGCTTATCAACGGACAGGTTATCGAAGCCTGCCAGCAGGGCGACCGCGACGCGTTTCGGTGTCTCTTCGAAGCTTACAAAGACAAGGTTTTCTCGATCGCCGTCTACTCCTCGGGCGGCGATCGCACGGTTGCCGAAGACGTCACCCAACAGATCTTTCTGAAGTTGTTTACGGCGATTCGCCAGTTTCGAGGAGACTCAGAATTTACGACGTGGCTTTACCGCCTGGTGGTCAACGCGTGTCTTGACGAACGGCGTCGTCGCCGGAGATTGATGCCCTGGGACGCGACGCAAGCGATGAATGACGTGAGCGAAAGAAAACCGCAGGAAAAGCAGTATGCGCGTCTCGAAGTTGCTGACGCGGTGCGAGTGGCGATTGACGAATTGAAGCCGAAGTTTCGTTTGCCGATTTTGTTGAAGTACATCGAGGGGTTGTCTTACGAGGAGATCGCGGAGGTGATGGGGTGTTCGAAAGGGACGGTGGCGTCGCGGCTCAATCGCGGCCATAGCCAGTTGGCGAAGCGGCTTTCACATTTGAACAATCCCGCGCTGTGGGGAGAGTAGCAATACATGTTCTCGAAACACGTTACAAAAGATATTTCAGCCTATTGTCATGGAGAACTGTCGAGTGAGGAGTCGAAGCAGTTTGCAGAACATATTATTGCGTGCATGAAGTGTCGAACGAAATTCGAAGAGATCAAACTGGGAATAAAACTGGCTGAGCAACTGCCGCAGCTTTCAGCGCCTGATCATCTTTGGAGTGAGCTCGAACCTTTGTTGGCACAGCCAGAGGTTAGTCGCGTAACGAATAAAGGTTGGTCCTGGCAATTGAAAGTGGCGGTTGCGGCGGCGCTGTTGTTGGTTTCAGGCTTCGGTGCGTGGTGGCTTTATAGCAGTCGTGCCAAAACTGAATTCATAACCAACAACGGAAAACCTTCGTGGCAAGTGAAACGGCTCGATGGAACGCCGAGAATCGGTAAAGAAGGAATCTCGAACAACGGACAATTAGCGGT
>DATELZ010000097.1:0-9088 GCA_035276045.1 Pyrinomonadaceae bacterium | reverse complement strand
AGCAGCGAGAGATCTTCGGGCTTCTCGCGCACCGAGTCGTCCATCTCGAGGATCACCTGGTACTGGTCTTCAGGCTTCTTGATCAGGTAGAGATAATTCTGCGAGTAAGCATTGCGCAACAGATTCAGGATGCGCGCTTCGGAGACGCCGTAAGTCTTCGCCTGATCGCGGCGAATGTCGATGTTTACGTTTGGCGTGTTGTTGTAATAGTCGGACGAGACAGACAGGAACCCGTCGTACTTCATCAACTCGCCCATCAGCTTCTGGCCCACTTCGTAAACCTGTGCCGGTTCCGCGCCCGAGACGGTGAACGCATATTGTCCCTGGTTCTGATTGGAGACGCCGGTACTGATCTCCAGCACCGGGATCGGCCGCAGAAACGACATGATCCCCGGAATGGTGTTCAGTTTCCCCATCAACTCCGCCGTCACTTCGCCGATTGGCTTTCGCTTTCCCGGGGGTCCGATGGACGTAAACGTGATGCCCTGGTTCGAAGCGAGAAAACCCGTCGCGCCCGTCATCGTGAAATCGTTTGTGACGTTCGGATCGTTTTGTAACACTTCGTCGACTCGATCCTGGTAAGCGCGCATCTGCTCCGGCGAAGATCCTTCACGGGCGATGAACGCGCCGAAGAGCACGCCGCTGTCGCCAGGCGGCAGAAACGTCTTCGGCACCAACATAAACAACCAGATCGTGCCGGCCAGACACATGGCCCAGATTACCGGCGAGATCCAACGGTGACGCAGAAACCACCAAAGCGAACCGCCGTACAACCCAAGCACGCGGCGTTCGATACTGCCGATGACGCGCTCCATCCACGTCTGCTTGATTCCATGACCGCGCTCGCCGAGCAGCCGCGCGCACATCAGCGGCGTCAGCGTCAGCGACACCAAACCCGACGCGAGAATCGCGACCACGATCGTGATCGCAAACTCGCGGAAAATCCGGCCCACTAAACCCGTCATGAACACGAGCGGGATAAACACAGCCGCGAGCGAAATCGTCATCGACATGATCGTGAAACTGATTTCCTTCGCGCTATTGATCGATGCTTCAAACGGCTTCTCGCCGCGTTCGATGCGGCGCACGGTGTTTTCGAGAAACACGATCGCGTCGTCGACCAGAAACCCGATCGCAAGAGTGAGCGCCATCAGCGAAAGATTGTCGAGGCTGTAACCGAGGCCGCGCATCACGATGAAAGTGATCAGCAACGACAACGGCAACGCGACGACGGGAATCAGCGTGTCAGTCACCCTGCCGAGAAACGCGAAGATCACGATCACCACCAGCACGAACGCGATGATCAGCGTCATCTGCACGTCTTCGACTGAGTGGACGATGCTCTGCGAGCGATCGTAGATCGGAATAATCCGGATCGATCCCGGCAGTTCTGCGCTAACCTGCGGCAACACTCCATATATCGACTTCGCCACTTCAACGGCGTTCGCTCCCGCGCGGCGGTTAACCGCAAGGATCACTGTTGCCGACGGGACCGAATAGCCGCGCACCCAGAAACGCATGTTGACGCGCTCGTCCTGCACCGACTCTTTCACCGTCGCCACGTCGCGCAGGTAAACCGGCGCGTTGTTCGAGCCGCCTACGATCAAGTTGCCGTATTGCTCGGCGTTTTCGAGTTGTCCCTGCGGCCGCAGCACGGACGTGCCCGAAGCACTGTCCAACTGGCCCGCGCCCGTATAGCTGGTGCCGTTCCTGATCGCGTTGTTCAGATCGTCGATCGAAATGCTGCGCGCCCACATCGCCGCGGGATTCGCCTTGATGCGAATCGCCGACTTGGTGCCGAAAACGTTCACCTGCGAAACGCCCGGCAGGATACTCAGGCGTTGGCCCACGTTCGTGCTCGCGTAGTCGTAAAGCTGGCCGCGCGTGACTGAGTCGCTGACCATCGCGATGTACATGATCGGCTGATCGTTCGGGTTCGTCTTCGAGTAAGTCGGAGGCGAAGGAAGATCCGCCGGCAGATTGCCGATCGACTGCGAGATCGCCGTCTGTACGTCAGTCGCGGCTGCGTCGATGTCCTTGTCGAGCGAGAACTGAAGCGTGAAAGTCGCTACGCCCTGGGTGCTCTGCGAGGTGACGACTTCGAGGCCGTTGATCTGCATGAACTGGCGCTCGAGTGGCGTCGCGATATTGTTGGCGATCGTGTCGGGACTCGCGCCGGGATAACCGACGGACACCTGGATCACCGGATAGTCGACCGCCGGGAGATCGTTTACCGGAAGCTGAGAATAGGCCATCAGGCCGAACAGGATGACCGAGAGCGTTAACACCGCGGTCATAACCGGCCGCCGGATGAATGGTTCCGAAAGATTCATGACTTCGATCCGTTTGTTGCTGCTGCCGGGCTGGTTGCTTCTCTTGGTTGATCGACGACTACTTTGCCGCCCGGCGTGACGCCGAGTTGTCCGTTCGTCACGATCTGTTCGCCGGCTGAGACTCCCTTTTCGACTACGATCAAGTCGCCCTGCCGTTGTCCTAAAGAGACGGAGCGCTGTTCCGCGGTTGAATCGGGCTTTATCACGTAAACATACGAGCCGTTAGCTGACGTCTGCGGCGCTGTGACCGGGACGAGGACCGCGCCCTGCATCGTGCTCAAAACCAAACGAACGTTGACGAAGCGGCCGGGCCAAAAACGCTGATCGGGATTCGGCAAGGTCGCGCGCAATGTGACCTGGCCCGTTTCGTTCTGCACTGCGTTGTCGACGAACGTCAGTTGGCCGGTAACCGGATCGCTGTGCCCATCGGGCAGCCGGACTTCCGTGAGCAGACTCCCGCGTTGCATCTCCGTCTGGACCGCGGAGAGGTTGTTTTGCGAGATCGTGAAATCGGCGTAGATCGGATTGAGACGATCGATCACCAACAGGGCATTTGAATTTGATTCCGTAGTGTTTGAACCGCTCGGATTGACGACGTTGCCGACGTCGACGAGGCGTTGTCCGGCCCGCCCGTCGATTGGCGAACTGATGTAACAGTAACTGAGCTGCACTTTCGCTGTTTCGATCGCGGCGTTGTCGACTTTGATCGTTTCATCTGCACTGCGAACCATCGCGCGCGCGGCTTCGGAGTTGGCGCGCAAAGTGTCGTAGTCAGCGCGCAGTTGTTCATACTGCTCTTTCGCGACCACACCTTGCTCGACGAGGACGCGATATCTTTCAACTTGCGCGTAGCCCCACTTTTCGCGCGCAATCTCACGCGCCAGGTTGGCTTCGGCCTGTTTCTTCAGCGCGCTGTCACGGGCGAGGTTGGCTTGCGTCTGTTTGAGGTTCGCTTCGAAGGGGCGCGGATCGATGGTGAAAAGTAGCTGGCCTTTTCTGACGTTGGCGCCGTCCGTGAAATGAATCGTCATGATACGGCCCGAGACCTGCGGCTGAATTGATACGGTCTCGCGCGCGACGATCTTGCCGAGTGCATCAAGATAATTCGCCACGTCCTGGGCTACGGCCGGGGCCACCGTGACGGGCGCTGGCGGTCGTTCAAAATTTTGCTGTGCCTGATTTGCGCAGCCTGCGGTCGCGGCTGCGAGCGTTGCGATTAACAACACACTGCTCAGACGACGGGATCTATTGCTCAGACGAAATGACAAGCGTTGCTCGCGGTTCATAAGTTCCTGCTAACCCACTGTTCTGTTTGAGTTTGATTGGCTTACGACTTCCGATGCGATTTTGTTGCGCTCTAAGCGGCTTCACCATTGTGCCATTACCACGCGCCGGATGCGAGTTCCCCTTTTATGCTCTTTATGGAATGCCAAATAATACGCTCCTGTGGATCGGTCGATGTTAAGGGTGGGTAAAAAATTGTTAAGAGTTGTGAAGCGTCTGGGCGGACGTTGGACGACACTATTTACTGACTCACATGCGCAACCGGATAGGCCGTGATTAGAATTTCTTCTTCCCAAAGATTATCAAACAGGAACTTCTTCAGGATTACACAATACTCAAGGACTTCCGCTTGCTCCTCTGACTGGGACCAGTCCATTTCAAAGTCGCTATAAACCACGCAAATACGATCTTCGATGAAACTCGAACTTTGTGACCGGTAGAGACCTGTCGCGTTCTCGTGGACAGTGCAGCCTCCGCGCAAAGCCGTCAATTCATCGATCAGCCAGACAAGCGCATCCCGATACGGACGCGCGTGACGCTTCGGTAGATAAACCTCAACGCGGACCTTTGCTCCAAAATGTGGCAAGGTGCTGCTTTCTCCATTCTCCAATATTCCGTAACCTGCGAAGGAACTCATCCTTCGGTACATCTTCTCTCGGCGGCAATTTGAATGGCTTCAGTTCGGGTTCTATCTCAACTTTGCTGTTCGTTTGGTGTTTAGTCTTCTCTTTCATCATGTTGCTCCCATGTGGGAGATTACCTCGGGGGCAAGACGGTTTCAAGTGCCGAAAACGGCTATTTTGTGCCCAAAGTGGCTATTTTTTCGGGTGAGTTGAGCGCAAGGTCGCGGATGGCGGAGGTAAACGTTGCAGTGCGGCGGCGGGAGATGGGGATGCAGGCGCCGCTGTTGAGGATGACCGTGAGGGCGCCGGCGCGGGTGCGGACGAGTTCTTTCACACCGCTGAGACGAACCAGGGCGCGGCGATGTGCGCGCGCAAAGCCGTGCGCGGTAACACGATCTTCGAGCGTCTGCAACGACTCGCGCAGAAAATAGTTGCGCGGACCAATCCAAAGTTGCGCGTAATTTCCCGCTGCTTCGATCCAGTCGATCTCACTCAAATGCAAAACAGCCGCGCCGCGTGAAGTGGTAACCACGATGCGCTCGTCAGCAGTCAACCGCGACGCCGAAGATAATCGTTTTGCCAGCCGCTTTATCGTCGCCGCAAAGCGCGTTTCGCTTACCGGCTTTACCAGATAGTCGAGTGCTTCGGCTTCGAATGCCTTGATTGCAAATTGATCGAACGCAGTAAGAAACACAACTGCCGGCATGCGCTCCACCCCGCGTCGTCGTATCACTTCAAACCCGTCAATCCCCGGCATTTGAATATCGAGAAAGACCACATCCGGCGCGGAAACGTCCAAAGCCGCCAGCACTTCACCGCCATTGCGACATTCTCCCGCAACTGAAAATTCCGGAAACGCCGCCAAGAGTTGCCGCACACCACGACGCGCCACCGGCTCGTCATCCGCAATCAACACGTTCCATTTAGCTTTCATTCAATTCCTGAAAAGGCACGCGCAACGTCGCAATTGTACCGCCCTCGGAACGCCTCACGATCTCCAGCGAAGCATTCTCACCATACAACGCGCGCAATCGCTCGCGAGTGTTGTCGATGCCGTGCCCCTTCGGTATCGCAGCATCAGGCTCTATCCCCACCCCGTCATCTACGACCGTGATCTCGAGCACATCGCCATCACGCCGCGCCGACATCAGCAAACTTCCCGCATCAGGATCGCGCGCGATGCCATGCCGGATCGCATTCTCCACGAGGTGTTGCAACGCAAAGCTCGGCATTAACGCGCTCAACAACGAATCGGCAACCTGAAACTCCGGCCGCAGTCGATCAGAAAACCGCGCCTGTTCGATCGCCACGTACTGCCGCACCAGTTCCAACTCTTCACCCAACGAAACCTGGTTCGCGCGATGCCGGCTCAACGTGCGGCGCAACATCTCGCTCAAGTGTTCCACGATCCGCACCGCGCCCTCGCGATCGTTGTCGCGCACGAGCACGGCGATCGTGTTGAGCGTATTGAAAAGGAAGTGCGGATTAACCTGCGCCTGCAACGCTGCGAAACGCGCTCCCGCAAGCTGCTCCGACAGCCGCGCCAGTTGCACCTCACGTTCGCGCACCTCGACGAAGTAACGAACCGCATGCTCGACTCCCACCACGCAAAGATAAACCGCAACACCAAACGGCAACGTGATAAAGATCCAACTCAACCATTGGATCGCAAACTCCCGCCAGAACTCACCTCCAGCCGTCACGCGCGCGGGTTCAAAGATCAGCACCAAAACGAGCCGCAAAATTTGTCCCAGGGTGGCCCAGGCGACACAGAACAACACCGAAAAGAGCAAATGAATAAGGGCGCGCCGCAGCAGATGAGGACGTGCCAGGGGCCAACGCCGTGAAACAGCAAAAACACCGGGTGTGAGCAGCGCGTAGACAAACCAGTCGAGACCTTCGAACAGCACATCGCGCAAGGTCGCGGGCTCCCAGCCTTGCAATCGTGCCTGAACGATACGGTTGATGACGGCGAAGATGGCCGGCAGGATCCAAGCCGCCGACACGATCATCCAGGGGCGCAAACGTGGCGAGAATCGCACCGGACCACAGTATCGCCGCGCCCCATTGCGCGCAACATCAATTCACGTCCACCAACCGTTCGCGTCCAAACACAGACCGCTCGCGTATTCTTTGTTGTTTGCTTAACAGCAGCGGACGTAGATTAGCCACGAAGAGGCACAATAAAGAACACAAGAGGCACAGGAAGGATGACAGGTAAAGCGCCAAATATTACGTGCGAACATCATCACACGGGTTTGCTGGTGAGCGATCTCGACGAGGCTATCGATTTCTACACAAACAAGCTGGGCTTCGAACTGGTGTTCAAGTGGGGTGAACCACCGACAATGGCTGGCGTCAACCTGGGTCACGCGCAGATCTTTCTCGAACGCGGCGAGCCGTCGCCGAAAGGCTGCTATCTCTACTTCGTGATCAACGACGCAGACGCCTTCTACGAGTTTCATCGCAACAACGGCGTCGAGGTGGTAGCGCCAATTGCCGATCGCGACTACGAGCTACGCGACTACGCCGTGCGCGATCTGCATGGCTACGTGATGTCGTTC
This sequence comes from Pyrinomonadaceae bacterium, assembly GCA_035276045.1. Taxonomy (GTDB): domain Bacteria; phylum Acidobacteriota; class Blastocatellia; order Pyrinomonadales; family Pyrinomonadaceae; genus PSRF01. Next base: position 2,284 of record DATELZ010000097.1, on the reverse strand, counting down.
GGCCATCGTCTGCAAGAACCATGCGAACAAGGAGAAGACCACAAATGAAACTCGTCATCTTAGCGATTGCGTCGTTCGCGCTCGGCGCTGTGTGTTTCGCCGGTGTTGCTCAACCGGATCGCGCCGCCGACGCCGAAGCGATTCGCGCGCACATCGGCAGCATCTTCCAGGCATTCATCGACGGCGACGAACAGAAGATCTTCGACACGCATTCCGAAGACTGGCGCGGCCTGCTCGAAGGCACGCCCACGCCGATTAAAGGCATCGACGAGTACATGCGCGCCAACGGCATCGACTGGCCCAGGCCCGCAAACGCGCCGAAGTCGCATCCTTACTATCCAGCCGGCACGAGCTACAAGATGAACGATTTCGACGTCTACTTCTACACCCCCGACCTCGCAGTCGCGAATTTTACCGGCGAGTTCAACCGCAAGGACGGCAACACGACGGCCACGTTGCGTCGCTTTCGCATCATGGACATCTACGCCAGGCGCAAAGGCAGTTGGATTCAGGTGGCGTCGCACACGGCAGTCGATCCGCAGTGGCGCGCGGAACAGATGTCGAAGCCACAGAACATCAGCGCCGAGATGCGGCAGGAACTGTTGGCGAAGCGCGATGCTGTTTGGAAGGCGTGGTTTACGAACGATCGTCCCACGCTGGAAAAGTTAATCCCCGAAGAGGCGATCGCGATCGACAGCAGCCAAGAAACCTGGTCCAACCGCGACGCCATTCTCGCCGGCGCGAAGGCATTTGCCGACAGTGGCACAAAGCTGACAAAACTGGAGTTTCCCAAAACGGAGATGCAGGTTTATGGAAACACGGTGCTGATCTACACAACGTACCGTTACGAAACCGAGCACAACGGACAACGCAACACGACCAGCGGGCGCGGCACGGAGATGTTTGTCTGGCGCGGCAACGAATTGGTCAACGTCGGCTGGCACCTCGACGACCGGAAGTAGAGCTTGGAACTTAGTGCTTTGTGCTTTGTGCTTTGTTCGACCAAGTACAAAGCACTAAGTACAAAGCACCTACTTGACACCTACGTCGATCGGCGAACGCACTCTCTCGCCAAACTCGTCGACGTATTTCTTCCACGCTTCGGCCGAGGTAATTCGTCCGGCGCGGTCCCAGGCGAAACCGGCCCAGTAAGAAACCGGAATCGACGTCTTCGGTTTGAGCACGACGAGATTGTTACGCGCGTCTTCGGCAACTTTGTCGACCTCTCCGGAATTCACCAGCACCGCCAGTCCCTGCATGCCAAGGTTCTTGTCCACGGTCTGCCACGCAGTCAACCAACCGCGCTCGGCGTTGAATTCTTTCTGCTCGTCTTTGACTTTCTTGAGGCCGACAGCCACCGCGAGCGGCGCGCTAGATTGATACGACGCCTGAAAATGATTCAACTGGCTGCCTGCATCCAGCGACACACGCAACACTTTAGAAACCTTCACGCCATTTGCATCGAACGGCTCGTAAACCAACTCGAACATCACGCGAATCGGACCATTCGTCAACACGCGTGAATCGACGAAATTCGTCGGGATGTAAAGCTGATTGTTGGCCCAGATGCCACTGCCGCCGCAGCCGCGAGTCGGCCCGGCCGAATACGCGTCGACACCTTCGCCGAGATCGACGTGGTAATTATCGACCATGTACCAATCGTTGATGACGAGCTTTGCAGTGCGTTTGGACCAGATGTCGATCGCGCTGCTGGTGAGCGGCTCGCCTTTCCACGTGATCAACGACTTCCCGTACGTGCGATGTCCGACGCGATCGTTCTCCCAGGCGAAATCGTCAAAGCGCTCGCGCACGAAACGTCCATAAGCGCGAAAGTCTTCTTTCTTGTACTCACGCTTGGCGCCTGCGCTGACCGTGAACGTCTTCGTCTCACCAGGCGCGAAATCAGCCTGGAAGATCAACGTGTCGGGTTTGTGATAGTCGTCGTAATCCGTGTCGACTGACTGGCTCAGCACTTCTTTGCCGGAACTATCGAAGACGTGCAGTTTGTTCAGATCCTTTTCCGCGAGCGAGGCGAGATCCTTCGGCGCCAACTCGATCGTCTCACCGGCGCGAGCGAGCTTGAGTTTGTTCACCGCGGTGACTGTCAACTGAGTTTGGGCAGCACACACTGAAGTGGCGGCGAGGATCAACAACACCAGAAAAGTTAGTCTCATTTCAGCGGGCTCCTTGTCGCTCATGATTGTGGGGCGGTTCAGTTTACGTGCCGTCACGTTCACCACACAAACTTAGGGAGATGGGGAGAGGGGGAGACGGGGAGACGGGG
>DATELZ010000096.1:0-18593 GCA_035276045.1 Pyrinomonadaceae bacterium | reverse complement strand
GTAACGGTCAAAAATCGGCGGCAAGACGGTGCCCTGGAGACCCACGCCATTCGACTGATTTCGAACCACCGGCAGGTTGTGACCGGCGATGAACGTTCTGGTTCGCAACGCCTGCGCCCCGGTGAATTGAATGAAGTTGTCGGTCTTCGGCGACGGCAGTGGCGATTCGACAAAGTTGGCGTTTGACAAAACTGACTCGACAAACGGCGCGGCCTGCGGATTGATGACGCCGTACATCCGCGCCGCAAACTCCGAACGCGCGGAGAAAATGCCCGTGATCTGGCGCCGCAGGTTTGCCTCGCCGTTGGGCTGCACTGACTGCGGCAGTTTGAATGGCTTGAACAGTTCTACGAAGGAAGGCAATCCAGCGGGGATAGGCTGCGTCGTCGTCGGCTGAGCTTGCTGTTCACCAAAGCCGGAAATTTCGAGTTTGTCGAGATCCGTGATGATGGCAGCCAGCCAGGCGGCGATCTTGTCCCAACCGCGAGCCGAGGCGAACGAATACTGGTCGCTTAAGAACGGCCGCAGCGTTTCGATTTCGGATCTCAGGTTTACGATCCTGTCGTCGATGTCTCCCGTGGCGTTCATGATCGTGACGAGGTTTTGAAGACGGTCGAGCGTCTTCTTAACAGTCACGGAAGTTGACGACAAACCAAAGGCTTCGAGCTGTTTGTACTTGTCGACAAATGCCTGAGTCTCGATGAAGAGTTCGATAAGACTCGCCGCAGTGCCGATAAACGCCGGCGGAGGTCCTTCAACCGTCAACTTCAACGTGGTCCGATCCAGTTCCGGCTCCGGCTTAACTTCACTGACTCGATAAAAAGCGCCTCGCACTTCGCCGGGATTCAACAACGTGACTTCGAGCAACAACCCGTCGTTGATTCTCAGATCCGACGACGTTCCTTTTACGAGCAACGTGACCTGGTCCAGCACCAGGTTAAACTCGATGATCTGCGGTTGCGTCAACCGCGTCTTCATCACGTTGAGACTCGAGCGCGCGATCAACTTCTCCGCTGTTTCAAACACCTGCGGCAGCTCGCCAGGACCAGGAAGACTCTGCGCTTTGTTTCCGATCTCGATCACCGTGATGTCCTGCGTCGGCTCGAGCGTATAAGCAAGATAGACACTCGCCGAGAGACCGGGTTTCAGTCGATAACCAACGAGGCGCGCCAATTCCAACACCGAGCGTCGCTCGGTCGCAGTGCGCAGGTATCCCTCGTTTGCAATTCGTTCCTGGTAGAACGTCAACACGTCGCCGACCATGGACCAGGCATCGAGCAAAGCGATCGAAGCGTCGCGACTCTCGCGCGTCGTCAGCGCCGCCAGTTGCGGGAACACGCTGTTCGAAAGCCGCGCCTGCATCGTCTCGAAGAAACTCGCGTGCGTGCCGGCGCGATACGAGATCGCGTCAAGTCCGGGGCGATTGAAGATGGCGACGGGCGTCAGCGCTTCCACGCCTTCGCAGCAATCGCAGGTTGCAGGATTTTGTTTCGACTTTTGCATGACGTTATCGACCGCCCATCATCGTAAAAGCAATCTTGCCGTTTTCCGGGGAGTTGAGATCGTTATCGAGCCGGGCGATTTCCAATGGACCAATCTTGAGAATGCCGTCCACAAGCTCGCGCCCGGCAGCTTCGCGATAGCGCTGCAATTTCGTCACGACCACGTTGTCAACACCCGTCACCGAATGCGCGGCGGCGATCAACTTGCTGATCATCACTCCCGCTCCGAATGTCAGATTGTCCGGATGGAAAAATCCGAGCCGGCCATCGGCTAGCACGCGATTGCTGAACACGTCGAGCAACTCGGCCTTCACGTGTCCCGTGAGATAGTCAGGTTTGACACAGACTTTCATCTCGATATCGAGCGGGACATACGTCGCGCGCGTCACGCGCACGTCGTGACCGATGCGGCGAAACGGATGCAGCAGACATTCGACCTCGTCGAGTAATTGCTCGGACGATTCAGTTTGTTCTTTGGGATCGATCGCGACGTTGACTTCGTACCACGCGCCGGTCCAACGCAACACGGCCATCGCTTTCTGCACGCGCGGATGTCGTTGGGCCAATTCGGCGTAGTCTTCGGCAGTGATGGCGCGTTGCAACTCGGTGCGAAAGGCGTACGGCGCAAACAGTCTGACGCGGTCCGTTTCTTCAGGTTCGACGCCGCCGCTGGCCGAGATCGGATTGCGGGGACGCAACTCGAGCCCACTCAGATTGTTTCTGAGAACGATGTGTGAGATCGCTTCGGCGCCGACGTTGCCGGCGATGCCGTTGCCAATTCGGTAACGGGCACGAAATAGTTCGTGCGCGATCGGAGCGCGGCCCATCTCGCCGTCCGAGAAGCGCAGGTGTGCTCGGCGACGATTGTCGATCTCGGCGACATAGTGGAGATCGCCAGGGAGACTGGCCAACAGGTCGTAACGTGGAAACCAGAAGAGTTCCGTAGCATCACCCGGAACACGACTCATCAACGTGATCTGCGGCAACGCTTTACGCGGATCCTGGCGCATCAAATCCGCTGCCGAGACCTCGTCGTGCAAACACGGATCGGTCGGTCCCGCGTGCGGCAGCCACTCGCTGTAAGTGATCGGTTCTTCTTGCAGTACCGGACGATAACGACCCGCAGTGACATTCACCTCCGGCGCGCACGATACGTAACCACATTCAGACTCCGATTCATCCGCCGGCACGCAGCCAAGATCTTCTTCCGTGCGATCATCGACCACGCGTCCGCCGATTGTGCGGCCATGATCCGCGAGCACGATGTTTCCGCGCGCTACCGTCACGTTTTCGAGTCGTTCGCACTCGGGGGCGCTGCCGGTTGACGAGATGCAAAATGTGAAAGGCAGCGCATCAGCTTCGGCCCATTCGACCTGAAGAATTGGTTGACCCGTTAGTTCGTCTATATCGGGCGTGACGCAGGTCAACAAAACAGCATGACGCCGCGTCAGATCCGCATCCGCGGCCTCGCCAGTCTTCGGACTGATCACTTCTTCAAAGATCAGCACATCGCCTTCGCGTAGATTCAGTTTGCGTGGCTTCTCATGAGGCTTTTTAGGCGCTGGCTTTTTGTAGCCCGGCTGCACTGGAGGATCGGGAAGATACTCGTCGATCAGCGTAGCACTGGTCGTGCCTTTGGCAAGACAACATTCGAAGTCGCCCCACGTGTAAAAGAGAATCCGGTTGTGCGCTTCGGTAAGAGTGAATTCCGCCGCGCGTCCCATCGGTTCGAAAACTTCATACTTGCGCAGCTTCGGATTCAACCGCCGCAGACCATCGCGCGTGATCACGCCGCCAGTCTCAGCCGCAGCTTTCTTCAATCCGGCGATAAACGCGAACTCGTTTCGCTTGAGCTTGATCGAACCGCCGATAGTTTCCACAAAGATCCACATGCGCGCGTTGCAGCCCTCGTGCATTTTGTAATCGACAAGCCGCGCATGACGTCGCACCGAAATGCGTTGCCGCGCAGTGTCGAGATAGGCTTCGGTCGCAACTGCATCCTGGTAATAGCTGAGATGATCCGCCGCGTAAGCGAGCACTTCGACGAGCGCGATGCCGATGTCAGGAGCATGCCGCTCCTTCCAATCCGGCATCGTCAACGACAGGCGATCGAGGATCGTTTGGCGGAAACTCGCATAGTCTTTCGCGAGATAATTCAGATCGATCGGCGCAGCGGGCGCAGGCATACACGCACTGCGCGGCAAACAGTCGAGATCGCTCGGACAACCAGCCTTGAACGAAAAAACGATTTGCGCAAACCGGCGATCGAAACCACGCAACGGACGATTCGTCGGATGACCTTTCGTATCAAGCTCGACGATCCGCAACGTGTAATCCGAAAAGTCGCCGGGTCTGTCGACGGTGATCGTCAAACAGTCGTCAAGATCTTTGCCCGAGACGCGACAGACGTCGATGTCGATGACCCTGATGTCGGTTACACGCTGACCGCCGCTGATGACGAAGTTCTTCTTACTGATCGGGTTCGGCGCTTTGCCAAGAAAGAAAACGCGCAACGACCGTTGGTCATCACTGACTTCGAGATAGTCGAGACCGTTGAGATTCGGACGACCGTGAGCATCCGTTTGCTGGCGGACCAGATTTCGCCGGTAATCTATGTCGCAGAGTTCTGGAGTCTTCATAACGCGCTTTTCCTCTCGCTTAGATCATCCTTCGCCAGGTAGAGCGCCGCAGGCGCGACAGAAAACATCTGGTTCTATCGCACTTTCAGTGCTTTCATTTTTTCTCGTCGTGATCCAGGGGCGGCGTGCTCGCTGCGCGAGCACTTGCCCCTGGCTACCCTTTGCCGCGCCTGCGGCGCTCAGAACCCGTGCTGCGCCTGCGGCGTTCAGAACCCTTAGGCTAACGTTTGCCACCAATGATGATGCGAAATTTAGAAACATGACATTAGATCTGGCGCGAGATGTCAGTAGTTCGAACCTCGTTGGTTTGCCGGACCAGGTAACTCAACGTCAGACTCAGCGTCGAGTTCTCCGCCTGCACTTCAAGCGTTTTCAATTCGATCAGATCGCCGAGCCAGCGCTGAATCGCCGCCTGCACTGCGCCTTGCAGCGTTGAAGCAAGGCCGGTGCTGTTCGGCGCAAAAACCATCTTCAACAGCCCCGAACCGAAGTCAGGACGATTCACACGTTCGCCGGGATTGGTGAACAACAGTTGTTCGATCAGGTCGCGGATGTGATCGTCGTCATCCGTAGTCGCGGTGCGGCCGCTGCCGTCGATCTCGAATGGGTAATCGATGTTCATCACGTTCCCTTCACTCTCGTTTGCGTAACCAAAACGGTGAGCGGTGTTCCCGTCGGCGCGCAGGTTGACTGGCTGTCTTGCAACAACACTGGAACGCCACCGGCGCGAACGCGCGTCGCGGCGGTGATCCACAATGCGGTGGCGCAAGGAGGATTCGGCGATCCGGTCAAAGCACAACCGGCGACAGCGTATTGACTGCTTTGCACTACGATCGGCTGCCCGCTGACTTTCACGCGCGGATTAGTCACGACCGGCGTCGCTTGTCCGGGCGGATGGGCGCACATCACCTGCGCGCCGAGATGCAGAAGAAAGCCTGGCATTTAAGTCACCTCGAATGCATTGCCGTTGATCGAGACCTTGGGCGTTGTACCGTCAAGCTTCACTGTTCCGCCCTTGCCGTTGGTGATCTCGATACCGCTGATGTCCATCTTGATCTTCAGCCCCGCATTTGTTTCGATCGTGACGCCGCCGCTGACTGGCGTATCGTCGATCGTGATCGTCGCCGAGTCGGTTTTGAGAACTTTCATCTCCGCGAGTCCCGGCGTAGCGGGCACTTCAGTTTCGGACCAGAAACCACCGGCCCAGATCGGGTAGTCAGGATCGCCGTGCTCGAACTCGACCCAGACCGACGCGCCGGTCGGCGGCACGAGAAACAACCCGACGCCATCGCCCGTGTACGGCAGCGCGGGCAACGCCCAGCCACTTTCCTCCTCGCCGTAAACATCCGGCGCTTTCACGCGCACGCGAGCTTTCATCAACGGATCGCGGTTGTCGCTGACCGTCGCGCGAAACTTCCCCAGAAATGGTGGTCCATGCCTACTCATACTCGCCTGCTCATACTCTTAGCTCAACGACGGCACTACCAATGGCGTCAGCGATCCATGACCCTCGCGCGATAGTTGAAAACTCTGCTTGTACTCGCCGCGCCTGATCCGATGCGTCACCTGTTTGACGTAGTAGTTGCCGTTGTAACTCAGTCCTGCGCCACGAACGCCGACCAGTCGTCTTGACCGCAACGCCTGGCCGTAACGCACGGCGTCGATCTCGCCGCTCGCGCTGACGGCGTCGGAAGAATCGGTAGTCGACGAAAGCGCGCGCAGCATTCCCTGGCTCGGATCGAGATTGGCGGCGTCGCGCGCAACCGTGGTTCGGAGTGGCGCCGCAGGACGCAGCGCAAGCGGCGGACGCAATCCGCTCGGCGCGGGAATCGTAATCGCCGTCTTGGTCAACGGATCGAGAATCGTTACGCGAGGCGCGGTTGGACCAAGAGCGTTGTAGTGAAAGTTGATCGGCTGGTCCAGGTTTGTCTGCGGTCCCATGTTGATCGACAAGGCCGGTTGCGGAATTCCCAAACGATTGTCGAGACCGAAATAAGCAGTTGAGAAACCGGGCGCGGGCAACGGTTCGATATAGAAAACGAACCCGTTGCGTTCGGCGAGACGGCGGATATAACCGAGATCCGTGTCCTGCTGTGACGGCACGCGATTGACTTCGATCGGCACGTCGGTGGTCGGCGTAACGTTTGGCGTAATCCCGTATCTCAGGTAGTTCGCCAGGATCTTCGTGACGATGACTGAATCGGGTTGGTTCGCGTGCGTCGTGCTCGCCTGCTCCAGATCGAGACGCAGACTGATGTCTTCTCCCGTGATGCGCAGCGTCGACTCGCCGGGTTTGTTGCTCGGGATCACTTGATGACTCGTGATCACGCCGTCGAGCAGCACCTCGGGGATGACGCCCATCAACACGGCGATCACGATCCGGTTTGGTGGATCGAAATAACCGTTCAACAGCAGGCCGTAATCGATCAGCGAGTCTTTTCCGAGACTGAATTCCATGTCGAACACGTCGCGTTCGCGATCGTTATGGCGCACCTCGAGCGAGATGAATGAGTCCATCACCTGGTACGGCGCGGGCAACGGCACATTGGCGCCGATCAGAAGTTGTAGTCTCACGCCAAGATCCGGCACTGCTATTGACCTCCGGTGGGCATCGCGACTTTCAATCGCCGCCCGATCTCTTCAGTTAACTCGTCAGGCCGCATGGCGTCGTTCACGTCGCACACTTGCCAGAACTGTTCCGGGTCGCCGAGATATTTCGCTGTGACGTTATCGAGTCGATCGCCTTCCTCGACGCTGTGTTCGGCGATGATCGGGCCCGCGGTCGTGCGCGGCAGAAAACGGCGGCGCAGGTAAACGATCTCGCGCTGGTCGGCCGTGACGTATTTCACGATCTCGACGTTGAAGTACCGGCTGGTTCGAGGAAATGTCATGTTTGACCTCTTAGAAGAGCTTCATTGAAGCGCTTAGGTTCTCCGCGCTGTTCGCAATGTTCGTGTTGGCCAAAACTTCTTTCGCGATGTGGTGCGCGAGGAAAAGTTGATAGCCGGGGTTTGTGATCTTCAGATCGAAGTAACTCAACACATTCAGCGTGAGATCGACCTTGGCCCGGATCGGATTGAGCAACGTGTCGTAAGCTTCTTCCGTGATACTCAAACTGGTAATGCGCACCGGCAGCACACGCGCCGGTCCCCAGAAGAAAAGTGTGAGTGGCGCTTCGGGCGGAATGATCTCCAGGTTTCCAGCGGCCGCGAGAGCGGTGTTGGCAATCGTGAGCGCGCTGCTCGGATAGAGCAGCATCTCGAGCGCTGCCAATGTCGGGTGGATTCCGGAAAGCACCGCAAGGGGATTTGCCTGCTCCAACTGATCGGTGGCATCGATCTCGACGCTAATCGAGATCGTCTCTTTTGGTGGACCAGTAAGACGAAAAGCTTCGGAACGATCGGCGTTGTCGTTGCCACCACTGGACCGCGCTTCGACCCGCCGCGTGAGCGAGTCAGGGTTGTACTGAAACACGACCACACTTGCGAGCGGCTTGGTGGGATCGAGCCCGATGATTGCGCCTTTAAGCAGGCGTGGTGAACCAGGAAACGTGCTCATTACTTTTCAATTTCCTTGGACTTCGCCAAACGACAGCGCGAAGTCACGCTAATTTCGAGTGACCTTCCCTTTGCAATCTGCGGCCGACTTCTTCAAATCAAAAGTAATCTCGTGTTCTTCCGCCAGGTCCGTGCCTACGTTCATCTCCTGGTCCACGATCTCGGTACAGCTTCCTTTCAGAGCGCTGGCAAGCCCGCAGAGACTATATGTGTCCGTACAGTTGGAAATTTTTCCGCCTGGTCCAATCACGCAAGAGCCCGCCTTCCAAACAAAACTGGGCGGTGTGCAGCCGTGATCGCCTTTTACGTTTTCCGACAAGGTGAGTCCTTCCAGTTTGGCCGGACACTTTGCGCCGGTGGCGGTGACGGCGGTGATGTCGTAAACGATCGCCTTGCCACAAAGCGGGCTGGGCGGCTTCGTTCCCTTCTCCTGCATCCAGATCGTGTCGCAGTCAACTTCTCGCTGGTTGGCGTAGGTGATGGTGTAAGCGCAATCCCGCAGCTTCTCCATTCGCAGCACGCGTCCGGTCTTGCCACTGCCCGAGGTGCTCGAACCGGCAGATCCCTGAGCGGGCGTGGGCGCGGTAGATGGTCCTGACGTGGATGGACCAGAAGTAGCTGGTTTTGAAGTGCTCGACGGCGGAACAAAAGGTGTTGTTGTCGGGTCCTCTTCTCCGAGGACTTCGCGACGACAGTACGCCGCATTCTTCTCACCCATGATCCTGATGCAGTCGTTCAGCTCAGTAGCTTCGCGGTATGGAAGCGGATTCCCGTGACGAAGTCTCAAATTGTCGTCGAGATCCATCGGGGCTCGTTGAATTGTCTTCGCGGCCAAATGTCCTGTTCCGCTGCCTGGACCACCGCCGCCTGTCTGCTGGACCACGTGCGTCAGTTCGTGAGCGATCAACTTTCGTCCGGCGTGCGCGTCAGGATTGAATTGACCCGCGCCAAACACGATGTTGTGGTCCACTGTGTAGGCCAGCGCGTTTAACTCTCGCGCCGACTGCTCGGCAGTTCGTCCCGAGTGCACTCGCACTCGCGAAAAGTCGTGACCGAAACGTTGTTCCATGTCTTCTCGCAGAACGGAATCCAACGGTCTTCCGGAACCGGCAAGGACCTCGCCAACGCTGTCGGGCACTGTCCCGGCATTGTCGCTCTCGTTCCGCACGTAACGCTGAATGCGAGCCGGTCCAGTGCTGAGTGGGCCATGTGCTGGTGCAGACAGCACCTCGCCGGCGACGCGATCGGCTTCCTGTTCGTAAGAGTCGTTACGTGGACCAACTGCCAGCTTCGGTTGTAAGCCGCTCTTCTTCTTCGAACACTCCGCGCACGAACCCCCGGCGACCGTGTGATTGCCGCAGCCACATTTTCGCTGCAACACGCCACTAAAGATTGGCGCTGAGGCGAATGAATTGCTGCCCGAGTGATGTTGCGCTCTCTCAATCATGGTCTAAGAGTTACCTGGGCCAGGCCCCATCGGGTTCAACTGCCACGACGGTCGAAACTTGGGAATAGTCGGTGCCGGAGCACTTAGCGGCGGACAAACAGAGTTGAATTCAATCTCCACTCTTCGGTTACGAGCAGAATATTTATCCCCGGCTTCTTTATCGACGGGATTGTTCTCTCCTTCAGAGCGGGTGAAGATCCACGGCGACTCGCGTTTGGGATTGAGCCGTATCAAGTCGAGTTGGAGCAAAAACTTAAGGTGATCGGCACGCCGTTGTCCAAGATCGATATTGTGTTCTTCCGTCCCCGGCTTATCCGCAAAACCGACCAGACTGATGATGCTGGCAGGGCACGTCTCCATAAACTCATGCATCTTGTTTTTGAGTTCGTCGTAACGAGACTTTTGCCGGGAGTTGAGAATCGATTCGTCGATGTTGTAGTCGTCCAGCACGCCAAGCTTGAAGTTTAATTTGAACGGCTGGGGCGGCGGTTGAGGTTTGAATGGCTGCATACAGAAGCCGTTAACCACTTCGCGTGGCGGTTTGCAGCATTTACCGTAGATGTCCTTCTTAGCGGGCGGATCGCAGAACTCAGGCGGAGGCGCCGAGGGCTTTTCGCATTGGAGTTGGTTGTTTACAAACTCGTCGTTGCCGCAACAGAAAGAGCCGCTGTTATTAGGAGCAAATTTGTCTTTGTCACAACAATTCTGGGCATTTTCAAAACTACCCTTGCAGCACATACCTTTGAAATCCCTGGTATTGCCCTCGAAGTAACCCGGAATATCACATTTGCTCTTCGACGTCGTCTTATTCTGTGTCAGGACGTCGACGATCGCGTCAGCAGCCGTTTTCAATCCCTCCTTGTACTGCGGATCAATCGGCGCGAGATCGATCACCTTCTTGAGCATTGCTTTCGTGGCCGTCTTCGGTAACTCCTTGAGTTCCTTTTTGATCTTGTCCTGGGCGGCTTTTCCTATTTTTTCGAATATCCCGTCTTTTTCGAGCTCTTTCCCAAACTCTTCGGTCGATACCTCATCACCCTTATCCGGCTGCCTTTGCATTGCCGGTGAAACACTTGTTCGCTGTTGGACCACGTGCGTTAGTTCATGGGCCAGCAATCTTTGTCCTTGCTGAGTTTCAGGAGCGAAATGACCGGCGCCGAACACGATGTTGTGTCCCACGGTGTAGGCTTGCGCGTTGATGTCGCGGGCGGAGTTTGCGGCGGACATTCCGGAGTGCACGCGCACTTGCGAGAAGTCGTGGCCGAACCGTTGCTCCATGTTCTGTTGCACCGTTCGCGGCAACGGCATTCCGGATTGGGCCAATGCCTGGCTCACGCTATCCGGAACGTAATCACCGGACGCCGCCGACGCGCCCGCGTACCGCTGAATCTGCATTGCCGTGGGCTTAACAGTGCCCTGGCCGGGCGATGACAGAACCCGATCGGCGACGAGATCCGCTTCTCTTTCGTAAACGTCGTCCGCTTGGCCCATCGTCAACTTCGCCTGCAACCCCAGCGTCTTCTTCTTTTCGCATTCGGAACAACTGGCGCCACCGACGGTGTGCGTTCCACAACCACACTTCCGCTGCAACGCGGCGCCCGGCAGCCAGCTAACCGACTGTGCAGAGTGGGACGTGTATGCAGCTTCGTGTACGTTCATTGGCCGATGCCCCTGTGAACTGCTTGTGCTACTTGCTGTCCGAGTGTGTGCGGGTTGTTGGTGTTGTCGACTTGGATCGTGGGCACTTGTAACGACGGCAGCCGCACATCAGACGCCAACTCATTACTCAAACCATCGCGCACCAGCAGCCGCGACAGTTCACTTTCAAATGCTGCCTGCATCAACCCGCGCTGGTTTCGCGCGAGGTCGAAACCGTCGAGGACGAGGCGATCGATTTGAATGTTGATCTTCACGCCGCTGCCTCCTCGTCGCCTTCCGGCTTGTCTTTCAGAGTTTCAGGCCAGTAGAGATCTGCTTCGCTCACGAGACGTTCGAGTTTTCCAAACTCCGCGCGCGCGGCTTCGAAGACCAGCGGCATCGTCACCGGTTGTTTTGCTTTCGCGGCAAGAAACGCGGCATTCAACGCGACGTTGTGAATGTTGCCGCCGGTGAGATTGAGTCGGGCCAGGCGATCGAAATCCAGCCCTCGCGTGAGTGTTTGCACAGGAAAGACTTCGCGCCAGATCTCGCGCCGTTCGGCCAAACCGGGGAACGGAAAATTGACGATGAAACGCAGGCGGCGCGTGAACGCCGCGTCGAGGGCGTTCTTCATGTTGGTCGCAAGGATGGCAAGACCGCTGTAAGCCTCGAGCCGTTGCAGGAGATAGTTGATCTCGATGTTGGCGTAACGATCGTGACTGTCTTTGACTTCGCTGCGTTTACCGAACAACGCATCCGCTTCGTCGAAGAACAGGATCGCGCCGCCGTCTTCAGCCGCGTCAAACAACCGGCGCAGGTTCTTCTCCGTCTCGCCGATGTACTTGCTGACTACGGCCGACAAATCGATGCGATAAAGATTCAGGCGCAACTCGTTGGCGATGACTTCCGCGGCCATCGTTTTGCCGGTCCCGCTGTCGCCCGCGAACAATGCGCTGATACCCAGGCCGCGGTTCATCTTCTTGCTGAAGCCCCACTCTTCGTAGACCTTCGCGCGTTGATCGACCTGCGACGCGATCTGCCGCAGCAGGTTCGTCTCCTGCGCGGGCAGGACCAGATCGGACCACGTCGCTTTTGGATCGAGTCGTTGTGCAAGTTCGTCGAGACGCGGGCGTGTGCTAGAGAGACATTCATCCCAGAGTCGCTGATGTGGCGTGCGAAGATCGCCGTCCGCAACATCGCGGTCGATCGTGTTGGCGATGCGATCGATCTCGTCGAGGCCGAGATTGAACTGGCCGGCGAGTTGCGCGGCGCTTTGCGTGTTTGAGTCGGGGAGAGTTTCTTCCCAGGCCGCTTGTTGTTCGACGCGCGTCGGCTTGGCGACGTCGACGATGATCGACTCTGCGGTCGAGAACGTGCGCACGTCGCGCGTATCCAGAAACGTCAAACAGGTCAGACGCGTGAGAAACCGCTGGAGAATCGAGGAACGATTGTTTTCTCGCGCCTCGCCGGCGGGTTTTTCAACTTCACTGGAGTCGATGTAGAAAGCGACCGGCAAGAGCGCGCTCTCGCGATTGACGAAGCGTGCGAGCGAGTCGAGTTCCGCGGCATTCGACGGCAACCACTCGGCGGGCAGTCGATAAAGATGCAAGCCGAGAGTCCGCACGACGTGCCACGCAATCAACTGCTTGCTCGCCGAATCGCTGCCCGGCAGTTGGACCACGGGCAAATGCGGCGCTTCCCTTCGTGATTCGAGCTTGCGAATGATCGTCGTAGCCGCCTGCTCCTGCGACTCAGGCAACAACATCCCGCCACCGGCTGGTTGCAACGGCATCAGGAACGGCGTGAGCCGATCGTCAATGTAATTCAAACCTTTCAGGTAATTGACGATGCGTTCGTCTGCTCGCAGGGCGCTGGTAGTGAGCGGCTGCGCTCCAGGTTGATTGATTTCGACGAGACGCCAGTAACGCAGCGGCCGTTCAGGCGAAAGTGTTTCCCAGGCCGGATCGTCGAATAACATCAACGCCAAGGCGAACGTCGGATAAGAACGATTGATGCCGCCCTGGGCCAGATTGCAAAGCGAGGCGATGCTCGTGTCGAGTTCGAGCGCTGCGCAAAGCAACAACACGTCGCGTTCGAAAGGTGAAAGGCCGAAGCGATCGGCCAGGATGTGCAATGCGGGCGCGGGGGTTATCGTCGCGGCTGCATCCATCGTCAATGCTGCTTCATTAATTTGCTCTTCGAACGACTGGTCACTTGGCGGCAGCAGCAGCCCCGCAGGCTTCGGCGTCGATTTGTCTGCGCCGCCGTGCGTAAACAGACGTTTCAACAGCGACGGTTCGTCGAGTGGCGCAACCGGGGCCGGCGGTGGTGGTGCTGGAACCGGCTGGACGTGACCTGATTCGCGCGTGGCCTGTCGTTGCAATAACAAACGCACCCAGTTCAACGCCGCCGACAAATAGCGGGCATTGTTTTCCTGCCATGTGCTGGCGTCGCTCATGCGATTATCACCTGTGGTCCAATGAACTGGTTGAACGTCGGGCTGGCGTTGTTTGTGTCTCGTTCGAGCGGGCTCTCGGCGCCGTCCACCTGCACGCGCACGAGATAAGTGGCCGCGGCCACATCTGTGATCACGAACTCGATCGCGTCTGTTTCGTCGTCGCCCGGCGGGATTCCATTCTCAGCAGGCGCAGTGAAGAAATAACCAAACGGTTCGCGTGTGTTGGGCGCCTGAAACTCGTTCAAAAACAGCCGCACCCGCTGTGGCCTGCCGACGCGCGGCGTGAAGCTCACCGCGATCGTTCCCGTAATCAACCCTGTCTGCGCATCGACTGACGTCTGCGCAAACACCGGCAAGGCTGGCTGCGTGATCGTTGGCGCGACGACAAATGCCCCGACATTTGATTCGAAGCCACGATGAGGCACGGGCGGTGTGCCCATTAGAAACTGATGTACGACTTGTAAACCCTGCACGCCGGCGCGCAGATCGGGTGGCAGCGTGACTTTCAGTTCGGTGTCTGAGATCTCCGGTGGAACAACGGGCGGCAATTGGCTCGATCCGAAGTTCACCTGCGTCACGTCGCCGCGCAGCGCGCGGCCGCCGATCACTATGTCGCTCAACGCGACGATTGGACCAGGCACAGGCGCGTCGAGCCGGATCTCCTGGACCACCGGCGCGCGGAATGGGACGACGTAGACGTTTCTATCCAGCACCGGAAGCGCCGTGGCAGGCGTTTCGTCTGTTTCGATCAGGACGACCGTGCCCTGGTAGGTGACTGACAACGTGTACTGTGTTTGAAAGAAGACGGCCCACAGTTTCGACAACTCTTCGAGCGTGAGCGACGTAGGCGTGAACTTCACCAACTCGATGTCTTCCGCGAGATTCGACAACGCCAGAAACGGCAACGCCGGACTGATGATCGTGCGGCGAATCTGTTCGCGCGACAGCACCGGCTTTGAATGAAGCGCGCGGACGGCGCTGCCGAGCATTCGCTGCGGTTCGTGTTGCGCTTCGTTGCCGTAGAACGTCAACAGGTAATGCAGGTCGAGCGCGACGCGTGGCTTTTGCATCAGTCTGCCGTTGTCGGCGCGTGTCGGCAGATCGGCATTGCGCCACGCGGCGTTCGGCGTCACCTGGTAGAGATAGAGATTTACGCGCGTGCCGCCGAGCGCGGCGTTCGCGGCATCGGGTCGTGCTGTCGTAACCGTCGAACCGGGAACGTCCCGCTCGACTTCGGCCTGAAGGACCTGGGCCAGCGAGGCGGTTACAGTGGCGATAGCCAAATGGTTGCTCACTGAGTACCTCGACTTCTCTGTTGCGCGTAATCGTCGAGCGTCATCACTTTTGGTCCTTGCTGGCGCTCGCGGCGTTGTGCCGGAGCGGGTGTGGCGCGGACCTCAATGCGACCGATGGCGACGTTGATTACCGTTTCGGGTGACGTGACTGGCGGGGCTGTCTCTTGTTCGCTTGGCAGATCGACCGGGCGTTGCGCTGAACGTGCTTTTGGAATGCGCACTGGCAATGATTGAGGCGTGATCTTCGGGACGAGTGTCGTAAACGAATTAGTTGCGTGTTCCCTGTTCTCGATCGTGATCGACGAATGTTCGATCGTGCGTTCGAGAGAAGTGACTGATGGCCGGTCGATGGTTTCTGTCGTCGAGTGTTCGATGGTCCTGACTGTTGGACGTTCGACGATGTGTTCGACCACCTGTTCGACGAGCAATGGTTCTATTGTTTTCTTTACCTGGACCGCCGGCTGCGCTGCAGGAGCGATTGTGTGATCCGTTTTGCTGATCACGTTTGGGAACACGGATTTAGGCGTGGGTTCCGGCTGGCGTGGCTCAGGATCTGTAAAATGGTCCTGCGGAGGGATCAGCACTTCAGCTAACGGAGCCTTTTCGATCATCAATCCGCGTTCATCCGTGTTCTGAACCGTCTCAGCGCGTTCAACTGGAGTAGTTCTCGTAAGAAGAGCTACTTCAGTTTTCTGCTTGATTGGGTCTACAACATGTTCAACCGGCGCTGTTTCTATCTGTGGTTCCGGGGCGGCGTAGGTCGACAGCGTCATCGGCTGCACCGACGGCGTCTGAGCGAAACTCCGCATTACCAGGTTTGTCAGAAAGTCACTCATCCGGCCAACATCTCCAGGTACCCGCGCCGCCGTGGCGCGCTCATGTTCAAAATGTCCGACTCGCTCCACCCATAACTCGACGCCAGCAGATGCACCTCGCGCAACATCTGTCCGGCCCACGCGTGAAGCTCAGACCAGAGGTACGTAACGATGTCGAACCCCGTCTGCCACACGTGCCGGCATTCGGGGCAATTGAGATCGACCTCGACGTCAGCCTGCGGATCAGCTTCACCCATACGCGCAATCGCGAGGTCAACAATCTCCGGAGGCAGTTCATCCGGTCCATGCAAAACGCACTGCGCAAACAGTCGCGAACGCATCTCGGCAATCGTCGAACAGTTCGCCAGCCGCAGCAGATCGAAACTGTTGGGGAGACGCAACTCCAACTCGTAACCCGACTCACACAGCGACAACGGCGACTCGCTAAACGGCACCGTCGCGCGAATGTCGGCGACGTTGAAGTTCAATTCGAGTTGTTCACCACACTCAGGACAAGCGGTGAGACTGCTCAGTTGCGAACCAAACAACTGCTCGCGCAACGAAAGCAAACTCGCGTCGCGCCGGCCGATGCTCAGCATCGCCAGCTCTTCGCGCGTCGCATCCGGGTACGCGGCGGCGAGCAGCGTCAGCGCCTTTTCGACCGGCGCCTGAAGCTGCCCGCGCTCCCAGACTTGCAGCAAACTCGTCGCTGAAATCCGTGTCGTCACGAGACTCACCCAATTAGAGCGTCTGGTTTACGTCAAACTCAGTTCGGCCGGCTCGACGACGTCGGGATCGCGTTCCCAACCTTCGTTTTCCAGCTTGATATTCTGAATGAGAACGGCGTTGGCGTTGGCGTCGAGATCCGCCTGCGCCTGGTACTCCGACACCCAGCAGCGATAGACGTTGTAGGCGATCACCTTCTGGCCCGACTCGTTGTAGACCTCGATGATGATGTCTTTGCGAAAGTCCTTGAGCGAGACTTCCTTGCCGAGACCGGATCCGAAATCCCAAACCTTCTTGGCCCAATTCTCGAATTCGAGATCGTGAGTGACACCGCGTTCAAGCGTCAGCGCTTCAAACTCGGTGCGGCCCGGCGACTTGCGCGTGCTGCTGGGATCGCCGCCTTCGCGATGCTTGACGACTTCCGTCGTGCGCTTCAAAGCGCCGACTTTGCTGATCCCGGCCACGTAACGCCCGTCCCATTTGATCTTGAACTTGAAGTTCTTGTAAGGATCGAATCTTTGCGGCTGAATGTTCACACTGAACTGTGCCATGACTTATGTGCCTCCAATTAGGTTTGGATCTGTCCCGCGATCTGCTGGAGTTTGATCACTACAAACTCAGCCGGCTTCAACGGCGCAAAGCCGACCAGGATGTTGACGATGCCTCGATCGATGTCGTTCTGCGTAGTGGTGTCTTTGTCGCACTTCACGAAATACGCTTCGCGCGGCGACTGGCCCTGGAACGCGCCCTGGCGAAACAGCGAGTTCATAAACGCGCCGACGTTGAGCCTGACTTGCGCCCAGAGCGGCTCGTCGTTTGGCTCAAACACGACCCACTGCAACGCGCGGTAGAGTGTCTCTTCAATAAAAAGCGCTGTGCGTCGCACGGGAACGTACTTCCACTCTGAAGCGAGTTGATCGTTACCACGGCGCGTGCGCGAGCCCCATACGACACGGCCAACCGCGGGCATCGTGCGCAGGCAGTTCACGCCGAGTGGATTGAGTTGTCCGTTCTCTTCGTTGGTTAACGAGACCGTCAACTGCGGCACGCCAGTGAGCGTCGCATCGAGACCGGCGGGCGCTTTCCACACGCCACGTTGCGCATCGGTGCGCGCAAACACGCCGGCGACTGCGCCACACGGAACAAAGTCTTCGAGCTTGTTCTCGCGCAACGGATTCGGCTGGCGCAGGCGCGGGAAGAAGATTGCGGCGTTCTTGCTGGTTGGACCAACGTTCGGCAGACCGGCGATAACTTCCGCAACGGTGTCCCAGGCAGCCGGCGGATCGATCAGCAACATCGCGCGTTTCTTTTCACAGTACGCGGACGCTTGTTCGATAAGCGGTGTGTCGACGTTGCCGTCGGCGAGATAGGGCGGAATACACAGCAGGTTGAAAAGGTCGGCTTTTTCAAGTGCGAACAGGCCGCGCTTGTCGGCTTCCAGAGTGCCGCCGACGAAGCTGCCTTGATTGATGGCCAGGCCATCCGCGCCGCTCGCCGCAGTCGCCTGCGTTGTGCCGGCGCCTGGCCGCGCGACGGGAACACTCCAGTTGCCCAGGTTGTCTTTTTTCACGACGATCAACTGCGAATCGTCTCTCACCACGAGCGGCACAAAACGCGCATCGGCCGGATCGACAGAGACATTCAACAGGTTCTCGACGCGCACTTGTTGCTGCGTGACCGGATCGACTTCGACGACCTGCATGTTGAAGAGTTTATTGTTGGCGGGATCTTTCGTGTTGTGGTCGATGGTGACCGAAAGATTGTTGCCCCACCGGCCCGCGTTGGCAGCGGCGAGCAGCAAGCCGCCAATCGTGATGTCCGCAGCCGTGGCATTTCGCTGAAGACGAACGACGATCGCCTGGCTGCCACCATTGAGATAGAAGTCTTTCACCGCATAGCCGAGTGAACTGTCGACCCACAATCCGCCGAAGACGCGTTCGAAGTCGCCGAAGCTGTTGATCACGACAGGATCGTCGGTTGGACCACGCAGGGCCATGCCAAAGAAGGCAGTGATCGAAGTCGCGACTCCCACGATCGTGCGAACGTTACTGGGAATCTCCTCAATGTAAACGCCGGGAAATGTAAGGTTTGATGGCATGATTTTATTATCCTTTCTGAGATTTCAGATCTTAGATCTCAGATCTCAGTTGCTGGATCTTGACCACTACGAACTCAGCCGGCTTTAACGGCGCAAAGCCGACCAGAATGTTGACGATGCCTTTGTCGATATCGTTCTGCGTCGTCGTGTCTTTGTCGCACTTGACGAAGTACGCTTCGCGCGGCGACTGGCCCTGAAACGCGCCCTGGCGAAACAGCGAGTTCATAAAGGCGCCGACGTTGAGTCTGATTTGCGCCCAGAGTGGTTCGTCGTTTGGTTCGAACACGACCCACTGCAACGCGCGATAAAGAGTCTCTTCAATGTAAAGCGCTGTGCGGCGAACGGGGATGTACTTCCACTCCGATCCGAGCCGGTCGTTGCCCTGAAGCGTGCGTGAGCCCCAGAGAACTCGGCCGGC
>DATELZ010000095.1:0-8972 GCA_035276045.1 Pyrinomonadaceae bacterium | reverse complement strand
AACCGCGATTCAGAAACTGAGATCGCGGCTAAGAATCTCGCAGTCATCATGAAGCGGTTTGAAAAGATGAAAGAGATTCATCACTACCTGAGTCTCGCGCGTGGTCAGCTCGATCTGATCGAGAACTCGTTTCAGTTGATTGCAGATCAGATCGTCACGATGCAGTCGCCGCAGGAGTTGACGGGACAACTGGATGAATTGCTCGATGGCGTCGAATCGATCAAACAGACTGCTGCCGACACCGAACGATTGTTAAATCCGATGGGGTTAAAGGATCTTGACGTATGAGTGAAGCGCGGAATCTTCCTGCGTGGGCCGAGGACTTGCGGCGTCGTTATTTGCGCGGCGAGGCGTCGATGTTTGTGTTGCATGGGAACGTTTACGACGTCGTGCTTTGCAGCAATAAGATGATGGGGCTCACCGAGTTTCTGACTGACGTGATGCTGAAAGACTCGAAAGAAACGATTGCTGTTTACAACCTCGCTACTGGCGTGCGTTTCAGCAAGCGTGCAAGCAGTGTCAACGAGCTTGAAGATCTGCTTTTAGCCACCGACAAGGCGCGAATCTTTACTGCGTTCGAGCGTTTGTTGATTGGATCGACGAAGACTGCCGTGATCATGGAGTATGCGGAAGCGATTGCGCCTGCAGGCGATCCGAATTTTCAGGGTGAATCCGATCGCGCTGCAATCGTTACGCTGCATCGCTGGTCGTCGCTGCCGGAGATCGAGCGTGGCGACAACGTCGTGTTGCTGATTTCTGAGAACCTCGCCGAGTTGGCGCCGAAGCTGATCTCGAATCCGAAGGTTGCTGTTGTTGAAGTGCCGATGCCTGATCGTGAGGCCCGGCGTGATGCGGCGCGATTTGCGGATCAACGGCTTACCGATAAAGACTGCGAGCGTTATGCGGGAATGACGGCGGGGTTGAAGGCGATTCAGATCGCCTCGATATTGGCGCCGCAGCCTGCGGCTGAAGAAGCTCTCGCCGATCGTGAATCGTTCATCGCCGGGCTGCTTGGCGGCGGCGCTGACGCTGCCGGACGCGCGCACAAGCTCGCTGCGCTTACCAGCAATCTGAATCGCGACGAGATCAAGGAGCTTGTTGCGCCTGCCGCGCCGCCGCCTGTGCCTGACGCAAACGTGCCGACGCCGTATGAGCGCGCGCGTAAGGAAGCCGATCGTCTCATCGCTAAACGCAAGCGGGAGATACTTGAACGCGAGTGCTTCGGGTTGGTCGAGTTTGTCGAGCCGGCGCACGGTTTTGAAGTCGTTGGGGGCATGGAAGAGGTTAAGAAAGACCTGCTCGTCATCGCGGAAAGCATTCGCGAGGGACGGACGAGCCGCGTGCCGATGGGCATACTCTTCACCGGTCCAATGGGTACGGGCAAGACGTTCGTCGCCGAGGCGTTTGCGAAAGAGTGCGGGCTGACGACGATCAAGTTGAAGAACTTCCGTTCGAAGTGGGTGGGCGCGACGGAAGGGAATCTCGAGAAGATTCTCAACGTGATTCGCGCGATCGGCCAGGTGGTGGTGATCATCGACGAAGGCGATCGCGCTTTTGGCAACACGGATGGTGACGGCGATGGCGGCACCTCGTCGCGTGTGATAGCGCGCATCAAGGAGTTTATGTCCGACACGTCGAATCGCGGGCGCATTCTGTTCCTGGTGATGACAAACCGCCCCGACAAACTCGACGTCGATCTCAAGCGCGCCGGCCGTCTCGATCGGAAGATTCCGTTTCTCTATGTTCAGACTCCGGAAGAGGTCGAGATGGTGGCGAAGGCGTTGTTGCGGAAGAACAAGATCAAGACCGAGGTCGATCTCGCCACGATTCGTGAAGGCTTTTCGAGTAAGCTGGTTGGCTACAGCAACGCCGACATCGAAGCCGTGATACTGCTGGCCAACGAAGACGCCGCCCGTGAATCTGGCAGCGACGCGCCCGTTCTAGATGGACATTTCCTCCGCGCCGCCGTCGACTACTTCCCCAGCCGCGACGCGGAATTACTGGACTACATGGAATTGTTGGCCGTCTTCGAATCCTCTAGCCGTCGTCTATTACCAGCCAAATACGCCTCCATGACCCCCGAGGAACTCGACGCCCGCCTCCGCCACCTCCGCGCGATCGTGGGCGGCAGGCGATAGTCCGTGTGATCGTGTTAACACGGATCACACAGATCTCGATATCGTTTTGAATTAGTGCAAGGAGGGCAACATGCCTGAGAAAGAGACGCTCGAACGAGCAAGAAAAGACAAACGCGAGGGCAAAGCTGCGAGCACCCAAGCCGGTGAGTTTGTGCGCGAGGAGATCGAGCACATTCGCGAAGGGAAGCATGGAGCGCGATCGACGAAACAGGCGATTGCGATCGGGTTGTCGAAGGCGCGACGCGCAGGTGTAGATCTGCCGCCGTCGGAAACTGCTTCCGAGGAAACTAAGCAACAGGCCAAACGCGATCTGCGCAAAGGCGCGAAGAGAGCATCGAGTAAGAAATCGCGGAAGTCGCGAAAACGTTCACAGGCGACGTTGAGTGCGTTGAAACGTGAAGGACGCAGCGCGGCGACGAAACGCGCACTCTCACGGCAAGCACGCGGCGCGGCGAAGAAACGTTCGGCTAAATCGCGTTCCCGTTCAGCGAAGAAAGCCGCTGCGACCAGAAAGAAGTAAGTAGTGTCTTATTTTGGCCCTGCGTTCTCTGCGATCCTCGGTGAACTCTGCGTTAAAGATTTGGAAAGTCAGTGTTTACGCAGAGATCTCAGAGCTACGCAGAGAACGTCGAGTTGAAATTAAGACACTACCCTTTCGTTGACAGTCTTTGCTGCCCCAAGCTAAGCTGTCATCCCGTGAATCAGACGGGCGACATTCCCCAAATTTCCTCCTCGATAAAGACAGTCGCCATCATCCCTGCTCGTTACGCGTCTACTCGTCTACCCGGTAAAGCCCTGATTGAAATCGCCGGAAAACCCATGGTTTGCTGGGTCGCCGAACGCGCCCGGGCCGCGCGAAACGTCGATCGCGTGATAGTCGCAACTGACAGCCAGGAAATCGTAAACGCCGTTCAATCTCGCGGAATCGAAGCGATGCTCACAGACATCAAGCACACAAGCGGAACCGATCGAGTCGCAGAAGTTGCCGCCCAGGTTCCCGACGCTGAGATCATTGTGAACGTGCAGGGCGACGAACCTCTGATCGCGCCCGAAACGATCGAAAAAGCAGTTGATACAATGCAGCAAGAGATGACGAAAAGCGGCGGCGCAGGTATTGTCACAACCTGCGAACCGATCGAGTCGCTCGACGAGTTGCTCAATTTCGATCTCGTGAAAGTCGTAATGGACGACGACGGCAACGCGCTCTACTTCTCGCGCTCGCCGATGCCGTTTCCACGCGATGCAGCAAAGCGGCACGGCAGTCCGGAAAAAGCGCTGCAAGCGGAACCGGAACTATTCAAGTTGTTTCACAAGCACACCGGCCTGTATGTCTATCGCCGCGACGTGTTGCTGGAGTTCACGCGCTGGCCGCAAGCTTCGCTCGAAAAGATCGAAGCGCTCGAACAATTGCGCGCCCTCGCTCATGGCGTCAAGATAAAGGTCGTCGAAGCGTGTTCATCGTCGATCGGCGTCGACACGCCAGCGGATCTCGAACTGCTGAAGTCACAAATGGTGCAACCCGCATGAACGACTGGATTGGACTGGCGATTGTCGGCTTTCTGATTCTCTGCGGTCTGTTCGCCTTGTCGCGCCTGGGCAAGCCTTACGACGTCACGACCGAAGAGTTTGAACGGCGGGCGCAGGAAGGGCCGGGTTTACTCGGCGCGGGTCTGGTCGGACTTCAGAAAGCACTCGATCCGGCGATGGAAAAGGCAGTCGAGGCTCAGGAAGACTTTAAACGAGGTCGTTACGACGGCGAACAGGGATCGGGAGAACCGCCCGAAGCCGGCGAAGACGGCCGCGATGAAAACAAAGAAAGAGAATCGTGATCCCACGGAGAACGGATGCCTAAATACATCTTCGTAACTGGTGGTGTGGTTTCGAGCCTGGGTAAAGGATTGGCGGCCTCGTCGATCGGCTGCCTGCTGGAAAGTCGCGGCCTGCAAGTCGCGCTCATCAAACTTGATCCGTATATCAACGTCGATCCGGGAACCATGTCGCCGTTTCAGCATGGCGAAGTCTTTGTCACCGACGACGGCGCCGAAACGGATCTCGATCTGGGTCACTACGAACGTTTCACACACGCGCATCTTTCGCGCGCGAACAACTGGACCACCGGGCGAATTTATCTTTCCGTTATCGATAAGGAACGGCGCGGCGACTATCTCGGCAAGACGATCCAGGTCATCCCGCACATCACGAACGAGATCAAGGCAGCCGTTCGCACGGTCGCCGAGAAAGACAAGCCTGACGTGGTGATCGTAGAGATCGGCGGCACGGTCGGCGACATCGAGTCGCTGCCGTTTCTCGAAGCGATTCGCCAGATGGGCAACGAGGAAGGGGCAGGGAACGCGATCTTTGTTCACGTAACGCTCGTGCCTTACATCGCCGCTGCCGGCGAGTTGAAAACAAAACCGACGCAACACTCCGTGCGCGATCTGCGCGAGATCGGTATCGCGCCCGACATTCTTTTGTGCCGTTCAGAAAAACCGTTGTCGCGTGAACTGCGCGGCAAGATCGCGTTGTTCTGTAACGTGAAAGAGACGGCGGTCATCAGCGCGCAGGACGTCGACACGATCTACGACGTGCCGCTCGCATTTCACGAACAAGGTCTCGACGACCTGATCGTCTCGCAATTGCGACTCGAATCGCACGCGCCGCAAGTCGATCTTTCGGAGTGGCGCAACCTGGTGGCGACGATTCGTAAACCGTCAGGCGGGAAAGCATCGATCGCGATTGTCGGGAAATATGTCGAGCTGGAAGACTCGTACAAGTCGTTACGCGAAGCGCTGACACACGGTGGCGTCGCAAACAATGTTCGCGTCGACGTGAAGTGGATCGAGTCGGAAGAGTTGATGAACGACGATTACGAGGAACGCTTGCGCGACTTCGACGCGATCCTCGTGCCCGGCGGTTTCGGCAAACGCGGCGTCGCGGGAATGATTCGCGCGATTTATTACGCTCGTAAGACGCGCACGCCTTATTTCGGCATCTGTCTCGGCATGCAGACGGCGTGTATCGAGTTTGCTCGTCATGCCTGCGATCTGAAGGACGCGGATTCGACCGAGTTCGATCTCGAAACGCCGCATCCGGTGATCTTCAAGTTGCGCGATCTGGTCGACGTGGAAGAGTTGGGTGGCACGATGCGTCTCGGCGCGTGGACTTGCCGTCTCGCGCCCGGTTCGCTCGCCCGGGAAGTTTACGAAGACGCCGACGAGATCAGCGAACGGCATCGGCATCGCTATGAGTTCAATCCCGAGTATCGCCAGCGACTCGAAGCGGAAGGTTTAGTGTTCAGCGGTATTTCGCAGGACGGAAAGTTCATGGAGATCGTCGAGCTGCCGCGCGAAACACATCCGTGGTTTATCGGTTGCCAGTTTCATCCGGAATACAAGTCGAAACCGCTTAAAGCCCACCCGCTTTTTGCGGCATTCGTCAGGGCGGCGCACGAAAATCGTTTGCAATCTGAGACCTCTATCGAGAAGAATGGTGAGGTCGATTTGGTGATGCACGATCGCGTCAGCGCCACCACCGGCGATTGAAGTGAAGAAAACAAGCCCAGAGTAAGCCTCACTTCATTACGAGACACTTTGAGGTAGGGATCTTAGATCTTAGATCTTAGTTCTTGGTTATATAAACCAAGACCAAAGTACAAAGACCAAAGACCTTCAATAAATAGATGTCCACTTCCCCCGAATACCAAGATCCCCTTGTCGGTCAAACGCTCGACGAGAAGTACCGGATCGAGCAACGACTCAGCGAAGGCGGAATGGGCGCAGTCTATCGCGCGCGCCACCTGCAGATGGATCGTCCGGTCGCGATCAAGGTGCTTCACGAAAACCTGGTCGGAGACGAAGCGGCGCGAATTCGTTTTCAACGCGAAGCCCGGGCTGCGGTTCTGTTAAAACATCAGAACGCAATTTCGGTGACTGACTTCGGCGAGACTGCCGATGGTTATGTCTACATCGTGATGGAACTGCTCGAAGGTCCCACGCTGCGTGAGATCCTCGCCAAGGAAGCGCCGATTGAGACCGCGCGGGCCATCTCGATCATGCTACAGGCTTCGGCTGCCGTTGCGGCTGCGCACGAAGCGGGAATCATTCATCGCGATCTCAAACCTGCCAACATCATCATTATTCAACGACCAGACGTGCCTACGACCGTGAAAGTGCTCGACTTTGGCGTCGCTAAGCTCGTCGCCGGCGCGCTCGACGACGACGACGGAAGAATCACGTTGCGCCAGGCCGGCGCTCTCATCGGCACGCCGCGTTACATGGCCCCGGAACAGTACAACGGAGACGAACTGACGCCCGCTGCCGATGTTTACAGTCTCGGCGTCATTCTCTACGAGATGTTAACGGGCATGGCGCCTTTCACCGGTTCGTCGCCGGTCGAGATCGCCGCGAAACACGTCAACAATCCACCACACTCGCCGCGCAAGATCGTCGCCGCGATTCCCGAGGATGTCGAACGCCTCGTACTGCACGCGCTTAAAAAGCAGCCTGGGAATCGGCCGGCAAATGGCGAGCAGTTTCATCGTGAGCTGATGGATACGGCAGAGCGGCTCGGTCTGGAGCACCACGCGTTGAAGAGCGTGCCGGACATCGAGAAGCTGCGGGACCACGGAGTCGAATCGCCGTCGGGCCGGCTCGTCGTCGACATCTCGCGGGTGCGCGCGTTGAGTTCCGGATCGAACGAGATCAAAGTGATGGGCGGCAACAACCACAAGGAACAGCGCCAACCGGAACCGCCCAGGCGCGATTCATTTCTGGACAAGCTCAAGCGTATACTCGGGAAAAACTAGGAACACGCGATTTGAAACCATTTTCAGTTGGAAACGCCACTTTTGGCGACGGGCGGCTCACGGTAATTGCCGGCCCCTGCGTTATAGAGAGTTTTGAACATGCATCGATGATGGCCCGCGAATGTCTTGAACGCGCGCGCGCGGCCGGGCTCGACTTCGTTTTCAAATCATCATTCGACAAAGCGAACCGATCATCGATCCATAGCTTTCGCGGGCTGGGCATGGAGCCCGGACTTGAAGCATTGCAACGCATCAGGGAAGAAGTCGGCGTCCCGGTGTTGACCGACGTGCACGACGTTTCGCAGGTCGACCGCGTGGCGGAGGTCGTCGACGTCCTGCAAATACCGGCGTTTCTTTGCCGCCAAACGGATTTGATTCTCGCGGCTGTAAAGTCCGGCAAGGCCGTAAATGTTAAAAAGGGACAGTTTCTCGCGCCGCAGGACGCACGAAACATCGTCGATAAAGCTCGCGAAGTTGGTTGTGAAAAACTGTTGCTGACCGAGCGCGGCGCGACTTTTGGTTATAACAACCTCGTCGTGGATATGCGTTCTTTTCCGATCATGCGCGGTTTTGGCGTGCCGGTGGTCTTCGACGTGACTCACTCCTTGCAACTTCCCGGCGGGTTGGGTTATGCAACTGGCGGACAATCGGAATACATCGAACCCCTCGCGCGCGCGGGAGTCGCCTGCGGTGTTGACGCAGTGTTCATGGAAGTTCACGATTGCCCGGAGAAGGCATTGTCGGACGGCCCGAACGCACTGCCGCTAGACCGGCTTGAGCCGCTCCTGTTCATGCTGCGCGATATCCATCAGCTTGTTCGACCAAAGATCTAATCAAAGACGAATTATGCGACATCTTCTTCTGTTATCTCTTTTGGTGTGCCTCCTCGCGGCCTCTAATCCGGGCGCTACAGCCCAAATCCAGACTGCGCCGGCGATTTGGCAGGTGACGCTGTTCGACATCAACGCCAACGTGCAACAAGCGGAACGCACGATCAGCGTGGTGGCGGGTATTAACGCAACGAACGTCGGCGGCAGTCCGAGCCGCACCATGACGGTCCGTCTCAACTCGAAGGCGAGTGTGAAATCGGTCACGGCTGGTGGATCGGCAACGACTTTCAGGCCAGGAGTTGAAGCGCGCGGAGATCTGCAACGAATCGAGATCTCGTTGCCGTCTGCCGCCACTCCCGGCACTGCGATCAGTGTTTCACTGACTTATACGTTGCCGGTTGAGAGCAATACCGGTCTCGCGGCGATCAGCCCGATCGGCACTCAGTTTCTGCCGTTGTCGTTCTGGTATCCGATGCCGAACACGCCTTACACGCAGCGTGGCGCAGACACCGCGCCGTTTCGTGTGACCGTAAACATTGGAAATGCGATCTCGTCTGGTATGGAGAAGAGTGGTGCAGCCGGTTCGATCACATTTGAACAATCACTGCTTCACGGTCAACCGTTCTTCCTGCAAGGTGACTGGGACAAACTCGAAGGCGCCGCGGATGGAAAAGGCATCACGGTCCTGTTGGAGAAAGGTGTTCCGGCTGAGGAGCGCAAACGCGCCGAGGCTTTGATCGCGTTTACAGGAGCGGCTCGTTCGTTCTTTGCGGCGTCACTTGGTCCAGCGCCGGATGCTCCGGTTCGGATCGTGTCTGTGAGACGAGGTGCGGGTTTTAACGACAGCGGCACGGTGCTGATCGACGCCGACACGTTGCGTCTGCCGAAGATCGACGCCGCAACGGCGCTCTCAGTCGCGGAGACAGTGGCGCGGCTATGGGTTGGTGGACAAACGGCCGTGCGCGCGGAAGGCAGCGGTGTGTTGCGTGACGCGTTGGTTCGTTTTCTGGCGACACAGTTTCTGGAAAAACAGTTTGGACGCGAGGCGGTTCTTTCCGAGTTATACCGGCAGCGGTTGGCCTATGCCGCGGTGGCCCAACGTGATGCGCCGTTGGCGAGATCGAATCAGATCGACAGCACTTATTTCGGCTCCGTACCGAACCGCGGGGCGATGTTCTGGCGTTTGCTCGACAAGCGGAT
>DATELZ010000094.1:0-11690 GCA_035276045.1 Pyrinomonadaceae bacterium | reverse complement strand
TTGCTGAAAAGGCGAGCGAGCAAGGCTGGCGTGAATAAAGATGCGTGAGTTGTCGAATGACATTGGCGTTTCGGCTGACGAGTTAGAGCTGTTCGAGTACCTGCTCGAAGAGGAGGGCGTAGGGCAGTCCGCGCCCGAGCAGGTTATTCCGCGTCGCGCAGAGCGTGATGGCGCACCGCTCTCGTTTGCGCAGGAGCGCCTGTGGTTTTTGGACCAACTGCAGCCCGGCAGCGCTGCGTACAACATGCCTGGCGCGGTGTGGTTGGAAGGCGACTTGAATGTGGCCGCGCTGGAGCGAGGTCTCAACGAGATCATTCGGCGGCATGAAATATTGCGCACGACGTTTAGGGCTGAAGGCGGGCGACCGGTGCAGGTGATCGCGGCGGCGTTGCCGCTGTCTCTGCCGGTGATCGATCTGTCGAAGAGTTCAGATGGAGAAGTAGAAGCGCGGCGGATAGCGCGGGAAGAGGCGGCGAAACCGTTTGACCTCGGCAGTGGTCCATTGTTGCGGGCTACGTTGGTGCGGTTGAGTGGCGAGAGTCATCTGTTGCTGGTGACGATGCACCACATTGTGGCGGATGGCTGGTCGGTGACGTTGTTGGTGCGGGAGTTGGGAGAACTTTATGCCGCGTATCGCCGGGGTGAGGAGTCACGACAGACTGAACTGCTGCCTGGACTGCTGCCTGAACTGCTGCCTGAACTGGAAGTGACGTACGCGGATTATGCGGTGTGGCAGCGTGAGTGGTTGCAGGGCGAACGGCTGGAAGAACAGTTGGGATACTGGCGGGAGCAGTTGGGTGGTGAGTTACAGGTGATGAAGTTGCCGCTGGCGCAGGCGCGGGAAGGGGAGAGACGGCGGCGTGGTGCGTTGGAGACGGTGCGGGTTGGTAGTGAGTTAACACAAAGGCTGCGGGAGTTGGGGCGGCGAGAAGGCGCGACGTTGTTTATGACGTTGCTGGCGGCGTGGAAGGTCTTGCTGGCGCGGTTGAGTGGGGCGACTGACGTCGCGAGGGGAGCGGGGGTAGGGGAGGTAGTGGTAGGGACGCCGGTGGCGGGGCGCGTGAGTCGGGAGTTGGAACCGCTGATCGGATTCTTTGTGAACACGCTTGTGCTACGGACGGCGCTGACGGGTGAGCAGAGTTTCGTCGAGGTGTTGAAGCGAGTGCGGGAAGTATGCCTGGAGGCGTACGCGCATCAGGAAGTGCCGTTCGAGCGAGTGGTGGAAGAGTTGCGGCCGGAGCGCGAGTTGAATCAAGCGCCGCTCTTTCAAGTGCTCTTCGCTTTGCAGAACACGCCGACGTACGACCTCGCGCTCGCAGATCTAAACGTAACCGTGTTGGAGCCGGAAGATCCTGCTGCCCGTTTCGATCTTGCGCTCGAAGTTGCGGAGATAGCGGATGAACTTGATTGTCGTCTTACATACGATACCGATCTGTTTGACGCCGCAACCATTGCTCGTGTAGGTCAACACTTCGTGAATCTTCTCGCAGCGGTTGCGACACAGCCTGAGCTGCCAGTTTCCACGATAAACTTTCTGCGGCCTGAAGAGCGCCGGCAGTTGTTGTTCGATTTGAATCGCACGCACGCAGACTTCCCCAACACGCGCTGTATTCACGAACTGTTCGAGCAACAAGTCGAACTGACGCCCGAAGCAACAGCCGTAGTCTTCGGCGCGGATCGACTTTCGTATCGCGAACTCAACGAACGCGCGAACCAGTTGGCCCATCGTCTTCGCAGTCGCGGCGCCGGGCCGGAAAAACTGATCGGGATCGCAGTCGAACGATCTCCGGAAATGATCGCCGGCGTACTTGCCATACTAAAAGCCGGCGCTGCTTATGTTCCTCTCTCGCCTGACACTCCGCCCGAACGGCTCGAGACGATCGTTCAGGATGCCGGAATCGAATTGCTCCTGACACAAGTGGAGCACCCGGATTCCGAGAGCCGCCAAAATCCCGACCTCAACACAGTGGCAGACAATCTTGCCTACGTAATCTACACCTCGGGCTCGACGGGCCGTCCCAAAGGTGTCGCGGTCACGCATCGCAACCTGGTCCATTCAACGTGGGCGCGATTTGTTTACTACGACGAGCCGGTGCAGAACTTCCTGCTGGTCTCGCCGTTTTTCTTCGACAGTTCGGTGGCCGGAATCTTCTGGACGTTGTGCCAGGGCGGAAAGCTCGTGCTGGCGCCGAAAGATTTTGAACGAGATCCGAAAGCCCTCGCCGCTTTGATCGAAGCAGAACAGGTGTCTCACATCCTGTGCCTGCCGATGGTCCATTCACTGCTCCTGCGGCAGTCAGCCGGCACGCAACTCGACAGTCTGCGATGTGTGATCGTGGCTGGCGAGCCGTGTCCGGCGGAGTTGCCGAAGCAACACGTCGAAAAGTTGCCGCGAGCGTCGTTGTTCAATGAATATGGACCAACCGAGGGCACGGTGTGGTCCACCGTTCACCACTGCACGCCGGAGGATGGCGCAACGACAGTGCCGATCGGAAGTCCCATACCAAACGCGCAAACATACGTGCTCGACGAACAACACCAGCCGGCGCCGGTTGGCGTGGCTGGCGAACTATACATTGGCGGCGAAGGCGTGGCGCGGGGCTACCGCAACAACGCAGAACAAACGGCCGAACGGTTCGTGCCTCATTTGTACTGCACTGAACCAGGAGCGCGCTTGTATGCAACTGGAGATCTCGCGCGCTACCTGCCGGACGGCAAGCTGGAGTTTCTCGGGCGGCGCGATCAGCAGATCAAGATACGCGGTTATCGTATCGAGTTGGGCGAGATTGAAGCGGCGCTAAACGAACATCCATCGGTGAGCGAAGCAGTGGTGGTCAAAAATGAAAGCCGCGTCGTCGCTTATTTCACCTCTGTTGGTCCAATAACGACCGAAGACCTGCGCGATTTTTTGCGCGCGAAGTTGCCTGAATACATGCTGCCGTCGCAGTTCGTATTGCTTGACGCTCTGCCGCTGAGTGCTAACGGTAAAGTGAATCGCAACGCCCTGCCCGCCCCTACGGCGTCGCGGCCGGCGTTGCGGGCGTCATACGCAGCCCCACAGACACCACTCGAACGAACAATCGCCGAAGTCTGGCGAGAGTTTCTCCAGTTGGACACAGTCGGCGTCAACGATATTTTCTTCGAGCTTGGCGGTCACTCGTTGCTGCTCGTGCTGGTCCATGAAACGTTGCAGCAACGACTCGCGCGCGAAGTCGCGATTGCCGATCTATTCAAGTTCCCAACAGTGCGCGCACTGGCCCAACACCTCGCCGATAACTCCCCAAACAAAGAAGAGGCGTCACTCAATCGCCGGCGCGCCGGCGAGCGAAGAGCTGCTCTCGAAGCGCGATCAAAAACCGCGCGGAATCAGTGATGAAATTAGTTAAGAAAGGTAAACGGATTTATGGCCACCCCAGCGATTTCCCCCAGCCCGGTAGACACTCTGCCGGCGAATGAGGTGCGGGATGAATTGGTAACTTGTCTCAAAGAGCTGAAGGAAGACTGCGGGACTTTGCCCCGCGAGCTCGCGGTTGTGATTTTGGGCCAGTGGTTTCATCCGCTGCATTATTTCCCCATGTTCCTCTCCCGGTTGATTTCAGTTACGCCCAGCATCGAGGCGCAAACCTATATCTCTCGCATTCTTTGGGAAGAACTCGGCGAGGGCGAACCCATTCGGGCGCACGAAACGATCTACGTTGAGACGATGACGTCAGGTGGATTCGAGAAGGCGCAGTTTACGGAAGCCGCGCCGCTGGCCGCGACGCGCCGGTTGGTTGATGGATATGAAAAGGCGTCGCGCGAGTATCTCTCGGGGCTCGGTTTTCTTTACGGCACGGAGGTGGTCGATCTGCAGATGGTGGCGACGATTGGCGCGCTGATGAAACGGTGCACCGGCTTGCGCACGCTGCCCTGGGTCGACATTCATGTGGCCCAGGAACCGGGGCACGTGGAGAGTTCGACGTTGACGTTGGACCAGTCGTTGGACCGCGACGCGCAGCAGCGTGTGGTGAACAGCGCGGAAGAGATGTGGACGTTGTGGACTGATTTCTTCATGTCGATCCGGCAGGAGATTTTGCCGCAAGAAGGCACAAAAGAGAACAGGGTTTAGTTAATGAGTGAAACAGATCAATTTGCGTATGACGTCGCCGTGATCGGTTTATCCGGGCGTTTTCCGGGTGCACGAAACGCCGACGAGTTTTGGGAACGTCTGTGTGAAGGCGCGGAGTCGATCAGTGTCTTTTCCGGCGGCGATCCGCGGTTCGTGAAGGCCGAAGGAGTCATTGACGGCGTCGATCTGTTCGATGCTTCGTTCTTCGGCTTCACGCCGCGCGAAGCGGAGACACTCGATCCGCAGCATCGCATTTTTCTCGAAGAGTCGTGGACGGCACTGGAGAATGCCGGTTACAACCCCGAGGCTTATCACGGCCGCATCGGTGTGTTCGCCGGGGAGAGTTTGAATTCTTACTTCCTCAACAATCTCTACCCGAATCGCAAGTTGCTGGAATCACTCGGCGCGTCGCAAGTTGTAATTGCTAACGATCGCGACTACCTCACTACGCAAGTCTCATTTCGTTTGCATCTGAAAGGTCCGAGTCTAAGCATTCAGACCGCTTGCTCTACCTCGCTCGTGGCTGTTCACGTCGCTTGTCAGAGTCTGTTGAACCGCGAATGCGACATGGCGCTGGCGGGCGGCGTTTCGATCAGCGTGCCGCAAGGACTCGGCGGCGATTATCAGGAAGGCGGCATCATCTCGCCCGATGGACACTGCCGCGCGTTCGACGCGAAGGCGCGTGGCACGGTGAAGGGAAACGGCGCCGGCGTTGTCGTGTTGAAACGCCTTGCGGATGCCGTGAACGATCGCGACACGATTCATGCGGTCATCAAGGGCTCGGCGATCAACAACGACGGCGCGACGAAGGTTGGTTTCACCGCGCCATCGATCGAAGGCCAGGCGGCTGTGATCGAAGAGGCGCTGGCGCTTGCTTCGATCGAGCCGGAGACGATCGGATACGTCGAGGCGCATGGTACCGGCACGGCGTTGGGCGATCCGGTGGAGGTGGCGGCGCTGACGCAAGCGTTTCGCGCCGGCACTGACGCAACTGGCTTCTGTCCGATCGGTTCAGTCAAAACAAATATCGGACATCTTGATGCTGCCGCAGGCGTGGCGAGTTTTATCAAGACTGTGCTTGCACTTGCGCACAATCAGATTCCGCCGAGTCTGCATTTTGAGCAACCCAATCCGAATATCGATTTTGCGAACAGCCCGTTCTTCGTCAATACGGAGTTACGTCGTTGGGAGACGAATGGAATGCCGCGACGAGCGGGGGTTAGTTCGTTTGGCATCGGCGGAACGAATGCGCATGTCGTGTTGGAAGAAGCGCCTGTTGCGAGTCTCGAGTTGTCGTCAGGTTCGCCTCAGCTTCTGGTCCTATCGGCGAGAACGCAAAGCGCGTTGGCTGAGGCTGGCACTCGACTTTCACGTCACCTGGACCAGCAGCCGCAGGTCGATCTCGCGGATGTTGCTTACACGTTGGGTGTGGGGCGGAAATCGTTTGAACATCGCCTGGCTGTTGTGTGTCGTGATGTGGCCCATGCGGTTACGACACTTGCGGAGAGCAATCGCGGTTTTAGTGGCGCGACGCAATATGAGAAACGGCCGGTGGCGTTCATGTTTCCCGGACAGGGAGCGCAATACGCGGGCATGGGCCGCGCGTTGCGCGAACGTGAACCGGTGTTCCGCGCTGAGTTGGACCATTGCGCCGATCTTTTGCTTGGTTCGCTGGGGGTAGATCTGCGGGAGATCATCTACGCGGATCAATTGTCGCCCGAGGATGCAGCGGCGCGTCTTGCCGGCACGCGCTTTGCGCAGCCTGCGTTGTTCGCCGTCGAGTACGCGTTGGCAAAGCTGTGGATCGCGTGGGGAGTCGAGCCGCAGGCGATGATCGGTCACAGCATCGGCGAGTACGTGGCGGCTTGTTTGGCAGGCGTCTTTTCACTCGAAGACGCGCTGCGGTTGGTTGCCGCGCGCGGTGAGATTACTCAACGGCTCCCGCGTGGTGCGATGCTCGCGGTTTCGCTTACTCCAGCGGAAGCTGAACCGCTTTTGAGCGAACAGGTTTCACTCGCGGCCGTTAACTCGCCTTCGTTGTGTGTATTGTCCGGCACGATTGAAGCCGTCGAGCAACTGGAACGGCGACTTGTGGATGACGGCGTGGTCTGCCGGCGTCTGCATACGTCACATGGGTTTCACTCTGCCATGATGGAACCGGCGATCGAAGAGTTTACGTCGCTCGTGCGCAGCGTCGAGCGGCACGCGCCGCAGATCCCGTACCTCTCGAATGTGACCGGCACGTGGATCACTGACGCGCAAGCAACCGATCCTTCTTACTGGGCGCGACATCTGCGCGAAGCCGTTCAGTTTTCCGCAGGCGTGGCGGAGTTACTAAACGATCCGGCGATCGTGTTGCTGGAAGTTGGACCAGGCCAGACGTTGAGCACACTGGCCGCACAACAACCGGCGTTTGATCGCGTTGCGCTGGCATCATTGCGCCCGCCGAAAGGTGAACAATCGGAAATCGAGTTTTTGCTGAAGACCGTTGGCGGCCTGTGGCGAGCGGGTGTGGAGATCGACTGGTCCAGGTTTTACCCCGGTCAATCGCGCCGGCGGGTACAGCTTCCGTCGTATCCGTTTGAGCGCAAACGTTATTGGATCGATCCGGCTTCATCCGGGGAAACGATTGAGGATCTGCGTGAAACAGAAAGTTCCACAGACGCCCAAACATTTTCCACTGTGGCTGAAGTCGAAAATACGGTCGTCGCGATCTGGCGCGAGCTTTTTGGGATCGAGAACATTCGACCCGACGACAACTTCTTCGACCACGGCGGTAATTCGCTGATCGCGCTCCAGCTAGTGGCCCAACTCCGCGCAGGTTTCAAGATCGATCTGCCGTTACGCGTAGTCTTCGAATCTCAGACGGCGACAGCGCTTGCCGCCCGCATATTCGAGCTGGTCACGCAGGAACTGGAAATGGCTGAGCTCGACAGCCTGCTGCGCGAGATCGAGTCGCTCGCGCCTGAAGAGTTGCAGACGCCACTCGAGCCGCAACCAAGCCCGCTTGAAGAGCGCAAGCCTGAAACTACAAGTATCAACTTCAGTCTCTACTTCTTCTCTGATGACGGTTCCGGAACTTCCGGCGACAAGTACCGCCTCGTGTTGGAGAGCGCGAAGTTTGCCGACCAGCACGGCTTCACTGCTGTCTGGACGCCGGAGCGCCACTTTCAGGATTTCGGTGGTCTATATCCGAACCCGTCTGTTCTGAGTGCAGCCCTCGCAATGTTGACGGAGCGAATACAGATTCGAGCCGGCAGCGTTGCTTTGCCGCTGCATCACCCGGTGCGCGTTGCCGAAGAGTGGTCGCTGGTTGACAACCTGTCGCACGGCCGCGCCGCCGTTTCCTTCGCTTCCGGTTGGCATACAAACGACTTCATCTTTGCGCCCGAGATATACGACGACCGCAGGGAAGTGATGTTTCGTCACATCGAGTTGATTCAAAAGCTGTGGGCCGGTGAGAAGGTAAAACTGCCGAGCGCCGGTGGATCGGAAGTCGAGTTTCGGATGTTGCCGCGCCCGATACAAGCGACATTGCCGATCTGGATCACGACTTCGGGCAGCGCCGAAACGTGGCGCCGGGCAGGAGTGATCGGGGCTAATGTTCTGGCTGCTTACATCGGTTACTCGCAGGAAGAACTGGGCCAACGCATAAAGCTTTATCGCGAGGCGCGTGCTGCGCATGGTCACGATCCGCTCGCCGGCGTGGTGACGATCATGCTGCACACGTTTGTTGGCGACGACGATCGCGTGGTCAAGGAAAAAGTTCGCGCGCCATTCTCGAATTACCTGCGCACTTACTTCAGGCAGTACGAGACCACTGGCGGGGGCGTTGCGGCCGCGGGCGTTGCCGGTGTCAGCGAAGCCGACAAAGACGCGTTGATGAGCGCTGCATTTGAAAAGTATTTCGAGGCCGGCACGTTGATGGGCGCGCCTGATAAGTGTGCGCGCTTGATTGACGCGCTCGTTGATCTCGGCGTTGACGAAGTTGCGTGTCTGGTTGATTTCGGAGTCGATGCAGATTCCGTGCTCGCGAGTCTCGCGCGGCTGGATGAATTGAGAGCGAGGTATGCCACCAAAAGGCACAAGAAAGCACAAGTGAATTCTTAAGACCGATGAATGATCTGGCAGCAAGAATAGCGGCGCTCAGTCCCGAGCAGCGCGCCCGCTTTGAAGCGTCGCTCAAGGCGAGGGGATTGCGTGTGCCGCAGACCGATCAGATCCCGCGCGGCCCGCGGCAAGACGGCAATCTGTGTCCGACGTCGATCGATCAGGAGCGGCTCTGGTTTATCGAGCAACTGCAACCCGGCAACTCGGCTTACAACATCTTCAGCGCCAGCCGGATCAAGGGACCGCTAAACGCGGCTTTGATGGAACGCGTGGTCAACGAATTGATCGCGCGTCATGAAGTCCTGCGCACGACGTTTACCGTCGTCGACGATCAACCGATGCAGGTCATCCATCCGCGCATGGAGATCACCCTCACGCCCGTTGACTTGCAGTCGTTGCCGGTTGAAGAACGCGAGCAGGAAGCGTTGCGCCTCGTGACGGAAACCTTCTCCCAACCATTCGACCTGGAGAAAGGACCACTCGTCCGCGTCGGCTTGCTGCGGCTGGCAGAAGACGATCACGTGCTGCATTCCAACATGCATCACGCCGTGACCGATCGCTGGTCGGGCGCGATCTTCGAGCAGGAGACCGGCCTGCTGTACGAAGCTTTCGCAAACAACCGGCCGTCGCCATTGCCCGAGTTGCCGATTCAGTATGCCGACTACGCGATCTGGCAACGCAGCATGGCCGAGAGCGAGATCTATCGCCGGCAAGCGGAGTATTGGACCAGGCGCTTGATCGGCCTGCCGTTCGTGCTGGAAGTGCCGATCGATTTTCCGCGGCCTCCGATTCAGAATTTCCGCGGCGCTCGGGTTTACACCCGTTACTCGCGCAGACTGCTCGACGCGCTCAGGGAGTTGAGCCGCCGCGAAGGCGTGACGATGTTTACGCTCGCGCTCGCCGCTTACAAAGCGCTGCTCTATCGCTACACGGCGC
This sequence comes from Pyrinomonadaceae bacterium, assembly GCA_035276045.1. GTDB lineage: Bacteria > Acidobacteriota > Blastocatellia > Pyrinomonadales > Pyrinomonadaceae > PSRF01. The sequence continues at coordinate 2,536 of DATELZ010000094.1, read as the reverse complement.
AGGAAACAGTTCTCGTCGGCACGACCTTCGCCAATCGCAACCGTCCGGAGTTGCAAAACATGGTGGGCTATTTGCTGAACCTGATCGTGTTGAGCACTGACCTTTCCGGCAATCCCACCTTCCGCGAAGTGCTTCGGCGCGAGCGCGCGACGGTGCTTGAAGGTTTCGCGAACCAGGATCTGCCGTTTGGCAAGCTGGTCCAGGAACTGCGTCCGGTGCAGGACGCCAGCCGCAATCCGATCGTGCAGCACTCGCTCATCTATCTAGACTTTCCGGAACTGACGGTGATGGAGACGCTTGGCTTGACCGCGAGGCATTTGGATATCGACAACGGCGCGTCGCGGTTCGATATGACGCTCGCGATGACCGAGACCGAGCAGGGATACGAAGTTGATATTGAGTTTCCGACGGACTTGTATCGCCGCGAACGGATCGAACGCATGACGTCGCACCTGGAAAGCATTCTGGAGAGCATCGTCGTCGATCCCGCTCAACGTTTGTCGGAGTTGCCGCTGTTGAGCGAGAACGAAAAGCGGCAACTGCTGATCGAGTGGAACGCAACCACCGCCGCATATCCATCTGATAGATGTATTCACGAATTGTTTGAGGCGCAGGCGCGGCAAACGCCCGATGCGGTTGCGGTGATGTTTGAAAACGATCGGATCACTTACCGCGAGTTGAACGAGCAGGCGAATCGCGTGGCGCACTATCTAAGAGAAGCGGGTGTTGAGAACGGTGAATTGGTGGGGCTTTTCACGTCGCGTTCGTTGCAGATGGTTGCGGCACTGTTTGGCATTTTGAAGGCCGGCGCTGCGTATGTGCCGTTGGACGAGAGATTTCCCGCTGAACGTCTGGACTTTATGCTGAAGGATTCGGGTGTGCGAGTACTGATGACCGACGCGGATTGGGAAAAGATCGCTGAGTGTCGTGCGGAAAACCCGGATCGCATTTTCACGAATCAGCAGCGCGCGTATGTGATCTACACGTCCGGTTCGACGGGCCAACCCAAAGGCGTCGAGGTGTCGCATCGCGCGGTAGTCAACTTGCTCAACTCGATTGCTTCCCGGCCATCGTTCAGCGCCGGCGACACAATGCTTTCCGTCACTACGCTCTCGTTTGATATTGCTGTGGCAGAGATCGTTCTGCCGCTGATCGTTGGCGGGCGGGTTGTGATTGCGAGCCGTGAGGTTGCTGGCGATGGCGTGGAGTTGGCGCGTTTGTTAACTAGTTCGGGTGCGACCGTGATGCAGGCGACTCCGGCGACATGGCGACTGCTGCTCGATGCAGGCTGGCAGGGTGACCCGGCGCTGAGAGTGATCAGTACGGGAGAGGCGCTCGATCGTCCGCTCGCCGATCAACTCTTAACAAGATGCGCCGAGCTGTGGAACCTTTATGGCCCAACCGAGACGACGATCTTTTCCGGCGCGATTCAAGTCACTGCGAGCGCCGGGCCGGCGCCGATCGGACCGCCCGTTGCGAACACTCGCTTCTACGTTGTGGACCAGTCTATGAATCCCGTTCCGATCGGTATCTACGGCGAGCTTTATATCGGAGGCGCCGGTTTGGCCCACGGGTATCTGAATCGTCCTGAGTTGACTGCGGAGAAGTTTGTTCCGGATCCGTTTGGCGGCGGCGAACCGGGTGCGCGCTTGTATCGCACGGGCGATCTCGTGCGCTACTACGAAGACGGGCGCCTGGAGTTTGGCGGCCGCCTGGACCACCAGGTCAAAGTGCGCGGCTTTCGCATCGAGCTTGGAGAAGTGGAAGCGGCGCTGTCGCAACACGAATCGGTGCGCGCTGTCGTGGTGGTTGCGCGCGAAGTGCGCGAGGGCGATCAACGCCTGGTTGCTTATGTTGCCGGCAAGCAGAAGCAGTTGCCGGCGGCAAGCGAATGGCGGTCATTCCTCATTCAGCGTTTGCCGGAGTACATGATTCCGTCGCTGTTTGTCAGTCTCGACAAGTTGCCGCTGCTGCCGAACGGCAAGGTAAACCGGCGCGCGCTGCCGGTTCCCGACGCGTCGCGGCCTGAGCTGCGGCGAGAATTCGTCGCCCCCGAAAATCCAACGCAGGCGAGATTGCTCGAACTCTACATGAATGTTCTCGCGCTGAATAAAGTCGGCATTCACGACGACTTCTTCGAGTTGGGTGGCGACTCGATTCTCGCGACGAGGTTTGTCTCACGCGTACGGCGAGCCTTCGAGATCGAACTTCCGCTGCGCGAACTCTTTTGGCGGCCCACAGTGTTCGAATTGGCGGCCGTGATTGAGAAGCTCGTGATCGAACAACTGGAAGACCTCAGCGACGAAGAGGCTGAGCAACTTTTGCACAATGAAACTTAAGAACGATCTCTGCGTGTCTCTGCGTTGTCTGCGTTGAAGATTGCTCACGACTACAGTTAACGCAGAGAGCACAGAGATACGCAGAGATCGCGGAGGAGAATGAAGTCTAAGATTGAACTATCGGCGGCCAAGCGAGCGTTGCTCGAAAAGCGCCTCGCGGGACGGTCGTCCGGCGAAGCTGACGGGCAGGCGATCCG
>DATELZ010000093.1:0-2645 GCA_035276045.1 Pyrinomonadaceae bacterium | reverse complement strand
TTAGAACTATCAGCCGCGTTCTTTCTGTGGCGAGTGCATCGATCTCTTTTGCCGAGACTTGAAACTCGTCTTCGAAGTTGCGCTGAAAACGTTTGATATCGGCGCCGAGGTAAAGCGCAGTCGCGAGCATCGGCTCGTATGCCGGCTCTTCGAATAACACTTCGTCGCCAGGTTCGATCAGCGCCGCGATCGCAAGATGATTCGCGAAACTCGTCCCGGCCGCCGTCACGATCGAACTCACATCGACCCGATACCTCGCCGCGAGCGCCTGCTTCAGCGGTTTGTAACCGTAACCACCGGACGTCAATTCGAGATCGTCAAGCGACACGCCGCGCAGATCGCGCAGGCTCAAGTTTCCGAGCCCACTTGTCGCGAGGTTGAAACGGGCCACTGACTGCGTCTTGGCCCAATGCATGTAAGACGAACCTGTGACTTCGCGCCACGACGTCATTTATTGCTCCTCCATCTCCAAAACCAGTACGCCGGAATGCCTGCGGCCATGATCGCCAATCCGATCAGCGTGTTTGTCGGATACTTGTAGACCGTATTGATCGCCACCAGCCAACAGACGGCAATGAAGATCAGCGTCGTGAACGGATGTCCGGGAACTCTCGTCAAACCTTCGCCTGTGGCAATCCCGCGTTTGCGAAAGACGAAGATACAGCACGCAGTCAAACCAAAGAAAATCACGTCGACGGAAACGACGTAATTCAGGATCGACTCGTAGGTGCCCAGCAAAGCCACGAGAATCGCGAGCAAGCCTTGTAACGCGATCGCGATAATTGGAGCGCGCGTCTTCGGATGGACCATGCCGACGCCTTTGAAGAACAAGCCGTCGTTCGCCATCGCAAAATAAACGCGCGGCGCGGTCAGCATGCTTTGACTCAGAAACCCCACCGTGGAGATCGCGATCCCAGCCGCGATCGCGCGCGAGCCAAAATCGCCGAGCGCATTGCGCATCACGTCTGACGCCGCCGCTTTTGAGGCTGCCAACCCTTCGGTTCCCAACACGCTGATGTAAACGATATTCGCCGAGACATAGAGCACGACGACGCCAATCACGCCGAAGATCAACCCGCGTGGCAGGTTCCTGCGTGGCTCTTTGATCTCGCCTGCGACGAAAGTCGCCGTTTGCCAGCCACCGTAAGAAAAGATCACCGGCACGAGCGCCGCGCCAAACGCCGTCAACAGATCGAACGAAGCCGGTCGATCGAGCATCGCTTCCGGCGAAGGTGTCCTGCCCGCGAGCAACAATCCGCACGCGACGAGCGCCGCCAGCGCGACGATCTTCAAAACCATCAGCACGCTTTGCAACGTCCCGCCTGCGCGTACGCCGAGACAATTGACGATCGTCAACGCGCCGAGCACGAGCGCCGCAAGCTGCGGATAACTGATCGGAATGTTGGTTAACTCGACGAAGTAACGCGAGAACGTCACGGCCACCGCGGCCATGCCGCCTGTTTGAATGACCAGCAACAGCACCCAGCCATAAACAAAAGCGACGAGCGGGTGAAACGCTTCGCGCAGGTAGGCGTATTGGCCGCCGACGTCGGGTCGCACCGAAGCCAGTTCGGCCCAGATGAACGCCGCTGCGAGGGCGAAAAGTCCGCCGAGCACCCAGGCGCCGAGTATCAGAAACGGCGTATGAACCTGGAGCGCGACGACGGACGGGTTCATGAAGATCCCGGAGCCGACGATGCCGCCCATCACGATCATGGTGGCGTCGAAGAGTCCGAGACGGCGAGCGAGTTGTGGTTGCGACATCCGTGTTTATCCGCGGTCGGAGGACACGGATTATATATCAATGGACCACTTCGTTGTTCTTCATTGCAGCGTCCTCAGTCAAACGGGTGAGCCACGATGGCGACCAGCTCGACGTGCTGTCACGTCCTTTCGCCGTTCCTTCGCCGATGCCGCCTGCTTCGGGCAGCAGTTGGTTCACCGCGGCCATCAATTCGGCCGTCAACTCCGGAAACAGCGCATCGAACAAAACCGCGAGCTTCGCCTGGGCGGTGATGACCAGTTCTGCGCGTCCCTGCTTGCAGGCGTCGACGATCTGCTGCGCGGCGCGTTCCGCTGCGATCGACGCCACCGGCAGCGAATCCGCGATGCTGAACCACGCATACTCCTCGCGATGCTTTCCTTTGAAGTTTGCATTGCGCGGGCTTCCGGTGCGCATCAGGCCCGGACAAACGGTCGTGACGACAACTCCGTCTTTTCGCAACTCAGCATGCAAGCCTTTCGATAGGCCAACGAGGGCAAACTTACTCGCGGAGTACGGCACGAGATGCGGAACGGCGAGTTTCCCGCCGATCGAAGAGATGTTGATGATGCGGCCGTCGCGGCGCTCGCGCATCTCGGGCAACACGGCGAGCATCGTGTTCAGTGGTCCCCAGAAGTGCGCTTTCATCGCCTGCTTGAAATCTTTGCGGTTCATCACTTCCAGTGGTCCAACCTGGATCGTGCCTGCGTTGTTGACGAGCACGTCGACCTTTCCGAATCGCTCGCGAACGCGATTCACCATCTCTTCGACTTCCTCGTTTTCCGTAACGTCGCACTGGATGGTCATCACCTCGGCGCCCTGCTGTAGCAGATCGAGCCGCGCTCGTTCCAACTCCTCTTCGTCACGCGCGCAAATCGCGACG
>DATELZ010000092.1:0-14873 GCA_035276045.1 Pyrinomonadaceae bacterium | reverse complement strand
CGATCTCTTCCAGAGCAGCGTCGCGCAAACCCTTGCGATGGTCGATCTCGTTTACGGTAAAGTTGGAGCGGTCGCGCCCGTCTTCATCCTTCTCGACTAAATCAGAATGCGCGTGGTCCATCGCGATGAACCACTGCGGCGTGGCGCGAAAGATCACCGGGTTCTTGCATCGCCAGCAGTGCGGATAGCGATGCTCGTATTTCTCGCTGAAGAGCAGCACCCCGCGTTCGCGCATGAACTCGACGATCTGATCGTTGGCGTCAAAAACGCGCGTGCCGGCGAAGTGTTCGACCTCGGGTGTGAAACGTCCCGCGTTGTCGACCGGGCAATAGATCTCCAGCCCGTAACGCTTGCCGATTACGAAGTCGTCGTGTCCGTGTCCGGGAGCAGTGTGGACTGCGCCCGTGCCCGCTTTGCTGTCGGGCGACTTCTTCTGCGCTTCGCTGACGTCCAGCTCCGTTTCAGCGTCAGCTTCGCCGCCGAGCGTGACGTGATCGCCGACCATCAACAGCGACGGTCGATCGATCCACGGATGTCCGGCTTCGAGCCGATCCAGTTTTGTACCGGGAAAACGCGCGAGGACTTTCGGCGACGCACCGAGTTCGCACTTCGCCGCAACCGCTTCGACGAGATCGCTCGCAACGACGTAAACCTCATCGCCGTGCTCGAAAGCCGCGTACTCAAAATCAGGATGAACGGCGATGCCGAGGTTTGCCGGCAGCGTCCACGGCGTGGTGGTCCAGATCACAACAAAGACTTGACGTCCTGCCAGCGCCGGATCGAGCAATGCCGGATCGCTGCGCAACGGAAACTTCACATAAACCGACGGGCTCGTGTGCTGATGATACTCGACTTCCGCTTCGGCGAGCGCCGTTTGATCCTTGATACACCAGTAAACCGGGCGCGCGCCTTTGTAGACGTAACCACGCTCGACGAAGCGCGCGAACATGCGCGCGGTCTCGGCCTCGTAGTGGTTCGACATCGTGAGATACGGATCGTCCCACTCGCCCAGAATGCCAAGCCGTTTGAAATCGCGAGTCTGGTTTTTGAGCGCGTTCTGCGCGTGTTCGCGACAGATGCGGCGGAAGGTCTCGACGCTCAGGTCGCTCTTCTTTTTCCCCTTCTTTTCGAGAGCCTTTTCGACGTGTTGCTCGATCGGCAGACCGTGGCAGTCGTAACCAGGCACGTACGGCGCGTCAAAACCCATCATCGTGCGCGACTTGACGATGCAGTCTTTGAGAACTTTGTTCATCGCGGTGCCGAGATGGATGTCGGCGTTGGCGTACGGCGGGCCGTCGTGGAGGATGAACTTTTCGCGTCCGGCGCGTGCTTTTCGGATCAGGCGATAGAGATCCATCTCGTTCCACTTTTGCAGGCGCGCGGGTTCGCTCTGCGTCAGGTTAGCCTTTTGCGCAAAGCCGGTCTTAGGCAGATTGACTGTCTTCTTCAAATCGAGTGGGGTTTCAGTGGACATAAGTTTGAATTCGCAATAGTAACAAGGTAACCACAAGAGGCACAAAAAGGGAGCCAAAGAAAACCCGAACCACCTGGATGCGATGGTTCGGGTTCGGCAAGCCGTTTGGCTTTGACTCAACCTATAAACATCTCATCCTCGGCGTAGGTTTGATTAATGGGCTTCGGCACGGGCGCGACGAGCACTTCGAGACCGCGGCGGAAGCCCGCCATAATTGCGGCCACCTCGCGCGCCGGCTCTATTACCTTCGACTGAATGAAGTCGGTCGTCAGCACAACCTGACGGTGCGTGCGATCGATCGTGTTGCTCACGAGTTCGACTTTATCGCGCGCCTCGACGGCTGTGTCGCTAACCAATGCTTTCAATTCGGCAACCTCGCCTTTAATGATCGCCAACGACTCGGAAAAGTGCTGTGTCGCGGTTGATAGATGACCGGACACGGCAGTGAACTGTTCGGCGATCAGTTTTCCCTGAACGGCGATCTGCTTGCCTTGCTCGCTCATCACGGAAACGCGTTCGATGAGCGGTTCCATCTTTTCTTCCATGCGATTGACCGTCTTCACCGCGCGGCTGACAAACACGGCGATCGCAATCATCGCGATGGCGATGACGAGAAACGAGGCAGCGATGATCACCATGATCCAGAACATCGGATCGTTAGTCGTCATCTGGAAGAGTGCTGGACTATACATGTTCAGACGCTGATCGTCTTAGTTCGTTTTATCGCCGTAGTTTGGCGAGGCTTCGATGCGGCCGGAAAGCTCAGATTTCCGTTTCTCTTCCTGGTAAGCCTTCTTGCCGGCGTCGATCGCGGCGGCCACGGTGCTGCCCTGGCGTGACGCGGCGTCGCGTGCCTGTTGGGCCACGTCGCCGATCCGGCCTGCGGCCTGGGTGTAAAGGTCAGAAGCGCGCTCGCGGCCGGCTTCGTAGTATTCACCAGCGCGCTCGCCAAGGTGATGCGCCGCTTCGCGTGAACGATCGATGCCTTTGCGTGTCGCGTCGGCGATGTCGCCGCGCAGTTCATGACCTGATTTCGGTGCGAATAGCAGCGCGAGGATGGCTCCGATGCCGCCGCCAATCAGCAAGTAAGTTAGTCGGGTGGAGATGTTTTCGCCACTGTCTCTCCGGTATTCGTCGTATCCCATCGTCTGGGGTCCTCTTTCTATAGTTATTTGGTACTGGACTATAGCATTTTCCATTCGTCATTTTCCATTTGCCATCGGTCATTTGAAAAATGGAAAACGACGAATGGAAAATGACAAATGCTCAGTTTTTGGGCCCACCGTTGTACTGCTCCAGCTTCCGATAGAGGGTTTTTCGGCCGATGCCGAGGGCGCGGGCGGCGTGTGACTTGTCTCCCTCGGTGTAGTCGAGGGTCGCTTCGATGGCGAGACGTTCGATCTCTTCCATGGACGACGGAACGGTGATTTCAAACGTGGTGGTCCGTCCTTCGCTGGCGGCCTTGGCTCGTTCGACCTTGATCCGATCACGTTCCTGCAAAGCGATCTTGCTGATCGCTTCGGGCAAGTCTTCGAGTTCGATCTGGCGGCCGGAAGCGATGATCACGGCGCGTTCGATCGCGTTTTCGAGTTCGCGCACATTGCCGGGCCAGTTGTAGGTGATAAACGCTTGCAGGGCGTCTTTGGAAATCCCGGAAATGAAGCGGCCGGTCTTCTGTTTGTAGTGCTCGAGGAAGTGGATGACGAGCGGATGGATGTCTTCCGGCCGTTCACGCAAAGGCGGCAGCTTAATCGGGAATACTGACAGACGATAGAACAGGTCCTGACGGAAGGCGCCAAGCTCCACGGCGCGCTTCAGGTCGACGTTCGACGCCGCGAGAACGCGCACGTCAGTCTTGATCACTTCGTTGCCGCCGACGCGCGTCAACTCGCCATCCTGCAACACACGCAACAATTTCACCTGCGCCGAGGGACTCATCTCGCCGACTTCGTCGAGAAACAGTGTCCCGCCATCCGCTTCTTCGAACCGTCCGCGACGCAATGCGCGCGCGTCGGTGAACGCGCCTTTTTCGTGTCCAAACAGTTCCGATTCGAGCAACGTTTCCGGAATCGCGCCGCAGTTGAGTTTGACGTACGGCTGATCTTCGCGGCCGGAGTTGAAATGGATCAGGTTCGCGAGCAGTTCTTTACCGGTTCCTGATTCGCCTTCGATCAAGACAGTGGTTTGCGTGTCGGCCACGCTGAGCGCGAGTTCGATCGCGCGCCGGATGACGGGCGTTTGACCGATAATGCGATCGCCGCCGTAACGCTCGTGCAGCGCGGTGCGCAGATGCATGATCTCGGCTGACAACTGGTCGCGTTCGAGTGCCGTGCCGATCTGATCCGCGATGCCCTCGACGAGCGCGATGACGTGATCGTCGAAACCTTCGCGTGGTTCGCTCCACACCAGGCCGAGCAGGCCGAAAGTCTGTCCGCCGACGCGGACTGGCGCGACGAGCGCAGCGCGTCCGCCGAGCATGGCGTTGAAAGCGAGCCGGATCGGAAACGGTAGATCCGTGTCGAGGAGGCGGAGTGTTTTGCCTTGCGCCAGTACCTCGACCATCGCCGGAAACGCAGTCACGTCGAGCGATTTTCCGTGTTCGTCGAAAAGACTTTGCAGCGCGTCGACCTCCACGTCAGGCGCCGCCTTGAACGCTGCGAGGCTGATCTTTCCGGCGTCGGGATCGAGCACTCCGAGGGCCGAATAATCCGCGCCGACGAGGGCGATCGCGCGGTCCAGAACGAGAGACGACACCTCACGAAAATCGGATCGCGCATTCAACGCATTCGCTATCGATAGCAGCGCGCGTTTCGTTTCCGCCTCGCGTTCCTTGTCGGTGTAAAGCCGCGTGTACTGGTAACCAATCGCGATCTGCCCGGCGATCGATTCGAGAAAGGAGACCTCGTCGTCGAGCCATTCGCGCGGCGTGAAAGTCGTGTGCAAACCAACCAGTCCGAGAACGTCGTCGCCCAGCATCACCGGCACGACGAGGAGCGAACGCGTTCCCAGGCTCGCCGCCAATAACCGTACTTTCTGACTGAGCGCCGGAGCGGCAGTGTCGTCGAAGCGGAGCGGCTTGCGAATATCGATGTGTTCGGAGAGTTGTTTCAGATCGAGCGGAAGAACAGTTCCCAAACTCGACGGCACGTCGTCCGAGGCGCGCCACTCGTGGCTGATGCGCAGCTCGCTCGCCGACTTGAGTTGAATCACATCGCAGCGATCGACGTTCATCATCCGCCCCAGTTCCGAGACGATAACCGTGAGAAACCGATCGAGATTGATGGCCCGTGGCAGGGTCATGGCGAGGCGATTGATAATTCCCTCGCGCGCCTCGTGCATCTTGATCTTGCGTTCTAAGGAAAGAGATTGGACGGTATTCGACATCGTTTCGAAAGAGAGAATAGGATTTTGTATAATCCCGGGCAAGCCCCCGGAAGAACGGAGTAACAGCATTAATGCCGATTTACGAATATGAATGCCGCAAGTGTGGCGCACACATGGAGGTATTCCAGAAGATTAGCGACAAGCCGCCGGTCAAGTGCCGCAAGTGCGGTGGACGGTTGGAGCGGAAGATTTCAGCGCCGGCGATCCAGTTCAAGGGCTCGGGTTGGTACGTGACCGACTACGCGTCCAAGGCAACGAAGAACGAAAAGTCCGAATCCGAACCGGCAGCGGAAGCTAAGTCCGACAAAACGGAAAAGAAGACTAAAGATAGCTCCTCCGCGAAAAAGACTTCAGAAAAGGCTTCATCCCCGAAAGCCTCTAAAACATCGACCGGCGACTAAGCCGTCCCTCAATGTAAGAAATGGGCTCGCATAGGTCAGCAAAACTCGTATTTACCGCCATTTTAGCGACTCTCGTGGTCGTTGCTTCGATCATGGGCCAGTCCGGAAACCGTCCGAATGCGAACGCTGCCGGCGGCGTGATGGTCGGCGTCGTGGCTAAGCGCGAGAGTGGAAGCACGCCTATCACGAGCAAGGAAGTTTCGGTTTACGACAACGGCATCGAGCAGTCGATTCGCAATTTCACGCCGGATCCGTCGCCGGCGCACATCGCTTTGCTGGTCGATAATTCGTTGTCGATTCGCGCCGATGTGGAGAAGCTGGAACAGGCGGCGCGTGAGTTTGCTTACGAGATTTACGAAGGCGACAAGTTGTTGATCGTCGGTTATGACGAGCAGGCGGAGATTGTTTCGGATTGGACCGACGATGCGAAAGGAATCGAAGCGTCGTTGAAGTTGTTTCGCAAGAAAGGTCAGCCGCACTTGTTTGACGCGATTCGCGCTGTCGTGACCGAGGCGTTGCGGCCGATACAGGGACAGAAGCGCATCATCGTCGTGATCAGCGATGGATTGGACCGTGGCAGCAAAGCGACGTTTGAACAGACGCTGGCGGAATTACAGTCCGAGAACGTCATGGTCTATGCGGTGCAGGCGGTCGATCGGACGCGGGGCGCGATTCGTCGCGACGTGCCGAAGCCGAAGGTCGTGATCGATAAGTTGGCTGAAGGTACTGGCGGACAGATCTTTTCGATCGACGAACCGCAGGTGGCGGCGAAGGCGATTTGTGATGAGTTGCGGCAGAGTCGGTATGTGCTTTCGTACCTGCCGTCGAGTGCGCCGTTTGGGCAGGCGAGAAGTTTGCTTGTGCTGGGGAACCAGGGGATTACGGTGAGATCGAAGTCGATGCAGCAGCCGAATTAACTGCGCCGCGAATAGAAATAAAAAAGCCCCGCCATTATTAAAAGCACGAGAGTTTCCATAAAGAAGAAGAAACTCCAAACGAACGTGCCGTCGTCGAGGAAAGAATCAGAAACCGCGACGTAAGTTCCAACGATCAACCCACCCGCGATCCAGATCAATTGCCGCTTCTTATCCCACAAGTCCGTGGTCCTCGTATACTCTGCGGATCTCTGTGTCCTCTTCGGTAATGGATTCGCACGATTGCAGGTTAACGCAGAGAACACAGAGAGCCGCAGAGTTCGCAGAGTAAACGCCTATTTGAGTAATCCAGACAGCCAGTGCATGACGTTCAGCGCGTATTGTTTGTTGTCGTAGCCTTCGAAATTCATGCCCATCTTGAACTTCTCTGGTCCGGCAATCTGGGCGGTGAGCATCGCTGCTTCGCCATGGACCACGACGCGTCCTTTGCCAACTTTCAGGGCCAGAACCTGCGCCCGCCCGGCGGCCGGGACCATCGACTTCGCTTCACGATCGGGCGCGTCCTGCGCGGTGTCAGCCAGCTTTAAGACGGCGAAACTCTCCTGCGGACCCTTCAAAGACTGCCCGGTAAAACTCAACACGCGATTGACTCGCTCCTTCCCGTTGCGCCCGTCGGCGATCGGATGCGCTCCGAGCAATTTATTTTCACGCGAGAAGATCAGCAGCGAAGGATTCTCGGGTAGCGCGTTAGCGGCGTCGAACGTATATCCCTTGCTCATGTCAACGCCGAGCTTCGTTCCGAGCGACGCCGCAGCCGCTCCAAACGGCGCGTGATCGGCAATCAACAGCAACGCGCCACCACCACGCACCCAATCGTAAACAGCCTGCACCTCTTCGTCAGTAAACGCCGACTGATCCGATCCCTCGTCGTCCATCTCTTCCGCCCCAAGCGCATTCGCTATCACCAGCACTTTAAAACTATCAAGCGACGACTTAGCAAACGGCTTGCGATTGCGAATCACCTGGTAACCATCCTGGACCAGCAGATCGACGAACGGCTTGTATCTCCCGTCGGACGTATGAAAATTGTGATGCGCTTCGTCAAACAGCACCCGGGGCCCGCTGCGCTGGTAAGCCGGATTCTCGACGCGCGTGTCAAACTCCGGATCGGGCAGTTGCTGGCCCAGCGCCACGAACGCCAACAGCAGCACGAGAACAAAAGCAGCAACGGATCTCATTTTGATCCTTGAAGTTTCGCTAACCGCTCGGCGGCGAGATGCAACGTTTCGTCTTTCTTGCAAAAGCAGAAGCGAACCTGTTGCGCGCCATCAGCGGGATTGCTGTAGAAACTCGAACCGGGCACACACGCGACGCCAATCTCGCGAATCAAGTGCTTCGTAAACTCGACGTCATCCGAAAACCCAAACGCAGAGATGTCGGTCATGATGTAGTAAGCGCCGTCAGGAACAAACGTGCGGAAACCCGCTTGTTCCAACACCGGCAACAGCATGTCGCGACGCTTGCGATAATCAGTCTGCAAATGATCGTAATACTCCGCCGGCAGCGATAACGCATACGCGCCGGCAGCTTGCAGCGGCGCGGCCGCACCCACAGTCAAAAAATCGTGAACCTTACGAATCGCGCCCGTAATCTGCGGCGGCGCGATGCAATAACCCACACGCCAACCCGTGACTGAATAAGTTTTCGACATCGAATTGACGACAACGGTGCGCTCGCGCATGCCTTCGATCTGGGCCATCGAGATGTGTTCGATCTCAGCGCCCTCGCGCGGGTAAAGAATGTGCTCGTAGATCTCGTCAGTAAAACAGAGCGCGTCAAACTCGCGGCACAACGACGCGATGAACTCCATCTCGCCGCGCGTAAAAACCTTCCCCGTCGGATTGTTTGGATTGCAGACGATGATGGCTTTCGTCTTCTCGTTGAACGTCGCGCGCAGTTGATCGCGATCGAAACTCCAATCGGGCGCGCGCAATTGCACATGCCGCGGACGCGCATCGGAGAGAATGGCGTCGGGCGCGTAGTTCTCGTAATACGGTTCGAAGACGATGACTTCGTCACCCGGATCGACGGTCGCCATCATCGCGGCGATCATGCCTTCGGTCGAACCGCAGGTGACGGTGATCTCAGTTTCCGGATCGACGTCGAGACCTAAATACCACTTGCTCTTGCGCGCAATCGCATCGCGAAAGTCTTTCGATCCCCACGTGATCGCATACTGGTTGACGTCGCGTTCGATCGCTTCCATCGCGTGGCGTTTGATGTCGTCGGGCGCAGAGAAATCGGGGAATCCCTGCGAGAGGTTCACGGCGCCATGTTTCATCGCTTCGCGCGTCATTTCGCGAATCACCGATTCCGTAAACTGATTCGCTTTATTAGAAACATGACGGCTCTTTGAGATTGAGGGTGTGGACATAATCTTGCTCTTTTCTTGTGCCTTCGTCGCCCGGCTTTGTGCCTTTTGCGGTTACGGGATGATCTGTTCGCCCGCGGCTTCGCGCTTCAGTTGGTCCAGGATCGAACGAATGGCGGCGGCGTAACTGCCGTTGGGCGCAAGCTGAAGATACTTCTCGTAAGCAGCCACGGCTTCGTTTGGCTTTTCGAGTTTTTCGTAAGCCGCGCCGAGCATTTGGTAGATCACCGGTTCGCTGTCGGAAAGTTGATCGAGCGCCGCGCGCAACTCGACGACGGCTTCGGCAAACTGTCCTTTATCTTCCAACACACGCGCGAGTCCGACGCGCGCTTCGGGTTGCAGTCCTCCGGCTTCGCGAATCGAACGACGAAACGATCGAACCGCGTCGTCGAGCGATCCATTTTCGCGATAGATGCGTCCTTCGACAGCGGAAGCTTCCGCATAAACGGGCTTCGCCGCGCGAGCGGCGTCGATGGCCGTGAGCGCGTCGTTAAACTTTTCGAGATCCAACAGGACGCGGGCGAGTCCGACGTTGGCCGCGGGATATGCGCGCCGCAGTTTTATCGTTTCGCGATAGAGTTCGGCGGCGGCTTCTTTCGCCGCTGTATCGCGCGCTTTTTCGCGTGCTGTTTCTGCTTTTTGAAACGCCAGCTCCGCGGGATCGGTCGTCGTGACGAGTTTCACCGCGAGCGTGCGTCTGCCGGGCAGCAACGCGGCGGTTGTTTCTTTGAACCCGTTTGCGCGGACCCGCACGGTGTGCCGGCGTGGCGTCACTTTCGTGAGCGAGAGCTTGCCGGAAGCGTCGGTAGTTCCGCGCCGGATCTCGTCGATCCAGACGATCGCGTTTGGTTCAGTGGTGATTACGAGCTGTTGCGCGCAGATCGCCGGAGCAAACAGCAAGACAGCTATTAGAACAACAAACTTCATAATACGGATTATTCTTCAGAGCCGCCGCCGGAAACGCGGCGCTTACGCACATTCGGATCGGAAGTCACGGCGCGCGATCCCACTTCCGGCTTGAAATTTCCGTTCGCATCGTAAAGCCGAACGTACTGCAGCCAGTTGCGCACGACGCCCTGAATATACCCGCGCGTCTCTTTGAAGGGAACCGCTTCCGCAAACTCGTCCATTTCGAGCGGCAGCGATGCTTTCCATTGGACCACGCGTCCGGGCCCGGCGTTGTAAGCTACGGCGACGTACTCGAGCCGCCCATACTTGTCGATCTGATCGCGCATGTATCCCGTGCCGAGTTGGATGTTCAAGCGCGGCTCGTAAAGTGACTCGGCAGTGATTTCACGGTTGACGTTGTACCTCCGCGCGGTCAGGCGGGCGGTCGGAATCAGCACCTGCATCAGTCCGTAAGCGTTGGCTGACGACCGCGCACGCGTCGTGAAGATCGTCTCCTGGCGAATCAAACCGGCGACCTGATACGGATCGAGGCTGCGGTTCTTTGATTCCTGAACGATGATGTCCCAGTAGTTGAGCGGATAGAAAACGTCCCACTGTTCGCGCGTCATTTCTTCCGGTTTCATCTGCGAGTAATCAGGGAAGCTGCGGCGCAGTGTGTTGAGCGCGCGGACGTTGTCGTCGTCCGAACGATAGATGCGCGCGATAACGAGATTGATCTTCGGACTGTCAGGCGCTTTCTCGCCCGCGACGGACAGTTCTCGCATGGCCCAATCGTCGAGACCGATGTTTGACAACTGATCGGCTTTGACGAGCCGCGCGTCTGCGTCGGGACCGGCGCTTTCTTCCGCGACGGTTACGGTTTTTAGATTAGCGACGGCGCGAGCGACGATTGAATCCGGCGCGAACGTCTTCGGTTGCGTCGTTTTACTCAGGACGTCGAATCGTTGTTTGGCGAGATAGCCGTACCAGTTTGCGTCGTAACGCGCGAGCATCGCTTCGTATAGCGCGCGCGCTTCGGCGAGTTTGCCTGCCCGTTCGGAATCGCGCGCGGCCCAATAGCCGGCGCGGCCGCGATTGTCGGTGTTCTTGTCGGCGTAATACGCGAGATGCTCGGTGAGCATGCGCGACGATTCGGAAAAGTTCCTCGCGTCGTGCGCTTCCCAGGCGAGATCGAATTGCGCTTGCGCGACTTCGATCGAATTGGAGAAGCCGTTGACTGCGGCGCGATTGAAGTACGAAGCGTCGGCGGTGTTCTTTGCGTCTTTCGCGATCTGGCCCACGACGACGAACGTGCGCGGCGTGAAATTGCTGTTGGGAAAAGCGCGGCGCAGTTCTTCGGTAGTGGCGCGTGCCTGGTCCCACTGCCGCGCGCGGGCGTATGTCTGCGCGAGATAGTGAAGCGCTTCGGCGCGAGTTTCACCGGCCGATGTCGGAACAGTGCTCAGCGCTGATACTGCTTCGGGTGTTTTGCGTGCATTGTGCGCTGCGATGCCGCGGCGCAGTTGGTTTTCCGTGGTTGCGGTTGCGGGAAACTTGGCGAAGGCGTCGCCGTAGGCGGTCAGCGCATCGTTGAATTTCCTGGCCGTGTAAAGTCGATCGGCGCGTGTGATGGCTTCTTCGACGGTTGCCGGTGACAGCGACGACTGTAGTCGCGGGATCGCAGTTGCGGCATCGCCGGCTTCATCGGAAGCTGGCGCGAAGAAGTAAACGCGGCGATAAGAAGCGAGCGCGCGAGTGGGATCGGATGATTGTTCGTAAGCCTTGGCGCTCGCGAGCAATGCTGCTGCGTCGTCAGTTTGCGCCAGATCTTTCAACAACAACGGAACGGCGGACGCCGCGCCACTCTTCGCCAACAAATTCGCCGCCCGCAACGCGGCATCACGCGCGCGCAACGAGCCCGGATGTTCCTGGATCAACTGCTGATAGACAGCCCGTGCCTCTGCCGTCTTTCCTGCCTGTTCGAGTGCGTCGCCGCGCATGAAAAGCGCGT
The DNA here is from genome assembly GCA_035276045.1 of Pyrinomonadaceae bacterium. Taxonomy (GTDB): domain Bacteria; phylum Acidobacteriota; class Blastocatellia; order Pyrinomonadales; family Pyrinomonadaceae; genus PSRF01. The sequence continues at coordinate 3,409 of DATELZ010000092.1, read as the reverse complement.
AGTCGGCGACCGAACTGTGATCGGCAATGACTTTCGCGTCGAGCAACGACGCTGCGCCGGCGAAATCTCGTGCATTGAGCTTGATGCGGGCGCGAAGGATGCGTGCGAGTGCGGCGGCCTTGCTGCGTGGGTGCTGGTTCTCAATCGCCGTAACGACGTCTTCTGACGGCAACACGTCGTTGCGCGTCATGCTGCGCAGGCTGTCGAGAGCTTTTTGTTCGCCGGCTGTTTGCGGCCGCGTGACGCAGCTCGCGCTCATGAGGTATGGAAGCGAAGCCGCTCCCACTACGACGACGCCGATAAGAATCAGTAAGCGGTGCTTAGAAAAAACATTTTCCATATATCATTTAGCATTTTCCATTTGTCATTGATGAAGGTAAACCGCGCCAAATCAAATGACAAACAATAAATGTCAAATGATATATGGAAAATGGATTTGGTGCTTTGCTAAGCGTTTACAGTTGCCCCGGGATAATTCGATCCGAGTTTTGACGCGTCGCCTTCCGCCAGCGTGTTGACCAACTCGCCGTGGAAGTAATCGTAACGCGCGGCAACTTCCGCCTTCACCCGCTTGTCATACATCTCGCGCGAACGATCGATGTACTCACGCAAACGATCGTAAAGATCGTGCTCGGATCGTCCTTCAGCAACCTTCTGCTCGTTGTACAACTTGATTTCGGAAATCAGCAGACGCGCAAAACGGCGGGCGTCGTTGTGCAAGCGGCGCTCTTCTTCGCCGTGAACTTCGACTGGAAGTTCCGCATCCTGACCGTAGCGTCGACGTGGCGCTGGTTCGGGCGCGGCTTCAACCGGAGCGGGCGCTGAGGCCATATCGACAACCGGCTCGGGCGCGGCTTCAACAACGGCCGGAGTTTCGAAAACGCCTGCGCCGTCGTTGCTCATCGGCGTCGCTTCGACGAATGATGATTCCGGAGTTACTGGTTCAGGTCGATAATTTTCAATCGTTTCAGCGCCGGAGAAAGACGGTTCGGGCGCGGGTTCCGGCTCTGGCTGGTACTCAACCGCGGGTTCCGGTTGGTATACAGGGGCGGCGGCGTACTCGGCTGCCGGTGTGTATGACGGCTCAGGTTCTGGCGCGGGCGCAGGCGCAGCAGCAGGCGCCGCCGCTTCTTCCGTGGCACGCTTCGTCGCCGTGCGCGAAACAGAGAGCAACTCGACACCCATCGCCGAAACAGTCACGAGTGTTTCAAGCGCTTCGAGATTTATCGATTCGGAATCGAGACCGGCCGAGTCTGCATATAACACTGCGACAGCCTTGCCGCGAACTTTCAGCGGAATCGCGACGATGCGCTGCGGCGGTTCTTCGCCGAGTTGATTGAGCAGCGAATGATCTTCGGAGTGCGAACCCGGTCCGCCGCTCCACGTGGTCAGCGACTTAGCCGTCGTGCCGATCACCGTGTCGGAGCCCAGCGACAGTGAAATCTGTTGGATCGCCTGGTCGCCGACAGTTCCTTCGAATCCACGGCCACGCCAGCCGTTCGCAGTGTCGCCTTTGATAACGAAGAACGCGACGCGCGGTGCAAATGAAGAGGCGCGATTGACGAGCGTCTTGAGAACTTCGGCCTGGGATTTCTGCTCGTTGACCTCGGCGATGGCCGACTTCACGATGGCCATGTCGCTCGACGCTTTCGCGCGCGCCGACTCAGCGGAGGCCAGTTCGACGCCGCGTTCGTGAGCGGCGTGCAGGTGCTCGGTTATCGAAGCAAGGAGGCTGCCTTCCATCTGCACGTCAGCCTGGCGGTCAAGAAAACTCGAAAGTGATTCGTTGACCAGGCTTTGCAGCGTCGTTATTTCCTGTCTGACCGCGCCCATGCGGGTTTCGACATAGCTCTCGATTTCACGCCGCAAACTATCTTCCAATTGTCCGTTGACCACAGCTCGCTCCTCCGTGACGTGGTTGTTAGTGGTGACGAAATAAACCTCAGGGTCTTCAGGTAGGGATTACTAACCCAGGGTGCTCTCCAGCAAGAGCCTCGCAGGGGGCCGCAAGAACTCAAAAGTGATTATGAACGGCTGGTCTTCTGCTCGTCAATCGTTTTATCAAGGAAAGGTGGGCTTAAGGTCTGTGTTTTCCGCGTTACTGGTAAACACGGATGTAATCAATCTCCATCCGCTGCGGCCAAATCGACTCGTCAACACCATGCGCGCCGCCCCAGGTGCCGCCGACGGCAATGTTGAGCAACAGGTGAAACGGCTTGTCGAACGGCCACTGCCGGTGATCGGCACGACGATCTGAAAGCCGCTCGTTGATAAACTTGAAATACTGCCGGCCGTTGATGTACCAGCGGATCTCCTGTGGCGTCCATTCAACTGCATAAACATTGAAACCGCTTAGCGCTGAGTCGACCCTGGTCTTGCCGGACTTCTGCGTACCGATCGAGTGGTGATACGCCTTCGTATGAGCCGAGCCGTGCACGACGTTCGGTTCGTAACCGACGTGCTCCATGATGTCGATCTCGCCATTGTCAGGCCAGTAACCGGTTCCATAACTGCGCTGCGTAGGCAGCATCCAAATCGCCGGCCACGTGCCGCGTCCCGACGGCAGCTTCGCCCTGATTTCAAACCGCCCATACGTCCAATCGCCTTTGCCCTTCGTCACCAGCCGCGCGGAAGTGTACGGATTCTTTTCGTCGCCGTCGCGGCGCGCTTCGACGACGAGCAAGCCATTCTCGACACGCGCATTCTCCTGGCGGCGATCTGTGTAATTTTGCAGTTCCTTGTTGCCCCAGCCGTGCCCGCCCACGTCGTAAGCCCACTTCGCCGGGTCGGGCAGTCCCGTGTAGTTAAACTCATCCGACCAGACGAGCTTCCGTGAATTCGACGGTGATTGCGGAACGTGCGAGACGGCGACGAGAAGCAGCAGCAGTGTGAGATAGAGTCGAAACATAGGCAATCAGATTCGCGGAATAGCTACCCCGAAAAATTACTCCTTTTAGCCGGAACGTTGGGTCTGGTATTCTCGGTCCGGTCCTATCAACGCGCCCCGGGTCGAATCGAGCCGAATACCCACTTAATTCATGGCTACAATTCTTATCGCTGAAGACTACGACGACAACCGTGAGCTTCTGCGGGTACTGCTTTCCGGCGCCAACCACCAGGTTCACGAAGCGAAGAATGGTTGGGAGTGTCTCAATCTCGCGCGCCAGAATCCACCAGATCTGATCATGATGGACCTTTCAATGCCTGGTCTCGACGGCTGGGAAGTGTTTAGAGAACTGAAAGCCGACGAACTCACGGCCCACATCCCGTGCGTCGCCGTCACGGCGCATACCGATCGCGATCGCGCGCGAGCGTTGCAGTCCGGGTTCAGCGATTTTGTCGGCAAACCTTTTCGCACTGAAGAACTGTTGCTCGCCGTTAAAAGACTCGTTTCGAAGTAGATCTACTC
>DATELZ010000091.1:0-35212 GCA_035276045.1 Pyrinomonadaceae bacterium | reverse complement strand
AGCGGGACGGGGAGAAGCGGGGACGGGGGACAGGGGGATGGGGAGACGCGGGGACACGGAGACGATGAGCAGCCAGTCTCCGTGTCTCCCCATCTCCGCTTCTCCCCATCCCCTGTCCCCGTTTCCGCTTACTTCTGCGGTAACGGTGGTTTCTTCAAGTTGCAGTCGACTGTCAACGAGCGCAGGAAGTTCAACAGATCTTCCCGCTGCTCGGGCAGGACGCGCTGCGGCTGAAGGTTTTTCTTATCCAGGTACTGGTTCGGTTTCCCACCCGCCAGCATGATGTCGACTGCCTCTTCCAGCGTCTTCGCGCTCCCGTCGTGGAAATACGGCGCTGACTTCGCGATGTCTCTCAACGTCGGCGTCTTGAAAGCGCCGGTGTCTTCCGGCTTCTTCGTGGCAACGGCACGACCGGCATCCGGATTCGGCTGGTCCATCCCGATACCGATATTGTGATACTGCTGATCGGTAAACAGCACGCCATCATGACACTGGGTACACTTGATGGTCTGAAAGATGTTCCAACCACGATAAGCGCTCTCGCTGATCGCCGTGTTGTCGCCCGCGCGATAACGATCCCACGCCGTGTTGCCGCTGATGATGGTGCGCTCGTACGCGGCGATCGCTTTCATCATGTTGTCGGCGGTCGCATCGCTCTGAAACACCTTCTGAAACTGCTCGCGGTAACCTTGCAGCGCATTGATCCGGCCGACGACCTCGCCGACTTTGTCGCCGACGCCCATGTTTCCGCCGGTCCACGCAGCCATCGCCTGCTTTTCTAAAGAAGGACTGCGCCCGTCCCAATAAAACTCCTTGTGATAACCGATGTTCCAAAGCGTCGGGCTGCTGCGCGGCAATTGTTTGTTGAGCGCGCCAATGGCTTTCGGCAGCCCGTCAGTTAGACCATGCTCGCAAACGTGGCACGAATAACACGACTTCGAATTGTCGATGCTGAGCCGTTCGTCGAAGAACAACTGTTTACCGAGCGCGACTTTCTCCGGCGTCATCGGATTGTCAGCCGGGATCGTCATCGGCTCGTACGTCGCGAGCTGGGCCGGCAGCGGTTCGATTTCGGGCATGAAACCGCTGGTGGTAGTTTGGGTGGTGTTGCTACTGCAAGCTGCGACGATAGCAGCAGCGATAAGCGCAAACAGAACTAGATATAGTTTTTTGGTGCTCATACAATTTTGACCCTGAGAAGACTTGTTGGACCGTGTGGCGCGATTCTGACATTTGCCTTTGCGAAATGTCTAGATTAAATGTGTACCTGATGAGAATGAGACTGGTAGTGCTATTGCTGGCGCTGGCATGCGCTGGTTGTGCCGGAAGCAACGACGACGCGCATACGACGGCGACGAATATCGTTCCCCCGCCACCGCGGCAGGTGCTGCGTGTTGAATCGCGTCCTGCGACGCAGACGCCGGCGAAACCGGATCCGGCCGGCGCCAACCACGATCCGTGGCGGCCGTTTCTGATCTTGAATCAGCCACTGGCGAAGACGTTTCACGCAGGCGACGAGGTGGTGATCGACTTCTCGCTGGCGAATGCAAAACTGCGCGGCGATGGCGGGGAATATCGGGTGCGCTACGGCGTGGATGACGACGACATGCAATGGATCGATCGTTGGGAACAGATCGTGTTGACTGGTTGGATTCCGGGAAAGCACACGATCCGGGTCGAGCTTGTCGGTCCCGATGGTTGGCCTTATCGCAACGGCGATTACAACGTCGTCACACGCGAAATTCAGATCAATCCGTGAGCAAGAAAGAAACATTCAAAGATCTTGTACGCGAAGCGGCCAGTTGCACGCAGTGTCCGGCGATGTGTGGCCGCAGTGCTGTTTTGAGCGAGCGCAATGGATCGCCGGACGCGCGCGTGATGTTTATCGGCGAAGCGCCCGGACGAAAAGGCGCGGACCGTACGCGCATTCCGTTTTCCGGAGATCAGTCGGGCGCGAATTTCGATCGTTACCTGAATTCGATCCGGCTTACGCGCGAACAGATCTTCATCACGAGTGCGGCGTTATGTAATCCGCAGGCTGAGTCAGGCGCGAATCGCCGGCCGACACAAAAGGAGTTAGGGAATTGTTCGTCGTTTTTGCGACGGACGATCGAATTGGTCGATCCGCGTGTGATCGTGACGCTCGGCTCGGTGGCGCTCGAAGCGTTGAAGCGCATTCAGTATCATGAGTTGAGTTTGAAGGAGTCGGCGGCGCAGATACATTCGTGGAACGAGCGCGTGCTGGTGCCGATTTATCATCCGAGTCCGCAGGTGCTGGCGTCGCACCGGCGTGAGGCGGAGCAATTGCGGGATTATCAGGTGGTAGCGAAGGCAATACAAGATGAACGACTATGAATCCGTGCGCGAGGGCGGCGCGGGGTTAATCGATCTTTCCGCATCGCGGAGCCGGATACGTGTTACAGGTTCGGAAGCCGTGATGTTTCTCAACGGCCTGATCACGAACGATATGAAGGCGGTGGTCGAGAACCAGTGGCTGCCGGCGGTGTTTCCAAACGTGCAGGGGCGTTTGATTGGCGCGGTGCGAATAACGCGCGAGAAAGATTCCGGGTTTTTGATCGACACCGAGAACGCGTCGCACGAAGCGATCTTGAAGACGATTTCGCGCTTCACACTCGCGGGAGATTTTCATGTTACCGATGTAACGAGCGAGATTGGGTTGTTGACCGTGCAGGGCAGGCGCGCTGGAGAGATAATCAAAAACACGGATCATCCAGCCATTCCCGCCACGCATACCGGTGAAAAGGGTTTCGATCTTGTGGGTGATGTTTCGTTGCTGAAGGAGCAGCTTACAAATGCTGGGGCGCAAGTTGTGAGTCCCGAGACGTTTGAGGTTTTACGAATCGAAGCAGGCATTCCGCGTCATGGAGTCGACATGGATGAAACGAATGTCGTGCTGGAAACGAATCTCGACGACGCGATCAGCTACACGAAAGGTTGTTACCTGGGCCAGGAGATCATCGTTCGCATCAAGCACCGTGGGCACGTGGCAAAAAAATTGACGGGGATGAAATTTGATAATCCGGTTGAAGCCGGCGCGATGGTCCAATCAACCGAAGGAAAGGATGCCGGCCGCGTAACGTCGGTCACGCACTCGCCAAAACTCGAAAGCACGATCGCTCTTGGTTACCTGAGATACGAATATCTCTCCGCCGGAACAACCGTCAAAGCCGGCGATGTTGCCGGAACAGTTGCAGATCTTCCTTTTGTCCGTGGTAGTTGGTATGAATAACGAACCCGATCAAGCGCCGGACTTGGACTACGCGCAGGCGCAGCTCGCCTATTCCATCATCGAAAACCTGCTCGAACACACGCGCGTCGTCAGCGATCTGATCGCGCTGATGGCCCAGGTGCTCGATGAAGACACGACCAAAGCGCTCACGCAAACGCCCACCTGGACAGCGTATCTCGACAGCCGTCGCGCGCTCGAAAAAACAAAATCTGATGTGGAGAAGTTTGCCGAGGTGTTGAAAGAGATGAAGCCCTGATTACTGCTTCATGGCTTCCGCAAACGCGCGGACCGAAGCGCGAGCAGCTTCGTTAAACTCAAAGCTCACGCCGCCAAGTTTCACGCCGAGCTTTTCCGCCGCCGCCAGTTTCACAAACTCCTCGCGCGGAATCGAGAACACCATGCGCTCGCCGATCCACTGCCGTCCCGCAACCGGCTTGGGCATCGCGATCCTGTTTGAACTGAAGTGGACCTCCTTGCCGTCGACGACAAAGACGACATAAAGATCCGTGTTCAACTGGCGCGCCTTCACCACCGAAACAAGTTCGAAGTTCACGTCCTTCGGCGGCGATGCTTCAGTGCCGGGATAAGAGTAGTAGATCGCGTAAGAGAGGCTGTGATAGCGATCTTTGGGCCCGGAGAGTCGAGACGATGGCAAACGAAGAGTCGTCTCATTTTTCTGCGGGTTGTAGTTACGGATGATCTCGGTCAGCGTAAAGTTATCCTGAAACGATATGAGGAGGAGGGCGATGATTAAGTAACGCGACATTTGATTAAATTGACGATTCCCAACAGCCTGCTCTTGACGCTCACCACTTCCAGTCCCGCTTCGCTCACCAGCTTTGCCGTGCGCCGATTCACGTGATCGTCAAATAAACGCACGGTCAACACGTTCAGCAGATCGAACAGTGGGCCCAGTATACCTCGCGGACGAACGTGTTCAAGCAACATCACCGTTCCGCCGGGCCGCACAACGCGGCGAATCTCGGCAAACGCTCGCACAGGCGATTCAACCGAACAGAACACGAGCGTCGCAAACGCGCCGTCAAATGAGTGATCCTCGAAAGGCAGATCTTCGGCGCGATTTTGCAGCAACTGAACGCCGGACGGCCGCGTCTTCGTGCTCGCGATCTTCAACATCTCGCGGCTGAACTCGCCCGCGACGCCATGCGCGTCCGGCGGATAGTGCACGAAGTTCAAACCCGTCCCGGCGCCGATCTCGAGAATGCGTCCGGGTGGAAGCTGACGCAGCGTCTCCTTGCGCAGTCCGACCAAACCCCAACGTTGCAGCGGGCTCATTACGCCTTCGTAATGTTGAGCGAAGTCGTCGTAGCGGGCCTTAGTCATTTATCGTTTTCCATTTGTCGTTTATCATTTTTCATTTAACGGCGGAGCGTTTATTTCGCGTAGCGTCAGAAAATGAAAAATGATAAACGACAAATGGAAAACGGAAAATGCTCAGCGAATCATCATGATCACTTGCCGCTCGCGTCCACCGTCAAACTCACACAGGAACACGCCTTGCCAGCGGCCGAGCAACAGTTTGCCGTCTTTGAAAGGTATGGTTACAGACGATCCGGTGAGGCTCGCTTTGATGTGCGCGTCGGAATTCTCTTCGCCGTGACGGAAGTCCATGCCGTGTTGCGGAATGAGCGTGCGGAGCGCGTGCAGCATGTCGCGCGGCACATCCGGATCGGCGTTTTCGTTGATGGTTAGACCGGCGGTGGTGTGTTGGACGTAAAGGACGACGATGCCTTCCTGAACGTTCGCCTCTCGCAGTTTCTCGTTGACGAGGCCGGTAAACTCGACCAGCTCTTCACGATTACGAGAACGAACGTTCAGAACAAACACGGATTTATCGATCTGCTTCGCCGGAGGCCTTTCGTTTCAGTAAAGCCCACCCTGTAGGAAGCACTGCGGCTGCCAGCGCGATCTTGATGACGTCGCCCGGAAGAAAACGTCCCACTGCCAGCATGAACGAAACGTTTGGCGGCGTGTTGGTGACGATGGAATACCAGGCCCAACCGCTCGCCAGGATAATTGCCGAGCCGATAAACATGGCGATCACTGCGGTGTAATAGCGCTTATCCCAACCGTGTTCCGCGAAAGCGCCGGTGACAAACGCCGCGGCCGGAAATGCAATGAGGTATCCACCGGTCGTTCCGAAGAACCGCGCGATGCCACTGCCGCCCGCGGAAAAGAACGGCAAACCGATCGCGCCTTCAATCAGGTAAGCAATCACCGCAGCCGCGCCCAAACGCGATCCGAGCAAAGCGCCGGTCAAGAGCACGGCAAACGACTGTCCCGTGATCGGCACGTCGCCAAGCGGAATCGTGAATTGCGCGCACGCCGCGATAAAGAGGCTAAACACGATCACGATACCGGCGGCGCGCGTCCAGTCGAGCGGCGCAAGCGCCGCTCCGATTAGTGTGTCAGTTGAAGCGTAAGAGTTCATTTTTGTGCTTAACGTCGACAATCAAAAGAGCTTTGTACTTAGTTCTTTGTACTTTGTTCGCTTTCGGTTGAGCTAACTGTTAAGCGAGAGCCTAACCAGCGTACAAAGTACCAAGCACAAAGCTCCAAGTTCTATTAGTCTCCCGCAGCAGACTTCACTGCCTCACGGTCTGCGGCAGCCGGTTCAACCACCACTGTTCCAATGCGCATGCCGTGGAACGAACGCCACAGGAAGAACACCGACACGAGGAAGAACACCAAAGCAAGAATGTGCGTCAACGTCGTGTCGCCGTTGTTGCGCGCTGTCAAACTCACCGCCAACTCGACCGCGAGCAAGCCAAACAGCGTCGTAAACTTGATCACCGGATTCATCGCGACTGACGACGTGTCCTTAAACGGATCGCCAACAGTATCGCCGACGACCGTCGCGTCGTGCAGCGCCGTGCCCTTCATCTTCAGATCAACTTCGACGACTTTCTTCGCGTTGTCCCACGCGCCGCCGGCGTTGGCCATGAAGATCGCCTGGTACAGACCAAACACCGCGATCGAAATCAGGTAGCCGATAAAGAAAAACGGTTCGACAAACGCAAACGCGAGCGTCGAGAAGAACACCGTCAGAAAGATATTGAACATACCCTTCTGCGCGTACTGCGTGCAGATCTGCACCACCTTCTTACTGTCTTCGACCGACGCTTTCTCAACACCGTCGAGCCGGATGTTTGCCTTGATGAACTCAACCGCGCGATACGCACCCGTCGTCACGGCTTGCGTCGAGGCGCCGGTAAACCAGTAGATAATCGCGCCGCCGGTGATCAATCCGAGCACAAACGGAGCGTGCAGCAACGACAGGTTTTCAACGTCGACGCGCAAGCCCTGGGTGAGCGCCATGATGATCGAGAAGATCATCGTCGTCGCGCCGACCACTGCCGTTCCGATCAGCACCGGTTTAGCTGTTGCTTTGAACGTGTTACCTGCGCCGTCGTTCTCTTCGAGCAGGTGCTTGGCGCGCGTGAAGTTCACGTTGACGCCGTAGTCTTTCTTGACGTCTTCTTCCACGTTCGGAATTTGCTCGATGAGCGAAAGCTCGTAAACGGACTGCGCGTTGTCAGTTACGGGGCCATAAGAATCGACGGCGATCGTTACCGGACCCATGCCGAGGAATCCGAATGCCACGAGGCCGAAACCAAACACAGGCGCCGCGACATCGGCGACCATCAACGCGCCGAGGCCCAATCCTTCCGCCGCGCCGAGATTCGTAAAGAAGTAGGCAATCGACATCAGGCCGACGATGCTGATTCCCAGCCAGTAACCCGAGAAGTTTCCGGCGACGAGACCGGAAAGAATGTTCAACGACGGACCGCCTTCACGTGACGACGTAACCACTTCCTGCACGTGCCGCGATTCGGTCGAGGTAAACACCTTCACCAGCTCGGGGATGATCGCGCCGGCGAGTGTGCCGCACGAGATGATGATCGCGAGTTTCCACCAGAGCGTGTTGTTTCCGGCCAACTCCGGAATCGTCAACCACGAAACGATGAACGTGATCACGACCGAAACGATCGACGTGATCCACACGAGCGACGTAAGCGGCGCTTCGAAGTTCATCTTGTCGGCCATTTTGTAACGTGCCTTCGCGATCGCTTCGTTTACGAAGTAGGAGAGCGCGCTGGCGACGATCATCATGACGCGCATGATGAAGATCCAGACCAGCAACTGCACCTGGACGCGCGGGTTCGTGACGCCGAGCAGAATGAACGTGATCAGCGCGACGCCCGTCACGCCGTAAGTTTCAAAACCGTCCGCGCTTGGTCCGACCGAGTCGCCTGCGTTGTCGCCGGTACAGTCGGCAATGACGCCCGGGTTACGCGCATCGTCTTCCTTGATCTTGAAGACGATCTTCATCAGGTCGGAACCGATGTCGGCGATCTTCGTGAAGATGCCGCCGGCGATACGCAGCGCCGCCGCGCCGAGTGATTCGCCGATCGCGAAACCGATGAAGCACGGGCCGGCATAGCTGCCGGGGATGAACAACAGAATACAGAGCATGATCAGCAACTCGACGCTGATCAGCATCATGCCGATGCTCATGCCCGCTTTCAGTGGAATTGCGTAAAGCGGAAACGGCTTGCCTCCGAGACTGGCAAACGCGGTGCGCGAGTTGGCGAACGTGTTGACGCGAATGCCAAACCACGCGACGCCGTAACTGCCCGCGATACCGATCAAACTGAACAGCAGAATGATGATCACCCGGAGCGGCTCGAAGCCTGACAGCACGCCGAAGTAAAGAATGATGACGACGGCGATAAACGCTTCGAGAATCAGAATGAACTTGCCTTGCGTCACCAGGTAGGTTTTACAAGTCTCGTAGATCAACTCGGAGATCTCACGCATCGCGCGATGCACCGGCAGGCGCTGTAACTGCATGTAGATCGCGAGGCCGAAACCCAGCCCGAGAATACAAACGACGATGCCAATCAGCAGCAGGTTGTGACCGGTAATGCCATTGAGAAAGGTCACTTGCGAGAGATCCGGGAGTTCCAGGTTCGCTTCGCCGCCTGGTTGATGGTGCGCTTGACCGTAGGCTGGCAAGGCAAAGAGTAAAGAGGTTACGGCAGCCGCAGTAATAATTGCTGCTTTCCGCAGTTTCCGCGATAGTTCCACTGTGGAGATTCCTTTCCGGGTGTAGATAAGCCGCGTATTATCCACGGATTACACAGATTTTTCAAAGAGAGGCTCTTGAGTTTGTGTAATTTGAGGACGCTTTCCTGTTCCCAGCCAACGCCGAATTGAATCCAGCATGATAACGGCGGCGGCCACCATGATGATGATGGTCAGGCCGGTGTTGATAAATCCTTGCAGGGCCGTCTCCGGCTTTTGCGTTAACGGCCAGAAGATGTCGGTGATTGATTTGAAGCCGGCGACAAGGGTCGTCGAACTGACAAACGTTAGCGGCAGGAGCGTTACCCAGGCGTATTTTGCCCTGCCGGAGTTGATGATGATCGTGGTCGCAACGCATAAAGCGACGGCCGCAAGTAGTTGATTTGCAATGCCAAACATCGGCCAAATCGTCGAAATCGAGCCCGACCAGATGAACGCCGCCCACGCGGCGACGACGAGGGCCGAGGTCACGATCGACCCCGGAAGCCACGTCGGTTCCTCCAGTTTCTTATAAAACCTGCCGCCAAACTCGCCGACAAGGAAACGGGCCACACGTGTGCCCGTGTCGATTGTCGTAAGAATAAAGAGCGCCTCGAACATGATCGCGAAGTGATACCAGTATTTCATCAGTCCGCCGAGACCGGGAATGCCGTTGAAGATTTTCGCGATGCCGAGCGCGAGTGTGACCGCGCCTCCGGTCCGGCCGCGCAGGTTTTTCTCGCCTGACTCCTGTTCGAGACGATCGATTTCCTGTGGTTGCAGGTTGAAGCCTTCCGCGGTGTGCGTGTGGACGAGTTGTTCGTAAGCAGCTTTTTGCGCGTCGGTTTTTTGAGCGGTGTTGATGGCGAAATAGTCGCCGGGGAAGAGCGAAGCGGCGGCGATGAGAGCGACGACGCCGACCACGCCTTCCATCAACATGCTGCCGTACCCGATCATCCGCGTGTCAGTTTCCTTCGCGATCATCTTCGGCGTCGTTCCCGATGAAATGAGCGCGTGAAAACCCGAAATAGCGCCGCAAGCGATCGTGATGAACACAAACGGATAAAGTTTCCCGGAAATCACCGGCCCGCCGCCCGCAGTGAACGGCGTGAAAGCCGGCATGTTGAGATTCGGCGCGACGACGATCACGCCGATGATCAGAAAGAAGATCGTGCCGACTTTCAAGTACGACGACAGGTAATCGCGCGGACAGAGCAACATCCAAACCGGCAACACCGACGCGATAAAACCGTAAGCCGCCATGATCACGATCAAAGTGTTGCGCGAGAGGGTGAACGGTTCGGCCAACGACGATTCGGCAATTCGCCCGCCCAGCCAGACTGCGAAGAGCAGTCCGATGATGCCGATAACGCTCGCCTCCGCGATCTTTCCTTTGCGGAAGCGATACATGTAAAGCCCCATAAACAACGCGAGGGGAATCGTGAATCCGACTGTGAATGTTCCCCAGGGCGATTCGGCGAGCGCGTTGACCACCACCAGCCCGAGACCCGCCAGCGCGATCACGACGATAAACAGAATCGCAATGCCGGCCACGAGTCCTGACAACGGACTGATCTCCGTGCGCGCCATCTCCGCCAGCGATTTGCCTTTGCGGCGCACACTGCCGGCCATGATCATGAAGTCGTGCACCGCGCCGCCAAGACACACGCCGATAACCAGCCACAACAATCCCGGCAGATAACCAAACTGCGCCGCCAGCACCGGACCAATCAACGGGCCCGCGCCGGAGATCGCCGCGAAGTGATGTCCGAACAGGACCCATTTATTTGTCGGGTAATAGTTGTGCCCGTCGTACATCGTCTGCGACGGAACGGGACGCGAATCGTCAAGCGCCAGCACTTTCGCCGCGATGAACGCGGAGTAGTAGCGATACGCGATCGCGATCACGCAGAGAGAACCGATGATTATGGGAAGCGCGTTCATCAGCTTCGTTCCGAGTTATCCGAGCCCTGAGCGCCTTTCGCCATCACCATGCCCACGATGCCGAGCAGCAGCCCGATCACGATAAACGAGACGCCAAACAACGAGCGGTTGTGAAGCTCAGCGCCGGAGTTCGCGGCCGACTGGAACACCGGCAGGAAACCGATGTGGTGCGGCACCGTGAACAATCCGACTGCGAGCGCAAAGAAACCGAGCGCGGCGATCTTGAGCGGCAACGGCGTCCGTTCCGGCCGCCCCATTTTCATGCCGATCGCGCTGCGCGTGTAACCGTAAGCGAGATAAACCGAAAGCCCGAGCACCAGCCAGCCGATAAACCGCCACCACGTATCGGCCGCGAGGTAGTACATGAGAAAAATACACGAAGCAGCGCCGAGCAGCGGCATCAGGTAATCGCCAAACGGCACCCGGAACGGCCGGTGTCGATGCGGATCTTTGCGCCGCAAAATCGGAATGCCGATACAGACGAGCAGAAACGCGAACAACGTTCCGACGTTCGTCAGGTTCAACATCGACTCGATATTCGCGAACGCCGCGATGCCGCCGACGAAAAGGCCGGTCAGGATCGTCGTGACGTGCGGCGTCTTGAATCGCGGATGAACGCTGGCAAAGACTGACGGCAACAAACCATCGCGCGCCATCGACATGAAAATACGCGGTTGGCCCAACTGAAAGACCAACAGCACCGCCGTATGCGCGACGACCGAACCCGCGGCGACAATCGTCTGCGGCCACGTTATCCCAGCGGGCGCGACGTGATCGAGCGCCATCGTCAGCGCTTCCGCCTGTCCCGAAGAAGATACTTCCGTCAGCACCGGGAACGGCATCAGGCCCGTGAAGATCGCGGCGACGATAACGTAAAAGATCGTGCAGACGATCAGCGATCCGATGATGCCGATCGGCAGATCGCGAGCCGGGTTCTTCGTCTCCTCGGCCACCGTCGAAACGGCGTCAAACCCGATGTAAGCAAAGAAGACGAGCGCCGCGCCGGCAAACGTGCCGCTCCATCCCTGGGGTTGAAATGGTGTCCAGTTGGCGGCCATTTGCGCCGGCGTCACGAAATAGAGCGCGGTGCCGATGAAGAACAACAGCACGAGTACTTTAATGAGCACCATGCCGGCGTTGAAGTTTGCCGATTCCTTGATTCCCCAAACGAGCACGATCGTGATCAGCGCGACGACGAGGAATGCGAGAAAGTTGAAGATGATCGGAACGCCGGCGATCACCGGCGCGCCGCCAAACAACTGCGCATACTCCGCCGGATTGTCGTGCGACAACAGCATCGCCGAGCGATAGTCGGCGGCGAGCCAGTGCGGGAACGGGATGCCGAGATTCAGCAGCAGCTTGTGAAAATACTCGGCCCAACTGATCGCCACGGCGACGTTGCCGATGGCGTATTCGATGATCAAGTCCCAGCCGATGATCCAGGCGATCAGTTCGCCCATGGTCGCATATGAATAGGTGTAAGCAGATCCGGAGATCGGCACCATCGAAGCGAGTTCGGCGTAACACAGCGCGGTGAAACCACAAACCACCGCGGTAATCACAAACGAGAGCATCAGCGACGGTCCCGCGCCGGGACGGCCTGCGACTGCATCGCCTGCGGCAGCCGAACCGACGGTGGCAAAGATGCCCGCGCCGATGATCGCGCCGATGCCGATGAGCGTTACGTTGAAAGCTCCGAGCGTGCGTTTTAGGGAAAAGCCGGGGCCGCCGGCACTGGCCAGAATGTCGTCAAGGTTCTTGGTCTTGAAGAGTCCTCGAAGCAAAGTGTCGCCTCCGTGGAGTGGATTCGATTGCACTTACTGTTGGTCTTCTCGCGAACTCTGCGTATCTCTGTTCCCTCTGCGTTAAATCATCGTCCGGGGTACGGATAACGCAGAGAAAACAGAGATACGCAGAGTTCGCGGAGAAGATATAGAAGACGCGTGCGGAGTTTGGCATTTGTTTCGATCTGTGGTCAACCCTTGAAACTTCAAACTGACTGATCTAGTTTGTCTGCGAACACCAAATGTATCCGTTCAGAAACATATTGTTTCCAACCGATTTCTCTCTGCACGCGCATGCGGCGTTGAAATATGCGGCTGCCTTTGCGCGCGAGGAACACGGGCGGGTGGTGGTGCTGAACGTGCAGGCCGCGCAGGTTCCGGCGAATCTTTTGACGTTGCCGGAGTTTGTTTTCGAAGAGCAGCAGAACAACTGGCTCCTGCAACTGCGTGCACAAGTGAAGGAACTGCTGGCGGATTCTTTGCTGAAGGGCGTCGAAGCGGATCCGGTCTTGATGGAAGGCAATCCGGCGACAGAGATCGCCCGCGCCGCGATGGATTACGAGATCGATCTGATCACGGTCGTGACCCGCGATCGCAATCGACTCTCGCGCGCCTTCGCCGGTTCGATTGCCGAAGAGATCGTGGCCGAGTCGCCCTGTCCGGCATTGGCGATTCGTCCGCCACAGCGCGATTTTGTCGAGCATCGCAGCGGTCAGACGCAGATTCGCTTGAATCGCGTGTTGCTGGCGACGAACTTTCGTCCCTCTTCAGTCGCCGCCACGCAGCTTGCGACCAACATCGCGAACCAACTCGGCGCCGAGCTGCACGCGGTTTACGTAATTGGCGACTATTTCGAACAGATCTCTGTTATGTTTCCCGAGGGCGGACTGGCCGCTCTCACCCGGGTGCGGAGTTACGTGCAGGAACGCATGGCCCATCTTGCGCGCGCGAATGGTCCGGCGGAGACGCACGTCGTCGAAGGCCGTCCGTACCAGGAGATCGTCAAACTCGCCGCGAAGATCGATGCGGATCTCATTGTTTTAGGGACCGCGGTTCACGGTTCGTTGTTTGGCAATAATCAGGTGTTGGGATCGGAGATCGAACGGGTGATTCGCAATTCGCCGTGTCCGGTGCTTTGTGTGCCGGCGGCGAAAGTCGTGACGCCGCTGCCGGCATTTGTGACGCAAGCTGTACCACAGACCTAACTTAAAAGATCATGAGACTAAAAATCTTAATTGTCTTCGTGGCGGTAACTTTCGCTGCGTGCAATGCAGTTGATACGGGCAACCGCACGGCAAACAACCCGGCGACGCCGGTTCCCGCGCCGTCGGCGGCCGCGCACCAGCACCAGGGCGAAAGCATCCCGCGCGTCACCACCGCCGAACTCGAGAACTTAATGAAGGATGGAAAAGTGATCGTAGTCGACGTGCGCAACAAAGCATCGTGGGACATCGGTCACATTCGCGGTTCGAAGTTGATACCCGTTACCGAGATCGGCGGGCGAACAGGCGAACTGCCGCGTGACAAGATGATCGTCACGTACTGTTCTTGAGCGCGCGAACAAACTTCCGCCGGTGCGGCGGAAACACTCAAAAGTAATGGTTTCAAACAAGTAGCAGCACTCCTCGGCGGTTATCAGTTGTGGGCACAGGAAGGCCGTGCCATCGACAAAGCTCAGAAGTGAAATACATTTTCTGTTTTCCGTTTGTCATTTTTCATTTTCCATTCAATGAAAAATGACAAATGGCCGATGACAAATGGAAAAGGAACCGTCAGCCCCACTCCAGTGGGCCAAGGTAATCGACCACACTCGCTGCATTGGCTGTCACGCCTGCACGACGGCCTGTAAGTCGGAAAACTTAGTCCCGCTTTCGGTGACGCGCACTTACGTGAAGCACGTCGACGTCGGCGTGTTTCCGCAGGCGCGCCGCGCGCATCAGGTCACGCGCTGTAATCAATGCGTGCATGCGCCGTGTGTCACTGCGTGTCCGACTGCCGCGATGTTCAAGCGCCCCGACGGGATCGTCGATTTCGACAAGTCGATCTGTATCGGTTGCAAAGCGTGCATGGCCGCGTGTCCTTACGACGCGATCTTCATCAATCCGGAAGATCACTCGGCGGAAAAGTGCAACTTCTGCGCGCACCGTATCGACGTCGGACTCGAACCGGCGTGCGTCGTCGTTTGTCCGACGCAGGCGATTCTCATCGGCGATATGAATGACGGCGACTCGTACGTCGCGCAGATCGTGAATCGTGAAGCGGTGTCGGTGCGGCGTCCGGAGAAAGAGACGCTGCCGAAGTTGTTCTACAAAGGCGCGCACCAGGCGACGCTCGATCCGCTCGCGGCGCGGCGTCCCGAGGGCGGGTTGTTCATGTGGAGCGAGCAACAGACGGGCGCCGATCTAGTCGTTGCCGGTAATCCGCAGTACAACAATTCATCGGCGGCAGCGTTGCTTGCGTACGACGTGGCGCATTCGATTCCGTGGGACTGGCGGGTCAGTCTTTACACTTGGACCAAGGGGATCGCGTCAGGCGTTTATCTCGTGGCGGCGTTGTTGATGCTGCTCGGTGTTCTGTCGCCGGATCGGGCTCCGTGGCTTTGGGCGACGCCGGTTGTTTCCGGCGGTTTTCTCGCGCTTACCGGCGGACTGTTGTTGTGGGATCTCGAGCATCCGGAACGTTTTTATTTGATCTTTACCCGCGCGCAGTGGCGCAGTTGGCTGGTGAAGGGCGCGTTTATCATCGCCGGTTATTCGCTGGTGCTGGCGGCGCACTTTGTTGCGAGTTGGGCCGGATCGACGACGCTTCAAACCTGGTTGACGATCGCGGGAATTCCATTGTCGATTGGGACGGCAGTCTACACGGCGTACCTGTTTGCGCAGGCTAAGGCGCGCGACATGTGGCAAAACCCGTTGTTGCCGCCGCACTTGTTTTTTCAGTCAGTGTTGTTGGGTTCGGCGGTGTTATTGATCTTGATTGGTTTTCTCCGTGGTGACATTTACTGGCTCACGTGGACACTGGCGATCACGAGCTTGATCCACCTGCTGATGATTTGGGGTGAGGTGTCGTTGACACACCCGACCTCGCATGCGCGATTAGCAATCTGGGAAATGGTGAGGGGACGGTATAAAGCGGAGTTCTGGACCGGCATAGTGCTTTCATTCTTTGGCGGATTGCTGCCGTTGTTGGCGGTGCTCAATACCGCTGATATGTCGTACGGTATCGGCGGGGCGCCATTGGCCCTCATCGGCATGATGCTGTTTGAGCATGCTTACGTGCAGGCTGGTCAGTCGGTGCCACTGGCTTGATGGTGTCCGCTGATGTTGAGTCTCCGCGGCTGTCGAATCATCTTTGTCCTTTTCAATCTGGAGCTTGGCGGCGCGGAACGGCAGGCGCTGATTCTCGCGCGGCATCTGGCGGAGAAAGAGAAGGCTGATGTTGAGGTGTGGGGATTCAACAAGACCGGGCCGGTGGCGCAGATTTGCGAACAACTCGGGCTGACCTCGCGGCTTGTTTCTTATCCCTTCGACAAAGCGAACCCGTGGAGTCTTCGTAAGCTCACCGGGATCTTTCGTGAAGCGAGTCCTGATATTCTTCTGCCTTACACGTTCGTTCCGAATGTGATCTGCGGTTTGATTTGGAAATCGACTGGAGCGGGCGCGTGTGTTTGGAACCAGCGTGACGAGGGAAGAATGCCGTTTGTCGCGGATTCGGCGCGTGCGGCCGCGCAGCGCACGCCGATGTTTATTTCTAACTCGGAAAGAGGCGCCTCGTTTCTAGTCGATAAACTCGAGGTCGATCCGTTGAAGATAAAAGTTATTAAGAACGGGATCGAACTCTCATTGCCACAGGACGATCGTTTTGTGTGGCGTGACCGGCTCATGATCGATGACGACTGTTTCGTCGCGTGTATGATCGCGAACCTGCACGCCAAAAAAGATCACGAAACATTGCTGCGTGCGTGGCGGCGAGTGGTTAATGAGATTGGCGATCGCAAGCCGGTGCTGGTGCTGGCCGGCAGACATGACGGCGCTTACGAATCGCTTGCCGCGCTTACGCGCGAGTTGAATCTCAACGATCATGTTCGATTTTCGGGTCAGATTTCGGACGTTTCAGGGTTATTGAAAGCGTCGGATCTCGGCGTGTTCAGTTCTACTTGCGAAGGTTGTCCAAATGGCGTGTTGGAAAGTATGGCCGCGGGATTGGCAGTCGCTGGAACTGACATCGACCAAATAAGATCCGTGCTTGGCCCGGACAGTTCAGAGTTCCTGGCCCCACCGAAAGACGACGTGGGGTTGGCAACAGCAATATTGAAGCTCGCCAATGACGCTGATTTGCGCATTACTCTGGGAACAGCGAATCGGAAGCGAGTCGAAGAAAACTACACTGCCTCGCGCATGTGTGATGAAACGGTTGCGGTGCTGAAGGAACTACAATCTCTGCGGTCCTCTGTGTCTCTGCGTTGAACTTAACGCGGCAACGAGTAAACCGCAAAGACACAGCGGATCGCAGAGAACCTGGAGTACTGTTGGATGTACATTAAGCAACGTCTATTTGCCGTCGCGTTGATTGTCGGTTTTGCGGCGCTGACTTATTACAACTGGCATCAACTCTGGGAAACGCAGGAGTACTCTTTGAAAATCGCGGCCTTTGGACCGTTGGGAATCGTCGGCGGGATCTTTCTCCTGATTTTTCCCACGATGATTGGCAAACCCGAGACGGGCCGCGAGAAGTTCATTGTGTTTGCAGTCTTCGCCCTTGGCATAATCGCGGGACTGATTAACTGGTTTTTAATGGATCCCGGCTTTTTCGGGATGTGACGCAAGGGGGAACTTGAATGGAAGTTTTGTGGGAAGAGTTGAGTGCGGGCCTCGCCGACCTGGGCCAGATTGAGCGCGTGTTGTTGCGCGTGATCACGGCTACGCTGCTTGGCGCCATCATCGGATTTGAGCGCGAGAAGGCAGGTAAGCCGGCCGGTTTGCGCACCCATATTCTTGTTTGTCTCGGCACGACCATCATCGTCCTCGCGTGCGCGGGCGCGCGCATGGATCTCGACGGCCTGTCGCGCGTGATTCAGGGCATCGTCACCGGCATCGGTTTTATCGGCGCGGGCTCGATTCTCAAGTTGGACGAAAAGCAAGACATACAGGGTCTGACAACCGCCGCCGGCATCTGGATGACGGCCGCGATCGGCATCGCGTGCGGCCTGGGAACGCTCGGCCTGGCGCTCATCAGCACGGGACTGACGTTGATCGCTCTTTGGGTTTTGCGAGTGACAGAAGCGCGGGCGCTCGCGCGTGCAGAGAAAGACAAGAAGAAGTAAAGTGGTGAATCATGTGTCGAAATATCAAGACCTTGCATAACTTCAAACCGCCCGCAACTGACGAAGAGATCCGCGCGTCGTCGTTGCAATTCGTGCGTAAACTCAGCGGTTTTAGCAAGCCTTCTAAAGCGAATGAAGAAGCGTTTAATCGTGCGGTCGAGCAGGTGGCTCAGGCCGCGCACGAGTTGCTCGATTCCTTGGTGACGACCGCGCCTCCACGCGATCGCGCAATCGAGGCGGAGAAGGCACGCGCGAGGTCCGCCGAACGTTTTCAGAGCAGTAGCGTAAATTGAACTCGGGCGCAGCTCTGCGGTCCTCTGTGTCTCCGCGGTTTACTTGTTTTGCACCTTAAGTTCAACGCAGAGACACAGAGGACCGCAGAGATAACGTGGAACCCGATCTGTTTGTTATCCGAGATTTCCTCGAGCCGTCGTTGCGCGAGCGAATCATTGCCGAGATGAGCGCCGCGCCAGCGCGTTCGTCAGTCGTTTATGGCCGCGCTTCGACGGCCGTCGTTCACGATACCACGCGCCGCTCGTTACGACTCACACCTTCAACTGAGACAGCCGCGTTAATCACCGCACGCTTGCTGGGCTGCATGGATCGCGCTGCGGAACATTTTCGTGTGACGCTGAGCGAGTGTGAAGAATCGCAGTTCCTCCGTTACCAAGAGGGCGACTTCTTTGTTGCTCACCAGGACGGCAACACCGGCATGCTTCGCCTCGACACCGAGCGGCGGCTGGTTTCAACAGTCATATTTCTCAGCCGCGAGACAGACACGCCCGAGCCTGGACCAAACGTCTATTGCGGCGGGTCGCTCATCTTCACAAACTCTCGCGGGAAACTGGAAAAGTTTCACGTCCGCGCCGATCCGGGAACACTGATCGCGTTTCGTTCCGAGACGACGCATGAAGTCACGCCTGTGACGCACGGCGAGCGTCATTCGATCGTCAGTTGGTATCGCTAGAATCATGCCGAGCCTTCAAAGCCGGGCAGTCGAGTTGCTGGTGCGCCTCATGCGCTATAAACGGACCGTGAATCGCATGCGCCAGCGAGTCGAGAACGGCGAGCAGACTTACACGGAACCGACGCGCCGGCAGCGGCGCAAGTATGAAGTCACGAAGAGCGATCGAAACGGTCATCTCGTTTGGACGATTGCGCCGAAGGCTGGGGGCGCGCGCAAGCAGGTCATCTACCTGCACGGCGGCGCGTACTGCAACAGCATCGCGTCGCAGCAATGGAACTTCATGACGCGCCTTGTCGATGCGCTTGGCTGCACTGTCACCGCGCCGAACTATCCACACGCGCCCGAGTATCGCGTGCACGATGTTTTTGATTTCCTGTTGCCGGTGTACGAGGAGGTCGCGGCCAGGGAGGGAAGCGCGAGTGTTACGGTGATGGGCGATTCATCCGGCGGCGGGATCAGTCTCGCCCTCGCGCAACGACTGCGTGAAGACGGACGCGAGCAGCCCGGCAACGTCATTCTGCTGTCGCCGTGGCTCGACGTGACGATGTCGAATCCGGAGATCGCTGCTTTGGACAGGATCGATCCGTTTCTCGGCGTTGAAGGGTTGAAGTACGCCGGCGCCGCTTACGCGGGAGACGTCAATCCGACGCATTATCTTGTCAGTCCTGTTTATGGCAGTCTGCGGAATCTCGCGCCGATAGCGGTGTTCATCGGCACGCGTGACATCTTGTTGGCCGACTGCCGGAAGTTGAGAGATAAAGCCGCGGCCGAGGGCGTGAAGCTGAACTATCGTGAGTACGAGGCGATGCTGCACGACTGGATGTTGATCTCTTTGCCTGAGTCGAAGCAGGCGTTGCAGGAGATCGTGGAGATAATTGGAACAAAATAGACTGGTGATGTGTCTTTAGGAGGAAAATCGATGAGTCGAGCAAGTGGAACGTTTGAAGTGAAATTGGATCCGCAGAGCGAGGGCGCGGATAGTCCGGTTGGCCGGATGTCGATCGACAAGCAGTTTCAGGGAGACCTGGTCGGGACGAGCAAGGGACAGATGTTGATGGCTGGGACGGCTGTCGAAGGTTCGGCTGGTTATGTCGCGATTGAAAAAGTTGAAGGTACGCTGGGTGGCCGGAGCGGGAGTTTTTATCTGCAACACAGCGGGACGATGACGCGTGGCGTTGGCGCGTTGACGATCACCGTGATCCCTGATTCCGGGACGGGTGAGTTAGCCGGGCTGTCCGGACGAATGAACATCATCATCGCGGACGGCAAGCATTCTTATGAGTTTGATTATGAGGTTGTTTGATGTTCGATGATCTCGCCATTCGTGATGCGCGTCCGATCGCCTGGATGAAGCGATTCTTTATTGCTGCGGTTGTGTCGCTGCTGGTGATCGGAGCGCTCGCGACTCATCGAGCTTATTTTCAGGTCCGCAGTTTGGATCTGAAGGCGCCGCAAGTGTTGACCACGGACTCAGTCGTCGAAGCGGCGGTGGCAGGTTCCGGCCGCAACAGGGTTAACGTAGAGATCGAATTAATTCAAGGCGAACATGCGGAAGTGCTCTTCACGATTCGCGTGCCGGGTAACAATCTCGCCTTCTTCGATCCGCGCGCGCAGCATGCGACACAGAGCGTCGTGCTCGATAACGAAAGACTCCTTCGCTTTCAAACCGGCGCCGCCCGCCTGCGCGCCACCGCCACCGGCCGGCCGCAATGGGGCCGCACTCCACCGCCAACCGTGCGCGAAATAGATGTGCAGATCCGGCAATAGACCATTGCGCCTCCGGCAAATCCGTTCGATAATTCGCCCGGTCCAAGCTCATAAGCGACCAACAAACCAAACACGGATTTTGAAACTAAGCTTTGAGGAGGCAGGCGATGGCAAGAATCAACTGGGGCCGGCTGATCGCAGGCGGTCTGGTGGCGGCGATCATTATGTTCTTCGCTGACGGTTTCATTCACGAGCGATTGGTTAAAGCAGATTGGAGCGCGGTCTACGCGGGCCTGGGAGCGCGAGAGCCCGTGCCTCACGGTCCAAGCATGGTCTACTTCGGCATCTATGAACTCGGCCGTGGCCTCATCGCGATGCTGTTCTACGCGACGATGCGAACCCACTTCGGCCCTGGTCCAAAGACCGCCGTCCTGGCAGGAATCGCAAGCTGGATTGCGTTCTCGCTAACTGGACCAGCGCAGTTCATTCCGCTTGGCTTCTTTTCCAATGCGCTTTGGCTCAAGGTTGGCGCGTTGCATCTCGTGACGTCGATAATCGCGACGATCGCAGGCGCGGCGATGTACAAAGACGCCTCGCGAACTGCGATTGCATAACATCATGACTTCTGTCCGATACGAAAAGCCGGCAGGCAATGCGCTGAAGACCATTCTAATCGCTGGCGTGGTCGCCGGTATTCTCGACCTGGGGGCAGCCTGCATATCGGCGTGGCTGCGCACGGGTACGAGCCCGGTTCGCGTGGCTCAGTTCATAGCGAGCGGCATACTTGGTCCGGCGGCGTTTACGGGTGGCGCGGCTTCAGCAGCCCTCGGCGTTGCGTGTCACTTTTTGATCGCGATGGGCGCAGCGGCAGCTTTTTACGTTGCGAGCCGTTGGCTGCGGGTTCTGATCGAGTGGCCTGTTTCGATGGGACTGTTGTACGGCGTGCCGGTTTACCTGTTTACGACCCTCGTCGTAGTACCGCTTTCGCGGGTCCCGCAGCCGCGCGTTGCTCCGCCGCTTTCTGCGCGTGTCACAGCGGCGCTGATCATCATGTTCTGCGTGGGCTTGCCGATCGCGCTGATCGTGCGCCGGTTTTCAAAGTAGCAAGATGCCCGATTGGTTTTATCGGACAGTCTCGAAGCCAATCCTGTTTCATTTCTCCGCGCCTCGCGCGCGCGATTTCGCCCTCGGTTTCATGAGCGGCCTATCGCGTCTGCCGCTTGGTCCATACCTGATCGACTTCCTCGGACACATGCGCGCCGATCCACGTCTGACCCAGACGTTCGGCGGCTTGAGCTTTCCCGCTGCCGTAGGCCTTGGTCCATGGCTGGACATGAATGCGGTTGCAACTCAGGCGCTGGCGCGTTTCGGCGTCGGGTTTATCGAAGTTGGACCAGTGACGTTGGAGCGACATGTTGCCGAACGCCCAATCGAGCGTTTCGACAGTCAGGAAGGCTGTCAGGAAGCGTTTTGGATCGACGACAGTCCGGACAGCATTTCGATCGACGATTGCAATCGCCGGCTGCGCGGTGTTTCCAAACTTGCCGTGCCGGTGATCGTGCGGCTCAAGTGTTCCGGCGGTAAGTCGCCAGGCGAGATCGAGCAGGAATCGCGACACCTGATTGGCGAACTCACTGCCGAGGTTCGTCTTGTATCGCTCGACGTGCTCGCCGCGCGCGCGTGGTCTGCGGCTGAATGGTCGTCGTATCTGCGCGAAGTGTTGGCGGAGGCGAACGAGACGCGCCGGTCGTTGTTGTTGACGATCGCCGCCGATCAGGATCTCGAGCGCGTGGCGCCGTTGATCGACGTGGCGCTCGGCGAAGGTGTTGCCGGCGTGATCGTCGACGGCAGCATGCGCGCCCAGCCTGATGGAAGATATGTCGGTTTGCCGGTGCGAGAGTTGGCCCTGCAACAGGTCGCGAAGCTGCGAGCGCGGATCGACGCGGAGTGTTTGCTGATCGCTTCCGGAGGTGTTCACGAACCCGAACACGCGCTGGAATTGCGATCCGCCGGCGCGGACCTCGTGCAGGTTGATACCGGATTGGTCTACACCGGACCGGGGTTGCCGAAACGCATCAACGACTGTCTGTTGTTCGAAGCAGTGCAGCACATGCCGGCGCCGCCTTACGAACGTGTGACGGGCCTGACCTGGTTCTGGACCACCGCGATGGGAGCGGGAATGGTTATCGGCGGCCTGATGGCGTTGATCATCGCGGCTACGAAAGTCGTGCTGCCATACGACGAGTCGTTCCTCGGAATGACGCGCGACCTGCTGCCGGCGATCAATCCGCATCTGCTCGACTTCATGGCCCACGATCGCATCTCGCTGGCGGGCGCGATGGTCGCGGTCGGGTTGCTGTATCTCGGGCTTTCGACGTATGGCATCAGGCAGGGAATGCACTGGGCCAGGCAGTCGGTGCTGATCTCGGCGTTCACCGGGTTTGCGAGTTTCTTTCTGTTTCTCGGCTTCGGTTATCTCGATCCGTTTCATGCGTTTGTCACCGTCGCGTTGCTGCAGTTGATGTTGCTGGGGGTTCATTCGCGTCTTGGAACGTACGTGCCGAAGGTGCGTCCGGATGCGCGTGGCAGTTTTGCGTGGCGAGCGAGTTTGTGGGGACAGTTGTTGCTGGTGATACATGGGTTTGGACTGCTGGGCGCGGGCGCGACGATTTCGGTGATCGGAGTGACCGATGTTTTCGTTCATGAAGATCTGGAATTCATGCTGACTACGGCGGATGCGTTGGCAGCAGCCAATCCGCGGCTCATTCCGCTCGTGGCGCACGATCGCGCGACGCTGGGCGGGATGTTGTTGGCGAGTGGGTGGGTGTTTCTTTTGCCGGCGCTGTGGGGCTTTCGCCGGGGCGTGTCGTGGCTTTGGTGGACCACGCTCGTGGCGGGCACGATCGCCTATGCGGCGGCTGTCGCCGTGCATTATGCTGTTGGTTATCTCAATGTGCTGCATCTGTTGCCTGCGTTTGGCGGGTTTGCGTTGATGGTGGTGGGGTTGTTGCTGTCGTATCCGTTTCTTTGCCGGAGGGAATGATGTTTTGTCCAAACTGCGGAGCGAAGACGTCAACTGAACAGAAGTTTTGCCGGGCTTGCGGGCTTGGACTCGAGAAGATCGCGCTCTCGCTCACCGAGCAGCTTCCAACGCAGCCGGACGAGAATTTGCTGTCGCAGAAAGAGCGGCTGGAACGGCTCGGGATGGCGGCGTTGAGTGTGTTTGGCGCTGGTGTGCTGGGCATTCTTATGTGGATCATCGTCTACAGGATGATGATCGTGCAGGGAAAGGTTATCAACGGGCTCGCGTTGATCGGGTTGATGATTCTGCTTGGTTCCGGACTTCTTGCGGCGATCCTGTTTGCGAAAGCGAACGAAGCGGGAGAGACTGCGAGCAAACGCAAGATTCAAGGCGCGGCCAACGCCTCCGCGACGCCGACTAAAGAGTTGCTGACCGAGGGAAACTTCGAACCTGTCCCTGTTTCCAGCGTGACCGACCGCACGACTGAGTTGCTGTATGCCGAGAGACGCAAAACTAATGAGACCAGCCGTTAAATTGTCTTCACTTCTGATAGTTCCTCTTCTGATCGTTAGCGGATCGCTCTTCAGTTCATCATCACAAACTCGCACCGCCGCAGTGAAAGCGCTTGTCGGCGGTACGCTCATCGACGGCTACGGCAGCACGCCGATTCGCAACAGCGTCGTCATCATCGAAGGCGAGCGAATCAAAGCCGTGGGCCAGGTGGGCGCGCTTGCAATACCGCCGGGCGCGGAAGTGATCTCGACCGAAGGCATGAGCGTGTTGCCGGGCCTGTGGGACATGCACGTCCACCTGATGATCAACGGCCACAGCGACTACGCGCATTGGGACAAGACGTACCCGCCGCAAATGGAGCCGGTGATCATGCCTGCTTCAGCGCGGCAACTGCTGATGGCTGGCGTCACGAGCGCGCGCGATCTTGGCGCGCCGCTCGAAGCGAGCATCGCCGTTCGCGATCGCATTCGCAAGGGACAGATTCCTGGTCCAACGCTCTACGTCTCTGGTCCATTCATTCAACACGAGCCGTATCCGGGCACGGATTACGTTCGCTGGGGCGTAAAAGGTGTCGACGATGCGCGCGCGAAGGTGCGCAAACTCGCTGCGGCGGGCGTCGACGTTATTAAACTGATCGATCAGGATCAGATGACGATGGAGGAGGTCGAGGCGGTTGTCGACGAGGCGCACAAGGCGAAGTTGCCTGTCGTCGCCCACTCGCATCGGCCGGAAGAGATTCGACGCGGGTTGAAAGTCGGAGTTGATTGTTTTGAGCATACGGGACTGGCGACGGCGCCTGAGTATCCGCCGGATGTGATTGCTGCGATTCGCGAGCGGACGGCGAAGATGAGTTTGGGGCCGTTGTTCTGGACGCCGACGGTGCAGGGGCTGTTGAATTACGAGTACGTGCGTGACAATCCGGAGCAGCTTGACGATCCGTCGTGGCAAGTGGGACTGCCACAGTCGATTGTCGACGACATCAAAGCATCATTAAAGAAACCCGGCCAACTTTCGTATTACCAAATCACCCCCCTGCGCCGTCCAACCCTGAATCGCAAAATCCAACAGTTAATCGATTCGGGTGTTGTGCTATTGATCGGCACCGACAGCGGCATCCCCATGAACTTCCACAGCCAAACCACCTGGCGCGAACTCGACGCCTGGGTAAACACCTTCGGCATCGATCCTCTCGTCGCCCTCCGCGCGGCAACTTATTGGCCTTCGGTCGCAATGCGCGTCTCCGACCAGGTCGGCACCGTGAGCGAAGGCAAATATGCCGACATCATCGCCGTCCGCGGCGACGTGCTGCGGCATATCAATCTCTTGCAGGACGTGGACATAGTGATCAAACACGGGAAGCGGTATCGCTGATGAAGTCGGTTGTTTTTCTTATTTCAACACGCGCCTAAATTCACCGTAAGGTGGATAAATGATATAAAGATCCCGATGACCACGGCTGAAAGAGAAAAGATGCTCTCGGAAATGACGCGGGCGGAGAAGGCCGAATTGCTCCGGTGGATCGTTCGTGATCTAAGCGATGATTTTCCAGGTATTGAGAGCAAGACGGACGTGATGGGTGGAGTGCCTTGTATCACTCGCACTCGCATTCCCGTGTGGGTGCTGGAGCAGGCGCGCCGTCTGGGAACAAGTGATGCCGATCTGCTGCGGGATTATCCAACTCTCACCGTACAGGATCTTGCCAATGCGTGGAACTTCGTCCGATCTCACCGGGCAGAGATCGACGCGCAAATCGAGGCCAACGAGAAAGATGATGATTGATGGCGTTGTATGCTGACGAGAATTTTCCATTGCGAGTAGTAGAGGAGTTGCGTCGGCTGGGCCATGATGTTGTCACCACTCTTGAAGACGGAAGAGCCATCAATCCATTACTGACAGAGAGTTGCTGGAAAGAGCAAAAGAAATCGGTCGCACAATCCTCACGCTCAATCGTGCCGATTTCAAGCGCCTGCATTTTCAGTTACCTGAACATGCAGGAATCATTATCTGTACAGAAGATCCGGATCGGGCAGGTCAGGCGCAACGAATTTCGGAGTCAATCACCGCAGCGGAAATATTGGCTGGCAAATTGATTCGTGTATATCGTCCTGGTTGATAACTAATTACCTAAACCTTATGACAATTCAAATTCGAACAATGCAGCAGGAAGATGTTGAGCGGTGTGGCGGGATTTGCTATGTGGCGTTCAAGGATATTGCGGAGAGGCATAATTTTAGGCCGGATTTTCCTGAGCCTGAGGTGGCGGTGCAGTTGACGCAGGCGTGTTTTGAGAGTCCGCAGGTGTTTAGTGTCGTTGCCGAGCAGGATGGGAAGGTGATCGGGTCGAATCATCTGGTGGAGTACGATGCGATACGCGGAGTTGGGCCGATCACGATCGATCCACAGGCGCAGGCGAAGGGCGCGGGGCGCTTGTTGATGGAAGCGGTGATCAATCGTGGTAAGGAGAGTATTGAAGATAAATCCGCGGCGGGAATTCGACTGTGCCAGGATGCGTTCAACGGCGCTTCGCTGTCGCTATATGCGTCGCTCGGATTTGACGTCAGAGAGCCGCTCGCGTTGATGGAGGGCGAGTTGAGCGGCGACTTGCCATCGGATGTGACGGTGCGCGCGATCGCCGAGGACGACTACGCGGCCTGCGCCGAGTTGTGCCACAAGGTA
Source organism: Pyrinomonadaceae bacterium (assembly GCA_035276045.1). GTDB lineage: Bacteria > Acidobacteriota > Blastocatellia > Pyrinomonadales > Pyrinomonadaceae > PSRF01. Next base: position 8,938 of record DATELZ010000091.1, on the reverse strand, counting down.
CATGGATTCGATCGGGTCAACGAACTCAAACACACGCCACCGTTTCTGACATCGTTTGTCGCCGTGCGTGATGGACGCATCACTGCATATGCATCGGCGCCGCACTTCTGGGCGTTGAACCACGCCGTCGCCGAAACAGAAGCCGATATGCGCGCGGTCTTAACCGGCGCGAGCAACTTATCCGAGAATCACCCGCTCTCGTTTCTATTGCCGATCAGGCAAAGCGATCTTTTCCGGTGGTGCTTAGAGAAGCGGATGCGTGTGCTGAAGACGATGAACCTGATGTCGATGGGTGAGTACCAGGAACCGCGCGGTTGTTATCTGCCCTCGGTAGGTTATTGATCGCGGGCGATCACAGCCGGCGACAACTCCCATTCAATTGCGCGCCCTCTTCGACGATCAACGCCGGCGCCGTCAACATCCCCTTGACGTTCGCCGTCCGCCCCAACACGAGTTGCTCACTCGCGAGAATATCGCCTTCAACCGTCCCATTGATCTTCGCGACCGCGACCTTGATCACGGCCTTCGTCACCTGCGCGCCAGTGCTGACAATCAGCGTCCCGTCTTGTGAAGTCACATTCCCTGAAAAGTGACCGTCGATCCGCAGCATCGACTTGAAACAGACTTCCCCCGTAAAGTTGACGACGTCACCAACAAACCCAAGCCAATTGTCTTTATTAGCATTCCCTCGCGAGCCGTTAACAAGCTTCGGCTGCCCGCGTTCATCTGTGCTCGCAACTGCTTGAGTACTCATCGGCTCACACCTCGTTCTTCCGGTTTGCCCGTGAATTTGAATTGCGCTAGGTGGGTTGGGAGCTGTCGGGGAAGCGCCGTTGGGCTACTTTACCATCCGCCCATCGCGGGAGATTGTTATGATTCGGTTATGATCGCTCATCGACTACTGTCTCACGCAGACTTCGACACCTTGTACGAATGCTTTCTCACCGCTTTTTCAGACTATGAAGTCGACATGCAAATGTCGCGCGAGCAGTTTCACCAGCGACTCGCGCGCGACGGCGTGCGTTTGGAGATGAGTGGCGGCGCTTTCGACGGCGAGCGGATGATTGGGTTCTGTATTAACGGAGCGGGGGAGTGGCAGGGCAAGTCGACGGCGTACGATGCGGGAACGGGCGTGGTTCCGGGTTACAGAGGACGTGGCGTCGCGAAAGAGTTATTCGCGTTTCTCGAAGTACGATTGAAAGATGCGGGTTTCGATCAGTACCTGCTCGAAGTGCTAACGACGAACATTCCCGCCGCGACGCTCTATCGCAAACTCGGATTTCAAGATACCAGACGGCTCGCGGTGTTCAGATCGAATAGACGGATTAGCAGCGCAAATAACGTCGTCATTCAACGCGTCCAGGATCCGGTATGGGAGTTGTACCGATCTTTTTGGAACAGCTATCCGTCGTGGCAGAACTCATGCGAAGCAGTCGATCGAGTTGTTGGCGATCGATCTATAGTTGAGGCTCAGGTTGATGATCAGTGCATTGGTTATGGCGTCGTGTTCGTTCCTTCGGCGAACTTAATGCAACTCGCAGTCTCGCCATTGCACCGGCGAAAAGGCATCGGCTCAGCAATTCTCGCGGCCCTCGAAGGTTCAAAAACACTCAAGATCAACAACATCGACGAAGATCTGCCAGCAGCGCTCGCGTTTTACGACGCCAAAGGTTACAAGCAGGTGCTCAGCCAATACGAGATGATGAAGACGCTATGAAACTCGATCTGCACACACACTTCTACACCGAAGAATACTTCCGCACCATCAGCGATCTGCCATCCGAGTTTTCTTTCGACAAAAGCTCGACCGGCCAGACGATCATCACTTACCGCGGCGCGCGTTTCTTCGGCGTCACGCCCGCGATGACCGACGTCAACCAGCGTCTCGAAGACATGGACCGCGTCGGCATCGACGTCGAAGTCGTTTCATTATCAACGCCAAACGTCTTCTTTACCGGCGCGGAACATCAGCCACGGGTCGCAAAGATGATCAACGACTCGTACGCCGAACTGATCGCGCGTCACCCGGCACGCTTCAAAGGCTTCGCTTCGATCCCGATGGACGCGCCCGACGCAGCACTCGAAGAACTTCATCGCGCCATCGATGTGCTGAAACTCAACGGCGTCGTTCTGTTAAGCAACATCGGCGGCAAACCGCTCACGTCGCCGGAGTATCGCCCGTTCTTCGCGGAAGCGAGTCGCCTGAAGCTGTGCATCTTTTTGCATCCGATGTTGCCGGCGAATTCGGAATCGTTTCGCGAGTACGTTCTTGGTCCAATCATCGGCTTCCCGTTCGACACGAGTCTCGCCGTGGCGCGCATGTGCTACGACGGAATGTTCGAAGACTTTCCGGACATTCGCTGGATCGTGGGCCATCTCGGCGGCGCAGTGCCTTACCTGATGGAACGAATGGACAACGGCTTTCGCGATTTCGCCGACTGCCGCGCGAAGATCGATAAGCTGCCGAGCACGTATTTGAAAAAGTTGTACTACGACACCGTCTCGTTCAGCCCGCACACGCTGACGATGGTGCGAAACATGGTCGGCGCGGATCACATGGTGATGGGCAGCGACTACCCGCACCTGCTGGGATCGATCGATCGCGCCGTCACCTCGATTGCAGACCTGGACATCACCCAAGAGGAAAAAACACAGATTTTTTCCCACACTGCCCTCTCAATTCTCAATAATGCCGGGTAATCCCCAAAAAACTTTGTAACTTTTGCCGAACCGGGGTGTTTTAGGAGGCGTAGCGCAGCTTATGGCGAGCGAAGATGAAGAGTTCACCATGCTGTTTCAGGACTTCTACCCCAGCCTATGCCGCTTTCTGGAGTGTTTAATGGGAGGCCGCGCGCCACTGGCGCAGGATCTGGCACAGGAAAGTTTCCTGCAACTCCATCGCACGGCCTGGGGAACTTTGCCGCCGGGTGAAGCGCGCTTCTGGCTCTACCGCGTGGCGCGAAATCTCGCGATCAACGAGTTTCGCAAGTCAAACACGCGTTACCGGCTCTTTGATCGAGTAGTGGAAGCAATGAGACCAGCGGCACGCAACCCGGAGCAGGAATTCGAGACGCGCGAGCGAAAGCAGTTGGTGCTCGAAATGCTCCAAACGCTTCCTGAAGACCAGCGGACGGCGTTGTTGTTGCGAGAGCAGGAACAGTTGAGCTACCGCGAGATTGGGGAAGTGATGAAGGTCTCGGAGAGCAAGGTGAAGGTGGATATTTTTCGCGCGCGCGCATCGTTGCGAGAGCGCTGGAGCAAGAGGGTGAAGACGGTGGGAGCAAGCATTGGGTCGTAGAACTTAGAGCTTTGTTCTTTGTACTTTGTTCGCTGATCTATCGTTTGAAAACTTTTAGCCGTTACGAAAGCGAACAAAGAACAAAGCACTAAGTACACAGCACAAATTTTTATGAGTTGCAATTACACGGAAAAAATTTCTTCGTTAATCGACGGCGAACTCGCGGCGAGTGAAGCGCGTGAAGCCGAGAGCCATTTGGTGCACTGCGCCGAGTGTCAACTGGTGCGCGCTGATTTTCTCAGCCTGCGCAGCCAGATCGCGAGTTTTGAGACTTCATTACAGCCGGCAGTTCAGAACCGCGAATTGAAGAAAATTTTATCGCGTGGCGAGCGCAGGGCAGTTCGTGGGGTGCGCTGGAGTTGGAGCACCCCGGCGATTGCATTCGCGTCGTTGCTGATCGTCGGCGCGATCATTGGTCTAATTGTTTATAAGAATCAGCAAACTCCGAAACCGCAAACAGTAGCCGTTGTTCAGACGCCGACGCCGGTTCAAGCTCCGACTTCGACTCCGACCCCGGCGCCCGAACCAGAACCGGTAACTCCAAAACCCGAAAATTCACCGGCGCCGGCGAAGAAACCGCCAGTACGTCAGCCAAAACCCGGCGAACAGTTTGCATCGATGCCCGCGCCGGCGCTTGCTCCGTCGCCTGAACGCGTTCGCGCCGCCGACTCCGAAACGCTCACCGCGATTCACTTCGAAAAAGCGGAAACGTTGCTACGCGCTTTTCGAAACGTTCGCCTGAACGAACCGAGCACGGCGAAGGAAGTTGCCGGCGAACGCAAGCGCGCGCAACAACTGGTCTACCAAAACATGATCCTGCGTCGTGAAGCGGACACGGCCGGCGACGTGCAGATCGCTTCGTTGCTCGAAAGCCTGGAACCGATCCTGTTGGACATCGCAAATCTTCCGGACAAACCGGACAACACCGACGTGCGCGCGATTCGCGAACGCGTCGAACGTAAAAACATCGTGGCGTTGTTACAAGTCAACTCCGCGGCACTTGCTCGCGCTCTCGACGACTAACGCTCCACCAGTCGCAGCGCGCCTGTGTTTCACCGTAGAGGCACAGGGAACATGGAGCTGCTATGTGCGTTTTTGATCACCGCTCGATCGCTGCGCTCGCTCTCGTTCTCTGTGCCTCTGCGGTGAAATGAAAGTAATCCCGAAAAAGAGTCGTGTCTTATTTTGGCTCTGCGTTCTCTGCGTTCCTCGGTGAACTCTGCGTTAAATATTTGGAAGTCAGTGTTAACGCAGAGATCTCAGAGCTACGCCGAGTTGAAATCAAACACTACCCGAAAAAGTATTCCCATTGAGACTAAGGACACCCATGACCATGAAGTACTTCGTTAATAGCCGCCCCCGAACAAGGCTCGCACTCTTTCTCTTCGTCGTGTTGAGCTGTGGCACTGCCGCCACGATCTATACGCGCAGCGTCTCCGGCCACAACGGCCAGGACATCGCCAAACTCAATCGCTTCGTGCAATCGAAAGCCAACACCGCGTCGGCGCAGACGTTCCGCGAAGGACGCGACCTGATCGAGTCGCAGAACTGGCAGAAAGCTGCCGAGAAGTTCAACGACTTCATCCGCGTCTATCCAAAAGACAGAGATCTCGACGCCGCGCTCTACTGGTACGGCTACGCGCTCGAAAAACAAGGCCGCAAGGACGACGCTGCCGAACCGTTGAAGGTGCTGATCAATCGCTTTCCCAGTTCAAACTGGCGCCGCGATGCCAGCGCGCTGCTCGTGGCAATGGGCCATCAGAACGCCGTCGACGACGCCTTGAAGCGCGATAACTGCGAGATCAAGATCCTCGCTTTGCAGAGTTTGTTCCAGGCCGATGAAGAACGCGCGATCGGAGTCGTTACCGAAGCGTTGAAGGTGAACCCGACGCCCTGCCAGGGCTTTCAGGCGGCGGCTGTTTCGATGCTCGGTTCGCATCGCAGTCAACGCGCGATTCCGTTGCTGCTGGACATTGCCCGCAGCAATCCGGATCAAAAGCTTCGTCTCACCGCGATCAAACGCCTGGGCGATCAACACAACGAACAAGTCACCGACGAATTGATCAAGCTCTACGACGCCGATCGAACGAAGGAAATCCGCGGCCAGATCCTGCGCGCCCTCGTCGACAGCCGCACGCCGCGCGGCACCGCGAAAGTGCTCGAAATCGCGCGGTCCAGCGACGATCTCGCCGCTCGCCAGTACGCGATTCGTCATGTCGGCGACATGAAGGACACGGCATCACTCGACGAACTGATCCGCATCTTCGACGCCGACAAAACGACGGAGATCCGATCTCAAATCCTGCGCTCGCTCGCGGGTCGCGAGGAACCTCGCGCACGCCAAAAGCTGATGGATGTAGCGCGCACGGGGGAAACTCCGGAGCTTCGCATGCTCGCCATTCGCGCCCTGGGCAGCAGTGGCCGCGTCGCCATCGACGATCTGCTCCAGCTCTACACGTCTGAAACAAATCTCCAGATCAAACAGAGCTTGTTGCGCGCGTTTGCCGACAACAACGACCCACGCGCCCAGGCCAAGCTGCTCGAGATCGCGCGCGGTAACGATCCGATCGAAGTGCGCAGTTATGCCATTCGACATCTCGGCAGCAAAGACGATCAGCAGACGGTGGACCAACTCATCGGCATGTACGACGGCGAGCAGAACCAGCAGGTGAAGACGTCGTTGCTGCGCGCCTTCGGCGATTCCAAACAGAAGAGCGCGGTGCGCAAGTTGATGCTGATTGCGCGCAACGATCAGTCAGTTGAACTGCGTAAGCTGGCGGTTCGGTTCCTCGGCGACAGCAAGGATCCCGAAGCGCTGAAGTTTCTCGAAGAACTGTTGAAATAAATCGAGCTCCAAACGTTCCGCGGCGTGGTGGTGAGAACTCTACAATCATCACGTAGCTGACTGTCGCGCCGCGGACGTTGGAGGCGGCCTCTTATCCCCGGAGATCCATCATGCTTAACTCAAGAATCACCTGTTTATTGATCGTTCTATCTGTGTCATCTGTGGTTGGAGTGGCTTGCGCAACTGCCGCTCCTGACATCACCGCCGTTGCCGAAGCACGCGACGATCTGCAAACGCAGTCGAGTGCCACGACCGTGCAGAGTTTCACGCCAGTCGAAGGCGCCGATCTGATGGCGAAACTCGACGCCGCGCACGCTCGCGCACGCGCGCGAAACACGCCCTACTGGTCCGCTTACACTTTTGACGTCCGTCCCGGCGTCGCGATCGATCCGGCGGTTCGCGAGTTCAACGGTTCAATGAACACGATCGGCGACACGTCCGTTTTTATCGGCACGACGGCCGGTGGCGTCACCGTTGAAACACGGAATCTCGCGATCTTCCTGTTGCGCGATCCTGCTGCCAACCAGATCACGCGCATGGAGATCTACAACCTCGAACGCAAACGCGAGTACAGCGGTTATCCCGTTTACTGGCTGGGCCGCGCTAACAACGAAGAAAGCTTGAACTACATGCGCGCGCTGGCTGCGGCGTCGCCGTTGGACATGCTCGGCGAACGCGCGGTGCTCGGTCTCGCTTTGCACGACGACGCGCGTGTTGGCGGCATGTTGAAGAACTTCGTCAGCACGTCGCCGAATCAACGTATTCGATCGTCTTCGGTTTACTGGCTGGGCCAGGTTGGCGGCGAACAGACTTATCTCGCTTCGATCGTGCGCAACGACGCGGAAGAGAAGAAGCTGCGGCGTTCGGCGGCGTGGGCAATCGGGCAAAGCAAAGATCGTGGATCAGTCGCAACGTTGCAAGGTCTTTATGAGTCGGTGAAGGACGTCGAGGTGCGTCGCAGTGTGATCTCGGCGGTGGGCAACAGCATCCACGAAGCGCAACCGGCGTTTACGTTCCTGGCCGGTATTGCGAAGAACGATGCTGATGCTGAGTCGCGTCGCTCGGCAGTGCGCCAGCTTGGTCATCTGCAACGTGAAGACGCCATTGACGAGTTGATGAAGATCTATACGAGCGACCCGCAGCTCGACGTCAAACGCGCGGCTCTGCGATCGCTGGCCGAAACGAAGAGCCCGCGAGCGCAGGCGCGTCTGCTCGAGATTGCGCGCACGGATACGAATCCGGAGTTACGCAAACAGGCGATCCGCGTGCTTAGCGAACGTGGCGAAGCGGCGGTTGACGATCTGCTGAAGTTGTACGACGCGGAGCAGGCGGTTGATGTGAAACGCTCGGTATTACAGTCGTTGTCGGATATCAAGAGCACGCGTGTTGAAGACAAGTTATTCGAAGTGGCGCGCAGCAACGACTCGGTCGACGTGCGCCGGCAAGCGATTCGATTGCTTGGCGAGCGTGTTGGAAAGCGCAGTTTTGAATTCTTGAGTCAAACTGCGCAGAGCGCGGATGGAAATACGGAAGTGCAGGTGCAGGCTGTTCGCGCGATCAGCGAACGGCGCTCGGAAGAATCGGTGCCGCTATTGATAAAGATCGCCCGCACGCATACGAATCAACAAGTGCGCAAACAGGCGATCCGTTCATTAGGTGAATCCGGCGATCCACGCGCCGTTGAATACTTCCGCGAAGTGTTGACTAAATAGAACCACAAAAGGCACAAAAGAAGATCACAAGAGGCACAAGTAAAGACCTTTACCCGGTTTCTGCTTGTGCCTTTTGTGTGGCTGCGTTTGTGCCTCTTGTGGTTACTTGTTTGGTGTTTGTTTCAGGCGCTTCGCATCTTCTTCACTCATGCCGAAGAAACCCGATCGCGTGCGCACTTCGTGTCCCGATTTCTTTACGCGCGCGCGGATCTTGTGAAACTGCTTGTTGAAGGTTTCAGTGGTCGGGCGATAGCCAATCACATAGTAGCCACTCTGATCTTCGAGAATCTTATCGAACTGAAATTCGTTCTGGTCGCGGATCAGGAACCCGCCAGTAGCCTTTGCTAACATACTCGCGCCATCACGGCGCGTCTGAATCAGCTTTGACTGGTTACGTAACTGTTGCACGAACAAACCATTGCCCTGGGAGCCTGAAACCATGGGCCTTGGGGTGGCGTCAGCCGCGGTCACGCCGGTCACTTGCAGTCCGCTCGCGTCGACGGCATAGATGACTACCGAAGAACGAATCGCCAATTCTGCCAGCGTGTTGAGCCGGGCGTTGTAATTGCGCGAGTCCTTGCTGGTGGAGCTGCTTTGCATCACGCTGCTGCTGCCCCGTGCGGGTTTTTCATCATCCCGCAATGGCGTGTCCTCCGAAAAGACGATCATCGCCTTGCGTCCGGGAACCCGGCCCAGCGCGGCGACGATCGCGCGGATTGAATAAACGCTTTCATCGAACGATGCGACGCCCGGTCCGCACCCTGCCTGGCCCATGTCGCCAACTCGCGCCGTCGACTTGATGCCAATACGACTGCACTGGTTCCAAATCACCTGTTCCCAAGCCCGGTTGATACGGGTTTTGTCATTCGTGAGCTGAGGCATCTCGCGTCGAGCCTGGCTGGTGCGAATGATCGCAATCAGGTCGTTGGGATGCAGTTGTTCGTCAATGAATTTACGGAGTTGCCGCCTGACATTAGCCATGCTCTGCATGGACAAGGCATAGTCGTCGACGACGATAGCGATCCTTCTGCGCCCGATTTCCGGCTGGATCGGCGCGGGTGAGTTGGGATCGGATGGAGTGTC
>DATELZ010000090.1:0-44453 GCA_035276045.1 Pyrinomonadaceae bacterium | reverse complement strand
GCGTGTTGATTATCAAGACATCATTTACGTTTTGCTATCAACACATCCTTTACACATGCTTACTGGGAGTCGCCCTCTTTGTTCAGGGTTCGTGCCGGCAACAGCACTGCAGTGCTTTTGCCGGTGCGAAGCTCGATTTCGCGCACGGTCATGTGCCGGAAGGTCACCAGTAACTGGCCGTCAAGTTCATCAACTCGAACCCGTTCCGTCGCCAAAGCTTCACTCACAAAGTATCTTTGCGACCGATAATAAAGCAGGCCCTGGGTGTCCAGCCGCTTGACCGTGCCGCCACTGTATTCCCACTCGCGCGGTCGCTCCTGATAAGCACGCAGGTTGACGGCTTGGTAAACTTCACCGGGCGTCTTCATCTGTAATGCCTCATGTGGTCGCTCGTAGTTGTATTCCTGCCGAAACTCCAGCGCCCAGCGCTCCCATTCACCTAAGGTGGTCGGCAGGCCGCGATGTTTGGTGCGCCTTTTCAAAGTTTGATGAAACCGTTCCACTTTCCCCTGGGTCTGCGGATGGCCCACACCTGAGTAACGCAACACCACTCTTTGCTTGAGCAACCACACCGCAAACCAAGTCAACCCCCGGGCATTTGTCATACTGAACCAAGGGGTGCCATGGTCCATCAAGAGCGAAAGCGGCACTCCAGACTCACGGAAATGGCCCTCTAATGACTGCTTTACCCCCTCCCCGGCAGTGCTCCGCAAGGGCCACAGGCCGTGCAAATAACGACTGCAGTCATCCAGCAGTGAGAGCGGATAACATTTCTCGTAAGCCAGCGTATACTCACCCTTAAAATCCATTTGTGCTAATTCATTACATTGCGCGCGGGCAAAGCGCCGCCTCGTTTTGTCCACCCGCTGCTTTGCCACCCGTCCGGCACGCTTCAGGATTCGTTGCGCGGTGACTGCGCTCACCTGCAGTCCCCGTCGCTCTAACACTTTGGCTATTTTCGGTCCGCCCCAACCCTTTTCATCGCGCACCGCCAACACCGCGGCTACAAGCTCGTCATCCGTTCGGCTTGGAGAGTGCAACGGCCGCCGCGAATGTTCTGCCAGCGCCTGGACACTGCCCACGCTTTGATAACGCTGCAGCCATAAATAACCAGTTGGCCGGCTGATCTCATATTCGCGACAGAGGGCGGCGATCGTCTCTTCACCACGCCGCGCTCGGAGCACAAACTCTACTCGTTGATCCATGACACTCTCAGTTCTCCAAGGCATCCGCAGCTCCTCCTGCCGCTGCAGCCTACCCCATCAACTGTAAAGGATGTCATGATAACGATCTGTAAAGCATGTCATGATAATGAACACGGTTTCGCGCAGCCCCTGGTTTGTTTTGAAGAATCTAAAGAGCTCTGAAAGAGCGACAGAAGACGGACGCTATTTGTACTTCTCGAGGATCTTTCGCGCCTCGTCGCCGGGCATTGGCGGAGCCGACTTCCCGGCAAGGAATGTCACATAGATCTCCTCGTTATCCGGAATTGAGACCGCCTCGACGTCGATATGGCTCACTTCCGCCATCCCATCGCGATAAGCCTTTAGAAAGAAGCTGACCCAGAAGTCGAGCTCTTCGGGATGTACGAAGAGCTCGACCTGGGTTGACCCGCCTTGGCCTGGCCCAGCCTTGGCCCGCGCGCGCTGGGCTCTATCAATGGTCTGGTCCACCTCAATCCTGAGGCGTCCCTTTCCGGCGAAGGTGATTGCGTCAACCAGGCCTTCTTTTAGAAGACACAGATTGAGACACCATTCGTCGACCGGGACCGCCCCAAGATCGATTGTGATTACCCGCTGGTACGAGATCCTCTTATCGTCCAGAGCGATAGGAAGTTCTACTCTTCTATTCATTCGCGACTCCTTAGCGCTTTATCTCGGCCGTGATTGCCCTGCCGGCCACCGCAAATGCCAGTTTTCCATAACACGTCCGGTGGCTGGATCCAAGCGTTCGAGGTGCACGTGGTTTTGCGTGTAATCAACGGTTTTTGCTCGAAATTGCCAGCGACCATTAGCACTACGCCATTTCCCTGGCGCGACCTCCACTGGCCTCGATCCCATATGAAACATCACCCTGAACGCTTCTGTCCGGGCCTCTCCCTCGCTGCGGAACATAGCTTCCTTTTGGACTGTGTTCTTGTCCTGGTAGTCGCGTGGGAACCTTGCAGAGTATCCGCTTGGCGGAGGTCGATACGGCGCTGGCCTGCGGACTGGGGGACGCCACGGCACCATCCCGCGGGGTGGGCGACGACCGCCGCCGCCTCTCGGTGGCCGGCCACCTCTTTGCGGTGGGCCGAAACTTCCTTGTTCAGGATTCCAATCCGGAGTTCCTCCCGGGCCGCCCGCGTTTCCAGCAATGCCCGCCAGGTTAGCGAGCGATCCAACTACCTGGCCGATGCCAAACGAAATACCTCGTTGGACCATAGCCCGCCAACTGCCGAGCGTGGGAATCGCAAGTGCCGTCGACAGCCCGACCGCTATCCACCCCAGCGTGGTTGTGTGAGTTCCGAACAGAACTGCCGATGTAACCGGCGTGCCGAGTAAGGTGGAAGTATTGGCAGCTTTTAGCGCCCAGAAACCTAACGATGAACCAAGACTGATCACCGTCAGGGCCACCGTAGCGGCAATGATGAACCACTTGTTGGTCAACACCTTCCAGATCGCCTTGAACAGTTTCTTGAAGAACAAGCCATCCGGATCGATCGCGTTGATCGGATCGTTGGCGCAGTAGGCATACAGGTTCAACGTTTGCGGATCGGAAAGTTCGCTCGCGCCGAAGCCTATTGGATCTACCTGCGTGAATCTGCCCTGGTTGCTGTCGTAAGTGCGATTCAACGCGTAGTCGAAGCCAGTCACCGGTGACCGGTCGTAGTTAGTGAAACGACGACGGTTGGTTATATCGGTGGTCTCGTGTGGCAGGAGAGTGCCAAACGGCAAGGTGACTTGCTCGGTGTAGCTTGTGTTTTGCGCATTGGAAATAAGGCGCGTGCTTAGACGGTCCGGATGATGATAGGTGGTCAGCGCACCACCGGATCCGGTTGGCGTCAAGGTTGATAGCAACCGGCCGCCTAGATAGACGTAGCTCCTGGACCACAACGGAGTCGTCGCAGCACCGTTTTCCGTGTATTCGGCAATGACTGCTTCGCCATCCGGTACGTAGTAGGTACGGGTATTGTTTTCCTCGGCAATGAGCCGCTGGTTGTCGCAGCCGTAAGTAAAGCTGGCCAACACTGTCGTATTGTCATCAGCCTTAATTTTTACTAACCGGTTCGCAGTGTCGTACTGGAAGCGCCGCCAGGTTCCGCCGGGGAGTTGCACGCGAGTCTGGTTTCCGGCCGCGTCGTAATTCCAGCCTGCCAGGTTGATGCGGTTATTCGTGGCGTCGTATTTGACGACTTCCAATCCATCGCGCGGAACTGCTGGATTGCCCGGCGGTGTGTAAGGACTGGCGCCGCTGACTTTCTGATTGAACTCCGCACTCCAGGCAAAACCGTTGCGGACCTGGTTGCGCCCGTCTGTGGCGACGATCGCTGTCCAGAAAGCCCAGCCATCCGTATCCGGTTCACGAACGAGATACGTTTTATAGAGATCGTAGACGTATTCCGAGTTCGTGCGGTTGCGGTTTATGTACTCCTGTGAACTGAAGATCGCGTTGCCGAGATTCTGCATGGCGGTGAGGAATTGCGTTTGCCCCTGGGTGTAGGCCGTTTGGAGCGTGCTGAGCCATGTTGATAACTCGGTCGCATTCGGTTGGCGGTTAAGCCCGTTCTGGTAGTAGTTACGAATGTACTGTTCGGCATTGTAGGAGAAGACCTCGGTGCGATTGCCGTAACGATCGTAGTTGTAACGTTGCGCCCAGTTGACGTTATTGCCGCTGGTCGCCCGTTTCAGTCTTCCCAATGCATCGTATTCGTAAGCGCGATTCTTGTTGTTGTCGAGATTGTTGGTGATGGAGACCAACTGTCCGGAGCGTTTTCCGTTTGCGTTGGCATAGTTGTAACCAAGGTTAAGCAACGTGCTTCCGTTGCGCGTGATGGTCTGGTTTTCCAACAAGCCAGTTTGCGCGTGGTAGCCATAGTTTTCCGTTACCTGGTTTGTGCCACTGACGCCGATCTTGATCGATGTGGTGTTGCTCGCGGCGTTGTAGACGATGTTCGAGGCATGTGACTGCCCGTCGACGGTCAAGCTGCTGAGGCGGCTGGCCACATCGAAATTACGATGCACGGTGCGACGTGGCGCCGCGCCATTGCCGTGTTCTGCGGGATACAAGGTATCCGTGATGCGATCCAGCGCGTCGTAAGTGTACTGCTTTGCGAACGGATGGGAAGGACGGCTGCTGAGGGTGAGAGTACTGGTTTGAACTCTTCCTTCACCATCGAAAGTATAGGCTTCCGTGCTGACACCCGTCGTAGTGATGCCGCTTAGTTCAGTAACGTCGATTAACTGGGCGCCGCTGCTCTTCGTGCGGTATTGATAAGTGATGCTCGGAGCAGCGACGACCGGATTGTTCGTGTCGCCGAAGCCGGTCGTATCGAACGTGATCGATAGCAGCCGGCTAAACGGATCGGTTCCGTAGTTGTAAACCGTCTTAACGCCTCGCGCGTCGATCCGCGAAGTGACGTTGGAACGTTCGTCGTAGTTGAAGACATCGCTCCAGCTTCCCGAGCCGACATACGTTCCGGCGTCGTTAAGAGTCGCACTCGCTTCCGCGTTCTTCTGCGCCTTCAATCGTCCTAGCGAGTCCCACTTGAAAGTACGAGTTTGAGAGCCTTGCGTGACGCTCGTCAGATCACCCATGACGTTGTAGCCATAGGTAGTCAGCAGGCCGTTAGTGGAAACAGAGCCGCTGCCGTTTGGATCGGGCTCGACGACTTCCACCAATCTTGCCAGTGCATCACTCCTGGACCATCGCTCGCGTCCCCACGCGTCGACGACTCGCACGGTTTCACCTGCGAGACTCGAAGCGCCGGCGGGACGGGCGAGTTCGTTGAAAAAGCTTTGCACGGTACTGCCGTCAGGCATTTGACTGACCGTAGTGCGGCCCAACGCATCGTAGGTGAACGTATTCCAACGAATGGTGTCGCCGCTGCGATAGGGCAGGCTTTGTTGTGCCGTTCGGCCCATCGAGTCGTAGACGGTGTCGACGATGTCCCAAACACCTCCTTCGCCGAGGGCTTTTTCCTGGCGCACCTGGCCACGGCCATTCAGCAGCGTCACGCTCTGTTCCGCGATCGTCGTGTGCGTCGGGTGAGTTTGCAGGTACGTCGTTTGGGTCGACGTGAGATTCACGTCGTCGTACGAGTAATCGACGTGCGCGCCGGTTGGTTTAGCGTTGGTCAACGGACGAAGCGTTACAGGGTCGAAAGTAACTTGCGACTGACGCCCATTTGCATCCGTAGTGGTGAGAAGAAGACCGGTGTTTACGTCATACGTAGAGCTGGTCTTGATCTGGTGCAGGGGATCGGTCGGCGATCCATCGGTCTGCGAGATGGGATACGCGTATGACGTGGCAGACGTAAATTCGAGAGTCGATTGTTCAATACTTGTCGACGTCAGAACACGATTGCCCGCGATGTCATAGCGATGGTTTTCGACGATCGCGCCGCTCGGCGTCGCCGCGTCGGAATAAACGACCATCTGCGTGAGATTGCCGCGATAGTTTGAGCCGGGATCGAAGACCGGTATGCCCGGGCACCACTCGGTGCAAACCCAGGAATCGGTCATGTGGTCCCACTGCCAATTGCAGCAGTCGCAGCATATTTCTTCCATGTTGTAAGGATCGTATGACGGGAGGTGAAAGGCGACTCCTCCCGGTCGTGAGGTGAGTGGTTGGTTGTCGTATTCGTACGTAGTCCGGGAAACTCGCGTCGAGCCGTCGCCGGCGAACACCTCCTCGCTAATCGGTAGATTGAAAATGTGGCGGCCGGTGTAGTTCGAACCGTTGTCAAAGGTGGTTCGGGTCACGCGGATTTGAGCGCCGGTGTAATCGTAATTCCGTACCTCCCAGACCTGGTTGTATAGACCAAAGTAACCAAACTCAGTTGCGGTCGTCTGGCTCCTTTCATTGGTGACTTCAATGCGGGTCGGACGCGCGCTGGAGTAGTGGCCCAGTTCCCAGTTTGTAGTGCTGCCTTGAAGCAGAGTGCCGCCGGAATTCCTGGTTTCGTCCTGGTAGATCATGCCGTCCTTGAAATTGCCGGGCGCGTTGTGGGAGTACTGAATGCTCTTCGTGCCGTTTGGCAAAGTGATCTCGACTTTGCGAGAGGGAACTGTCGGTTGCGATGGATTGGTTGCGTTCTTAGTGATGAGAAATTGAGTGGTTGCCGTGTCGTTGTTCGACCCGTCGCGCGTCCATGTTTCAGTCATGGTCGTGTACGTGGGCGCGTCGGTTAGTGAGAAGTTCGGGGTGAGTGGATAGTTATAAACTTCCTGCCTCGTGATCTGGCTCGCGCTTGGCGCTGTCAAGCTGCCCTGCACGGTCAAAGAGCCCGCCGAAAAGTTGAGCCCCCGGGCCTCGACCACTTTGGCGATCATTCCATATGACGAATAGGAATCAGCGTCTCCAAACCAATAGCCTGTATTGGTGCCGGGGTAGTAAATCGCGTTCAGCACCCACGGGAAATTGGTGGGAGTTCTGGTAGTCAGTCCTGAGAAACCATATGAGAGTGAAAGCTGGCGATAGAGGAGACGAACGACAGTGCGCGTGCCTCCGCCAAGGCCGGGCGCGGTTATCGCAGTAAGCAAACCAATACTGTCGTAGTGAAAGGTGAGCACTCTCCCGAGAGTATCGGTGACTGTCTGGATACGCGGGCCGTTATTGTTCACGTAACTGAGAATGATGTAGTTGCCGTTGCGATCGGTGATCGTCGTGGGGTAGGCGGTGCCGGCACTGAGGTCGTAAGCGTAGTACACGATCCGGGTGCCGTTGGGGAAATCGGCAGTCGCCGAAGTCACCATGCCATTGACGTTGGTAAAGGAAGTGTAGTTGATGAAACTTCCGTCAGTGGTGTGCCCTTCGAAATACTGGCCCCAACTGTAATTGATGATAGTGCCGGCATAGCTGCGGCGAGTGCCGTCGGCTTCGATCAACATCGTGCCGCCGTTGGTTCCCATTCCCACCATGCGGCTGAAGCCAAGCGACCAGCCGGGGGCGGGCCAATCGACGTCGTTGTTGTAGCCAATTTGTGAGCCTGCTTTGCTCCAGAGGCGCGAGTTGTAAGTGAGAGCGAGTGAGATGTCGATGCCGCGGCCGGGCAAATTCAGAATCGGCGCGGTGATTTGAAAATTTCCTTCGCCGGCGCCGGAATCCGCTGGAGCGCCGGGGGCGTTGCCGCGTCGATTATCGGGATCGTCGGCGTACCAATAGTTGCTGTTGTCCCAGCCGACACCGGTTGGCAGAAAAGGCGCTGGCGCGGCCGGCTCAGGAGCTGTCTTCGCCGGACTCGCGTGTGCTTGCAAACCGCGACTGCGCCGGTTCCCCGATAGCTGCCCTCGATTAGATTTTTCGGTTTTAACTGCAACGTCTCTTTCACGTGCCGCGTCGGGTTCATCACGACTCGAAACCGGCTTCACGCTAATCGGTTTTTCCTTGAGGTTGCGTCTCATCCCTGGCTTGACGACGACCTTTACTTCGGCGATTTGGCCGGCGCCCTCGGCGACGACTCTATAAGCGCCTGGCGAAATTGCCTCAAATTGCCCGTTGCTCGTTATGCGAACGGGTTTACCGTGATTCGGATCCGAGCCGCGGAAATTGATCTTGACGCCAGTTACGGGCGCGTCATCCGCGTCGAAGGCAATTGCGGAAAACGAGACCTGTTCGCTGATATTGACGGTGACGTCGCCCGGAAATATCTGTAGCCGGGCTACCCGCGCGTCACGGTCTTCCTGCTTTTCCTGTTCTTTCTTTGAGCGCCAGTTTTGTGGGTCCAGCAGTTTTGCGAGATCGCTTCTGGCCCACCAGAAGGCAAGGGTGGTCCTGGATTCTTTGACCTGGTCGACAATCAGTCGTGGCGCTGCCGGCGTGCTTGAAACCAGCAGGGTCAACACGACAAGAATACTGGTTGCCGGAGATCTCAGCCGGCGCAAGCGATAAGTTGTTTTAGTCAGTTGTTTGTTGAGTGAACGGACGGAGGTGACGAACACACGTGAGCGTGACATGAATAGCTCCTTTGCAGTTGAGCCTCTGCCCGCGTGTTGGTTAGAATGCCGCTGCGCAAAGCTCAGCCTTTACCGACACGGCAGAGGTCAGGGTTTTTGAGTAGCTCCGTTGTCAGCAGCCACTGACAATGGAGCTTTCTTTTTGGACGTCTGACCGACGTCGAACTGGACGCGCGTCGCACGTCTCGCGTCGCTAAAGTAAACTCTTAAACTGTAAGCTGATCTCGGGGAGGAGATGCGTGGTGAACGAGCAGGTTCTGGACACT
This sequence comes from Pyrinomonadaceae bacterium, assembly GCA_035276045.1. Classification (GTDB taxonomy): domain Bacteria; phylum Acidobacteriota; class Blastocatellia; order Pyrinomonadales; family Pyrinomonadaceae; genus PSRF01. Next base: position 36,031 of record DATELZ010000090.1, on the reverse strand, counting down.
AGGGGAAATCGTCCGCAGATTACTCCCGGTCGTGTAAGCTGTCAATAAGAAAATTTTGGACCACGTGATGTCTCTGACCATGAAACCTAATCAGTCATTCGGTCACTAACCTTTGATATGAGAATCGCTGCTGCTGCCCTGTTGCTGATCCTCGTTTCCGCTTCGCACGGCCAACAACAACCTGCGCCGAATCAACATTTCGAAATCGGCGAAGACCGCCTGGTCAGCGTTGGTGGACCAGACCTGCCGCTCGTCGAACCTTACCTCGCAATCAATCCGAAAGATCCGAACAACATGCTCGCCGCTGCGATGGTGATCACTAAACCGGATTTGAGTGGTCTGGATTGCGCGGCGTTCACGACGTTCGACGGTGGACGCACCTGGACGCGACACGATTTCGGTTTGCGCAGCGCGGCCGATCCGTGGGTGGCGTTCTTGCCTGATGGAACTGCTGTGCTCTCGATTCTCGAGCTTACCGAACGTGACGAGACGCCGTTGCTTGTTTATCGTTCTACTGACGGCGGCCGCACGTGGCCCAACAAGCCCGTCTCGCTCGGCAACGCTCACGATCATTCGACCCTGCTGGTCGACAGGTTCAGCAAACAGTTTGCGGGAAGTCTTTACGCCGTCTCTGCTCGTCCTTTTAAAAACGCGGCGGGCAAAAGCAGAAGCGCGATCTACGTTGCGCGCTCGACCGATGGTGGACTGACGTTTCCCAACCCGGTTCACGTGATCGCGAGCAATCTTTCGTATGAAGCAAACAACCCGGCGATTCTTCAGGATGGAACTTTGCTGGTGCCCTTTGCCGATCATCGCCGCGCCGGCGATCGCCGTCGCCTCGAACGCCAACGCGATTGGATGATTGTGTCGACTGACGGAGGGAAGACTTTCTCCGAACCGATGTTGATTTCAGAGTCGTGCAACGGAGCTGGCGGGTGGTCGTCTGTTGTGGCTGGACATACTGACAATCGTATTTTTCATTTATGCGCGGCGAGTCAGTTTAATGGGATTCACGTTCGCTATTCTGATACGCGCGGCGAGCGCTGGTCCGATCCGATTCGCGTCGATCGCACCGGCAACTACGAACCTTACACGCGCACGCCCGCGATGGCGGTCAACAAAGATGGCGTTGTCGGCGTTGTGTGGTATGACGGCCGTAACGATCCGAGCACGATCAAAGGCACGTTCCGTTGCCAGGACATTTATTTCACCGCGTCGCTTGATGGCGGCGCAACATTTCTGCCCGACGCAAAAATCTCGGGCAAACGTTCATGTCCGGCAAGTCCTCAGCACATCCCGACGGCGCTGCGGTTTCCTGCCGGCGGTGAGTACATCGGCATGATCGCTATGCCTGACGGCGCGTTTCAGATCCTCTGGGCCGACAATCGCACCGGAACCTACCAGTTGCGTATCGCGACGATAAAAGTGAAGACTCGACCCTCTTAAAAGTCCCTATAGTCCTGTCACTCAAGTTCACGCAATTATTCATGAGTTTCAGTATCTGGGTGTTGAGTTTTCAATATCTGCATGTTGAGCGCCGTAAGGCGCAATAGAGGGTAGCCAGGGGCAAGTGCGAGCGTAGCGCGCACGACGCCCCTGGAGCACGGGTAAGACATCAAGCACTGAAAGTGCGATAGAACGGATCTTTCTGTCGCACTTTCAGTGCTCAATTGATCACTCTTGTTATCCAGAGGCGTCGTGCTCGCTCCGCTCGCACTTGCCTCTGGCTACCATCTGCCGCGCCTCCGGCGCTCAGCGACGCAGAGCGCGCGGATCAAATACGGCACGACTTAAAAACCTCAGTAGACGCACCCGAGACGCTGCGATAGACGCGGGTGTGTCACCCTCCCTGCCGCGGAATAAAAACATCTGCATTCAGAATTCACTGGCACGCTTGAAACAACACGTCGCACAACCAGCAAACGTGACCGCAGTAAAACCCGGCTCGCCTATGAGCGGTGTACTGCAAAGGCAGTGCTCCGGCGGCTGTGGCAGTCACACTGTCGCGGGCGGCGAGTGCCACGGGTGCAAGAAAAAGAAGTCTGATTTGCAGCGTGAGTTGCGAGTCGGCGAAGCCCACGACGCTTACGAACAGGAAGCAGATCGCATTGCCGATCGAGTGCTCGCCTCGCCGGCAAGCGGGCGCGTGCAGAATGCGCCAGTGCGCGTGCAGCGTTTCACCGGTGCGTCGAATACCGATCCTGTCGCCGCGCCACCAAGTGTCGACCGCACCCTGACAGCATCAGGCCAGCCTCTTTCAACTCCACTGCGGCACGACATGGAGCACCGCTTTGGTCACGACTTCTCGCGCGTGCGCGTGCACTCCGATCCATCCGCCGCCCAGTCTGCTGCCGAGATAAACGCAAACGCCTACACGGTCGGGCACAATATCGTCTTCGGCGCGGGACAGTTCACGCCGGGAACTCATGAAGGCCGCCGTTTGTTGGCCCACGAACTGACGCACGTGATCCAGCAACGCAGCGGCGACAACTCCGGCGTGTTGCACAAACAGAGCAACGTAATTCAACGTGACGTCGAAGACGAAGACATCGAAATCATAACCGGCGACGTCGCGCCGTCGACCACGACGTCCACGCCGCCAACCGAGTTTGGTCCTACTAATGCCGACCCGGCTTGCCCGCGCGTTCCCACCGGGTTGAGTAATCTCAAGCCCGATCCGCCCTGCCCAACCGGAGAGGAACCGGTTGCGGGCACTCACTTTGCATTCTGCACCGATTCGGACGTCATGCGCGAAGCGGTGCTGGGAAGGTTGCGCAGCTTTGCCCGCAGTCAACGCGCCGACTCAATCTTCAAGGTCCACGGATATGCCAGCACCGACGGCACAACGCAGGGCAACATGAACCTCTCGTGTCATCGCGCGAAACGCGCTTCGCGAGAGTTAGAGAATGCGGGTGTGCCGTCGCAACAGATTCGCGTGTTTGCCCACGGTGAAACCACGATCTTTGGTCCGAACGCAAGCGACAACCAGATCGCGGTGATCGGCGCCGAAGCACCCGAAGGCCAAACCACGCCGTCGCCGAGCGGCGAGCCTACCAGTTTGCAGGACGCCGTCGATCGAGCCGTGGCGCGCATCCTCGCGCGCGATTACCGGCTCGCGGCAGATGCTTATATTTCTCGTTGGACCTGCGGCCGCATTCCGAACCTCGCCGAGATGGTGCGGCGCACTACTATTCTCCTCGAAGGAACAGGACCCCGAACAAGCATTAATAGAAATCCCGTAAATCAAAGGGACGATCCGCGTCTCGGTCATCCGAATCTGGAAGGATTGCGCGAGATCGTGCTCGCAAACGAGACCTTTACGGAAGCAAGCGATCCTACTCTCTGCGCGGCGGCCCGCATCGTCGACATGGGCTTCCATCATTTCCTCGCGCCGCAGCTCGGAGTTGGTCCAAACGATTCGCCGGTACACGCGGCCGCAATCTTTCTTGTCGAGCTCGCCGGTTTTCCGCCGTGTGAAACAGTCATGGGTAACATTCCCGGCACCGATGTTCCGGCGCCTGGCGGTGGACCATGGTGGCGAGTTCCATCTCGCGATCCACTCGCGGGCCGTGCCACAGGCTGCGCGGACCAACCATTGCCGGGTCCGATCGACACAACGAGTTTGCCGGCTCGTCCGGAAACTCCACCTGCTTTTGCCGTCACCGATCAGCGTCTCGAATGGGGAGCGCAGGCGGTTGATGCAGCGTTGGATCGAACAACCAATCGCCTCACGTTGACACCATCCGATCGAGCCTTCGGAATGAATGCGACAGTCTCGGCGAGTGGCGATCCGGCCGTTGTCTCTCGTTATCAAGTCGGCTGGATGCACACTCTGGTATCGGACGAGATGGAAGTTAATTATGTCGGCGGGCAAAGAGTGCGTCGCGAAGTGCCGGTGCCGATGCGCGCCCGATCCTCGTCAACGGCTGCTGACGTTCCGCCCTGGTCCAATCCGTCCGGGGTTGTCGCTGCCGACCGGACTGCGCCCGTGACAACGTCTTTCACCGCCGGGCCAGCGGCGACGATGGAGTTTCTCTTTGAAGATCCGAGCCTGCGCGCGCCGGCTGATGCGGGCATTCACCCGCGGCAAGCGGAAAATCCGATTAACACTGCCCAAATAAATAGGACGTACAACGCGTGGGTCGTGGCCCGCCGCGACGATGCGCCGCTCGATCGTTTCAACACCCACTTCCTGCAGGGTCATGAAGCGCGCTTTAGAATGAACGTCGACGTGGTTGGAGATGAAACTACAGCCAGGTATGTTTCAGCCGCCGATGACACACCGCGTCTCACCGATCCGTCGCCGATGCAAATGCGCGGCAGCACCGAAGACCAGGTTTCCAGTGACGACAGAATCGTAGAAGTTGCTCCAGCGACGCCGCGCGGCGAGGCGCAAAATACGATGACCCCCGCCGAGGTTCGCGCCCGGGTACGAGAGGTCGGCGAGGAACTCGAGCCTTTGCGCGAAGCCCTGCATCTCGATGGGCCAATCATGGTCCGGATGTTTTTCGATCGCGCGACCGGTCGCATGGTCATCGACACCGACAGGCGTCCGGCCACGATCGTGGAGGAAAGCGGAACCGAGGAAGAACGAGAGGGAGTCACTTCGGTCGGCCGCCGTCACCTGGCCCGCGAGTTCACGATTCGTTTGCGTAAAGTTCTCGTACTCGAGCCAAACCAACACGAGATGGTGCCGACGTCCTTTAATATGCCGTTGCCTTCTTATGCGGCACGGCGTCGCAGACGTGGAGATCCCGATCCTTATTCGCCGGCGCATGGTATCGGGGCGATCGCGGCGATACGCGAGCAAAGCGAACTCAATCGCAGTGCTCAGCAACTCCGCGACCAACCGGATGTCTACGATCCGACCTACTGGCCCGACGTACAGGTTTCGTTAGCGCAAGAAAGCTATTGCTACAACTTCCAGGTTTCCGGAATCGACATCGATCAGGTTTGTGTCGATCCTTCGATGCGCACGGTGGGTTGCGTGAGACCGTTCTCGGCAGATTCGTACGAGCTGAATGCAAATCCGAGATATGTTACCCAACAACTCGCCGGGGAAACGTTCGAATCACCGGTTGCTCTCAATGTTACGACGTTCCCGATGGCTTTCGTTCTGTTCACTCCGCGCGAGGAACCGGGCGGCTATACGTTCAATCACGAAATGCTGCACATGATTGATTCTTACAATGAGGTGCAAACGATGAAAGAACGAATGGCGCGTCGCATTCGCGCCCGGCTGATGCACATTCGCCGGCTGGCCGCCGAGAATCCGCGGCTGAAAGCTTCGTTGTTGTCGCGGAGAACAATCGAGGAGATCGTCGATCAGGAGAACAAACCGTTCGAGCGTTTCTTCCAGCGTGAGTTTCTCCGGCGCGGAGACGTGTTGCACACTCGCGAGTCAGAGCAGGGGCTGCCGCCCTATCGCAGCGAGTTGCCGGCGAGCTGGACAACGTACCGCGAACCGCCGTTACGCGGCGGCACGAGGGGCAGCTTCGATCATCGACGTTGCTCCAATTGAGACGAATTTGGAACGGTGATTTAGATCGATTTCCCGATTTTCGGGTTTATTTAAAAACCATTTCAAACTCTTTAGCTTGACGCGGCAAAGATCAACAAAGTAAGCTCCGCTATTACCCAGGGGGCGCAATACCAACCCGACAAAGTGATGTCTAGACTAACCATATATGGAGAGTGTGAATATGCGTCTTATCCCTGTGCGCAGGGGCCAGCCTAAAATAGGTGCGCTTTTAGTCGTCGCCTTGATGGCGGCACCGAGCACTTTCGCCCAAACGCAAACCCAAAAAACTGCCAACCCGCTAACCGCGGAAGACATTCCGGTCGTACAGGCTCAGACGCCGTCGTCGTCATCTTCGTCGCAGACGGGCAAACTCAGGAAGGGCAGTGTTTCGACCGGCAAGGTTGACAATTTTACTGGTGGCGTCGATCCGATCCCAGCGCCATCAGCCAGCTTCACCAACGCAACCACCATTACTATTACTGACTGCCCGAATCCCTGTCCGGCGAGTGGACAGGCAGCGTCGCTTTACCCAGCTCCGATCACGGTGTCGGGTGAAGTCGGCGTTGTGCAGAGAGTCTCTGTAACTATCAACGGGTTCAGTCACGCTTTTCCGGCCGACGTGGACTTCCTGCTTGTGTCTCCGTCCGGACGTAAATCAGTAATCATGTCCGACTTCGGCGCTGGCTCGCCGGGTGTGTCGAACATCAACGTGACGATGGACGATTATGCCGCCAGGCCGATACCGTCCACAGTTACCGGCAACACCGGTGTGCCGTTTGTGACGGGCGACTATCGTCCGGCGAATTCCGGCACGACCGATCTTTTCCCAGCGCCGGCGCCAGCGGCTCCGTACACCTACACGATGTCGGCTTTCAACGGTGACAGTCCGAATGGGACCTGGAACCTTTACATCATCGACGATGCCAACCTTGACGGTGGCAGCATCAGCGGTGGCTGGACAATCACGTTCGACGTTCGTCCACCAGCGCCAACAGCGGGCCAGATTCTCATCAGTGAGTTTCGCACCCGTGGTGCTGGAACAACGCCGCCAGGATCTGATGGCAGCGCCGACGAATTCATCGAGATCTACAACAACACGGATCAGAACATCACGATCATCGACGCAATTCCGGGCGCCGATCCTACATCGCCGACCGGAGCCGGCTGGCGTTTTGCTGGCGCGCAGGGCGCTGCTGAGACCACCTTCCTGGTGTTGCCTCAGACCCTGTCGACAGCGGGACCACTCGCCTTGCCACCGCGCGGATTTTTCCTGATCTCCACGCAGCCAACCACACCTAGTCCGGCCGGTAATACTTACAGTCTTGCAACGTATCCAACCGGAACAGGAATCACGGCTAGTGGTAGCGCAAACGTTTCAGTCAATCCGGCTTCGGCCACGGTTGGTTTCCTTCCGGACGACGTCGGTTTGGCAGTCTTTTCAACCGCGGCAGCGTTACCGGCTAACCGTCTGGATTCAGTCGGCTATAGCTCGGTCACGAACGCCGACTACAAAGAGGGCACAGGTCTTTCGCCTGCCGCCGGTATTACGACCGCTGGCCAGCATAGCTGGGTGCGTTCGATGGCCAATGGAATACCGCAAGACACGAACAACAATGCGGCCGACTTTGTGCTCGTCGACACTACCGCAGCAACGCTGAACGGTGTGGCTTCAACTCTTGGTGCTCCTGGTCCGCAACGTGGTCCAACCATGACGGCCTATACCACCACGAGTGCTCCAATCGAGCATAACGCGCAGATGCCTGCGACGTTGATCGACTTGTTGCAGCCGAACGCGGCAGCGCCGAATCGAGTGCGCGACTTCACGCCAGTAACCAACGGCGCGAATGGCACACTCAAGATCAGGCGCAGATTTACGAATAACACGGGATTGCCGATCGTCGCGCTGCGTTATCGCGTCGTGACGATTACAACCTTGACGGGAGCGCCCCTGCCTCCGGGCCAGGCGGATCTTCGCGTCCTGAACTCGCCAACCCAGACAATCACGCTCACAGACACAAGCACTGTGACTGGTCAGGCGTTGACGTTGCAGACACCAGCGGCGCAAGCCAGTGGTGGCGGACTCAACTCCAGTTTGGCTGAAGGCGTAATCACGACAACAAATCCATTGGCAAACGGTGCGAGCACCGTTGTCGAATTCAACCTCGGCGTGCAGACACCGGGCCAGTTCCGGTTCTTCGTCAACATCGAAGCTCTCACTGTGCCACCACAATAGGCATTGTAAAGAGCAGTTCGTTCGAGTAAGAGAAAAGGGCGCGAGAAATTCTTCGCGCCCTTTTTCATTCTCTGCGTTCTCTGCGGTGAACATGGCGGCAAAAACAGATTAACCGCAGAGACGCAGAGGAACGCGGAGAACGCAGAACAGGTGAAACTCGTTATTTCTTGCCGTTAGTCTCGATCTCGAAACGGCATTGCGGGCGGGTGGTGCGATCGCAACGCTCCTCCACGGGAGCTTTGACGATCTCGGAGACGAGAGTCTCCGCTAACTGGCAGACTTCCGGATGAACAGCCACGGCCGCAGCGAGGGGACAACCGTTACCCTGGATCACAATCCGATCTTTGTGCAGTTCGAGCTGCGCCGATCCGCCAATCGCTTCCAACACGCTCAGCGCCCGTTGCGCGCGGCTCTCTAAACTCCCGTTCTTGTCTTCAGGCATGTCGCCCGCAACCGCACGTCCGACTTCACGCAGAACTCCCTCAATCTCAGACTGATTCAAACGGCTCTTCAATACCGCGATCAGTTGGTTCAATAACGCGTCGTAAGCTTTTGGGAAAAGCCGGTCAGCTTCGTCCGTCAGCGCATAAGTGAAGTGTGGTTTCCGCGCGCCACGTCGCAAGCCAGTCTGTCGAACGAGGCCGTCACGTTCGAGGGTCGCGAGATGTGAACGGACCGCGTTGTCGGTAAGACTGAGCTTCTCGGCGAGTTCGTCGACGGTGCACGTATTTGCGCGCAGAAGTGTGACGATTTGCCCGCGCGTGCTCTCAAGAAAGCGTTCCAGCTTCATCTGCCCTCGAATCTTAGCCCTTTTCTTAAGAAAGCACAATAAGTCAAATAAATCCTTGACTTATTAAGGAAGAATAGTATTTTCTTAGCACCCTATCAGGAAGCCCCCTAAGGAATTTCCAGCAGGCACGCAAGGAAGGGGACAAGGCGATGCAGCGCAGATTACTGAACATAGTATTCGTGCTTTTGGCCGTGGCGGCGCTTGTAGTTTTTCTCGGCACGCCCGGCGAAGCAAAGTGGTCAGACGACCAGGGAAGGAACAGGGGAAGACCGCGTGATGCGGATCGGCAAACCGACGCAAACGCGGAACGCATGCTTGAGGAAGGCAAGCGAACTTTCCGCTTCAACACTTTTGGCGATGAAGCATTCTGGAGCGATGCCCTCCAGCTTCACCGCGCCATCGCAGGCGCGAACCTCGGCGGTGTTGGTCCAGGCGTCAGTCCGAAAACGGCGCTCAGCGTTGGGCTGAAAGTTGACGTGGATGCGTTGCCGCAATCGCTCATCTCGCAGTTAAGACGCGGTCGAGTAGATCTCAACGATCCGGCCACGACACTGGAGCTGCTCAAACTCGACGCCGTCGTCGGATTGCAAGGCGAGGTCCGTTTTGGACGCCTTCAGTCTATCGGCATTACGTGCGCGCTCTGTCATTCGACAGTTGACGATTCATTCGCGCCGGGCATTGGCGAGCGCCTCGATGGCTGGGCCAACCGCGATCTCAACGTCGGCGCGATCGTGGCGTTGAGCCCGAACCTGCAACCGGTTGCCGATCTGCTTGGCGTGGACCAGGCAACAGTGCGCACTGCGGTGCTGGCATGGGGACCAGGAAAATTCGACGCGGAGTTGTTTCTTGACGGTAAAGCGTTTCGTCCTGATGGCAAGACTGCGGCGACACTGATTCCGCCGGCATTTGGTCTCGCGGGAGTCAATCTTCATACGTGGACCGGCTGGGGATCAGTCACGCACTGGAACGCGTTTGTCGCGAATCTCGAAATGCACGGGCAGGGAACGTTCTACGATCCGCGTTTGAACGATCCGGTTAAATTCCCGATCGCCGCGCGTGAAGGTTTTGGCAACGTGCGCGCCAATCCCGATCTGATTACGGCAAAGCTTCCGGCGCTTCAGTTTTATCAACTCGCGATTCCGGCGCCCGAACCGCCAGCAGGAACTTTCAATCGTGCCGCTGCCGCCCGTGGCGAAACAGTCTTCAACGGTGTCGCGAAATGCTCGACGTGTCACGTTCCGCCGATCTTTACCGAGCCCGGCTGGAACATGCACAAGCCGGAAGAGATCGGCATCGACGACTTCCAGGCCAAGCGATCGCCGGACGAACGTTACCGCACGGCTCCGCTCAAAGGTCTTTGGACTCACCAGAAGGGCGGCTTCTATCACGATGGGCGTTTCAACACCCTGCGCGACGTGATCGAGCACTACAACACGTTCTTCAGCACGAATTTGACCGAGCAGCAGAAGACGGACCTTGTCGAATACCTGAAGTCGCTTTAGTCAACTCTTTCAAACTTTCTGTCAGCTAGCTGACACGCGCAGTCGCTGGCTGACAGAACTTTCCGGCCTTGCTCCACACAATGCTTCTACCGGTGCATGGCCGTGCGCAGGAGAAACGAATGACGCAAAACGTAATTCACTTTACCCGAAAGATCGAATCGCATGTCGCGCCGAAGACGGTCGCGCGGGTAGCTGCTGCGCGGCTGCCGACGGAGACCGGCGAGTTTCGCATCCTCGGTTATCGATCGCTCATCTCCAATGAAGAATTCGTCGCGCTTGTGAAAGGTGAGTTGCAGTCAGACAAACCAACCCTGGTCCGAATTCATTCACAGTGCATGACTGGCGACGTGTTCGGATCGCTCAAGTGTGATTGCGGGCGACAACTCAGCGCGGCGATGAAGTTGATCGAAAGTGAAGGCCACGGCGTCATCGTTTATCAGCAACAGGAAGGACGCGGCATCGGCATCGTCAACAAAATTCGTGCCTATGCGTTGCAGGACGAAGGCGCGGACACCATCGAGGCCAACGAACTGCTCGGCTTCGAAGCGGATCTGCGCAGCTACGAGCAGTGCGCGGAGATCCTGTTGGATCTCGGTCTGCGTTCGGTACGCGTGATGTCTGACAATCCCGCCAAGATTCAAGCGATCCGGCAGGCCGGTCTTGAAGTGGTCGAACGTGTGCGTCTCGAAATCGAGCCACACGACTGCTTCGCCGGCTATTTGAAGACTAAGAAGGAGAAGATGGGCCACCTCGTCAGCGTGGCCTGATACGAAAGATGAGTTTTAACGACGTTCACGTAGCGGACACGTCTGATCTGCAATCCGGAGAGATGAAGGAAGTCGCAGCCGGTGAGGCACGCATTCTGTTGGCGCGCGCCGGCGATCAGTTTCACGCGGTGACTGCAAACTGTCCTCATTACGGCGCGCCGCTCGCGGAAGGCGTGCTGTGCGGCACGCGGCTCGTGTGTCCGTGGCATCACGCTGTTTTCGATGTTGCCAATGGCGATCTGGCAGAGCCGCCGGCGCTGGATGCGCTTGTTAGCTACGCTGTGCGTGTTGAAGGTGATCAGATCTTTGTCAGCGTCCCCGAAGAGCAAGCGGATCGACGCGAGATGGCGTCGGGGGGACGCGATCTTGTGGCCGACCCGCGGCAATTTGTCATCATCGGGGCAGGTGGGGCCGGTTACGTTGCTGCTCAAACTTTGCGCGAAGAAGGTTTCGGCGGCAATGTCGTGATGATTACACGCGAAGATCGTCTTCCTTACGATCGGCCCAATCTAAGTAAAGACTATCTGCATGGTCACGCGGAGCCGGAGTGGATGCCGCTTCGTCCGCGCGAGTTTTTTGACCAGCATGACATCGAGCTTCTGCTCGGCAGGGAAGTGACGCGTGTCGACGCTCGCGCGCGGACGATAACTTTCGAAAGCGGCGAGACGATGGAATACGACGCGCTGTTGGTTGCAACTGGCGGCGCGCCTGTTCGTCTGAACATTCCCGGATCGGATTTGAAGAACGTGTGTGTGTTGCGCAGCTTTGCCGATTCCGATTCGATCATCGAAACGGCAAAGCACGCGCGCCGGGCCGTCGTCGTTGGCGCAAGTTTCATCGGTATGGAGGCGGCATACAGTCTGCGCGAGCGCGGGCTTGACGTTACGGTGGTCGCGCCTTCGCGCGAACCTTTCGAGGTAACACTCGGGAACGAAATCGGATCTCTGTTTCGGAAGCTGCACGAGAGTCATGGCGTGCGTTTCAAACTCGGTTCGATCGTGTATGGCTTTGAAGGCAGTCACAACGTCGAAGCAGTTACGCTCGACAATGGCGAACGCATCGAGACGGACATGGTTGTCATCGGCGCTGGAGTGCGTCCGGTAACACACTTTCTTGAAGGCGTGGAGTTGGACGAGTCAGGCGGCGTCGTGGTCGATTCGCGGTTACGTGCGGCTGACGGGCTCTACGCTGCCGGCGACATCGTCAACTTCGCCGACGCGCGAACGGGCGAACGCATGCGTATCGAGCACTGGCGCACTGCGTTGCAACAAGGCCGCGCCGCGGCGCGCAATATGCTCGGACGCGATCTCGCATTCGACGGCGTGCCTTTCTTCTGGACACAGCAGTTTGACGTCACGTTGCGTTACGTGGGCCATGCGTCGTCGTGGGACGAGATTGTCTACCAGGGCGACGTCGCAGCCCGTGATTTTCTTGCGTTCTATGTGAAGAACGATCGCGTGTTGGCTGTTGCCGGTATCAATCGCGATCGTGAAATGGCGGCGATCGAAGAATTGATGCGGCTCGATCGAATGCCCGTTCGCGAGCAACTCAAATCTGGGGTGAACCTTTATGAGGGCCTGCCTCGACCCTGCGGAGTTGAACCGCATCGCCTCGCACGCGCGTAGCCTGCGCAAAGCACGCGGCGAGTTCATCTATGTCCCGGGCGCGCGCGCCGACGTCGTTTACATTCTCAGGCAAGGGCGAGTGAAGCTGTCGGTCATCTCGGAATCGGGCAAAGAGATCGCTATCGACATCATTCAGCCCGGCGAGGTCTTTGGCGAGTTTGCGTTGCTCGACGATTCGCCGCGCAGCAACCTGGCCCAGGCGCTCGACGACATGCTGGCCTGGGTTTTTTCAAAGCACGACTTCACACATCTTCTGGCCACGCAACCAAGGCTCGCATTGAGTTATATCCGGCTCGTCGGCGATCGCCGGCGACGCATGGAGAAGAAACTTTCGGACATCACTTCAAAAGCAGTTTCGGCGCGTGTTTGCGAACTGCTGCACGACATCTCCACCAGCGGCTCTGTCGAAGTTGAAACTGAAGTGAGCGATTACCTGGTGCCACTCACGCATCACGACGTTGCGAGTTTGATCGGCGCGGCGCGACAAACTACGACGACGGTGCTCAACGATCTGGAACGTCGCGGCATAATCGAGCTTGGCCGCGGTTGGGTTCGAGTCAAGTGTCTGAAAGATTTGCAAACGTATACCGGTCTGCTCCTCGCGACTTTCTTGTCTCTTTTGTCCGCGTGGTGACAGTCATGTCGCCGCGCTGACATACCGCCAAAAACCTGTCCTTCATGATGCGCTCCATTGCCTCGCATCCGTTAGCAGACAGCAGCAAGGAGAAACAAATCGATCATGAGAACGAACAGGATTTCCAGGTGGCAACTGTGGCTCGCCGCACTCGCTCTGACTATCGCGGCAGTGGCTGGTTTTAACTTTACCCCGAGCGTTTCCGCCGATGACGACGACCTCGGCACGTCGCCATTCGACTTCAGCAATGCTACGTATCGCGCGCATGGCGTCGTGCCCGAGAACATCGTGTTGCGTGTTGGCACGGCAGCTCGCGGCGGCGATTTTGTTATCGATAATTCAAACAACGATCCGAGACGCACGAACGTGCGCACGATCGAAACCACGCCCGGCACAACCGGATCGAGTGGTCTGACTTACGCGAATATTTTCGGCGTGCTCAACTCGACCAGCTTTGAGCGCAACGCGTCGGGTCAACTGACCTCGCGCGGGCAGCACGCATTCGACACCGCCGAGCGCTTCCGCGTCTTCATCTTTCCGAAGGCGTCAAACGGTTCGATCCTCGATCCGTTTCTCCCGAACAAGCGGCAGGACAACGTCTTCGACACGCGCGATGGTTACTTCTCGAACGATCCGCTCGGCATGTGGGTGGCCGTGTGGGTGGTCTATACGCCGAAAGCTTTCACGGCAGCAGGACGCAAGGAACTCGATCCGATCGCCGCTTCGAACGGTCGCGATCTTGATGGCACGGCGATTCTGACGAGTCCGTCGCACATCGACAATCTCGCGGCGAAAGGTTTTATCGAACTGCGGACGCGGCCGGTTGAGGATCCCGTCTTTCGTTGGGTTATCTGTCCGATTCCCGAGGATCCACGCGACGGGTTCATTCGTCCCGACGCTTTTATCCGCGACGTAAAGCGCGCCGATGGCAGGGCCGTCTTCCCGGCGCTCGGAAGGAACTTCCGCTGTTTGCAACAGTCAGGCGATTGGTGCAATTAAGCGCGTCTTCGAACATTGGTGGTGTCCTGATTGTTTGGTGCAGTCAGGACACTACTTCACTTTTGCAGAGGCGGTTATAATCGCAGCCGTACCGTGACTTTTGATCTTCAGATTGCTGCTGGTTAGGACCGTGTTATGACGTTATTCGATCTTCTCATCCTGCTGCTGGTGGCAGGGATCTGTGGGGCGCTGGGACAGGCGATCACCGGATTTTCGCGAGGTGGCTGCCTGGTGTCGATAGCGCTTGGATTTGTTGGCGCTGTCGTGGGAATGTGGCTGGCTCGAGCGCTGGGCCTCCCGGAACTCTTTACGATCCGGATCGGCACGACCAACTTTCCGATAGTCTGGTCAATTATCGGCTCTGCCCTGTTTGTTGCGTTGATTGCGCTGCTGACAAGACGCAGTTATTAGGCGTCTGTTTGAATTCCATCGTGCCGTCCGCGACGCGCCCGTAACGCATCAGCGAAAGATCTCGTATGTAATTTTGCCGTAGACGCCACGGCGCCTTCGAGCCCTGGCGCGGCAGTGAGTCCAGCGCGCGCAGGACGTAGCCGGAGTTGAAGTCGATCACCGGCTCCTCGCCGATGTCCGCATCGTCAGCACGCGGTGTGCACGTGGAATAGCCGTGGTGGTCCATGTGATTCAAGAGCCTGCACACGTACTCGGACACGAGGTCGCATTTCAGAGTCCACGATGCGTTGGTATAGCCGACGGCGAAGGCAAGGTTAGGCACGTCGCTGAACATCATTCCTTTGTAGACGAGTGTCTTCGGCAGATCGACAGGCACGCCATCTACTACGAGTTGCAAGCCACTAAAAAGTTTCAGCACGAGACCGGTCGCGGTCACGATGACGTCGGCGTCGAGGCGTTCGCCTGACTTAAGCAGGAGTCCGTCTTCGGTGAAGGTTTCGATGTGGTCCGTTACGACTGACACGCGGCCGTCGCGTATCGTTTGGAAAAGATCGGCGTCGGGGACGAGGCACAGACGTTGGTCCCACGGGTTGTAGTTAGGAGTGAAGTGCTTTAAGTCGTATTGCTTGCCGAGTTCACTGCGGACGCCTTTCGCCACCATCCACTTGAACAATGCGGGCTGCTTGCGCGCTACGGCGTAGAAGAACGTGCTGGACAGCACATTCTTCCAGCGCATCAGCATGTAAGCAGCGCGGTCCGGCAGAATGCGGAGAAACTTTGCGACCGGATCTTCTGCGGGACGCGAGACGACGTAACTCGGAGAGCGTTGCAACATCGTTACGTGCGCCGCCCGCTCGGCCATCGCGGGGACGAGTGTGATTGCGGTCGCTCCGCTGCCGATCACGACGACGCGCTTGCCTGCATAATCAAGATCTTCGGTCCACTTCTGTGGGTGCACGATAGTTCCGCGGAACCGCTCGACGCCGGGCCACTCGGGTGTGTAGCCGTTCGCGTAGTCGTAGTAGCCGGTGCAAAGATAGAGAAAGTTGCACGTGAGCTGGACCACGGTATTCTCGTCGCCGGTCTCAACTTCTATCGTCCAACGCGCCTGATCCGACGACCACGAGGCGCGGCGCACGCGGTGGTTGTAGCGGATCGTCTTATCTACGCCGTATTCGACAGCAGTCTCGCGGATGTAGTTGAGGATCGCAGGGCCGCCGGCCATTGCCTTCGCTTCACGCCACGGGCGGAAGCGATAGCCGAGCGTGTACATGTCGGAATCGGAGCGCACGCCGGGATAACGAAACAAGTCCCAGGTGCCGCCCATCCTTTCGCGCCCTTCGAGAATGACGAAACGCTTCTGCGGGCACTCGCGCTTCAGATGGCAGGCGCCGCCGATTCCCGAAAGCCCGGCGCCGACGATAATTACATCCACGTGCTCCACGCTCATTCAAGCGGACGGTACTACAAAAAACGGGTGGGAACAAAAGACCTCGTGCCCATGTCTAACCTCGCAAGTTGATTGAACGGACATCGAGATGAGGGAGGGTCGTCATGTTTCTTCTCCTGCGGCTCTGTTGTGCAGCACTCTCGGCTTACATCTTCAGTGTTTACATGCCGAACCCGGCGCGCTTGCTTTATCGACTCTCGCCTTATCGGGACTGTTGGAGTGAATACTGCGAGGCGCAGTGGTATTGGTACGACGATCTCGCATTCAAGATAAGAATCGTCACGATAGTGATTTGGATATTGTTGTGGGCCTTGCTCGAGATTCGAAGTTTCAGACGATTCCCCCAGCGCGCTCCGAGGCTGCTCACCCATCTTAGTTATGGTCCTATCGCCACGGTGTTCTTCTTTATCGTGGCCGTTTTGGCGACTGACTTCGCGCTGATTCAGTATTCGCGCTGGAAAATCGTCAGCTACATACACAGCGAGGTGTCCGTAATTGAGGATGCTTCACTCAAACTGCACAACCCCGATCGCGGTTGGTGCGGAAATGGAAGATCCGCAACCGAGTATTACATCTATGGCGATACGGCGGCCTGGTATATCGACGATCCGGATCCCGCGATTAGAGCGCGCTCACTGCAAGCGAGCATCGAAGTCTACGACTGGTTGAATCATCCCGCCGCTGGACCGGCGACAGATGCGTTGAAGAAATCATTAGCCGATCCGGATCCGGTGGTTAGAGGAATTGCCGAGAAATTCAAGGGGAATTTGCTTTACATGGGCGTGCCGTAAAACCGGTAACGCTAGCAACGCGGGCTTCTTTCAAATTCGGGAACTTCTGGGGTTAAATGGCGTCTAAGTAGGCGCGTTTTAATCCCATAATTCCTTCCCAAGGAGATCCGCAAATGATGCGTGAGCCGTCTTCCCGCCGCTTCGCGTTCCAACTTCTTCCACTGGTGTGCATGTTACTTCTTCCTGGTCTCGTTCAGGCCCAGGCCGCGGGAGATTACTGCGACCCGTCTCCGGTCATAAGAGCGGATTTGAAGAAGGTCTCGAAGGTGAACGACGAAGAGTTGCCATACCAGGCGCGGCTCGCAAAGCAGAAGACGATATTGAAGGAGTTGGTGAGTAAGTATCCGGAGGATCTCCACATACGGCGGCGTTATCAGGACAGCCGTCGCGCCGGCTTCTTCGCCGACAACGATGGGCTTATCGTCGACTATCGCGCGCAGATGGAGAAACAGCCGAACGATCCGGTGGCTGTTTATCTTTACGCGCGGTTGCTGGTCGGGCGGCAGACAAAGGAAGCGATCGCGCTTGCGGAAAAGCTGATCCAGCAAAGACCCGATTTTCCCTGGACCCACTTGCAGTTAGCGGAGATTTACAACTATCAGAACTTCCGCGACGTAGCGAAGTCGAAAGATCAACTGAAGCAATGGATCGCGAAGTGTCCAAACGAAAAAGCGAGTTTGAACCTGATCTCGCGCCTGGGCGACAAAGAGATGATGGCCGCCGCGGCGCAACGTTTGCGCACGATGCTGGAGTCAACCGCCAACGAAGAAGATCTTTACAATTGGGACACCCTCTGGACGCTTTCTTTCAAACTCAAGCCTGTTCCCGAACATGCGCAGCTACGCGAGCAGATCGCCGAAGACATCAAGAATCTGCGCGCTAAAAACCTCAACAGCCGGCAATGGTTCCAGACGTTGGAAGCCGGTTACAGGCAGACAGGCGACAAGGAAGGGGAGCGTTGGGCGCAGGACGAGATCATCCGTCTCTTTCCGAAATCTGAATCGGTAAGACGCCTTGTTCAGATGCGCTACGACGAAGAACACCCGTTTCCAAAACCCGAAGAGCCGGAAGCAAAGAAGCAAGCCTATCACCAGGCAATGCTGCAAACGACGTCAGAGTGGATTAAGCGATGGCCCACCGACGAACGCTCATGGGCAACGCGCGTGCATTCTTTGAATGCGTTCAAGGGTTCAACCGGCGAGGACATGGAAGCGGCTTACAACGGTTACGAAAAAGCCCACGAGCTGGAACTGTACTCTTATTCGACTCCGCCGTTGGCAGTGACCGTGGCGCGTTTTTATCTCAGCCGTGGTTCTCGTATAGAGAAGGTGCCGGCGTTGATTCAGAAGGCCGTCGACGAGATGGAGAGACTTGAAAAGAGTCGCGGTGTATCCGACCTCTCTACAATGCCCGAAGAGGTGGAAGGGAACCTCAGTTACACACGCTGGCAAAGCTGGCCGTTATTGGCAGAAGCTTATGCTCGACTCAAACAGCCCGCGAAAGCCGGCGAAGTGCTCGCCGAAATGGCTGAGGCTTTGAAGAAGAAAGAACCTGGCGAAAAGGCGTCCGACAACCGGAAGCGTTCCTACGCATACAGTGCCGGTGTCTATTGGCAAGCTGTGGCGAAAGTCGCCGAAGCCGAGCAGCGCAAACTCGATGCGTTGACGGCTTACCAGACAGCGCTTTCTCTGCGGCCCAAAAGTTCAAGCTCCTCCGCCGGCAAAGATGAGTTAAGCGACAACACGCAACGTTTGTGGAAAGAGTTGGGTGGCACGGACCAGGGATGGCGCGCTTATCTTGCGCGTGTCGATTCGAAGAGCAAACCAGCGTCTGCTGAAGTCGCGACCTGGGACACAAAGAACACGGCGATGGCCGAGTTTGAGCTTACGGATTTGGACGGCCGGAAATGGTCGCTCGCGGATCTGAAAGGGAAAGTCGCGTTTATCAATTTGTGGGCGACGTGGTGTGGTCCGTGCCGTCTCGAGTTGCCGTACGTAGAGAAGCTGCGCGCGCAATTGAAAGACCGGAAAGACGTCGTGATCCTTACGCTCAACATCGACGAAGAAGTCGGCCTGGTCCAACCTTTTATGAAAGAGAAGAAGTATACGTTCCCGGTGTTACTGGGCCAGGTCTGGGCCGACAGCCAGGGCGTCAACAGCATTCCTCGTAACTGGGTGGTTGCCGTCGATGGGAAGGTCATGTTTGAAGGCATCGGGTTTGGCAATGATGGCGAGGAATGGATGAAGAAGGCCGCGGATGTGATTGACAAAGTGAAAGGCGCTGCAAACCCTTAGCAGCTTCTGCTTCATAATTTCGCGCCGCAGTACTTGCACCAAAGCGCGTCCGGGTCGTGGCCCTCAGCTCCACAGGAGGGGCATGATTGCCGGGTTATTCTTCGTTCTCGTGCCGCCTGGGCCAGTTCGACCGTGACGATGCCGGTCGGAACAGCAATGATCCCGTAGCCAATGATCATTACTACCGACGCGAGTATTTGCCCGAGCGGGGTGCGCGGCGAGAGATCGCCATAGCCGACAGTCGTCAACGTTACGATGGCCCAATAGATACTGGTAGGGATACTGGTGAAACCGTGCTCTTCGCCTTCGACGACATACATCAGCGCCCCGATTATCACGACCAGCAGCACAACGGCGGAAATGAAGACGCTGATCTTGCGCCGGCTCGCACGTAGAGCGAGACGCAGCGTATCGCCTTCCGCGACGTATTCGGAGAGCTTTAACAGCCGGAAAACGCGGAGCAAACGGAGGATGCGAATCACCAACAGGTACTGGCTGCCAGGAACGAAGATGCTGAGATAGGTCGGAATGATTGCGAGCAGATCGACGATACCGAAGAAGCTCGTCGCGTAACGCAGTGGCCGGCGCACGCTCAGCAGGCGCAGCACGTACTCAACAGTAAACAGGAAGGTGAACAACCATTCGAGTCCGTACAGCAGATCGCCATATCGCGCTCTGACGCGGCCGACGCTTTCCAGCATAACGGTTGCGACGCTGAGAAGAATCAACCATATGAGGACGATGTCGAAGACGCGACCAGCTCGCGTATCAGCCTCGAAAATAATTTCGTGCAGTCGCGCACGGCGGCCGGTAGACGGCCCTTCCGTTGGTTCGACTTTTTCGGACGCATGCCGCTTCATTGCTATTTGATAGCTTATCTCTCACAGCAGTGTCGAATGGCTTTGCACAAAAGTCTCCCGCAAAGGCGCAAAGCGCTGCCGCGTTACTAAGGGTTTTCTTTGCGTCTTTGCGCCTTTGCGGGAGACTTCTTCCTCCCAATAAAGCACTTTTGCGAGGGCCGTTGTTAAATCTCTGCCAGCACTTCGCGATAAACGCGCTCGGTGTCGCGGGCCATCCGTTCGAGCGAGAAGTGCCGGCGTGCAGCGCGCCTGGCATTCTGCGCCAGGCGTGAGCGCTCGGAAGAGTTGTCGAGTAAATCAACAATCGCATCGGCCAGCGATTCGGCATCGTCAACGGGAACGAGTCTTCCGGTCACGCCGTCTTCAATGATCTCTAAAGCGCCTTCTGAGGCCGTCGTAACGATCGGCAGACCCGCCGCCATTGCTTCGACAATCGATAGACCAAAGGGTTCGCAGCGCGCCGCAGAGACAAAGAGTGTGAGCGACGAGAGCAAACCGGGAATGTCCTCGGTCCAGCCTGGCATCGTAACGCTCTCGCCAATTCCGAGTTCGGCGATCAAGCTCTCCAGAGATCTTCTGTGTTCCTTTTGCGGAGACTTGTCCTCGCCGATGACGGCAACCTGCACCTCGCGGCGGCGCGCTGTGACTAAAGCGGCGGCGCGCAGAAAAACATCCTGACCTTTTATCGGCGCGAGATGTCCCACCGTTCCCACGACGATGCGAGAGCCCTCGCGCGTAAGCGACTGCCCGAAACGATCTACATCGATTCCGTTGTAGACGACGCTTATCTTTGAAGACTCGATCACTCCACTTGCTCGCACGCTCCCAGCCACAGCTTCAGAAACCGCTATCATCCGGGCAACGCCGCGCAGCACGTGTTTGTTGATTCCTCGCAAGGGAAAGAGCGCGTGACGCGTGAGGACGAGCCGTCCGCGCGAAGCGAGCCTGACTGCCAGCGCCGCCAGGTGGTAATCCCGTGCCGCGTGCGCGTGGACGATCTCGATATCGTGTTCGCGCACAAATCTAGCGAGACCCGTCAGGTTCTTTACGTAGTTACTCAGTGCGAAGCGATTTGCCGCAGGCAGAAACGACAACTCGGACCACAGCGGGGCGCCGGGAACCGCCGCGGCATAAACTTCGTGCCCGAGATCGGCCAGCGCGTGCGAGAGGTCTGCCAGGTGCCGTTCGCCACCGCCGAACGTCGTCACGGTGCACAACTGCAAGATCCTCACCCTAATCAAGGTCCTCGGGGACGAGTCGATCGTCCGACTCGAAGATGACGGCGATGTAGTGCTCGGCCGCTTTGGCGAGTCCGAGCAGGGCAGTCAACTTCGGCGCAGCCTCGCGGCCGCATTCCGAACAGACGTGCCCGCCGTCCGAGGTAAAAAGATCAGGACCGACTTCCAGTTGCGAGGTCTTGCCGCAGATGATGCAGACGGCATTCCCGACGCGCCGGTTCACTTTGATTATGAAGCGCAAATGACTCATGTTCTTGAGGACCGGGATGCTAGCCGAGCGCTGGCGAGCGAGTCCTTAAAGAGCGAGCCGGATTTGCTAAAGAGTGCTAATGATTGCTAAAGACAAAGGAATCGAGGCTTTAAAGAAGAGATTAGTTGAAGTTCGTGATGAGGATGACGTCCATCAGGATGGGGCCGCTGGCGTAGACGAGCCGGCGGCCGTCGGGTGAGTAACGGAAGTAGTGCAGGCGCTCGCCACGCAGATCCATCATTTGAGTGGGCGGCGTCCCGTCAATCGGCATTTTCCATAGCGCGCCCATTGCGCTTTCCCGGTAGGCAATCGCGTCACCGGCGGGAGCCCATTGCATGCCGGAGCCGAAGTTCTTCGGGATCGGCATTTCCTTGATCGTCGCGCCGCCTTCGATGGGGATAAGGATGATCCAGCGCTTCCGCTGTTGGTCGATGCGGTGATAGGCGATCGTCTTGCCGTCCGGCGAGATCGACGGGTATTGCGCAAACTCGTCTGTCAAAAGGATCGATTCGCCGCCGTCGATCGAGACTTTCCGCAGCTTCGGGATACGCGTTCCACTCTCGTGGGATACGTAGATGACCGACTTCCCATCGGGTGAAGACACCGGTTGACAGTCGTAGGAACCATGAGTCAGTCGGATCGGATTACGGCCGTCAGCGTCCACTCGCCAGATGTTGTGCGAGATCTCGCGATTGGACTCGAAGACGATGTAGCGACCGTCCGGCGTCACGGCAGGGAAGATGTCGGTATGCTGTGCGTCGGTGAGTTGCTTAACGCCAGATCCGTCGGAGTTCACCGACCAGAGATCCAGGTTACCGCTAAGTCCGGAAGGGTAGACAACGCTGCCGTCGGGCATGATTGCGAGACCCAGGTCGCCGTCCCGCCGATCGAGCGTCCCGCGTGTTAGCGGTGCAGCGGCCGATAAGTTTTCACTGGGCGCGATCCACAGTCCTGCTGTCCAATGCACCTGCACGGCTAACAAGGTGCGGCCATCGCTGGAGTTGCCGAGGTTTATATACGTGTTCAGGTCGTTCGTGATCCGGCGCGGTTCGCCGCCCGACAGTGGCACACGCCAAAGCTGCATCGTGCTTTCGGGCGTCGCCCCCGCTTCGCGGCCCTGGATAATGAGACCGTCGTCTTCGGGCCACAACACGTCGCCGATGTAACGCCACCGCTGAGTAGTGAGCGTAGTCTCTTTTCGATCTGCTGCCCCTATCCCAATCACCTTCATAAAGCTCCGTCCCT
Organism: Pyrinomonadaceae bacterium; assembly: GCA_035276045.1. Classification (GTDB taxonomy): domain Bacteria; phylum Acidobacteriota; class Blastocatellia; order Pyrinomonadales; family Pyrinomonadaceae; genus PSRF01. The sequence goes on along the minus strand of DATELZ010000090.1, from coordinate 13,421 downwards.
CTTCGTTCACCAGGATTGAGAAAGCAATCGTATTCCCATCAGGTGACCAGGCGGGCGTGCCTCCCTGATACGCATTGCGTTCGTTGCGCGAGTTGATTTCCATCTCGCCCGTGCCGTCGGGGTTGGCGATGAGCAAACTGGCTACTGCGTGCGATCCCTCTACGATGGCGGTCCGCAGGTAGGCCATCATCTTGCCGTCTGGCGAAAAGACGACGGGGCAATCAGCGCGTAGCGGCAAAGCAGTCTCGACTCCGCCGAGGACCGGGATCTTGTGGAGCTTGCAGCCCCCGTCGCATTTTGAGTAGTAGAGCGTGTTGCCGTCGGGCGAGAATGTGGGATCTCGTAAGTAGGCTTTCACCGGTGCGATGATCTCGAGGTGGTTGTTAGTGCCCACGCGCTGAATTCGAAGACTGTTCAGCTCGCCATTGCGCTCGATGTAAGCGATTGTCTTCCCGTCAGGTGAAAGACCGGCAGAGGCCGCGCGACCTGTATGCGTGACCGGGCTCATCCTGATTGACTGCGCGGAGGGTTGCGACTCCCTGTTCCGTTGCCATCGCAGCACTGCATAAATGACGCCGGCGATCAGCAAAGGGATGAGTAAGAGTACATATAACCTCACGCCATTGAGTCGCAACTTGCTGCGGACAGCCGCAAACGAAAACCGCGAACGGCGAATTTCGGTTGAACCAGGCAACACCGCCTGTTCGTTCACTGCGTGGTCAACCTTGATCTTCGAATCTGTGCGAGTTTGTGCGGGAAGTTCTTTAACCTGCGTGATCAAACAATAGCCGCGTCCACTTACTGTCTGGATGTACGGGTGGTATCCCTTCGTCTCGCCCAGCGCGCGGCGCAGCGACGACATGCGCACGGTGAGATTATTCTCTTCAACCTCGACGTCAGGCCAGACGGCCGCCATGATCTCGCTCTTCTCGACCACCCGCCCACGGTTACGCAGGAGAAGCAGCAGCAGCTCAAACTCCGACGCCGCGAGTGACACTGCTTCGCCGTTGCGCGACAGTCGCCTCGCGTGCGAGTCGAGGACGAATGGGCCAAATTCGTAAAGCAGACTATCTGGTGTTGTTGAGACGCTGTCTTCTAACGAGTGTGACACCGCCGATCCGAGTCCCTGCATTCTGAGTCGTTGGGGGAAACGGGCGGAGGGTAGTCCGGTTCCGAGTTAAAGTCAATATTCGTGGGTTATGAGATTCCTGGTTAAAGAGGATTAGTTGAATCGTGTGATCAATATTACGTCGCTTGCGTTCGAGCCGCTCGCGTAGGCGAGCCACCGGCCGTCGTGGGAGTAGGAGAACGCGAACAATAGCTCGGCGCGGAGATTCATCACGGGGCTGGGTTGGGATCCGTCGAGCGGAAACCGCCAGAGACCGGTCCTGGCGTAATCGCGGTATATCAACGCATCGCCAGAGGGCGACCAGCGCATGATGCCGCCGAAGTTGTCCGGCGCCGGCAAGGTTTTCAGTGGCGGCCCGCCCTCGGCCGGAATGATCACGATGTCGCGGCGTTCTGCTTTCTCCGTGTCTAGGCGGTAGTAAGCGATCGTTTTGCCGTCCGGGGAGATTGCCGGGTGCACTGAGTATTCGTTCGTCAGGGTAACGCTGGAGCCGCCGTCGATCGGAGTTTTACGTAGTTTCGGAACAGTGCGGCCATCCTCGTAGGCCACGTAGACGATCCACTTTCCGTCAGGCGAACAATTGGGTTCAGCATCGTAGTTGCCGCGTGTGAGACGCCGGTGGTTACGGCCGTCTGCGTTCACCCGCCAGATGCTATGCCCGCCATCGCGCAGGGATTCGAAGACGATATAACGCCCGTCGGGTGTGACGGTTGGATTGGAGTCGCGGTGTGGTCCATCGGTCAGTTGTGCATGGCCGGTCTGATCGCCGTTCACCGACCAGAGATCTCTTTTGCCGTTGTAGTCGGCGACGTAGATAAGCCGTCCGTCGGGCGCGGCGAAGAGGCCGAGGTGACCATCGCGTCGATCGTTCGTTCCGCGGGTAACTTGCGCGGCCGACGATGGATTCTCGGCTGGCGCTAGCCACACGCTCGAAGTCCAGTTCATCTCCACTGCCATCAGCGTGTTGCTGTCGGCCGCCATGCCGATGCGCATGTAGTTGTTCAAGTCGTTGGTTATTCTGCGCACTTCACCGCCCGGATAGGAGATGCGCCAAATCTGAAGCGCTGGTTCCGGTGTTGACGACTCATCGCGGGCGTTGATAATGAAACCGTCGCCATCGGGTAGCCACGCTACGTCCTGGATGTAACGCCACTGCCTGGAAGTTAAGTCAGACTCCTTTCGATTGGCGACGTCGATGCCGATTACCCTCATGGCTATTCGCGGGGTTTCATTCATGATCGCGAAAGCAATCGTCTTCCCATCGGGTGACCACGCCGGGTCGCCGCGCTGGTACAACATCGCGTCACCCGTGCGCGAGTGGAGTGTTTCCTCGCGTGTGCCGTCCGCATTGGCAACAAGCAGGTTGAGTTGCACGCCCGCTCCAGCGCGATCGACGCGCAGGTAGGCCATCCGTTTGCCGTCAGGAGAGAAGGTGACCGGGCTGTCGGCGCGGATAGCCAGGGCCGTCTCAACTCCGCCCAGCACGGGCATCTTGTGTAGCGTGCAGGTTGGCTCGCACTTGGAATAGTAGAGAGTGTTGCCGTCGCGCGAGAATGCGGAATCCTGGTAGGAGACTTTCACTGGAGGCAGAAGTTGGCGCGGGTTGTTCGATCCGGTGCGTTGCAGCCAGAGGCTATTCAGTACGCCATCGCTTTCCACGTAAGCGATTGTTTGACCGTCAGGAGAGATGGCCGGCGATAGGACACGGCCGGTGTGCGTGATGCGGGTCATCTTCATCGATTGAGATGTGGCTTTGGACGCGTCACTCTGTCGCCACGTTCGCACTGCGAAGAACACGCCGGCGCCTGTCAGCACGGCGAGTAAAAGTGCATATAGCGTAAGACGCTTTCGACGTGTCGCAACCAGAGAGGACCAGATCGACGAGCGATTGGCTATAGCCGGTTTAGCCGGCACTGTCTGTTCGTCCTTCGCCGGCTCGTAATTGGTCTCCGGATCGCTGTCGCTTTCTGAATCGACGATCGATCCATTGGTATCTGGTTGTGCGGTGAATTCATTTACCTGGGTGATCAGGCAGTAGCCGCGTCCGGTCACCGTTTGGATGTACGGGTGATGTCCCTTGCTCTCGCCGAGTGCCCGGCGCAACGAAGACATGCGTACGGTGAGATTGTTCTCTTCAACCTCGACGTTGGGCCAAACGGCCTCCATGATCTCGCTCTTCTCAACTACGCGGCCGTGATTACGGACCAGCAGCAGCAGCAGTTCAAACTCCGGCGCTGCCAATGCCACCGCTTCGCCGTTGCGCGACAATCGTCTTGCATGAGGTTCGATGAGGAACGGACCGAACTCGTAAGCGCGGTCATCCGTTGCGCTTGAGACCTTGTCTTTCAGAGAGTGGGACACCGCCGAACGTGAAACCCCCTTGTATTTATAATAACGTCGTCGATCGATGAAATTTTCATCGTCATGCAGAACAAAATTAATATTACAAAGTTGATTGATTTATGGAGTGTGATTTTTGCAGGCGGAACTGCTTCTGGCGTGGGAATTATTTCGCCCCGGCTTTTAAGGCTTTCTGATAGGTGGCCTCGAGACCGCGAAACGTCAGGAATTCGCGGACCTTCATATTTGCGCCCCACGAAACTCCACCGCTTTTCGAGTTACTGAACGAAGTGCCTGCTCGTGGCTCGAACCCTAGTGCTTGCAGAATTATCGTGCAGGAACCACACACAGCCTGGTTAGGACAGCGCACTTTCAATTTGGTGGCTTCATTGAGCGCTTTGGACGCTTTGGCCATCGAGTCGAATGACATTATGAACTTTCTGAGCGCCTGCATCTCTGCATGCCCGAATTGCCCGCTTGATACGCCGCTATAGTCCTTGGCGCCTACCGTGAGTGTGACGACAGCCTTTTTCTGCGGCGCCTTCTTTAATCCCTTCGGCTTTCCCTGTTGAATCACCGAGCCCGCGCCATTTCCGATCGCAGGTTGCACCACGGGCCGAACTGTTGCCGCAAACGGACGCTGCGGGATGGGCTTGGGTTGAATTGGGTTTGTCTGTTTCTGTAAGACGCTTGGCGTTGTGTGTGGTCGAGGCGGTGTGAAACGCGGATTCACGATCCCTTTCGGTTGCACTGCTTTTGTTGTTCCGTGGGGGCGATACACTGGAGGTGCAACGGGTGGTTTGTTTCTGTTCGAGTTCATCGCAGACGCTTTTTCGAAAAGTGCTCGCCGTTTGATATTTACTGATTAGAAGAAACGATCCGGTGAGTTCTGAAGCTGGGGAGCCGATTCCCATCCCGCCCAGGGACGCGTGAGATTATTCCTGTTCTACGAGTTGAAAGTCAACGTTTCTGTTTTTAGGATAAGAGGCATTGTTTACCGAAAATCTAGAGACTATCATTCGCCATTTACTTCCTCATCATGAGTGTTAACTCCAAAATCGAGTGGACCGAAGCAACTTGGAACCCAGTTCGTGGCTGCGTCAAAATCAGTCCAGGCTGCAAGAACTGTTACGCGGAAACTTTTGCCGAACGGTTCAAAGGGGTTGTGGGGCATCCCTACGAGCAAGGTTTTTACCTAAGACTAGTTCCGGAGAAGCTTGTCGATCCTCTTACATGGGAGCGCCCCAGGACGGTCTTTGTCAATTCGATGAGCGATCTTTTTCAGGATGGTGTGACAGACAGTTACGTTGCTGCTGTCGCCCGGGTGATGATGCTGGCAAACTGGCATACCTACCAGGTCTTGACGAAGCGTTCTGAGCGCATGCGTGATTTGCTGAACGGCCCAATACGTTTTGCGGCCCAGGCTTCGCACATTTGGTGGGGAGTGAGTGTTGAAGACAAGCGGCACGGACTGCCGAGAATTGAACATCTGCGAGAGACTGACGCCAAAGTGCGGTTCCTTTCATTAGAACCTCTGTTAGAGGATTTGGACTCCATAAACCTCGAAGGTATTCATTGGGCGATTGTAGGCGGAGAGAGTGGTCCAAGGGCCAGGCCAATGCAGCCGGCCTGGGTCGATTCCTTGTACGCTCAATGTAGAGTCGCCGGCGTGCCGTTTTTCTTTAAACAGTGGGGAGGCCGACGTAAGCACGAAACGGGCAGAACCTTACACGGCCGAACCTATGACGAAAGACCTTCAATCCAGGGTTCTGCCTCTCCGTCTCGGCAACGCCGATTGGAGTTAATAGAGCAAATTCAGGCATCAGCGCCATACTCGATCACTATTTAAGGAGCAACCAAACAGAACTCGTCCCACCGAGTAGACAGCCGACTTTGATAAGAACTCTTTCCTCATAGTGACGACGAGCGACAGAAAACACTTCGAAAACTATCGTGACCAGACGCGTGTCAAGCACGAGATTCTTGAGGCGTATCTTCCGGCCTATTTCCACATTCTAAAAGCAAGCAATCAGAACCTGGTTTTCATCGATGGCTTTGCCGGTCGAGGCACATACACAATGTCTGGGAGCGGTGAGATATTCGACGGCTCACCCCTTCGAGCCTTGAAACTGATCGCTCGCAATAGTCAGTTCGCTACACAGGTCAGTACGATTTTCATTGAGTCCGATCGTGTTCTCTTTGATCAATTGAAAACTAAAGTCGATGACTTTGTTGCAACACATCCGGAAGTCAGAAGACCATTATGTCTTGATGGGCGTTTCTCTGACCGACTGAATGAGGTCTTAGACAAATTGGAAGGTAATCTAGCCCCTACCTTCCTGTTTGTGGATCCGTGCGGTGTAAGTGGCGCCAGCTTCAACACGATTCAAAGAGTTATGAATTTTCGCAAATGCGAAGCATTCATCTTTTTTAACATTGATGGCGTGCGAAGAATCGCTGGTCTTGAATCTGTCAGCGATGTACTGATTGAACTTCTCGGCAGCGAAGCGCGAGCGAACGAGTTTCATAATGCCTTACGTGCTTCGTCTGATGTTCAAGAGCGTGAACGCATGATTCTGACTCACTACTGTGCGGCTCTCCGGGAGGAGATCGGCGCAAGATACCTCATTCCTTTCCGAGTTGAGCATGAAGAGCAGCACAGAACCAGTCATTACTTGATCCACGCAACGAAACATCCGCTTGGTTTCAAGATAATGAAAGATGTTATGTGGCGTCGCGGTCACTCTGAGGAGCAGCCCGGTGCACTTGAGCTAAGACAAAGTAGTCGAACAAACCTCATACCGATGTTCGACCAGCGCGGAGACATTAAGAAGGAAATTCTATCAGCGTTGGAACAGGGACCGCGCAAGGTGTCCGTGTTCTATGGTGAGTGGACCGCGCGCCGCACGATGTTGAATGCGAAGGTTCATATCGCCAGTTGCTTCTGGATCTAGAAGCAAACGGATTGATAGAAGTTTTAAGCAAGGATGGTAGAACTGTAACCGGTGTCGGGGCACGCCCGAGGGGCAAGGGAGGACGGCCTACGCTTTCGAAGGATCGTTACGTTCGATTACGAAAATAACTGAAGATTGGGATGGCCTGCGCGTGTTTACGAGGCCATCCAATCGATTCCGCCCGCAAGTTGATCGTTCAGGAGCCCGCCTGTTACGGCATGGATGGCCCACTCGAAGCTGTGCCCTTCATCGTCTCGTCACGCTTGGCTTTGAATTCTGAGCCGGCTTTCCATTCCGGATACTTGTCGCCTTGCGCCACTCGATAGCCGATCATCGTCAGCAACTGCGCGTCGTCAACTGCTCCCGTGAGATCCCAGTCAGGTTTAATCTCGTCGGAAACTTTGTGGTAGTCCTTGCTGGTGTATTCGTCGCGCTTCTGTTTGCTGAACGCCGGATCTTTACCTTCGTAGTTGATCCCGGAATCGGTGTAGAGCGCCGGGACTCCCTGTTTCGCAAATTCGAAATGATCCGACCGGTAGTAAAAGCCTTTCTCTGATTCCGGATCGGGATTCACCGTGCGTTTCTGTGAAGCAGCAGCTTCACGCAGCAAGTCGATCAAGGTGCTGTTGTCGTCGCCCACCATCGTAATGTCCGTGGTCCTGCCCCACTGATTCACGCCGTCCATGTTGATGTTCGCGAGCGTTTTGTTTAGCGGATACAGTGGAAACTCGGCGTAATACTTGGCGCCGAGTAATCCTTTCTCTTCGGCCGTCACGGCAAGAAACAAAATAGATCGTTTAGGCGGAGTGGCGAGTTTCGTGAATGCTTCGGCAATCTCGATCAATGCAGCCGTGCCCGAGGCATTATCGAGCGCGCCGTTGAAAATCTGATCGCCGGCCAGATTCGGATCGCGACCGAGGTGGTCCCAGTGCGCCGTGTAGATAACATATTCGTTTTTCAACGTTGGATCCGCGCCTTCGAGCTTTCCGATCACGTTATTCGAATTGACTTCACGAATGGTGTTTTTGACCGTCATGTTTGCCTTTGCATTGAATGCAACAGGCTTGAAATCCTTCGAGAGAGCAGCTTTTTTCAGCGCGTCGAAGTCCTGGCCGCCGGCGGTAAACAACTCTTTAGCGCGGTCCGTCGTGATCCATGATTCCACTGCAGCACGGCCCATGTTTTTGTCGGGCGTTTGAATATCGAAGTTCTCGCGAGACCAACTGCCGGAAACAACTTCATAGGGATAACCAGCCGGGCCGGTTTCATGAACGATGATCGCGGCAGCGGCGCCCTTTTGCGCGGCGATCTCGTATTTGTAGGTCCAGCGGCCGTAATACGTCATCGCCTTGCCCTTGAACATCTTGTCGTCGAGTTTCGCCGGGTCTGACGGGTCTGGAACCTGCGGATCGTTGATCAGCATCACGATCGTCTTGCCGCGGACGTCCAGGCCTTTGTAATCGTCCCATCCATACTCCGGCGCCACAACGCCGTAGCCAACAAAAACGACGTCGGAATTCTCAACCTTCGATTCGGGAACGAACCGCCGTGAAACCGCAACGTAGTCCTGGGGAAATGTCAGGTTTATTTGCTTACCGCCGACTGTGAATGAAGCCGTGGGCACGCCCGTAAACCCAACGAGGGGAACCTTCTGAATGTACGTGCCATCCGGATTTCCCGGCTTCAAACCGATGCGTTGATACTGTTCGGTCAGATATTTGACCGTAAGCTCTTCGCCTTTCGTTCCTGGGCCACGCCCTTCGTACTCATCTCCGGACAACACTTTCGTGTGTTGCATGATGTCGTTTGCGGTGATTGAGTCGAAGGCAGGCTTTAACTCAGCAGGAACTGAGCCGGTAGCTGCGCTGGAGTTCGTGTTCGTATTGGTCGGAGTGGTTGTGCACGTAAGTGCGAAACTGAGCACCGCTGCGAACGAAACTATCGCCAGGATTCGCTTCTTCATTTAGATAGATCCTCGATTCCGTTGTTGGACTTGATGTATGTTTTCTATGCTGAAATGTGGGCACAAGTCAATCTGGCCCGCATGGTTTCACCGGGGAGACGGGTTGACTCTCGACCCGGCGCCGGCGTATTAAGCTGGATGAATTCATGGAAAAGTATGTTTGTGAAAACTGCATCGGCGATTACTCGCTGCAAGAGCTGATAAACCAGGAATCGGTTAAGACCGCGTGCGACTATTGCGATCTTGTCTCTGATGATGGGCCGATCGCGGCGCCTATTTCAGAACTAATGCCGCGCATTTGGGACGGAATCGAAAGGGAGTGGGCCGATCCGGACGACGAGGGAATAGTTTGGGACAACGAAGACGGCCGGTACATGGTTGATGTTTATGACAGTCATGACCTGCTTCGAAGGCTGATATATACGAACTCTCCAGAAGTGCTTCAGGATCTGGCAAAGCACCTGGGCGACCGTAACTGGTGCCGGAAGGATGGTGCGAGGCTTACCAGGGACGAGGAATGGAATCTGGATTGGGAAAATTTCTCTAACCAACTGAAGCATCATACGCGGTATGTTTTCTACCGGGTGGACCCTGCACCGGGAAATGTCTTTGAACCCGCGCGCAGCCCTCACGAGATTTTAGAGACGATCGGAAAACTCGTCGTCGAACAGGATTTACTTCGGACCGTTGAGACCGGGACGAGGATCGTCCGCGCAAGAGCACATGCCGCAGATGAAGCTTTCTTACCGGTTGAGGAGTTGGGACCACCGCCAATCGATAAGGCTCGTTACTCTAACCGGATGAGTCCCGCGGGCATTCCAATGTTCTACGGCGCTGAAAGGGAAGACACTGCGCTTAATGAAGTTGACGGGGATGATTGCGCGACGGTGGCAGACTTTGTAACGCTTCAACCCTTTAAAGTTCTAGACCTGACACGCATACCGTCCATACCGAGTCTCTTTGATCAACAGCGAAACCACCTCCGTCCCGCGCTCAAATTCCTGACGAGCTTCAAGGAAGATCTGAGCAAAGTGGTTGAGAAAGATGGCCGGGAACATATCGAGTACATTCCCACCCAAGTGGCAACCGAATATTTCCGGCGCGTATTTCGAGATGCGGATAACGAGCCGGTGCGAGGGATTGTCTACGAGAGTTCAAGACACGAAGGCGGAATCTCATGGGTGCTCTTCTTCGAGAACGACGACTGTACGCAGGACGACAGGTTTGACACCAGCGGTAAGTGGCTCTCAATGCTGACGGCATCCGTCCGGCGCATAGACCTCAAGAATCGTCCTGAGCCACCACCTGTCGGCCGCCTTTTTTGATCACAACGTCGTGCTTCGCTCTACAACTCGAGCCATGCGATCGTTTCCGATCATATCAAGGAGACGTATCGATTCGTTTGATCCGGTCGTATTCTTTGCATTTGGCTTGATGCGTGTCCCAAAGATCAACATCTTGTTGTAGGCCGAGCCACATCTCCGGCGATGTGCCGAAGGCACGAGCGAGGCGATGTGCCATGTCAGTGGTAACGGGCCGGCGCTCATGCAGTATCTCGCTAATTGTCCGGCGCGAGACGCCGAGGATTCGCGCCAGCTTATCCTGCGTCAAGCCTGCTCCTGGCAAAACATCTTCGCGCAAGATCTCTCCGGGATGAGTCGGTCGTCGTTTTCTGTTATGCGCCCACTTATTCGGCATGTCTAATGGTAATCTTCCAGGTCAACATCGAAAGCATCTTCGCCGTCGAACCTGAATGTGATGCGCCAGTTACCGCTGACGTCACACTCCACGTACCGGAGCGACTCCCTTTAAGTTGATGCAATCGGTAACCCGGTAGGTTCATGTCTGCTGTACGGCGAGCCTGATTCAGCACATCTAATTGTCTGCGTGACCTGCTCGCGAGGTTGGTTGCTAGTCCACGTCGATCGCCGGTTTCAAAGAGTCGCTTTAGTCCTTTGTGGCGAAAGCTCTTTATCACGCGTGTTGATTGTAACGTGAGGCGTTACAGCAAACAAGCAGATAATTTACCAGGATGAGGTTCGTAGGTGTGTCCTACAGTGAATTCATGTGCAACGATCACTCGACTGGATGCACGACCAGCTTCAAGCCGGTCGATTTCTCGCCGATCGGCAGTGGTTTGGACCTCCCCTGAATTCGGCCCCAAACTTCCGCGCGAATTTCATATTTGAAATCGCCGTAGACTTTAAAATTGAATCTGCCTTTTTCGTCAGGTTTAAATTGTCGAACATAGCGCTTGCCGTCATACAAAGAGATGCTGGCATTCTGTGCGGTGCGTCCGTCTTGCCAGACTGCCTTCCCGCTGACGACGCGCTCTGTCCAGGGAGGACCAACGCGAAACGTAACGTTCTCGATCTTTCCACCCTCAGCTACCACGATCTTCATCGCCGCACCGGGTTCCGGCACGCCGGGATAATAAGTTCGCGGATACGGAGCGTCATCCTCAGAGGGCGCTTCGTTGCGCAGGTTTAGCACGAGGTAATACTCGCCGGCCGCAATGTATTTAAATTTGAACGATCCGTCTTTGCCCAGTCTCTCGAGATCGCTCTTATTAGGATCAGCGGGATTGACCAGGTGTACATACCCAGGACTTACAGCACCACCTGAATCGGTCAATACATTTCCGGAGACTTCTGCCGTCGCGTGCAGGTCTGTTTAAACGTAGCGATCTGCGTGTAATGACATTGATTTTTCTCAACCTTTACTTCGAACTCAAAGGACGTCAAAGAATCAGTCGTTTCTGTCCTGCTTTTGTTCTCCTGCGCCGGAGACATGATTACGGCAGCGAAGGGAATGAATGCCCGTACTATGTAGTTGCCGGGTCCTGGCACTGTTATGGAATAGTCTCCCTTTTCATTGGTCCTGGCTTCAAGAGACTTGTCACCATCCTGCACGGTGACCCTGATTCCGGGTATAGGTTGATACTTTTCGTGTAGGAGCCGGCCGAGAATTGACTCCTTCGCTTCCTGTTGCGTCACGGTCCGAATGTAGTTTAAGTCGTCAGTTGCATGTTCCAGGTTCGTTGTCCCCATGCATGGGCCAGCAAAGAGTTGGTTACTGCCCTGGTCGCGCGCCGCGTAGATCAGATACCGCTCTCCTTTCGAGAAATTCATGTCACAGCTAGTTCCGTGCAGCGTTTCGACATCAACTCGATTACCTGCAACACCGCGAAAGGGCTGCTCGACGATGAAATGGAGCATAACCGTTGGCATGGAACTGTCTGACGTTTTCTCGACCGGTGTGATATTCAGAAGTTGGCCCGCGAATACCGCATCGGCGCGCCAGTAAGCGGCGCAGACAGGCACGTCATATTCGAGGCATGAACAACCTTCAGCTTCGGCCGTCATAAACGGCAGCCAAACGAAGGAGACAAAGATAAGAATCAACCGCTTCATTTTTGCCCTCAAATTAATTCGGTTGGAAGTCGTTGGACAAACACGAACCTGAGGCTGATTCGTTCCTTAATTTTGGTGGTGTCTTAGTTCAACTCTGCGTTCTCTGCGTTCCCTTGGGGCCTCTGCGTAAAACTTCACTTTAGGCGTGTTTAAACCCAGAGCACACAGAGACACGCAACTCAATAATAGGTGATCGTTCGCAGGTGAACAGTCGGAGGGTTGAGCCGCCGGAGTTTGTCATCCTTTATGTCCGGCGAGCTTGTGCGCTTGATCCAGTTGCCCCTGGAGTCAAACTCGTAGGTATAAGTAGTCGTCGAGGTCACCGAGCCTTCACGGTCAACGTCAGTGCGTTTGGTTACATTGCCTTGGTCGTCGAGTGTATAAATGTTGCGCCCGGTCAGTGAGCCGCTTGCCAGGTAGGACGCTTCCTCCTTTTGGTTCGCTTCGTATTTGTAAACATAACGCCGCGAGATTTCGCCGTTGCTTAAAAACTCTGTCCGTTCAAGCAACCGCTTTTCCTCGTCATATTTGAACTCGAACTTCTGCTGGTAACGAGGGTCCATTTTCTTGTTCGAAGGCAGACCTCCGCCTCCGCCAATTGCAACCGCAGAGCTGTAGTCACGCTGGACGAGTTTGAACGCAGAAACTCTGGCGCCGTCGAGGTATCCATAAACCGTAATCCGGGAAAGGTTATTTTTGAAATCGTATATCTCTGCCCTGAGCTTATTGCCCTTGTCGTTATAGGTTGTGAGGAAAGATCGAGTCCCCAACTCGGGGAATGGCAGTTCAGAAAGGTACTGGATGTCGGTGCGGACGCTCTTCACCTGACCGCGCAATCCTTCGTCGTTTGCATCGGATCCGGCGCGCGGTGCTTCCGGGGTCTGGGGCAATGGACCAGGCCCGGCTTTGAGTGCCGCTTCAGTTATTTCAGGATCGGTCAGTAGCTTGAAACTGTCGAGCACTCCGAAAGCCGCGCTCTCATGCTCTCGCTGGCTGTTCTTTACCAGGACGGTCGTTTCGTAGATCCTTCGCGAGGCTACGTACATTCGTTGAATAACCGAGCCCGTGAACAGGTCGGCACGCTGTTCAATTCCCGGATGCTTATCGAGCGTGATCTTTTTGACTATGGCAATGTTGCCACCATTTGCCGCGGCAAGTTTACTGAAGGTTTCGGTGGCGAGGTCGAAGAATTTTTTGACCGATTCAGGATCGTCGATAGATCTAAGCGAGTCGGCATAGCCGATGCCAAAGGATCCTTCCCTGGTGTGCCACTCGTACACTTCGCCATAAGCATTGCCAAAAGGTGTGGGGATCGACATCCGTCTGGAACCCGGTTGCTCCGGAAGTGAGATAGAGAAGCGGCCTTCAAGCGAAACAAACTTACTTGGAGCGCCGGCTGAGCGCGACGCTATGGCAATCAGGTTGACCAGTACGGCGGTCAGCACAAAGAGGATGGCAAGTCGCTTCATCGTGGGAGTCTCCGATCATTCATTAAGATTACTAACAAGCTCTGCAACTTTGATTCTGCCGCGTTCGATTGGAGCATTGTCGGCATATACTTCCCAGAGGATCTCTTCATCGTTGTAGTCTGCGAGTTGACTTAACGGCACACCCAATCTTAC
>DATELZ010000089.1:0-55769 GCA_035276045.1 Pyrinomonadaceae bacterium | reverse complement strand
TCTCTTTTAGATGGAATAGTAGACCGCCGACATTCTAATATGCCGACGATGCAGATTTCGAATGGCATTATTGCCTGTATCTTTCTCATCGCCATCTTTGCCCCTCATTCGATCGCCGTCACGCAAACCGCGTGGCTGGTGGGCATGGCGCTTTGGGCCCTGCGATTCGCTTTTTATCCGCGCCCAAAGCTCTTCCGCTCGCCGGTCGATTACGTGTTGATTGGCTTCTTTATTCTCAGCGGTGTCTCGGGAATTTTCTCGTACAGCCCGATTGTGTCGATCGGGAAGATGCGGGCGGCGAGCCTGTTTACGATTGTGTATTTGGTATCGCAGAACGTCGGTTCGCTGCGGCTCGTGCGATTGCTCGCGCTGACGTTGATCGGCTCGTGCATGGTGAACGTGTTGTGGTCCGCAGGACAACTGGCATTCGGACGCGGCGTGAAAGTCCAGGGCGTGAGGGCCGAGAGCCCGCTCACGAAAGCGTTGTTTCAAACACGAACCGTCAAACAGCAGACGCCGATCGTCGACGGCGACATCGTTTGGCAAGTGGATGGAGTGCGCGTCGACAATCCGGATGAACTGGCTGCGGCGCTTGCGTCCGGATCGGGAGACGCGGTTGTCAGAATCTATCGCGTGGAGTGGACGCCGGAGCTTAAAGTCCCGCGGCAGTTGTTGGCGGGAACGACCGCGATGGACCAGTTGGGCATAGCGGATTGGTCGCGAGGCCGTGACTGGCGCGCCACCGGTTTCTTCGGTCACTGGACCACGTACGCGGAAGTGCTGCAACTGATCGCGTCACTCGCATTAGGTTTGTTTCTCGCCTTGCCGCAGAAAACCAACCGCACGAGTTTGTTGTTACTCGCCGCTACTGCGGGACTCGTATTTGCACTCGCGCTAACCGTGACGCGCGGCTCGTGGATCGGGTTTGCCGTCTCTGTTGCGGTGATGTTGTTGCTGTCGGTATCGCGTCGCACCGCGCTGATCGTCGTCGGCTGTTCGCTGCCGCTCGTACTCGCCGGAGTATTTCTCCTACAACAACAACGCCGTATCGGGTTCTTCGACAGCGCCGATCAATCCACAAGCTGGCGACAGATAGTTTGGCGCGAAGGTTTCGACCTGCTTGTCCACGAACCGCGTCACCTGCTCGTCGGCGTCGGCATGGACACGATCAAAGGACACTGGCGCGAGTGGGGATTGTTTGACAACGGCCGCCAGCCGGTCGGACACATGCATTCGAACGTCTTGCAGATCGCACTCGAACGCGGGCTTCCGGCGTTGCTCTTGTGGTTATTGTTATTTGTGATTTACGTGCGGATGCTCTGGCGTCTCGTCCAACAAACAACAGACTTCACGCGCGGCGTGGCGCTTGGCGCACTCGGCGGAGCGGTCGGGTTTTTCATCAGCGGCCTGGTCCACTACAACTGGGGCGACTCGGAAGTCGTCACAGTCTTCTATCTCATCATGGGTTTGGCTTTGATTTTGGAGCGCCTGACTACTGCCGCCCCACGGCAACAATCCGCTCGATGATCTTCGGATCGTCCGGCAGCAATCCTGATTTCGGCAGACGCGGCGTAAGCGTCAACCAGTTGCGGTCCAGCGCAAACACTTTGCGAAACAGCGGCAACGATTCGTCGACGCGTCCCATGTTCACGAGCGCAACCGCATGCCAGTAGATCATCTCCGCGTTGTTCGGCACTAACTTTTCCGCCGCCGAGTACTCACGCAACGCGCCTTCGTTATCTTTCTTCTCGACTGCCAGATCGCCGGCGTTCATGTGATTGTAAGCACGCTGCAATCGCACCAGGCGGCGCAGTTCACGCAACGGCTCCGGACTATCGTCGACTCGTAAATCAAAAGTGCGATCCTTCCACGCCTGTCCGGTCGGCTTTCCGGTGACGACGATCAGCGCCGCCGATTGCCGTCCACGAATATCGCCACCTGCTGCCTGCGCCGCATCGAGTGCCGCCAGCATGCGTTCCGCAAGATCGCCTTTCGCGCTTTCAAACGCGCGCGCCATCGCCGGCCAAACTGTGTCGTTGAGCATCAAGTTGGCCTGCACGGAAAAATCCTTACCGACGATGTGACCGGCTGCTTGAATATCGTTCTTGCCCGTAAACGCCTCGACGCGTCCCTGCGCATCGATCATCGCCACTTGCCTGACTTCGCGCGCTTCGTCTTTCGCCAGCAACTCTTTCAACGTGTCCGGCGCACTCTTGCCTCCGCGCATCAAGTCCAGGCCATTCTTGCCATAACTCGGATCGACAAACGATTGCGTCGCCACTGCCCCGACACCCGCTTCAGCCCACGCCACGATTGGTCCAACCGAGAACCAGTGTGACTGAACAGCCACGCCCAACTCGCCCGTATTCGGATCGCGCGCGACGATCGAATAAGTGTGAACCGGACGCGCCGGAACAGAAATGTCCTGCGAACGCGTGACTTGTGCTTGTGGCGAAGATGGCGAGGGAATCATGAAATTGAGAACGAGCAGCACGACCACGATCGAATGGCGCATTTAAGCCTCCTGAGTCTCAAGCGACAAACGGATAGAAAGGCGTATTGCGAAAAATCCAGAACGAAAGAATGATGAAGAAGATTGCATATATATAAGGAGCGGGCAATGCGTTCGGGCGCGGCACGCCGCCGCGCATCACGATCACGGAATAACGAAGCAACGCGAAGAGTATAAACGGAAGCGCCAGCAGCAACAGCGGATTGAGCATGAACGCGGTTTCGAAGTGCCCGTGAAGAATGTGATGCAGCGCGCGGGTCACGCCACAGCCGGGACAGAGGAAGCCTGTGATGAAGCGAAACGGACAGCCCGGAAAGAAGCCGGTCTTACCGGGCTCGAAGATGAACAGATAAGCAGCCCCGGCGATTATCAGCGACCAAATTACCACGACCGTTGAACGCCGGTACATGAGCTTACAAACGATCCGTTAGAAACCGCGGTCTTTAGAACCAGCCCTTCTTGTTTTGAATGTACGTTCTCACAAACTCTTCGTCCGACTTCGTGAGATAGATGATTCCCTCGATCAACCCGACGATGCCGCCAACACCGCAGGTCACGATCGAGATGGCGATCTGAATGATGCCCTCGGTCGTGTAACCGAGGACAAACTTATGCACGCCCAGGCTGCCGACGAGAATCCCGAGTATACCGGCAACGATCTTCTTGTCGGCCCCAAGCGCTTTCCAATCAGTCATCGCGCCGGGATGAACAGACTGCATCGGCTGATATCCGCCTGCGTTGCCGACAGAAGTAAGTGGGGCCTGGCAATTGGTGCAGTATTGCGCCATGTCATCGTTGATGGCGCCGCATTTGGTGCAGTATCTGGTCATCTCGTTTTAAGTCTCCAGGTCTTACGCAATGTTAACCGCGTTCAGGGCTACATGTTGGGAAATATTTACATGTTGCCAAGGAACGCAGCGCCTCCGATTACGACCCAGAAGATAAGGTAACCACCCCATCCGAGTACTGCCAGCGCAATCAAAATGATACTGAAGAGTTTCGCCATCTTGGAGAAGTTCTTCGCGCCGGCGATGTCGCCCGCAGCAGCTTTTGAATTTACCATCGCTGCAAAGACGATGCTGATGATGCCCAGCGGAAAACAGCAGACGGCTGAAATAATCGCCGGCACCAGATAGTTAGGAATATTTTCGGTCGCACCTGTTGCCGGTGGCGGGGGAGTCCAATCTTGAGACATTCGTTTCTCCTGAAACTGGTTTTTAGACTTTGTGTATTACGCTGCGTACGGTCCGGTTCCACCGCCAGTGAACGGCGGCGGGGGCGGCACGGATCCACCTTTTCGTTTCTCAAAAAGTGGAATTCCAATCAGTCCGCCGATGATCGTAAAGACGAAGAGCAGAACGGCGAATATCAGCCCGTAGACAATAGTGCTGACGATAGACGTGCCCGCGGCTTCCATCTGCCTGGCAAACAATTCCGCCTGCCGGGGATCCGCCCGTTCCATCAGGCTGACAAGTACTCCCCGCATAGCGGTTTCGCTAAGGATCGAAAGCGGAATGCCGAGCACGAGGTAAATCACCGCTCCTACTGCGCCGGCGATCGCGCCAACGATAGCTCCATCTCCGGCTGTGGCGGGTTTCGAGGAGTTTTTCACGTAGAGATTTGAAGCGAGCATTCCCCCGAGAATGGCCCAAAGGCAGCAGCATGCGTTCACGAAATTGACGAACGGTATGGCTGACAGCAGGCCTAGAACGACCCCGCCAATTACTGCAGGCTTAACTTTATTGTCCATTGAATTTGTACTCGTCCACTAATGAAAGTTGGTCAATGCAACTAAGCTCTTTGGATTGTCAGTGGGTGGCACGAAACGCCTTGCATAACTAACAAACAGGGCGGGGATTGTCAATGGAATTGAGCCACGAAGAGGCACAAAAGGGGATCACAAAAGGTGCCGAAATGCCTCACTATTTGGGCGCGATTCTGTTTAATCCGGGTTCCTTGTTATATTGAGCGGTTGCCGTTATGTACGAATTTGCAGTAACTCCAGCAGTAACAAACATTCGCCGCCGGGGCGTCGAGATCGCCGATGTGACGCCAAACAGCCTCGGAGCGGAACTCGAACTCGAACCCGGAGACCGGATAATAAAGGTCAACGGCCGGGTCGTCCGTGACTATCTCGATTTTCGTTTTCAAACTTCCGGCGAAACAGAACTCGTCCTCGAAGTGCGCAAGAAAAGCGGCGACGACTGGGAAGTCGAACTCGAACGCGGTGAAGGAGAAGACTTCGGAATCCATTTCGAAGCGATCGTTCCGCGCCAGTGCGCCAACGAATGTATCTTCTGTTTCTGCAACGGAAACCCCGCGGACGCGCGACCGTCCTTATTTATAAAGGACGAAGACATCCGCCTGTCCTTCTTATATGGAAACTACACGACGATGACTTCGATAACCGACGACGAGATGCGTCGCATCGTCGAACAAGGTCTGTCGCCCCAATACGTTTCCGTACACGCCACCGATCTCGACGTGCGCGCCTACCTGCTCGGCGTCGACAAGCAGCGGGCCGACATCTGGCCAAAAGTTCAACGGCTGCTCGACGCAGGAATCGAGATTCATGCGCAAGTCGTTCTTTGTCCCGGCATAAACGACGGCGAGGTGTTGCGCAAAACGATCTTCGATCTGGCCGCCGAGTATCCGCGCATCACGAGTGTCGCGATCGTTCCTTTGGGCCTGACTCGTTACAACACCGATGCGCGACTCACTGCCGTCACGCCGGAGTTTTGCCGCAACGTGATCGATCAGGTTGGTTCGATTCAGAAACATTTACACGCGCAACTGGGAGTAAACTTCGCGCTTCTCGGCGATGAGATCTATCTGCGCGCCGGTCGTCGCATTCCCGGAAGATCACACTACGGCGACTATCCGCAGATCGAGGACGGCGTCGGCATGGTGCGCGCTTTCACAAACGACTTCGCGCGACTCACCAAGCGTTTCGCGCGTGAAGCGCCGTCGCGCATCAACAAGAAACCGGCAACGATCTTTACCGGCACACTCTTCGCGCCCGAGTTGCGCAAGATGATCGATAAATGGAACTCGCGCTTCGGCACGAAGCTGCGCGTCGAACCGTTGGAGAATACTTACTTCGGCGGCGATGTTTCAGTAGCGGGTCTATTGACCGGCCGCGATCTATTGGCGGCACGTGACAGAGTTGCCGGTGAGTTTGTTCTGATCCCGAAACAGATGCTCAAGAGCGATGAAGCGATCATGCTTGACGGGATGAAGATCGACGAAGTCGCGCGAGCGATCGGCGTGCCGGTTCATGCAGTCACTCTCGACGAGTTGGCGGCGCTTCTGCTAAACAAAAACTAATCCGCATGCGCAACGGCGATCGTCCCACTCCTGCTGCCAGACGTGTTCTCGACGTCGGGTGTGGTCAGAACAAATTTCCCGGCGCCGTCGGCATCGACGCGAACCCTCGCAGTCATGCCGACGTGATTCACGATCTCGGAGTCATTCCCTATCCTTTTAATAATGACGAGTTCGACGAGATCATCTGCCGTCATGTGATCGAACATGTGCCGGACGTCCTCGGCTTCGTCAACGAGTTGCATCGCATCACGAAACCCGGCGGCGTGCTAAAGATCCTGACGCCTCATTACTCGAATCCCGATTGGGCCACAGACCCGACGCATCGCAACCACTTCAACAGTTACTCCTTCACCTGCTTCATTCCAGCGCGAACGCCTTTTCCGTTCTACACCACAGCCGAGTTGAAGCCGATCACGACACACGTGAGTTTGGCGAACCTCTGGCGGGCAATTGGACTCGAATTTTTCGTCAACCTGGATCAGCGCTGGCCCTCGTTTCGCTTCACCCGAAAATTCTGGGAGTTTTATCTCTCAAACATCTGTCGCGGCAAGGAACTCTACTTCGAATTGGAAGTTGTGAAGTAAATTGGCGGAAATTGCTGCCCCACTAAAAACAGCCCGCCGTTTCCAAGAATTTGAATCACAATCCAGAAACGTGTATGCTCTGCGGGCTTTCATCTCGGAAATCGTACAAAAACTCAATTTTTTCGAACAAAAGTTTGCTGGCGTAAGAGTTGCAAGTTTTGACCAGCATACAGGCGCTTAATTAGGCCACTCCATTCTTACAAAGACACAGTAGTAGTTAGGTTCGGCTTCTTCATTTAGAACAAGTTGCTCGGCAATCCTTCCTTTGTCGAGCAGGGCTAAACCTTTTGTGGAGGATTACGTGATGAGAAATGGTTTACGGACGTTTTTAGTGCTTCTTGCACTATGCGTCTGCGCAGCCCCCATTTTCGCTCAGGTGGGTTCCACGGGATCTCTTGCAGGTACCGTTGTGGACCCGAAGGGCGCCGTTGTGGCTGGCGCTTCTGTAAAGGTCTCTAATAAAGCGACCGGACAGGACTTCAACGCGCAGACGAGTGACGAAGGCACGTTTACAGTGCCGACACTGACCGCCGGTATTTACACGGCGACAGTGACGGCCAGTGGCTTTAAACAATCTGTAGTGACCGATATCAAGATCGACGCTGGTAAGCCTTCCAGCATCAACGTGGAACTTGAGATCGGTGCGGCCAATGAGATCGTGACCGTGGTAGGCGGTGGCGAGCTGCTGCAAACGCAGACGGCGACCATCGGCACTACGCTCACGGGACGTCAGATTACCGATCTACCGACAGCTTCTCGCGACGCCCTCGATCTCGTGCTTGCACTGCCCGGCACTACGACTCCAGGACGTCCCCGCACCTCTTCGGTAAACGGCTTGCCGAAAGGCGCACTGAACATCACCCTTGACGGTATCAATGTTCAGGACAACTTACTCAAATCGAATGATGGTTTCTTTACCTACGTTCGCCCCCGAACGGACGCCATTAGCGAGGTGACAGTTTCGACTTCGAATCCGGGCTCGGAAAGCTCGGCCGAAGGTGCGGTCCAAATCAAGTTCGTCACGCAAGGCGGCTCCAATGAATATCACGGCGGCGTTTACTGGTATCACCGCAACCCGTCGCTCAACGCCAACTACTGGTTCAGCAATCGCGACCTCGCGCCGGATTTTGTAACCGGGAAGGCGCCGCAACAGCGCATTCTGCTCAACCAGCCAGGCGGCAAGTTTGGTGGTCCAATCACCATTCCGGGATTGTTCAACGGCAAAGACAGAGCGTTCTTCTTCGTCAACTACGAAGAGTATCGCCTACCGGAAAAGAGTCCCGGCCGCGTGCGAACCATTCTGAGCCCTGAAGCACAGTCGGGTATTCACCGTTTTACGACGACGCTTCAGAGTTACGTTCCGCCGGCAGGCGTGACCTGCACAAGCGGTGCAGTCCGAACCTGCTCGGTCAACGTGTTTACGTTGGCAGCGGCGGCGGGAATTATCTCGACCGCTGATCCGACCATCTCGGGTCTGTTGACCGACATTCGCAGTTCGTTGACTGGCATCAATGCCGTCATTCAACAAACCGGCAACCCGAACCTGCAACAGGCCACCTTCTTCAATACCGGCGGCCAGGTACGCAAGTTCCCAACGATCCGCTTCGACTTCAAACTCACGAACAACCACCACATCGAGAACATCTGGAACTACCAGCAGTTCAGATCAACGGTTGACTTCCTGAACAACGTCGATCCGATCTTCCCCGGCTTCCCGAATTTCGGCAGCCAGGATTCAAACCGTTTCTCGAACGCCACTGCCTGGCGTTGGACCATCAACAACAACATCGTGAACGAAGCGCGCTTCGGTCTCCTCGGTGGCACGACGCTCTTCTTCCCGCAGGTTAATCCGGGACAGTTTGAGAACCAGGGCAATGTGGCCCTCGCGATCAGCGCCGCCGGCGTCACCAACGCTACGGCCACGACTGGTCCGCAACGCCGCAACACCCCGGTCAAGCAGTTCACCGACAACTTGAACTGGGTTAAGGGCAATCACTCGATCAACTTCGGCGCCAGCTACACGCGAGTGAACTTCTGGCAGCAGTTGATCACCGTGGTGCCGACAGTCAACTTCGGTATCAGCTCGACGTTGGCGGGCGACTCTGCCGCATGGAATGCTTTTGGTTCCCTGGCGACTGGCGTCAACCAGCAAGCCGGCGCGGCGGCTCTCTACTCGACGTTGGCCGGACGCATTTCCTCGATCACGCGCAATGCGCGCTTGAGCGAAGACACGAACAACTACACGTTGCAAGGCGACCTGGTCAGCCGTGCTCAACAAAGTGAGTATGGTCTCTATGCCCAGGACACCTGGCGCATTCGTCCGAACATCACCTTGACCGCTGGCCTCCGTTGGGAAGTTCAGGGTCCGTTTACTCCGCTGAACGACACCTACGCGAGAGCGTCGGAGTTTGCAGGTCTCTACGGTGAATCAGGCGAAGGCAATCTTTTCCAACCGGGCGTGTTGACCGGCAGTCCGACGACGATGGTCCTGTTCGGAAAAGGCACTTCGGCTTACGAGACTCGCTACGACAGCTTTGCGCCGAGTCTTGGTGTCACCTACAGCCCGAACTTCCAGGAAGGCTTCATGAAGAAGCTGTTTGGCGAATCGGGCCGCACCGTTCTACGCGGTGGTTTCTCGATTGCGTATGTTCGCGAAGGCGTGAACACGTTCCAGAGTCTTTATGCTGCTAACGCAGCGAGCGGCGCCCAGTTGGCTGGCGGCACCATCAATGCCACCCAGAACATCACCGGCGCGCCTTTCGGGCTTAGCTTCGGCAACTACTTCCGCAATGGATTGCCGGCTGGTCCAGCTTTCCAAACCCAGCCGGTATTTCCAAACCGCGGCAGTATCACCGACTCGATCAACGAGTTTCTGCCGGACCTGAAGATTGGACGTGTTAACTCGTTCACCTTCGGCATCCAGCGCGAACTCGATTCGAACAACGTTATCGAAGTCCGATACGTTGGCAACCGTGGACACGATCTCTGGAGACAGTACGACATCAACGAAGTCAACGTCCTTGAGAACGGCTTCCTCGAAGAGTTCCGTCTCGCGCAACAGAACGTGATTGCTAACCTGGCCAACGGTCGCGGATTCAACTTCCGCTACTTCGGCCCCGGCACCGGCACTTCGCCGCTGCCGATCTTCCTGGCCCACATCAGTGGCGTTCCCAGGGCGAATGCAGGCACTTGCACGGCAGGCGCAGGCGCTGGTTCTTGCCAGGCGCTTTACGCGAATGCGCTGTTTGCCAACACCACGCTGCTCAATTTCCTGAATCCGCTGAATCCGAATTCAGGCGGCGGCGGCAGCCCGGCAGTTGGTTTCATCGGCATGGCCGGTCTCTTTGCCGGAACAGCGAACGAAAGCTTGTTCGCAGCCAACAAGATTGCCGCGGGTCTTCCAGCCAATTTCTGGTTGGCGAATCCAGGCAAACGCGGTGGCGCGTTCCTGATCGACAACAGCGGTCAAACCTGGTACGACGCGGTGACATTTGAATTCCGTCGCCGTATGTCGCGTGGATTGCTGACCCAGTTCAGCTACACCTTCGGTAAAGCGTTGGTGAACAACTACGCCAGCAGTTCCGGCGTGTTTGACCAACCGGCGACGATCCGCGACATGAACTTCAGAAAGAACGTCGCGCCGTTTGATATCAGCCACGCTGTCAAGGTCAACTTCATCTACGAACTGCCTGTTGGACGTGGGAAGCAATTCTTCTCAGGCGCCAATAAGTGGGTCAATGGTTTAGTTGGTGGCTGGGGCTTCAACGGTAACATCCGCATGCAGAGCGGCTCGCCGTTCTCGTTCGGCAACGTTCAGCTTATCGGCATCACGGCCGACGAACTGCAGGATGCAATTGGCATTTACCGGAACTCGAACGACGCGGACGGAGTCAATCGTGGCAACATATTCTTCCTGCCCGAAGACATTCGTCTCAACACGTTCAGGGCCCACAACGTGCAATTCACAGCCGCTGGCGCCGCCTTCACGCAGGGCGCGCCGACGGGCCGTTTCATCGCTCCGGCGAACTTCGGCAATTGCTCGCAAGCCTTCATCGGCTCCTGCGGGTTCCAAAACCTCGTTCTTAAAGGACCAGCGTTCTTCCGTTCCGACCTGAGCATCGTCAAGAAGGTGAACTTCACCGAGACGATGAACCTCGAGTTGCGCGGTGAATTCCTGAATGCCTTTAACAACATCAACTTCCTCGTTGGCGCTGCTGCCAACGACGTGAACGCCCCCGGCGGTTTCGCAGCCGCTCAGTTTGGGCGCTACACGGCAGCCTACCAGGACATTTCGACAACGAACGATCCCGGCGGCCGCCTGGTCCAACTCGTCCTCAGGTTCAACTTCTAATCAAGTTGGCTAAACCTGTTGGTTTGAGGAGAGCAGAATCAACTTCTGCTCTCCTCCCTTTCTCTTAATCGCGCCCTTCAATGTGTCCCGCACCTGCGGGAGATAAATGGAAAGGAATTCTTGAGTTCCTTTACATGTGTCTCTCATCTGCGGGAGACCAATGACAAGGAAACCTGAATTCCTTCTTACATTTGTTTCTCTTTCTGCGGGAGACAGATGAAAAGTCATTTCTGCGCGGCTCGCGATTAATTCCTCGCCAGCCTCTACGGAGGCCTTATGAAAACTCTCGCAAGGAGAAGTTTTCTGTCTTTGATTTCCCACGCAACAGTTGGGTCGACGTTGTGTTCTGCCTCGCCACTCGCACGCGCATTAACCCGCACCGGCAATAGCGGCACGTGCTGGCTGGACGTTTGCGCGCCTTTCATCATTCAAGACGCAGCCCTCGGCATCGACTCCGAGATCGTTCTAACGGCAGACAACTTCATCGGCGCCCGAGGTTACGCCGACGACCTGGACGCGACTGAATATCAGATCCTTCTTTACGATCCCGAAGGACGTCCAATCGGCGACAACGGCGTCGCGCGGCGACTAACGGCCGAAGCTATGCGGACAACGGTGATTCCGGTCGGCGAACTGGTTGGACCAGGCAACAAGGCCCAGGGCTTCTGGGGCGGCATGCGTATTCGCCTGAAGCCGAAGACGCGCACGCCCACACACGCAAGCGATCTCTTCAGCTCCGCTTTTGTGCGCTGGAAGAGCCGCGGCTCTTTCACAAACGTGCACGCCAATCCCGATCCTTTGCAGTGGCAACGCGCCGACAGTTTTTTCTACTCGATGCCGTTCCCGCCGCTCGACGATTACGATTGTGTCTACAGTCTCTTCAATCCTTATGCGGAACGCAGCAGCGGAGCTTTCACGCTCTACGATCAGTTTGGCAAGACGATCAAACAGCTTGCCTACGATCTGAAACCACACTCGTCGTTGCTCGTCGATCTGCGGAAAGGTGAATACGCGCGCAACGTCGACGAAACGTTTGGCGGTAAACGCGCTGCGCCGCTCGCCGGCTCACGCGGCGGAACGATCGCCGTCACTAATCAACCGGGATCGGTGAAGAACTTCGGCTATCTGCTGATCAAACAGTCGCGCAACGCGCGCTTCAGCATCGAGCACCCGATTCACCAGCCGCCGTACAATCCAACGGCCGCCAGAGTTCCATTCGACGGCGCCGGTCGTTTCAAAGCACAGAACGTTCTTTACACGCCGCTCGTGTTTCGCTCGAAGAAGATCGGCGGCGTCACGCTCGAGTCACGGTTTCACTTGAGCTCGGGCGCGCCGGTTGAAGAAGCTCTGTGGCTCAATCCTTTTATTACTGATGGCGCCGGCAACGTCGTTTGGCAATCGCGTGAAGGTTCGAAACTGCCGAGTTCGATTCCGGAAAGACAGATCGAACGCGGCGCGATCAAGCTCGGCGGCCAACAGAGTTGCATCTTCGACTGTTCGCGCACCGATCTGCCGAAGAATTTCTCGGGCGGGTTGTCACTCGCGATCACGCCGTTGTCGAATCACACGCTGATGAAAGTTGAAGTCATCGCCCCCGAGTGGAACGCCCGGGCGTTTACCCACTTTCGTCCGGGACTCGCAGCGGCGCGCGCTTATCAGAAACCGGCCGGGCGCGCCGGATTGGGAACTGACTACATCGTCGCCGGCGCCTGTCTCTGCGGGGACGAGCAAAAGATGATTCGCGACGAAGTCATCGCGGTGATCAATATCGACGACAAAAGCATTGCCGGAAATCCGACACTCGAAGTCTTTACTTCCGCCGGTCTCAAGGCCCGGGTCTCGCTCGGCGAAATACCGGCTTATAGTTGTCGGCATTACTTGCTTTCCGCCCTGCTATCTGGAAAGATCGGCCCGAACGATCTAAGCCTCCGACTGGTCGACGAGCAAGCCACTCTTTTGATGTCTGTGTTGCATCTCGATTATGAGCGTCGAGATATTGCCGCCGACCACGGATCAGACAGGTTTTCGACTTTCGGCGAATTCACCTGCGACGTCCGGGCTTAACGTTCGAACCTCTAAAAGTTCGACAACCCATAATCAATTGGTCAAGGAGCGGGAGCGATGAGAAGAATTTCTGCGTGCTTGGTTATCTTAATGCTTGCCGGTTTGGCAGTGGCCCAAAAACAGAAACCATGGACCGAATGGACCAAGAAAGACGTCGAGAAAACGCTGAGCGATTCAGCGTGGGGACAAACTCAATCTGAAGGCGGCAGCAGCGCGCCAGCCGGCGATACAGGCGCTGTCACACAAGTAGCAGCGCAACGATCGGCGGATCGTCAGATGAACCGCCAGGGTGAATCCGGCGAAACCAAGCCGGTGAACTACGTGAAATACCAGGTGCGTTTCCTGTCGGCGAAACCAGTTCGCGCTGCCTTTGCGCGCCAGGTATTGTTGTCAAGAACGGAACCCGACGAAGCCCTCACTGCTCAACTTCAGGGTTTCGTCGATCGTGATTTCTCCGAGTACATCATCATCTCGGTAGGCGTGCAGGTCGGCGATGCGAAGATGGCTGGTCCGATCATGGCGGCGTTCACCAATGCCAACGCCGAAGCTCTCAAGCAGAACGTGTATCTCGAACGCAAGGATGGCAAGAAGCTGTTCCTGATGGATTATCGCGCGCCCGTCGAAGACGGAATGGGCGCGAAGTTCATCTTCAAGCGCGATCTCGACGGTCAACCTTTCCTGAGCGAGAACGACAATGTTCGTTTCGTGGCCCAGCTCAACGAAAGGATGAAACTCAACACGCGTTACAAGCTTTCCGATATGCTCTTCGACGGCAAGCTCGAATACTAACGATCGAATCTGAGCTCCCACAGATGAAGAAACCAATCTTTGCCGCGTTAATCATTGCGCTGCTGCTCGGCGCCGGCACGGCGCAGGACAAGCCGTGGTCTGAATGGACCAGGATCGAGGCAGAGAAGATCCTCAACAACTCAGCCTGGGGCCAGACGCAAACTGACACCGACACGTCGGAGATGATGTACAGCCCGACGTCGCAGACCGGACTGAGTTCGTCGACTCGCAGCGGCGTGCTGGGCAACCAAACCGATCGCCAGTCAGTTAATAGCAATCGCGTCGCCCAGGGCGCTAACAACCAGGCGATCTCAGTCAACTATCACGTGCGGCTGCTTTCGGCGAAACCGGTGCGCCAGGCTTTCATGCGCGTCATCGAGTTGACCCAGAAAACGCCCGACAAAGAATTGATCGACGGTTTGCGTTCGTTTGTCGAGCGCGACTTCGGCGAGTTCATCGTCGTCGCCGTCACTTTCGATTCAACTGACGGGCGTTTCTCTGGTCCAGCGTTGCAAGCTTTTTCTTCCGCCACTATCGGCACACTCAAAAACAAAACTTACCTCGAACGCAAAGACGGCAAGCGAGTGTTTTTGAAGCAGTATCACGCGCCGATCAACGACGGGCTCGGGGCGAAGTTTATTTTCCCCCGCGTCGTGGACGAGAAGAAGTTTGTAAACGCCGAAACCGGCTCGTTTCGTTTCTTCAGTGAAGTCACCAACCAGCTCAAGCTCAACGTAACCTTCAAGACCTCCGACCTGATGTACAAAGGTCAGCTTGAGTACTAAGAGATAAGAAGGACACCTCCTATGAATAAAAGAATCTTCGTCTTGATCGCAGCCGCGGTCTTGTTGTCTTCGTCGTTGGTGTTTGCTGGGCCAACGATTCCAACGATTCAGAAAGCTGAGAAGCCGTGGACGGAGTGGTCGCAAAAGGATGCCGAGAAGATACTCGGCAGTTCGCCATGGGCCCAGACCCAGGTCGATACCGACACGTCGGAGATGTTTTTCTCGCCGACGAACGATCCCGCTCGCGGGCGCACGACTGACAATGCGGGAACGCGATTGGAAAGTGGGGCGCGGAACCAGGCGGTGAACGTCAAGTTTATCGTTCGCTTCTTTTCGGCGCGGCCGATACGGCGCGCGCTCGTGCGAATGATGGAGTTGAAGCAAAAGCCGGACGCGGAAATGACGCAACGCCTGCATGCGTTTGCCGATCTGAAAACTGACGAGTCGATCATTCTCACGTTGAGCGTCGAGACTGCCGATCAACGTTATAGCGGCGTTGCGATGCAGGCCTTGAACAGCGCCACCACTGCCACGTTGAAAAATGAAACGTATCTCGAACGTGATGGCAAACGTCTATTTCTTCACGAGTATGTTCCGCCAGGCAAAGACGGTTTCGGCGCCCGCTTCATCTTCCTGCGGCTGGTAGACGAGCAGCCATTTATTAAAGGCGATTCCGGCGAGGTTCGCTTCATTACGAAGTATCCGGCCGGCTTGAAAGTCGATCGGCGTTTCAAAATTTCCGACATGATGTTAGACGGCGGGCTTGAGTACTAGGAATGGGACGGGGAGACACGGGGACGCGGAGATTAGCTTGTTCCAGTCTCCCGCGTCTCCGTGTCTCCCCGTCCCCGCGTCTCCCCGTCTCCCCGTCTCCCCGTCTCCCCGTCTCCCCGTCTCCCCGTCTCCCCGTCTCCCTTTCTCCCTTTCTCCCCGTCCCCGCGTCTCCCCGTCCCCCCATCCCCGCGGCCTTCTAAATTACGTCGGACATTCATTTATTTGCATGTAGATCCAAAATTCGCAATTCTAATCCCTTCCTAAGCGCCTGAAACTGCCAATTTGCTCCGAAAAAACACGGAGGCGCGGACCCCTTCACGGCACGCATATTGCCGAACCCTAACAAAACGAATCTCGACCGACCGTCCCAGCTTAGTCCTCAACCGGTAGGTTGATGAACATCGAGAGTTTCCCACCTTGAGTCCTCATCAAGGTCGGGTGCCTGAACTCAGAAAAATGAAGGAGCAACAATGAGAAGTCTAGAGCTTCCTGCGAACATTATTGTTAGTGGCGCCGGGGTATTGCCTAATCCTGCGCGCCGCGTCCACCTGCTCTCTCTCCTGCTGAGCGTTGTAGTGCTTGGCAGCATATGTTCCGTCGCTGTTGCACAATCGGTTAACTCGCGCGTCAGCGGTGTTGTGAAAGACACGGCGGGCGCAGTCGTACCCGGCGCGAAAGTGACGCTGGTTGACACTGCCACTAAGGATCAGAAAATAGCCAACACCAACGAAGATGGTAACTTCACCATCAATGAAGTTCGTCCCGGCGCCTACAGCGTGATCGTCGAAGGCACGGGCTTCAAGAAGCTGAACGTCACCAACATCGAAGTGCACGTGGACACTCCGGTGGCGCTCAACTCGCTTACGCTGGAGCCTGGCGGTGTCACCGAGACTGTCTCTGTGACTGCTTCTGATGCCCAGTCGTTAATCCGCTCCGAAGACGCCAAGCTTTCGACGACCGTCGACGTCAAGCAGGTCCAGGACCTTCCGCTTAACGGTCGCAACCCGATCAATCTCGCGGGCGGCATGGCGGGCGTGAACACGAACACCAACACGCGCACCGCGGCGATCAATGGTCTGCGTGGTTCCTTCTCGAACATCACGTGGGATGGAATCGAGATCAACGACAACTTCGTCCGCACGGACGCGCTCTTTGGCACGAATACGCCGAGCGTCGCGGCGGTCGCGGAATTTAGTTTAACCACTCAGAACGCCGGCGCCGACGAAGGCCTGGGTATTGCGCAGGTGAAGCTTACGACTCCGCGCGGAGGTTCAAGTTATCATGGCGAAGTTTATGACTTTTATCGCAATGATAAGTTTGACGCCAACACCTTCTTCAATAACACCACCGGCCTGGCGAAGCCGAAGCTGTTGCAACATCAATACGGCTTTAACGTGAGTGGTCCATTCGCGTTGCCAAGGTTTGGCGAAGGTGGCCCGGCCTTGACGCAGAAGAACAAACTCTTCTTCTATTTCTTCTACGAGTTCACCG
Organism: Pyrinomonadaceae bacterium; assembly: GCA_035276045.1. Classification (GTDB taxonomy): domain Bacteria; phylum Acidobacteriota; class Blastocatellia; order Pyrinomonadales; family Pyrinomonadaceae; genus PSRF01. The sequence goes on along the minus strand of DATELZ010000089.1, from coordinate 39,092 downwards.
ACACCGTTCAGGACTTTACGCCGAACCGCACAGTATTGCTGGGACCGGCGCGCACTGGCACCTTCACGTATCTTCGCACCGACAATAATCAGTTGCAGACGATCAACTTGCTGGCGTTGACAGGCAGGCCGCTCGATCCGCGCATCGCGCACCTGATCAGCCTGACGCCCGATTCGAACAACAGTTCGATCGGCGACAGCCGTAACACCGGTGGTTTCCGATTCAACACGCCTAATGGCAGCACCGGCCGAAATATCGGCTTCCGTATCGATTACGACATCACTTCGAAGCATCGGTTTGAAGCCGTCTATTCACACTTCCTGTCGAAACTGCCGAACGACGTGCAATTGAACAACATCGGCGAGCAGTTTCCCGGACTGCCGGGCGGGGGACAGGAATCAGCCCGTCCGCGTTATTCCCTGGCTTACATCGCCAGCCTGACGCCGAACATCACGAACGAAGCGCGCTTCGGTTTCTCGTCGAGCACGCCCGTGTTCTTCAATGAGGAAACATTCGACGTCGGTTATCGTCTGACGTTGCCGTTGATGACGAACCCGATTCAGAACTTCCTGCAACAGGGACGCGCGCCACGCAACCATGACATCATCGACAACCTGACTTGGGTGAAGGGCAACCACGTATTTAAGTTTGGCACCAGCGCCCGCATCATCCGCATCCTGAACTTCAACGATGCGGGTATCGTGCCGCAGTTCACGGTTGGCTTTAACACCACGTCAAATCCGTCGCCACTGACCACCGGACTGTTTCCGGGTGGCATTTCGAGCACGCAATTTACGACTGCCAACAACCTGCTCGGCCTGCTGACGGGCGCCGTCAACTCGGTTACGGAAACGTTCAACGTTGAAGACCGTGATTCAGGGTTTACTCGTGGTCTCGGATCGAGGCGCTTCCTCGATTACAACACACTGGCCTTCTACGGCGCGGACACCTGGAGAATCAAACCCAACCTGTCACTGAACTTGGGATTGCGCTGGGAGTACATCGGACCGCTCACTGAGCGGAACGGCCTCGGCCTGATGCCGAAAGATCTCTCGCTGGACGTGCTCAACGATCCCAACGCCGTGCTCGATTTCGCGGGCAAGGGCACGGGCCGTGAGTTCCTGGCCAAAGACCTCAATAACTTCGCGCCGAACTTCAGTTTCGCGTGGGATCCATTCAAGGACGGCAAGACTTCGATTCGTGGCGGCTTCTCCATTGCCTACGCGATCGATAACAACGCTACCGTGCTCAACAACTCTTCAGTGGGCGGCAATGCCGGTCTCCAGTCAGCGGTTACCGTTTCTAATCTGACTGGCACCGTCAGCGGCAGCGGCATCGTCCCCGTCCCGATTCCGGCGTTCAGAGTTCCACGCACCTTGATCGATCAGTTGTCGCTGTCGCAAACGCCAACGCTGTTTACGACCGAGTACAACCTAAAGACTCCGTACGCCGAACAATGGAACTTCGGTATCGAGCGCGAAATCATGAAAGACACAGCGCTTTCAGTTGGCTATGTCGGCAACCGTGGCGTGCAACTCACGCGCGGTCTCGACACCAACCAGGTGATCATTTTCCAGAATGGTTTCTTTGCCGACTTCCTGAGAGCTCGCCGAAACTGCGAACTGCAGGGAGCGACAATTCCTGGTCCCGGAAGCCCGCTCGATAAGTGCACCAGCGCGGCTTTCAACGGTGGCATTCCGGGAAGCCAACAGCTTCCGATCATCTCGCGGCTCGGCAACGGTGGAAACCTGACCAACGCCACGATCCTTAACCTGATCAGGCAGAACCAGGTAGGTGAGCTAGTTTCGAACTACGTTTCGCAACGCAATACCTTCCTGAACATCACTCAGCCGTGTGTTGAAACCGGTGTCGGCCGTCCGTGCCCGAGCTTCTTCCTGCCCGCGAACGGCAACGCGTTTGTGACGGACTACGTTGGCAGCAGCGGTTGGTCCAACTATCACGGACTGCAAGCCGAAATCCGGCGTCGCTTCACCGGTGGCTGGTACTACCAGGTCAACTACACGTGGAGCAAAGCCTTCACTAACGCCGAACAGGCACAAGCCGAGTTTTCTCCCTACCTCGACAACACGGTTGGCGATGCGTGGGAGAAGAAACGGCTCAACCAGGACATCCAGCATGTGCTCAAAGGCAACTTCGTTTATGAGTTGCCGATTGGCCCAGGCAAGAGATGGTGGAATGTGAGCGGTTTTGCGGGTAAGGTTCTGGGCGGTTGGCAGGTAAGCGGTATCGCTCAGTTCCGTACCGGCAGACCGATCACTTTCATCTCCGGCCGCGGAACTCTGAATCGCTCTGCTCGCTCCGGCAACAACACGCCGAACACCAGCTTGACTCTATCTGAATTGCAGTCGAGAGTCGGGTTGTTCTTCGATCCGAATACGGGACTTCCGTTGTTGGTGGATCCGGCATTGATCGGACCGGATGGTCGCGCCAATTCGGCGTTCTTTACCCATCCAGGCGCCGGTGAAGTTGGCCGGTTGAGTCTGACGCCGGTCGATGGTCCCGGCTACTGGAACGTAGACACCGCGCTCATCAAGAGAGTCAGGTTCAAGGAACGTCTTGGTCTTGAACTGCGATTGGAAGCGTTCAACGTTTTCAATCACACCAACTTCTCGGTGCCGAACTCGCTGAACATCGACGACACCGACTTTGGCAAGATCAACGCCACGTTCGATCCACGAATCCTGCAACTCTCGTGGAAGTTCACCTTCTAACCTGACGAGTCTTTAACGAGCCTTGCCCCGAACCGGGTGTTGACCTCAAGCAGCACCCGGTTTTTTCTTGCGCCGGCGAGAATGTTCTCTGGGCCTCTCAGCGTTCCTCTGCGTCTCTGCGTTTACTATTGGATTCACCGCAGCGAACGCCGAGATACGCCGAGGTTTTTTCTTGCGCCGACCGCGAAATTACGGATAATGCCGCTTGGATTCGTTTTTCGCATTTCCCTGAATTCTCTCTCTTCCACAACGGAGAAAAAGAGCCATGAACACTCCCCTTCTGAACAGCGCCAGACTGCTGCTGCCGCTCGTTGTGCTCGTGGCCGTGGGAATTTGTATCCGGCCGGCCCAGGCTGACGACAAGCTCACTCCCGTCGAGCTCGTGGCGAAACATCTCGAATCAATTGGCGCCGCCGAGGCGCGCGCTCGCGTTAACGGAACCAGGATCAAAGGCGATGCGACCGTGACGGTGAAACTCTGCGGCGAAGGCCAGGTCGACGGCCAGGTAACAATGGCCTCGCACGATGCGGCCAACTTGATTAATATGAGCTTTGACATGGCCGCCTATCCTCACGAAGCGATGAGATACGACGGAAAGAAACTTACGGTTAGCCAACTCCGGCCGGGCACGCGCACCTGTCTAGCCAATTTCTTTCTCAATCACGAGGTGATGTTTAAAGAAGGACTGGTCGGCGGCGTCCTCTCGGAGTCGTGGCCCTTACTAAACGTTCAGGAACGAAATCCGAAACTGGAATACGGCGGGCTGAAGAAAGCCGGCGATAAAGAAGTGCATGTCTTGAAGTACAACCCGCGCAAAGGATCTGATTTGAAGATCACGCTTTATTTCGACGCCGCCAGTTTTCGTCACGTGCGGACTGATTACTCGCGCACGATTTACGCCACCGAGCAACGCAGAATCGCGCCGGGTGGTCCGAACTTGCCGCCGGCAACCAATCAGCAAGCGTCAGCAGCACGGATCGAAGCGCGCGAAGAGTTTGCAGACTTCAAGGAAGAAGCCGGCTTGAACCTGCCGCACACGTACAAGTTTTACCTGTCGATTCAGTCAGAAACGAGACCCGCGATCGTCGATTGGGTCTTTAGTCTGAAAGAGTATGCTTTCACCTCGCCGGCCGGCGCGGCGGAGTTCGTTATCAATAACTAAGCAGCAACGTATTTGATGTCTACGCTGTCAGCCAGTCAACTTCCACTCGAACCGCTAGGCGCCGGCGATCTGATCGATCGCGCGGTCAGGTTGTACCGGCGTCACTTGTTTGTCCTGATCAGGACCGCGGCGCCACCAGTCATCATCGCGGCGGCTGGTTGGATCGTCTTCTGGCTGACTTTCAAACGGGTCTTTCTCACCGACGACACGGGCGAGATGGCGATGTATCTATTGCTGTCGGCTGCGGCGCTGGTGGTGATGTTCGCCGGTTACCTGCTTACGATCGTGGTAATGGGCGGCGCGACGCGCACGCTCGTGGCCCATCTGCTGCGCAACGATCCGGTCACGGCGCGCGCGACTTACAGCGCCGTGCGGCAACGCTTCTGGGGCCTGGTCGGCGCGTCGCTCGTCGTGTTGGTTTGGATCAGTATCTCCTCTGTTGCCGCGTTCATCGGTTGGGAGATCCTGGCCAGTCTTTTGATCTTCGTGCTGCTGTTTTTGTCGGAGGTTACGTTCTACGTCGTGTCGGTGATTGTCGGCGTGATCGGGTTCATCATCACGACGTTAGGAGCGCTCTGGGTTTTCTTCTTTATCGTCGGGCGCGTGGCTTATGTGCCGCAGGTGATGCTGGTCGAGGGTAAGGGCGTGTTCGAGTCGTTCTCGCGCAGCTTCAGCCTGGCGCGTGGGAACGTGCGGCGTTTGATGGCGATGACCCTGTTTACGACTTTCGCCACTTACTCCGCGTTGATGGTCCTTTTGATTCCGCTGGGCTGGTACGGTTATATCAATGGCATTCATCCCATCGACTCCACGCAGTGGCCCGCGTGGTATGCGATCACTTACAACGTGCTCGCGCCGTTAAGCTCGATCCTGCTGACGCCGGTGTGGATGCTTAGCTTGTCTTTGCTTTATGTTGACGAACGAGTGCGACACGAAGGTTACGACATCGAGTTGATGGCTGCGCGGCAACTGGGTGAACTGCCCCAGACCGACGTCACATCGCCATTGGGAACAGCACTCTCGTCAAATGTGCGGCGACCAGCAATGCCGGCGCCGGGGCCGCCACATTCGTCGAGTCGAATTCTGAATATCAGTTGACCGTGTTGCGAACCTCTAACCATCGCTGCCTCTTTCGTCTGCTGATCTTATTAGGCGTCTGCTCGCTTGGCGTTTTCAGCGCCGTTGCAATTCCGCTCTCAGAGTATCGCGATTCGATCGATCACATCATCGACGATATCCAGTCGATGAGGGCGAAAGGAGAGGACGAAACCGACGTCGACTTTGAGAATCGCTTCGCGGGAACGATTGAAGCCATGCGTTCCGAGTTTCCCAAGAACCAGCCAGTGGAACTTGAGAATGCAACGTCGAACACTGATAACGTTTGGTTTCATAACGCGCTCGACGACCTGGAACGAGCACCGTTCGAACAGCGTGAGGCAAAACTCTTGAGCATCGCCAACGCGCTCGCCTCGCTCAAAGAACGCGTGAACGATCTGGCGAGTGCGACCAAAGCTCCCGATAACAAAGCTACTGACAAACAGAAAATGGAGAGCATTTTGGCGCGGCCTGAGTACGTCGCCGGCGCCAAAGGTCCAAACGCGCTGACGCGCATGATCGAAGATTTCCTGCGTTGGTTGCGGAGCCTGTTTCCGGAGCCGCCGCCCATGGAGCCCGGACGCGCCAATCTCGTCAGTTCGGTGATCCAGGTGGTCATCGTGCTCATTGCCCTGGTCATAATCGCCTACGTCGTCAGGCTCTTGTTGAAGCGCGTCAAGTTCAGTCGCAAAACCAAGGATCGCAAGAAAGCAAAAGAACCCCGCATCGTTCTCGGCGAACGGCTCAAGCCCGAAGACACGGCCACGGATCTTCTGGCCGAAGCGGAAGCGCTCGCGCGGCGCGGCGATCTGCGCGCGGCGATTCGCAAAGGCTATATCGCGCTGCTGATCGAGTTGGGCGATCGCAACCTGATCAGTCTCGCGCAATACAAAACAAATCGCGACTATCTCAGGTCTGTCAGAAACCGGCCTCAACTTCACTCTCGCCTGGTAGGACTCACCGACAGTTTCGAGCGGCACTGGTACGGCTACGCGCAGACCACTCCAAACGACTGGCAGGACTTCCGTGCCGGTTATCGTGAGGCACTGCAAACCGGAAACTAAACTCGATGCGCCAGCGACTCACAATCATCCTGACGTTCGTAGTGATCATCGGCGCTTTGGTGATCCTCAACACGCTTACTCACGTGCAGGAAGAAAAGGCCGCCGGCGACACCGAGTTCAACGCCAATCGTTCCACCTATCACTCCGGACCAACAGGCACGCGAGCCCTGCACGATTTTCTCAACGAGTCGGGTTACAAGGTGATGCGCTGGCGTGAGGCTACCGAGGAACTGCTCAAGGAACACGGCAAGATGGTGTCGACGTTTGTAGTGGTTGGCGAAACGCGTATTCCGTTTGAAGATGATGAGTATGCGTTGTTGCGCCGGTGGGTATCGCTGGGCGGCAGGTTGGTGATCATCGATCGCTCGCCACCCGCCAGTTTTATGTCGACGTGGGGTTGGACCATGTCGACGCGCGAGCTGGCTTTTCCGGCCCTGAACACAAATCCCGGCGACGTGAAGCAGATGACGCAGGACGTCACGGAGATGAAACCGGTCCAGCCCACGCTGCTTACGGATAACGTTGCGGCGGTGATGCCGTCTCGTTTTGCGAGCCGTTTGATTATTACACCCGATCCGGAAAAGTCTGTGCCGGTCACCGGCATCGGTATCGGTATCGGTCCGGGTGTTGGACCTCCGCCTCCAGTCAGAAGTGGAACGCCCGAGGAAATACCAGAAGAAACGCCCGCGGAAGAGCCTCCGCCGCCGGCCGCGAGTCCCACAGTTTCCATAATTGATGAAACCGGAGAAGGCGAAGAAGAAGACGAGATCGCCGTCACTGCGCCTGTGGCCCATATCGCCGATCGCGACGGCGCTATCGTGGTCGACTATGTTTACGGCGGCGGCAGAGTTGTAATCCTGAGCGATCCTTACGTCGTCACGAATAGCGGCATTCGACTCCAGGACAATCTCGCGCTGGCCATCAACATTCTTGGTGGTCCAACGTTGACCGGGTTGATCGCCTTCGACGAGTATCACCAGGGACGCGGCATCACGCGCAATGCCTTTGCCAGTTACTTTGCAGGCACGCCGGTGCTCGCCATCGGCGGTCAGATTATTTTGTTGGTGCTGGTGGTTCTTTGGACCAATGGGCGGCGCTTCGGTCGTCCGTTGCCGTTGGCGCGCGTGGACCGCCGCTCGAGTTTGGAATTCGTCGCTTCGATGGCTGAGTTACAGGAACGTTCGCGCGCTTTTGACCTGGCTATCGAAAATATTTACTCACGGACGCGCCGCGTTCTCGCGCGTCACGCCGGCGTTGACTACAACAGTTCGCGGGCTGAGATTGCCGAGCGGATTGCTGCTCGTTCGACGATCGATCGTCACGAATTGGAAACGTTGATGCGGCAATGCGAAGACGCGATCAACGGCGCGCCAATCAACTGGCGGCAGTCGATTCACCTGGTGAAACGGCTGCGCGAGGTTGAACGAAATCTCGGTCTGCGCATGCGTTCTCGTGACGCACGACAAGCAGCAGAAAACATTTGACATGAGGAAGAGCTTGGTGCTTTGTACTTGGTTCTTTGCACAAAGCACAAAGCACAAAGCACAAAGCACAAAGCACAAAGCACAAAGCACAAAGCACAAAGCACAAAGCACAAAGCACAAAGCACAAACATATGCCTGAGACAGTCGCCGCCACCGTCACACACATCAAGAATGAACTGCAGAAAGTAATCGTGGGCCAGGATGATGCTATCGAACAGATCCTGATCGCGTTGCTCGCCGAAGGACATGCGTTGCTCGAAGGCGTTCCCGGCACTGCCAAGACGCTGACCGTCAAGACGCTGTCGCGCATCATCAACGCGACGTTCAGCCGCATTCAATTCACACCCGACCTGATGCCTTCTGACATTACCGGCACCAACGTCTTCAACATCGCGACCTCTAATTTCAATCTGCGGCGTGGTCCCATATTCACTGACATCCTGCTGGCCGACGAAATCAATCGCACGCCACCGAAGACACAGGCCGCGCTGCTCGAAGCGATGGAAGAACGCCAGGTGACGATCGACGGCGACGGTTATCAACTGCCGGCGATCTTCACGGTATTGGCTACGGAGAACCCGATCGAGTACGAAGGAACGTATCCGTTGCCGGAAGCGCAACTCGATCGCTTTCAACTCAAGATCATTCTCACGTATCCGACGGAGGAACATGAACGCGAAGTGGTCGCGCGTTGGGACGCCGGATTCAATTCGAAACGCTTGGACCAGGTTGACATACAACCGCTTCCGGATCCGAATGCGATCACGAACTGTCGCGCGGAAGTTGCGCGCGCGCGCATGGAACCCGGCGTGCAACACTACGCAGTCGATCTGGTGCGTCGCACACGCATTCATCCTTTCATTCACTACGGCGCGAGCCCTCGTGCGTCAGTCGCGCTGCTTCTGTGCTCCAAAGCGCTGGCTACGATTCGCGGCCGTGACTTCGTCACTCCCGACGATGTGCGCGACGTTGCGTTGCCGGTGCTTCGTCATCGGCTCACGTTGCGAGCGGAAGCAGAACTTGACGGAGCGACACCGGATTCAGTGGTCATGGACATTTTGAAAGCCGTCGAAGTGCCCCGGTAATTTTTCGGAGGACACGGGTCAGCGATCTCACGTCAACTACCGCTTCTCGTTGGGCCGTGCAAGGCTTTGAAGAAAACTCTACATTTGTTCGAAAAAAGTGCGGTTTTGTCCATAAATGTGGATTGCTTATTCGCCTTTCAATTTGAAAAACTGAAAATACTTTCGTTTTTTGGATTCAGACGGCGTTCTTTGCCCGGCCTCATCGCGCTCTTCCGAGGGTTTTTGCAAGAGTATCCGTAAAAACGGATATAGGTACATTCTTTGCATATTCGGAACCCTGGTTGGTCTCCCCGTAAGTTCCAACTCTGTATCTCACGAATCCTAAACAGTGAGATTTATGTTTGAAAGAACGGCCCAGTTTGCCTCAGTAAGTTCTTCCGAGGCTGTGCGGCTTCCACAGTGCACGTGAACCGTTCATTTTATTTAACTCGACAAAAAGGGCGGGCCGTCACCCTTGCTTTAACGGTCGGTTCTTTGTTGGCTTCTTAAGCTGGTGAAGATTTCTAGCAGCTTTAAGGAGGTCCCTTCAATAAAGTATGTTTCGGGAAGGAGCCCAAATGAAGAAATTGTTTTATGCCTTCATACTGGCGTCCCTGACTCTGTGCCTCTCAGCCGTCGCGGCCATGGCCCAGAGCTCTGCTGGTGTGACAGGAACAGTAAAAGATAGCAACGGCGCGGTTGTCGCCGGTGCTGATGTGAAATTGACGGATGCTAAAACCGGTCTCGAACTCACCACCAAGACGAACGATCAAGGTGTGTACACGTTTCAGAGAGTTCCGCCGGGAACAGGCTATACCCTCACCTTCACGAACGCCGGTTTTCAAACCCTGGTGATCAACGAGGTAGCCCTCGGCGTCGACACCATCTCGACCCACAATGCGGAATTGACCATTGGTGAGGTTTCGGGAACGGTAGTCGTCACGGCTTCGAATGAAGTCACGCTGAACACTACTGACGCTAGTATTGGAAACGTTATCGGCGAGCGAAGACTGAAAGAACTTCCGATTCAGATTCGCAATTCGCCTGCGGCGCTCATCGGTTTGCAACCGGGCGTGGTAGGAAACAACGTCGGCGCGACTGGTACCAACCGTATCGGTTCAGTTACCGGCGCCCGCTCCGACCAGGGCAACATCACCGTTGACGGTATCGACGTGAACGACCAGGCGACTGGCCAGTTCGCAGCCACCGTCGGTAATGCTCCCATCGACGCCATTCAGGAATTCCGTGCTGTGTCGACCAACCCCGGTGCTTCTGATGGACGAAGCAGCGGTGGCCAGGTTGAGTTGGTGACGAAGAGTGGCACCAACGAGTTTCACGGTAACGTTCGCTTGTACAATCGTACGGCAGCTACCGCCGCCAACTCGTTCTTCAACAACCGCTCTGGCCTTGAGCGTCCACAATTGACGCGCAACCAGTTTGGCGGCAGCATCGGTGGTCCAATCATGAAGGACGCGCTGTTCTTCTTCTTTGACTGGGAAGGCAGAACTGACAGGTCGGGCGTTTCGAACCTGCGCATCGTTCCCCTGGATCACTTCCGCAATGGCCAGCTCGGTTTTGTCAACAACACCGCTGGCTGTACTGCCACGGCTCGTCTGAACACCAGGCCGGAGTGCATCTCGATCCTGAACCTGGCGCAGGTCGCAGCTCTCGATCCTCGAGGCACTGGTTCAAACGCTGCCCTGTTGAGCTTCATCAACGAGCGGTATCCGCGAGCCAACGACTTGACCGCAGGTGATGGCATCAACACCGGTGGTTTCCGTTTCAATGCGCCGTCGAAGCGCACTGATAACACCTACACGACTCGTATTGACTGGAACGCTTCTTCCCAGAACAAGTTCTTTGGTCGCTTCAATATCGCGCGTCGTGTGCAGACTGACACGGTTAACTCCGTCGCCGCCCAATTCCCGGGCGACCCGGAAACCGCTCAGATCCTGGTCCGTGATTACACCTGGGTTGTTGGTCACACGTGGACTGCCAGCCCCACCTTCGTGAATCAGGTAACTATCGGCGCGGCACGTTCGGGATTGCTTTTCCCGACCTTGTTCAGACCGACGTTCCCGAATGAGTTCACCTTCGGTATGGGTCTTTCGGCTCCGTTCGCAGGCATCGACGATCAGGATCGCTTCGTGCTCGTCCCGACGTTCCGCGATGACGCGACCTGGACCAAGGGCACGCACTCGATCGAATTTGGCGGTTCGTTCAAGCCGATCAAGTCCGAATCCGGACTGACCAACGACTTTAACAACCCGTTAGTCGGTCTTGGTGGTTTGCTGGGCGCGCTGCAGGCTTCGTTGAGGCCCGCAAACATTCTCAACAACACCACGACAACTGGAAACTATGATGGCGCATTCACCTTCCTTCTCGGCCGGTTTGCGTCAATGGGAACCACCTTCAACTACGATGCGAATGGCACCCCCTTCGCACCGGGAACCGGAAAGAACCGCGACTATCGCTACAACGAACTGGAACTTTACGTTCAGGATAACTGGAGAGTTCGCAACAACCTGACGTTGAACTTCGGTGTTCGTTGGCACCTCTATCCGGCGCCGTACGAAGCCAATGGCTTCCAGGCTGCGCAGGATACTGATATGCGTCAATTGTTCGATCTCCGCGTGCGCAACGCTGCTTTGGGCATCAGCGGTGAAGATGCTGAGCCCCTGCTCCGTTACGACCTGATCGGCAAGGCGAACAATGCTCGTTCACTTTACGAAACCGACTTGAACAACTTCGGTCCGCGCTTTGGTTTTGCGTACACGCCGAACTTCAAGAGTGGTTTCCTGGGCGCGCTCTTTGGCGACAACAAGACCGTGATTCGCGGCGGCGGCTCGCTCGTTTATGACCGTCCCGGCGGCGCTATCACGTTCATTCAGGACCAGGTTTCGTACCTGTTCGATAACTCGGCAACAACCCAGTTCGCAGCGCCAAACGCAGTTTCGGCCTTGCTGAACAACCCGCGTTTCACCGGCATCAACAACCTGCCCACGACCAACGTGGCGCCTGTGGTTACTCGGCCGTTTACTCCGTTCGTCGACGGCACCTTCCCCTTCGGGTTGGCCGACGGCGCGTTCAACTATGCTGTGGATCAGCAGTTCAGAACTCCGTACTCGCTCCAGTACAGCATTGGTTTCCAACGCGAATTGCCCGGCAACTTCATCCTCGAAGCCTCTTACGTAGGCCGCCAGGGTCGCAAGTTGTTCTCGCAGGCTGACGTGGCGCAGGTTCTCGATTTCAGAGATCCAACGTCCGGTCAGTTCATGCTTGACGCCTTCAACCGCCTGCAAGCGCAGGTTCAAGCCGGCGTTCCGGGTGCGAACGTTACTCCGCAACCGTGGTTTGAGAATCAAATTGGACCAGGTGGAACAGTGTTGATGGGTTCCAACGGTACTCTGCGCCAGTTCACGCTGCGTGGTGATACCGCGGACGCAGTCTTCATTCTGTTTGCCAACGGTCTGCTCGGCCCGAACGTAGGCATGAGTGCGCAGTTTGGCACCAACGTCTACATTTCGAACCAGGGCTCGTCCACCTACGACGGTGCGCTCGTGAGCTTGCGGAAACGCTTCTCACAGGGCCTGCAGTTTGATTTCAACTACACCTGGTCGCACTCGATCGATAACGGATCGAGCGTCGTGAACACCGTCTCCGGCGGTCTCGTTTGCGATATGCGCGACCTGCGCGTCTGCCGTGGAAACTCTGACTTTGACATTCGTCACCTCGTCAATGCAAACTTCATTTACGAGTTGCCGTTTGGTCGCGGTCAGCGTTTTGGCAGTGGCGTTTCGGGTTGGGCAAACCAGATCATCGGTGGCTGGGAAGTCAGCGGCATCTTCACTGCTCGCAGTGGATTGCCGTTCGGCACGACCACCACGGCGTTCCCGGTAGGCTTCAACTTCAACAGCCCGGCAGCGTTCAATAACACGAACATTGGAGCGCTTCAGGGTAGAATTCACGATCTCAATGGTGCGGTGCAGTTCTTCGACAATCCGACGACAGTGTTCGATCCTGCGAACCCGACGTCGGGCGTCCTGCGCTTCCCGCGTCACGGTGAGATCGGTAGCCGTAACACCTTGCGCGGACCTGGATTCTGGAACCTCGACACGGCCGTCATGAAGAACTTCAAGATGCCGTGGTCAGAGAGCCATGCTCTCCAGATTCGTTGGGAAATGTTCAATGCGTTCAACCACAACAGCTTCGGCTTACCCGCTGTCAGCATTGTCGGTACGACGTTTGGAAATATCACCACTTCGGCGAGTGCGCCACGCGAAATGCAATTCGCGTTTCGTTACAGCTTCTAGTTTTGTTTTTGGTTAACACCCTTCCACGGGCTCTCACGAAAGTGGGAGCCCGCTTTTTTCTGTGAGATTTGCCATGCAAAAAAAATTCAAAAGCCCCATCACGCTACTTCTCATTCTTGTTGCCATCCAGCTTTGCGCCTCCTCCGCAATGGCCCAGGGACTCGTTATCTTCGGCGACGTCCGCATTCTCGGCGAAAACAATGCGGTCGTGCCCAAGGAAGTGACGTTGATCCTGCGCCGCGTGCCCGATGGTGAAATTGGCAGACAAATGGTTTCGAGCCGCGGCCGCTACCGGTTTAGCAGCTTGAAAGAAGGTGAGTATGAAATCCTCATCGAAGTTGACGGAAAAGAGATCGGCCGCTGGTCGCAGATCAGAATCGGCGGCATGAATCTCAGCAACAGTCCGTACGGATATCAGAACGATCTCGAGTTTCGTTGGAAAGCGCCGGCGCCCCCGGGCGGTGGAGTTGTTTCGGCAGCCGACGTTTACGAGCGGGGTGAGTCGACGAAGGCAGTTTTCGTCAAAGCCGAGGAAGCAGTTGCAAAGAAGAAGTTCGATCAGGCGGCGACGCTGTTGAAGCAGGTTGTGGAAGCCGACAACGCTGACTTTCAGGCATGGACCGCGCTGGGCACTGTTTACTTCGCGCAGGAGAAATTTAAAGACGCCGAAGAAGCTTACCAGCACGCGATTGCCGCTAAGCCCGGTTCGCCACGCGCTCAGTTCAATTTGGGAAGATTGTTTTCGTCGCAGAAGAAATACGAAGAAGCGATCGAGCCACTCACGAAGGCGATCGAGTTGCAGCCGACGTCGGGCGACGCCAACATGTTGATCGGCGAGGCTTACCTGCAACTGAAGAAAGGTTCGAAAGCGATTCCGTATCTCAACGACGCGGCTAAGAACGGCCGTTCCGATGCTCACTTGCGGCTCGGTTGGTTGTACAACGCGGCGGGAATGAAAAACAAAGCCGCGATTGAATACGAGGAGTATCTCAAAAAGAACCCCGAGTATCCCGAGCGCAACAAGCTCAAGGAATACATCACCGCGAACAAGAAGAGCGAGACTTCGGCGAACTAAAGTTTGGGATTGTAAATCCGTGTTCAGGTTTAAACGTTCGCTAGTGGCAGTTTCGATGTAATATCGGAAACGTTGCGCTTCGTTTTCACCAAACTCTTCTATCTCCTCCTCGCGTTGGCGTTGGTCCTGCTCGCGTTCTCGTGGGGACGTCCGTGGCTGGCGTGGGTCACACTGGCTTACAACGTCGTGCTTTTCACGGCTGCGTTAGTCGACTCACGCCTCAGCCAACTTCCCGCTGGTCTAAAGATCTACCGCGAATTCAGCAGCCGCTTCGCAATGGGCGCCGAAACTGAAGTCCGGATCCAGATTCAAAACGCCTCCACCCGCGCCGTCACACTCCGACTCAAAGACGAATATCCCCCGCAAATGCTCCTGAACGGAGTGCGCGAGGGACAGGTCCACGTCGATGCCCAAAGCACGGCGATGCTGATCTACGGCGTGACGCCACCGCGCCGCGGCAGGTTCGAGTTTGGCTATACTGTCGTACGCTTTCGTTCACGGTGGAAGCTGGTGTGGTGCGACACCAGCGCCTGCGAACCGGCGACCGTAAAAGTCTACCCAAACATGCGCCGTGCACGTGAAGCGGAATTGAAAGCCCTCGGCGCGCGTTCGTTGGTTTCATCACACCGCAAAACCTCCTGGCGCGGCGAAGGACGCGAATTCGAATCGATGCGCGACTACGTTCGCGGCGACGAGTTGCGCCACATCTCCTGGATCGCCACCGCACGCCGCGGAAAACTCACCACGCGTCAATACCAGATCGAACGCGACCAAACAATTCTCATCGCGCTCGACGCCGGTCGACTGATGACCGCCCGCATCGAACAGGAAACAAAACTCGACTCCGCAGTTCACGCGACGCTCTCACTTTTTTCTGCTGCCGCACGCGCCGGAGACAACGCCGGTCTCGTCGTGTTTGGCCGCCGCATCAAGAGCTATCTCGCGCCGGGCCGTGGACGCGATCACATCGACGCCGCTTTGGAAGCGCTCTACGCCGTCGAGCCCGAAATGATCGAGCCGTCGTATCCTCATGCGTTTGAATTTATCGCGGCCAACAGCAAGCGCCGCGCGCTCGTGATCCTGTTGACCGATCTGGTTGACGAAGAAGGTTCGAAGGAACTGTTGACGTCGCTGCACCTGTTACGGCCACGTCATTTGCCTCTCGTGGTGACGATCGCCGACAGAGATCTGAAAGCCGTCGTTCGTGAAACTCCGACGACGGTGCACGCGCTGTTTACCCAATCAGTCGCGGAAGAGATCATCCATCATCGCGAAGCGGCGTTGCGTTTGGTTGAATCGGTAGGCGGGCTGGCGCTGGACGTGACGGCGGCGGCACTCGCGCCGGCGTTATTGGAAACGTACTTGCGCGTTAAAGAGCGCGGGCTTTTATGATTTGGGCGGCGCTGGTTCTTTCGACTTTTTCTCCCCGCCCGCAAGCAGTAGATACGAATAGAGCGCGATGCCCGTCAACGCCGCGATGCTGTACTTGATGCGCGGATTGATCGGCATCGGCGAAATGAAACCCTCGATGGTTCCCGCGATCACCAGTAACACCGCCACGCCCAACATCAAACGAACAGCTTCCATCCCGCGTGTTTTCAGTGCGTCGGCGCGCGTCAGGTTGCCGGGCATGATCAATGCAGTTCCGATTAGCAGTCCGGCGCCGCCGGCGATAAAGATACACGACAGCTCGATCACGCCGTGGGCCACCATGAACGTGACCAGGTCGTTTCCGAACCCGGCGCGATAGGTCAACGCCACCACGGAAGCGATGTTCGCGCCATTGAAAGCCAGGTAAAAAAGAGTTCCGACACCAAACATCGCACCGAAGGCAAACGTGTAGATCGTGACCTGGATGTTGTGCGTCATGATCTGGCTCGCGCCGGCCTGGTTTGCGTCGTTGAGCGATTCCCACCAGTGCGTTTTCGTTTCGATAGCAAGCTCTCGAAAGGCGGGATCGACGCCGACCAGTTCGGAAAACTCGGGATCGTAGCGAGTGCCGACAAAGCTCAAAACCGCGAAGAGGAAGAAGACAAAAAACGAAACGAACGTATAGCGCCAAGTGCGGCGAAACGTTTGGGGCAATTCGTGGGTGAAGAAGTAAAGGATTCGTTTGCCGCCCTGTGCGTTGGCGCGATAGATACGGCCGTGCGCGCGGATGACGAGACTGTTCAGGTAATTGATCAGCCGCGGATCGCGCGACTCAGCGCGGGCAATCGCGAGGTCTGACGCGGTGCGCCGGTAGATTCGTCCCAATTCGCGCACTTCCTCGCGCCGCAAGCGCCCTAACGACGAGTGATCGAGCAGGTTGAGCAACTCTTCCAGCCGTTGCCAGGCGTTTTTGCGTTGGGTGATGAATCGATCGGCAGGCATCTTTGGGATCTCAGATCTGAGATCTGAGATCTGAGATCTGAGATCTCAGAGTATCACGCCCGTTGCGCCGTGTTGTAAAGTACAAAGATCAAAGGACAAAGTACAAAGCTCCAAGCCATGCAACGTCTAGTCGAATGTGTGCCGAACTTTAGCGAAGGCCGGAATCCCGAAACGGTCCAACAGATCGCGGCTGCGATCGGCGCGGTTGAGACGGCTTGCGTGCTCGACCGACACATCGATCCGGATCACAATCGTTCGGTGATCACGTTTGTCGCCTCGCCCGAGCGCGTCGTCGAGGCTGCTGTCGCCGGCGTAAAACGAGCGTCGGAACTGATCGACATGCGTCTCCATGAAGGCGTGCATCCGCGCTTCGGTGCGACCGACGTCCTGCCGTTTGTGCCGATTCGTGGCGTCACGATCGAGGAATGCGCGGCGCTGGCGCACGCAGCCGGAAGGATGATCGTGCGCGAACTCGCAATTCCTGTTTACTACTACGAACGCGGCGCGTTGCGCCCGGATCGAGTAAACCTCGAAGACGTTCGCAGTGCTGCCCGAATCAAGAGCGCGCCTGATGAGGGGCCGGGCGAGTTTCACGAATCGGCCGGTGTCGTAGTCGTGGGGGCGCGGCCGTTTCTGATTGCCTTCAACGTCGTGCTGCGCAGTGACGACATCATGATTGCGCGGCAGATCGCGCGCGCCATCAGGGCGCGTAACGGCGGCCTGCCGTTTCTGAAGGCGCTGGGATTTCGTTTGCAGACGCGCAACCTGGTCCAGGTTTCGATGAACCTCGTCAACTACGAAGTGACGGGAATGACGGACGCTTACGAAGCGGTCCGACGTGAAGCGGAGTTGCTCGGAGTCGAGATCGAGAGCACGGAAATCGTTGGGCTCGTGCCGCGAAACGCGTTGGATCGGGAAGCCGAGTATTTCGGCAAGCTTGAAAACTTCTCCGAGAATACGATCTTAGAGAATCGAATCGCGGATTGTGGATCCGAGTTTGAGTAGCTTGTGCCGCAGTTGACGATCTTTCTGCATCAGCTTCAAGTATGTTGTTTCTTCCGGCGCTGATTTAGCGCGGATAAGATGCGGATCGCTTATCAGCGGCTCAACCTTCCGTTGCATCTTGAAGCCGATATTGCGGACTTGAAATCGATCCCAATCGTGATTCTCAGTCCCTGCGATCTGAAAGAGCATCCGGCCTTTCGCCAGTTCGCGTAACGTCTTCGGCGGTGTGCGATATTGCTTGCGGGTTGCGATCTTTTTTTCTTCCTTCTCAGCCAGGGTCAGCAGCTCGCGATGCGTCGGTCGAAAACCGAGTTTCCGATAGAACCAGAACGCGCCGGACGCGATCCCTTCTTCGTTCTCAAAACCAATCTGATATGGATCGAGTGAAAACGCGGTCGCGCCGGTGAAGTGGTGCATCACGTTGAGTATGCGCGCGTAGAGCCACGCGGTTTCGCCATCGCGAAACGTGGAGTAGAGATTGAAGCCGGTTTCCATGTGTTCGAAGAGCGTCAACGCTTCGAAGTAACCGACCGGCACGCCATTCTTGTAGATCATCAACGCGTGGTAAGCGCGCAACGGCAGACGTCTTTCGGGCGGCAATCCGATCAGGAAGAACTCAACTCCGCGGCCCACCTCGATCTGGTAGACGTGCCGCGGATCGCCATGCGTAAATCCGTAAAGTTCGCGATACCTGATCGTCGACGCTTCCCGCGCGCGGTCGAGCACCTTTTCGCCGTCTTTCGCCGAGAGCTTGCGCAACGGCGGTGAGGGTTGGGCCAGTTCCTTGTTCAGATCGATCTCGCGGCGTTGAATCAATGGACCATCGTGGTAGAACAGCTTTCGCGGCGGAATACGCAGGCCGGTCCGTGTGGCGCGAAAGGGTGGCGACCACTGCACGTAGAGTTTTTGCGAATCGTATAGCTCGGCTTTTCCGTCTTCGGGCAAGGACAGTTTGTCGAAGCGTTCGATCAGCCAGGCGAGTTCCGGGCGGCCGTTGCGCGCGGCGTTCAGCCATTGCCGGTAGGGAACGTTGGCTTCGACGTACGCGTCTTCGGTTAGAAGCGGCATGAATCGCGGCCACGTCGCACCGAGGCGAAGATCGTCTTCGAACCAATCCCAGTAGATGCGTGTCTGCGCCGAGTATCGCTGCATCAGCCAGCGAACGATGTAAAAACTGAACGTGTCGGTAACTGTCGTGCCCGCGATGCCTGAGACGTCCGGATGTTCGAGCACGCCTGTGTCGACATCCTGATCGCGCAACCATTCGGCTCGCTTCGCAAAGCCGCTTAATTCCTTTTCAGCCGCGTGCGTGACGGCGGCGCTGTGGGGATACGCACGAACAAAGAGCAGCAACTCGTGGTAACGAATCAGGGAATCCGGGTCGCGAAACTTATGGCGGGACAGGCGGCCCAGCAGCGACTCGACTTTCTTCGCTTGCTGTGGACCAAACGATGTTTTCAGTTCGTCGAGTTGATCGAGCATTTATGAACTACGCTCGTCGAATAAACCTGGCGGCGATCCAGCCGAGGAGTATCAGGACTGAGAGAATGATCCAGTTGTAGCGATCGCCGTAAGTGACACCGGGATAGTGATGGCTGATCATGATGAACACCACGGGCACGGCCATGAAGGTGTTCTGTTTCGAGCGCAACTTTGCTTGCGCGGCCAGGCGATCGTCAGGTTTGCGGCCTTCGTTCAGCGCCGCGATCATCTTTTTCTGCGCCGGCAGAATGTGCATCCAGACGTTCGCCGCCATGATCGTGCCAAACAGTGCGCCGACGTGAATGTAAGCCGCGCGCGCACTGAAGACCTGCATCAGTCCATACGAAAGAATGACGATGAGCGCGTAAGCCACCGCGGCAAACAGCTTTTCATTGCGCGCGAGCGGCGTTTGCATCATCACGTCGTAGATAAATCCGCCGCCGAGAATCACGCCGATGCCGATGAGCACCGCCACGCCGACGCTGATGTCGCGCACATCAGGATCGATCAGCACGCCCCCGCCGAGGTAATAGACCAAAACGAGCAACCCGAACCCGCTCAACCACGTCGTCCCTGCTTCCCAGCGAAACCAGTGCAACGTGCGCGACACGAGATCCGGCACCTTGCGTCGTTCGACAACGTAGAAGCCGCCGCTATGGACCATCCACACCTGCGCCGGCGTGCCGGTATTCGCCGCCGCTTTCTCTTCTTCGGTGAGACGCGCGTCAAGCCAGGTGAAATAGTAAGTAGTGCCGACCCACATGATGCCGGCAAAGACGTGTACCCAACGAAACAGTAGATTCAGCCATTCGTTGAGGGTCGGATCCATTTTTGAGCTTAGTGTTTTGTGCTTTGAGCTTTGTTAGCTGCCGCGATAGGTGGAGTAGCCGTAAGGGCTGATCAGTAGCGGAACGTGATAATGCTGCGACGCGTCGTCGACGTTGAAGACTACGGTGACCTGCGGATAGAAACAGGTGACGCTGAGCGACGCGAAATACGGTTCGGTATCGAAGACTAGTCTGTAGGTGCCTTCGGCGACTGGCCGATCGACGAGAAAGAAAGGTTTGACGCGGCCGTCGGCGTCGGTCCACGCGTGGCTCAACTCGGTCCAGGTCTCGTCGCTGTTTTGCGCTTCGAGACAGACGGCGACGCCGCTTGCCGGGGCGCCTCTTGACGTGTCGAGTATGTGAGTTGAGATGGTGCTCATCCGCGGTGCTCAGTTTATCAGCTTTTTGAGCCGCAGTTCGGTAATCTTTGCTTGTTCGGCTGCGGCGATGGGAAGTTCGGCTTCGGGTGCGTTCTGGATGCGCTGGCGCAGGAGCGCGAGCATTTCGCCGGCTGACTTGCCGGTGGCGCACACGATGAAGATGAAGCCGAATTTCGCTTCGTATTCACGGTTGAGTTGGGCAAGCGAATCGACGGTGTCGACGTGGGCGTCGCGCATGCCGGATTGTTCCTGTCCGGACCACTGTTGCGATTGGGTTGAAACGGTTTCGGCGGCCTTTTTCTCGCCGATTTTCGGGTGACTGCGGAAGGCTTCGAGCCAGTCGTCCTGATTTAGCGACCACCAAACGTCGTTTGCGGTGCGCGTCAGATCTTCGACGGTGGCGAACGGGCGGCGCGCGATCATTGTGTTGGCCCAGCGCTTTGAGCCGCAGCATTTCATGAATTCCTGCGTGGCTTCGGATTCGGACAATTCGTTTAAGTGATTGAGACTCACTCGACGAGCTTTCCATAAACACGCAAACGACTGACGCCGCCGTCCGGGTAAATGTTGAAGCGCAGGTGGGAGGTGACGCCGGTGTCGAGCAATTCCTGATCGAAATAGTGGCGTGTGTGAGCCTGGAGTTTTGTGCGCGGCAGAAGGCTGGTCCAGGGCACGGACAAATCCGTTAGATCTGTGTCAGACGATGCGGCGTTGGCGGCCGTATTGTAAGCGTCGAGCGAGCAGCTTTCCGGGAAGTTCCCTTTGAAGTGGGCCGTGTCGACTTCAACCGACTGAATCAGTCCGGGCCGGGCGAGCTTGATGATGGCCCAATCATGTCCCGGCCCGCGGCGGCGTTTTGTTTCCCAGCCGTCGCTCATGTTTGCGGCGCGCCCCGGCATGATCAGGTTGTGACGATGACCGAAGAACATGTCGCTGCACGAAACGACGAGCGCTCCGTTCTCGGCCGCTGCCAGATCGATCGCGTGGCCTGAGCGCAGCAGTCGATCCCAATCGGGCGACACGATGCCGTAAACACGCAGGCGCGCGACGCCGCCGTCCGGATAGATCTTGAAGCGAAGATGTGTGATCCGTTCTTCGTACTGGATCGGGAACGGGTTCTGGCTATCACCTGCGAGGGGCATCTGTGGCAACAGCGGCGCCCATTGGACCGACTCATCAGTTAGCTCTTCAACCGCCGGCAAACCATCGAAGGCCGCGCCTTCGAGAGAACAATGTTCGGGGTAATTGCCGCGAAAGTAACTCGTGTCGACGACAACGCCACGAATAATCCCCGGCAGCCCGAGTCGGATAATGCACCAATCAAACCCCGGTGTTCGCCGCCGCCGGCTCTCCCACCCGTCCATCCACTTCCCGCGATCGGTATACTCCCCCTCGATAAAAACCGGCGTGCTCGCCTTCAACAAATTTTCTTTCGGGGCAAAAAAATCATCATTGGCAAACAACACCGCCCCGCCAACTTTCTCCGACGCGAGATCGATTAGGTCTGTAAACATAGCCACAAAAGGCACAAACGAAGCCATCAAAAGGCACAAAGGGAAGCTAGGTTACGATGTACTTTTTGATTTGTAGTTTTGGACCGCCAAAGTTGATTAATAAGCCGTGCTCGATTCGCGTTGCTCTCAAGTAACCTAGCAATTGTGCTGAATGAGCATCGACTAAGGTGCTGCAACTCTTTATTTCACATACCAGGGTTTCATTAACGAGAATATCGAGCTTGAGCAATCCCAGCACTGTTCCATCTTCGTCAAACACTCTCACACAGTGCTGCTGTTCAGCCTTTATACCTTGTTTTCGAAGTCGATGGGCCAACGCATTCTCATAGATCTTCTCAGTAAACCCGCTCCGCAAGTACTTATGAATTTCAAAACTCGTTTGGCGCACCACATCCGATAGCGCAAGCATATCACCGTCGTGAGGAACGGCAGCCATTTCTTTCTCCTACTTTATTATTGTGCCTTTTGCTCTTGTTTGTGCCTCTTGTGGGTAAATTTTTCTGCCGCGAAGAAAAGTCTTTTCGACGCCGCCGCGTAACGACTCACCCTCGTACGGCGTGAGTTTGTGGCGGTGGTGGAGTGCTGAGCCCTCGACGACGAATTCCAGATCGGGATTCCAGATGACCAGGTCGGCGTCGCAGCCGGTTGCGATCGAGCCTTTGCGCGATTCGAGTCGCACTTGCCGCGCCGGGTTTTCACAAAGCCATCTCGCCACGTCAGACAATGAAAACCCGCGGCGGCGGGCTTCGGTCCAAACAACCGGCAAGCGAAGCTGGAGCGATGCGATACCACCCCACGCCGAAAGAAAGTCGCCGGAGTCGCGCAACTTCATGTCACCCGGACAAGGCGAGTGATCCGAGACGATCATGTCGATCGTTCCGTCAGCCAAACCCTGCCACAGTCGCTCGCGATTCTCACCTTCGCGTATCGGCGGACAGCACTTAAACTCCGTCGCGCCCGCAGCGATCTCTTCGGCAGCGAAATGCAGATAGTGCGGACAAGTCTCCGCCGTGATCGCGACCCCTTCCGCCTGCGCGTCGCGCAACAGTGGAACCGCATCCGACGAAGACAGATGAACGATATGAACCCGCGTCCCAAACTCGCGGCTCAATCGAATCATCAACTCGATCGCCTCGTTCTCAGCCGCACGCGGCCGCGAAGCAAGAAACGTCTGGTAATCACTGGCAGTCGCGTCGCCGGCAGGAGCACAACAACCAATCGGTCCCGGCAACTCCGCGTGAACGATCAACAGCGCATCAAGCCGCGCCAGCTCCGGCATCGCCTCACGCAAGTCAGCCTCCGTCACGTGCTCAAACTCATCCACCCCTGACGGAACCAGAAAACACTTGAACCCAACCACGCCTGCCTCGAGCATCGGCGCAAGCTCACGCGTGTTCCCCGGCACAACACCACCCCAAAACCCGACGTCGACAAAACACTTGTCCCGCGCTTCGTCGAGTTTCACCTTGAACGCGTCGAGCGTCGTCGTCGCGGGTATCGAATTGAGCGGCATGTCGACAAGCGTCATGACTCCACCCGTCGCCGCCGCGCGAGTCGCCGTTTCAAATCCTTCCCATTCAGTGCGGCCGGGCGCGTTGATGTGCACGTGCGTATCGACGAGCCCCGCCATCACGACCGAATCGTCACCCGCCTCGATCAATTCAACGTCACGACCAACGTCATCGTAATCGCGGACAGCATCGATCACGCCCTCGCGCACATGAATCGATCGCGCGCCAATCGATCCGGGCAAGACGACATTGCGCCCGCGAATTACGAGATCCGTCATAGTCGCTTAAGTAAACACCGGTGGCGGCGGCGGCCCGTCCGATCCAGCGTCGCCCCCCTCAGCCAGTCCAAACACTTGCTCGTACGCAACTGCGATCGCCGCATAACCAATCGGCAATACCAGGTACAGGCCGACAACGCACAACAGCAAACCCGCAAGGTTCAAGAAAAAGCTGATCACCACGAGGCCAAACAAGCGCGAGAAGTTCGCCATCGCCGCCCTGAAACTCAGTTTCACCGCGTCCAATCCCTGCACGCCACGATCGACGATCAGCGGGTAAACAAACGTGAACCCGATCGACACGACCATGATCGCCCCAATCACCACGATCCAGAACAAGGCGAGTATCAAAATCACGCCCAACATCGCAAGGCCGTTCGGTTCTTCACCGCCGCCTGCCATCACCGCCACGAGAAAGAAAACATAGAAGAGGATGTACGACGGGATCACGATCGCGAGTATGGGAACGACGTGCAGCAGCGTTGCGAGCACGCTTTGACCAAAGTAATCAAAGCCCTTGAACAGCGTGCCGAACTCGATCGGCTGTCCGCGCCGCAGCTTGAAAAACGTAAGAAACAGCCCGCACATCATCGGGCCCATCAGTATTCCCAGCGGCACGGCCGACGCGATCATCCAACCTACCAGCCACATGGCAAAGATCAGCCAATACTGGTTATTGATCAGGTTCCATCCGCCCTTGATGCACTCGACAGGTTGGACCGCGTTACGTTGAAAGGGGATCTGAGAGGGATGTGTCATCTGGTTTCCTTGAACAGACAAATTTATGGCAGAGGCCGAACTGGCGCCAATGCCGGTCTTGGACCACGAGCCGGACCACGCGCGCCGGGCTCGAAGTGAAACATCGGCGTCCGCCGCGGCGACAGCGCGTTGCTGTAGTTGCCGCCATACGGCGAGCGGAAGTAAGTCGAAAAGAACGGCACGAACGTGTATTGACCGCCTTGCTGCGGATGCTGATACCAGAAGCC
Organism: Pyrinomonadaceae bacterium; assembly: GCA_035276045.1. Taxonomy (GTDB): domain Bacteria; phylum Acidobacteriota; class Blastocatellia; order Pyrinomonadales; family Pyrinomonadaceae; genus PSRF01. The sequence continues at coordinate 14,747 of DATELZ010000089.1, read as the reverse complement.
GGTGTTTTTGAATCGCCGCCGTCGCAGTTGAGCGAGGCGCGTTGCCATCGCCGTGCCGGTATAGTAGTGGCCTTCCCCGCGGTGCTGGCTCCACACGTCGAAGTTGTCGTTGATTTTCCGATCGCATTCGACTGCGTTGCCGCCAGTGATCACGCGGCATCCGCCAATCGAGCGTTCCTGAAAAACGACCTTGCCTTTGCGAACCACGATCTCGTCGTTGCTCGATCGCACGTTGATGCGATAGTTTCCGTCTTCCGCAACTACAGCCGCAGCCGATGGTCCACCGATCGATATATCCGGCAACTCCTTGCGATCGAATCGCGCCACGTCGAGTATCGCCGAGCCTTTCAACACTTTCACCGAGATCGTTTCATTCGACAGTTGTTCGAGCAATACTTCCGAACTGCCGTCGAGGCGCAGGTAGAGATCCGGAAACATCATCAACTCGACAAAGCTGTACCGGTTCGTGCGGACTTTATCACCGGCGACGAGTTGCGATTTCTCTGTCAATTCTTCCCACGGCTTTTGTCCGCTGCTGCTGAATTCCACTCCTGACTCTACGAAATTCACCGTGCCCGGTTTCGCCGAAACGACGTAAGGATTACCGGCTCTTTGCTCCATCGCAGGCAAATCGACCATCGATTCGCGTCCTTCTTTCTTCCTGGACCAGGGCGCGTCTTTCTTGAGCGCGTGGTTTGTTTCGATCAGCTTTTCTGAACGTTCGCGCGCCCACGTGTCAAACGCGTCTTCCGTCTTGACCTCGGCTTCGTTGACGACGACGTTGCCGCGGGTGGCGACGGCAGAACGTTTCTCTTTCACGCGACGGCCGTCGATGAGCGCTTCGCCACGGCGGGCGACGAGTTCCGTGCGGCCATCGTCGTCGGCGTTGATGCGGAAAACGCCGGGCTGGGCCAGAAAGACTTCTGCGCCGGGCGTGATGATTCGGATCAATTCGAACCCCTGTTTCAGGCTTTCGAAGAAATCTGACGAGTCTTCCCAATCGTTTTTCAGCAGTTCAAAACTGAGGCTGCCTTTCTTGAGCAGCAGCTTCATTCGATCGTAACGATCGTCGAAAAACTGGCATTCCGTGTTTGGTCCGAGACGCAGGAGATTGCCTGGTTGGAGCAACAGTTCGGCGCGTGCGTTGGCGTCGGTGCGAATGACGTCGCCCTGTTTCAGCAAATGTCCGCCTTCGAGATCGAACTTCGCGTTGTCGCGAAGGTAAACCACACCGCCCTGAACGACACTCGCGCGCACGCCGGTAAGGATCGCGGGAATGTTTTCGAGTTCCTTTTCCTCTTGCTGCTCTTGCGCATGGCCGTGCGTGACGAGAGCTAATATCGTCGCGAGCAGCAACAGTGTGCGGCGGAAGTTTCGCATTGTCTGGATCTGATTACGATTTCAGCGTTGCGACGAAGTCGGCGAGCAAGTTTGCCGCGACTTGCAGGCGATAGTTTGCCGTCGAGCGAATGTCGTCAATAGGAGAGATTTCGCGCAACAGGCTCGCCTGCGCTGATTTTACTGTAGTCGAGTCTGGCTGTTGACTGCGTAAAACAGATTCTGTTTGCACGCAACGCACGACGATGGGCGCTACGCTGCCGATCACTACTCGCACGTCTTCGATCTGGCCGTTCGTTGTGCGGCCTAATCCGGCGAAGCAGACTTTGGAGATCGCCTGCGCTTTGCGCGTGCCGACCTTGCGATAGTAGTGCTTCGCTCCGGTCGTGTTTCGCGGCAGCCGGATCCGGCTCAACAGCTCGTCAGGGCGAATGCTCATCTGTTTGTAGCCAGTGTGAAACCCCTGATACGAAAGCCAGCGCGAGCCGTGGGTTGAGACTAACTCAACTTCGGCATCGTAGGCGAGGAGCGCGGGCGGTGAATCGGCCGCGGGCGACGCGTTGACGATGTTGCCGCCGAGTGTGCCGCGATTCTGGATGGCGAGGCCGCCGGTTTCGCCGGCCGCCTGGCAGAGCATCGGAAACTCGCTGCGCAGGATCGGGTTTTCCTGGACGTCGGTGTAAGTTGTTAATGCGCCGAGTGTGATGTGATTGTCGCTGAGGTCGATGCCGCGTAGCTCGTCGAGGTTCCAGATGTTGACGTAATTGCGGTGTTTCAGCTTTCCGGCTTCGAGTAAAACCATCAGGTCGGTGCCACCCGCGAAGGGTCTCCACTTTCCGGGTTCGCTGGCGAGCAGAGACAGAACGTCGTCGAGCGAAGCCGGAGTGGTTAGCTGGTAGTTTGGAACGTACGATCTCATTTAACTGCTTTAGCTACTGACTCGAATATCTTCATATAGCCGGTACAACGACACAGATTTCCCGCGAGTGCGGTCCTGATATCCGTTTCCGTCGGTTGCGGATTTCGCTCCAGTAGATCGACAGCGGCGAGCACCATTCCCGGCGTACAAATTCCACACTGCGCGCCGCCATGGTCGATGAACGCCTGTTGCACCGCGTGAAGTTGTTCGTCGCTCGCCACACCCTCGATCGTCGTAATCTCGCTGCCATTCACCTGGGCCACCGGCACCAAACAACTATTGACGATCCTTCCATCGACCACCACCGTACACGCGCCACACTCCCCCTCGCCACACCCCTCCTTCGTCCCCGTGAGCCTCAACTCCTCCCTCAGCACATCCAACAGCCTGGCCATCGGAAACACCTCGATCCGCCGCTGTTCGCCATTGACTGTAAATGTGACTTCGCTCTTGTGCATATCACTCCATCAGCATCTCGGGCATCAGCGGGATGTGGGTGAAGGTGCGGCCGGTGGCGTCTTCGAGGGCGTTGAGGATGGCGGGGGCGGCGCCGTCCATGGGTAGTTCGCCGATTCCTTTTGCGCCGCCTGGGCCGTAGGCGTATGGGTTCTCTTCGAAGTAGACGCGAATCGGGGGGATGTCGACCGGCGTCGGAATGATGTAATTGGTCATCTGGTTGTTGGCCATGCGGCCGTCTTTCCAAACGACGTTTTCGAACAACGTGAACCCGATCGCCTGGGCGACGCCACCTTCGATCTGTCCCGCCGCCAACACCGGATTCAACACACGCCCGACTTCCTGCAACGCCACGAAATCCTCGACCCGCGCTTCGTAAGTCAATTCATCATAAGAAACTTCAGCCACGTAAACGGCCCACGCGTAAGCACCGTAAGCGTCGCCCTGGTATTTCTCGTCGTCCCAATAAATGTTTGGCGGCGCTTGATATGTCGCCGAGGTCTTCAATGGACCAAAGCGCGCGACATACTCGCGACACGCAGCACGAAAATCGGAAGTGGCATAACCATCAGCCAACAACCCGCTGCCAATCAACGTCTGCTTCAAAGCCGTGACCGCAGACTCGACGAGTTTGCCGACAACCATCGACGTGCGCGAAGCGACAGTTGGACCACTATTCGGCACGCGTCCTGTATCCGGTTGAACGATCTCGATCAACTCGAAGTCGACGCCAAGGGCTTCTGCCGCGATCTGCGAGAAGATCGTGTTTGTGCCCTGTCCGATCTCGGTGCTCGCCGCGAGTATCTGCACGTTGCCTTCAAGCGTCGCTTCAGCGGAGACGACGGACTGGAGATAAACCTCGCCGGAACCCGTAAACCCGGCGCCATGCATGAACGTTGCGAAACCGATGCCGCGCTTTTTGCCAAAACTAGCGCCGTTGCCATTGTTTTCGTGTGCGAAGCGTTCGCGTTTGGCGTGATAGTCACTCAACTGGAGCGCGCGATCCAGCAACCCGCTCATATCGACGCGCTCGCGAATCACCTGGCTGGTCGCCGTCGTTTCACCTTCACGAATGAAGTTGCGACGGCGAAACTCTTCCGGCGTCAAACCAACAGCATGCGCAACCTTATCCATGTGACGTTCGAGCGCGAAAATACTCTGCGGCGCGCCGAAACCTCTAAACGCGCCATGCGGCGGAACGTTCGTCGCAACCGCGCGGCTGTGAATTCTCACGTGCGGACACATGTATGGACCAGCCGCATGAATCGTTCCGCGCGACAGCACCACCGGCGACAACGTGCAATACGCGCCGCCATCGATCGTGAAGTCGATCTCCATCGCAAGCAGTTTGCCGTCTTTCGACACGGCGGTCTTGTGATGCGTGCGTGACGGATGTCGCTTGGTCGTCGCCACCATGTCTTCGGCGCGATCGTAGATGAGCTTCACCGGCCGGCCGGATTTCCAGGCGAGCAGCGCGGCGTGGCCGGCGATCAGCGACGGATACTCTTCCTTGCCGCCAAAGCCGCCGCCAGTTTCAGTTTGAATGATGCGAATTCTCTCTTCCGCCACGTCAAACAACTTCACGAGGGATTTATGAACGTAGTAAGGACACTGCATCGAGCCCCACACCGTCACCCCTTCCCCCGGATTCGCGATCGCAATCGCGCCGTTGTTCTCGATGTAGAGTTGCTCCTGCGCGCCGGTTTCATATTCACCTTCTACGATGAGATCGGCGGTGGACCAAACGTCGTCGACGTTTCCTTTGTCGACGAGAAACTTCTTGAAGACGTTGTCGTCGCCCCAGACGATCGCTTTCTTCGCCAGCGATTCCTCGAGCGTAAAAACCGCCGGCTGCGGCTCGATCTCGATGCGAACGTTTCGCCGCGCTTCTTCGACGAGATACTTGTCGTGATGCGCGATCAGCAGGACCGGTTCTTCCGCATGGTTCACAAAACCATCGGCGAGATATGGTTGATCGTTCAGAATCAGCGCAACGTGATTCGCGCCCGGAATATCTTTCGCGGTAACGATCGTAAATTCATCCCACGGAATATCACCTTCGAATGCAATATTCGTAATCTTCCCGCGCGAGGCAGGACTTCGTACCGTCGCTCCATGCAGCATGCCAGGAAACGACAGATCGTCGACATACAACGCCTGACCAGTAACCTTCTTGCGGCCCTCTTTGCGAGGAACAGGTTTGCCTATGGTGTTCGACATAGCGACGACAGTTTAGCCACAAAGAGGCACAAAAAACACAAAAGGCAATTCAGTTTTTCATTGTCTGCTTCTTCCTCTTTTTGTGCCTCTTGTGTTCCTCGTTTGTGCCTTTTTGTGGCTCAAGGTTTCGCAATCACTAACGGATTAGTTTCCAACTCGCGACGATAAAACACGCGCGGACGTTGCACGGAGCGCTTCTGCGGATCGGCGATGTCCAGTTCACCTTCGGTAAACGCGATCTGTAACCCGACGCCGCGTCCCTGGACCATCTTCTCCTCCTGCATACGCGGCACGCGCTCGGTCGCAAAGTCGAGCCACTCGCGCGCGATCAGCACGCCATCCTTCGGCTCCGAATCTGCTACGGGCGTCTTCAATCCTTCTTCAACTAGGGCGTACGTCAAATATCCGTGGCCCAATTGCGCCGCCTCGAGCGCGGCCTGAAAACTCTGCGCCGCGGTCAGAATGTACATGCCTTTCTCGTAAGCGAGTTGCGCGAGACCTTTCGAATTCATCGGACCACGCCGCTTCTCTTCCGCTTCGAGCGCCTGACCGGAATTACACGCGTCGATGATCAGCAACAAGTGTCCGGCATCCAGTCCTTCGACCGCCGCTTCGATCTCCACGTCGGAAATACTATGCGAGAGTATCGTATTCAAACCCGCTTCGGACAGTTTTGTGCGGTCGCCGTTGTAGCCGAGGTCGTGCGGGATCAGATAGAAGCGCTGCGCCTGCGCGGTGCCATGCCCGGCGTAATAGATGATGACGGTATCCTCGGGCTCAACGCGTTTCAGCCCGTCCGCTGGACCGGCTTTCAACGTCGGTGGACCAGGCTCACCGGCGAGACGTTTGATAACGGAAAGAATGTTTTCCTTCGTGGCATTCGCGTCGAGCAACTCGACAACTTCAACACGCTCGAAGCCGCCGATCTGCGTCTGCTTGCGGCGCATCTCATCGCCAAAACTACGCGCGTCAGCCACGGCGTACTTCAAGTTGTACTGCGAATTCGCATACTCGTTCACGCCGACCGCGATTATGTAAGCCGTGCCTTTGCGTTTGAGATTATCAGCACCGGCAAACACGAGTGGCGCGTCTTTGCTCTTCACGTTGTCGCGATTGAACGCGTACGCAACGAGCCGATTTGGACCAGCAGTGACGGTAATCTCGTGCTCCAAAGAAACCGCCGCCTGACTCTTGAGCACGTCGCCATGCCACACTTTCACGAGCGATCCGTTACGAAACAACCGCACGTCCTGCGCGCCGGTTCCCTTGGGATTGTCTTTGTCGGCAGGCGCATCCGCAACGTCGATCTTCACTTTCACAGTGCGCGAAGCGATCGTCGAATCAGTTGGACCAACGAGCGACAACTTCACCACCGGCTGGCGTCGATCCTTCTTCGAAACATCCAGCGCCACCTTCGGCCGCTTACCGGCAAAAATGTCAGCCAGCAATCCGGGATAATAAAACTCGTTGAAGAACCACTCGATTGGCGCGACGTTGAAAGTCTCCTGGTTGTAGCGCCAAAGAATCTGGTTCCATGAAACCGGCGTGCCGTCGAACAGACCTTGCGGCGTCACGACCATCCACTCGCTGCCATCGTCGAGCGAGATCATCGTCAGCAGATGTTCGCCGCTCTTCGTGTCCCACAAAAACGTGCTGCCGTCGTCGCTGGCGGAGGCGAGCAGTCTTCCGTCAGGCGTGAAATCCATCGACTCGACACCCGCAGTATGGCCCACGAGCGTGCGCAGTTCGCGTTGATTCGCAACATCCCAAATTTTGATCGTATTGTCTGAACTTCCCGAAGCCAGCCACTTACCGTCGCGGCTAAAAGCGACCTTGGTTACGCCGCGGCCGTGTCCTTTCAACGTGGCAATCGCGCGGCCACTCGCGACGTCCCAGAGTTGCACCTGGCCAGTCGTCTCAACCTTGAAATCCTTCATAAGATCGGCAGGATCAGGTTGCTTAGCACCTTTTTTAGGACGCTGCCCGCTCATCGCGCCACTCATCATGGCCGCGAAATCAATATTCGCTTTCGACTCGAATCCGCCGGTTGCGAGCGTGCGGCCATCGGCGCTGAAGGCGAGCGCCTTTTGGCCCATCGTGCCGGACGACATCGTGCCGACCATGCTGGTCATCATCGCCGAGATGTCGTTCATATTCGGCATCTGGCCGGGTTTTATATTGGCGAGGTTGCCGAGAGACGCAGCCGGCGACGCCGCCAGATCGCGTAACTTGTTGCCCGACTGCACGTCCCAAAGCGAAATCTGGCCCATCGATCCGATCGTTGCGATAGTCCGGCCGTCGACGCTGAAATCCAGGTCGGTGGGAGCGTCTCCCATGGTAAGCGTGCGCAGTTCGCGGCCAGTCTTTACGTCCCAGATCTTCAGTTGATTGTTCTGCGTGTAAGACGTTGGTGTAACAGTTTGCGGTTGCGAATAGTCGGGCATGTAAATGACGGCGAGCATCGTCGAGTCGGCGCTGAACCGGGCTCGTTGGCCCATGCCTGTATTCGCGGGTGGCGCGAGAGTCTGCAACGGTTTACCGGTGGGAACTTCGGCGAGCGAAACCGCGCCGGCGCTCGGCCGGATCATCGCTATCGTCCGGCCATCAGGACTCGTAACGCCGTACATCCCTTTGTCTGACGATTTCGCGGCCAGACGCAATCCACGACCGGTCCGCAGATCCCAACGCGTGCGATCGCCTGAGTAAAGCTGCGTGCCGTCGGCGTTGAAGGCGACGTCGTGCGCCATGTTTGTTCGACCGCTCAGCGTCGCGAGTTGTTTGCCGGTTTCAACTTCCCAAAGAATCGTGTCCGTATCGAAACCGCCGCTCGCGAGTCGCTTTCCGTCTTCACTGAACGCGACAAACGCCTCGCCCTGCGGGCTTGCGCCGGTGTTCGGCGCCTTCAAAGCCGGCAGTTCGCGCACCGTCGTCGTGTCCCAGATACGAATGTTGTAGTTTTCAGAAAGAGCCAGCAGACGGCCGTCACGACTGAACTTGATGTGGCTGTAATCCTTCGCCGTTTGCGCCAGCTCCTGAACTTTCTTCGACGATAGATCCCACAGTTTGAATCGCCGCTCGACGACGCCGGCAGCGATCACGCGACCGTCAGAAGTGAATGCGAGTTGGAGACTTTCGATCCGATCGTCGCCGAGTTTGAAGCTGCGACTTTCACGCCCGCTTGCGATATCGATCAACTTCACCAGCGCGTCGGAATCGTCGCTGAAGAGCGCGAGTTGAGTGCCGTCCGGAGAAACAGCAACGCCGCCGTCAGTGCCATTGAAACCCGTCGCCGAGGGACTGGCCTCGCTGTGTAACGTGCGCAGTTCGCGTCCGGTGTTGAGATCCCAAACGCGCGCGGCGTCGCTGATCGTGACGAGCTGATTGTTTGCTGCGAAGCCGATGAAATAGACGCCGACCGCGGCGCTGATGCCGCCTTGCGGACCGGCGAGAGTTTGCACTTCGCGACCCGTCAAAACGTCCCAAACCTTCACCGCATTGTCGGCCGCCGCCGCGGCAATCAAACGATTGTCACGACTGAAAGTGGCAAACGGAGCGATGCCCGGCGCGCTCTGCCCGCTGCTTGATAGATCGCGCAGCTTTCGACCGGTGGCAGTTTCCCAAAGCTTGATCGTGTTACTGCGGAAGGTCGCAGTCGCGAGCAGTCGACCATCAGGGCTGAAGGCCAGCCGTGTCGCGCCCCAGAAGTTGTTATAGCCGGTTTGCAGCACGAGTTCCGGCTTCGCTTCGCGCGATTGTTGAGCCGTTTGCGAAGCCGAAGTTTGACTGCCGCTTTGAATTCCGAGACCGCGTTGATCGATATTAGCCGGAGTGGGAGTCGGACTCGGAGCGGGATTTTGCGCCACAACCATCAAGGCGGAAAACGCGAGCGTTACTACTGCAAAAAAACTTCTCATAAACCCTTCCACAGCGTCGAATGCTCGAGCAGCAACAACCCGACCGCAATCAGCGCCAAAACATACATGACTGGATGAATCTCTTTCCGGCGGCCAACAATCAGATAAAGGCCAACGTGCGCAATGAAGCCCCAGAGTATTCCCTGGGTGATCGAAAAGGTCAGGGGGATCAGGATTATAGTCAAAAACGCGGGCAGACCTTCCTCAATTTTGCCGAAGTTGATTTCCGCGACGCTCTTGAACATCGCCGCGCCGACAAGCACGAGCACCGGCGCGGTCGCGTACGGCGGAACCATGCCGGCGAGCGGCGCGAGAAAGAAGCACGGCAGAAAACAGAGCGCGGTGAAAACTGACGTCAGCCCGGTGCGTCCGCCAACGTTTATACCCGCGATACTTTCGATGTACGCAGTTCCGGAAGACGTGCCCGCGAGACCCGCGCCGAAAGTCGCGACCGAATCGACGACCAATCCCTGTCGCAGGTTGCGCGGATTTCCGTGTTCGTCGAGCAAGCCGGAAGCGTGTGAAACGCCCATGAAGGTCGAGATCGAGTCGAAGAGATCGGTGAAAAGTATGGCGATGATCGCCGGCAGCAACGAGAGTTTGAGCGCGCCGAGGATGTCGAGTTTTAGGAAGACGGTGTGAAAGTCGGGGGCGCTGACGATCTGTTCCGGCGCGGTGATATGACCGCGAAGCAGCGCGATCACCGTGATCAGAAACATGCCCGCCAGAAACGCCAGCGAACTGCGGCGTATCATCAGATACAAGATCACGACCATGCCGAGTATCGCGATCAGCGTCGTTTCGTTGAGTTGACCCAACTTAACGAACGTGACCGGATCGGAGACGATTACACCGGCGTTTTTCAGGCCGATGAAGGTCAGAAAGATGCCGATGCCGGTGGCCGTTCCGATTCTGAGTTCGGGCGGAATTGCTTTCGCGATCGTTTCGCGGATCGGCGTGATCGAAATCAGCAGAAACAGTACGCCGGCCCAGAAGACGATCCCGAGTGCTGTTTGCCACCAAACGCCTTGGGTCAGGATGATCGTGAACGTGAAGAAGGCGTTGATGCCCATGCCGGGCGCGACTGCGAATGGGAGTTTCGCGTAGAGGCCCATCAGCAGCGTCATCGTGAAACAGATCAGCACGGTCGCGGTCAATGCGCCGCTGAAAGCTATGCCTGTTCCGGGTGTAGAGAGAATCGACGGATTCACGATGACGATGTAAGCCATCGTGAAGAAGGTGGTAACGCCGGCGATCGCTTCAGTGCGGACGCTTGTCGGGGTCATCGGAGTCGCCGACAGCTTAACAGATCTCTGTGTTCCTCTGCGTATCTCAGCGTTCTCAGTGTTAGAGAGATGTTTAACGCAGAGGACCGCGGAGGACCGCAGAGAACGCCGAGTTGGAAACAACAGACCCGAGCCTTGCTACAGGCCCGGGTCGTTGTGTTCAGCCTGCAAGGAGTTCCCCAACTTCCGCGGGCCGATTCCTTTGTTCGTTTGACTACCGCGCGGCTACCGTGACCAACGTCATATTGCCACGCCGTTTCAACGCCTCTTGCGCGCTGCGCTCAGCGCGTGTTCGAGTTGCCGTTAGAGACGTCGAGTCACCCGCCAGTTGAGCTTCCGCGAAGAAGTACCGATCGCCATAACGACGGAACACGAGTTTCGCGTCGTCGAGATTGCTACCGGCGAGACATTTGCTGGCGCCCACAGTTTGAACGATCGCGTTGGCCTTCCCGTCCGCGCTTCGGATCTGCAAAGCTGTTCGATCCGAAGTTGGATTGAGAATGCTGACGGTGTAAACCCCCGCCGGCAAACGCTGCTGTCCAACATTGAACGCGAACGGAATGTTGGCCCGGATAGTTTGCGAACCAAACGTTTGCGCTTCCACGCCAACTGCTAAAACTCCACAAATAAACATGATTGCGATTGCTGTACGAACGTGTCGTTTCATAATTACCTCCTATATTTTCATTTGGCCAGTTACCTAACTTGCTTTTGGCCTTCACTAACTTACGCGCAGCTTTCGCGCTCATCCCCTCACGGTCAGAAAAATATTTGTTGTAAAATTCGCCCACGTTTTTGGGCGTAAATCGGCGGGCGGACAAACTCGAGAATGCAATCGCCGGAAGGCATTACGCAGCTTTTGATTGACTGGGGCAACGGCGATCAGGCAGCACTCGAAAAACTGATGCCCCTCGTTTACAGCGAACTGCGACGGCTCGCGACCAATTACCTGCATCGCGAACGCGCCGGCCACACGCTCCAGCCGACGGCCCTCGTCAACGAGGCTTACCTGAAACTGGTCGGGCAAAGAAGCGCGAAATGGCAGAATCGCGCCCATTTTTTCGCAATTTCCGCCCAGTTGATGCGCCGGATCCTGGTGGACCACGTGCGCCGCAACCAGGCAGACAAACGCGGCGGCTCCGAAAAGAAACGGCTTTCAATCACGAGTGCCGAAGAACTTGCCACGCAACCGTCCGTCGACCTGCTCGCGTTGAACGAAGCCCTCGACGAGTTGGCGAAAATGGATCCGCAGCAGAGCCGGATCGTGGAGCTGAAGTTCTTCGGCGGACTGTCCATTCCGGAAACTGCCGAAGTGCTGGGCGTGGGCCATGCCACGGTCGAACGCGAATGGAAATCGGCGCGGGCGTGGCTGCGGCGCCGGCTGGAATAATCGTGAGGCGATCGAGTCGCCTGATTGCGCGTTTCTAAATAGATGACTCCGGAACGCTGGCAACAAGTTAAGGAGATTTTCGACTCTGCGATTAAGTATCGTCCCGAACATCGCGGCACGTTTTTGTCGCAGGCCTGTTTGGGCGACGACGCACTGCGTTCGGAAGTAGAGTCGCTGATCGTTTCCCACGAAAAAGAAGGCAGTTTCATCGACGAGCCCGCCTACTACGCCGCCGCCGAATTGCTCGTCGCCGAAAAATCGGAATTGCCGTCCGGTTATTCAATCGGAAACTACGAAGTCCTTTCTTTTATCAGTCGCGGCGGAATGGGCGAGGTCTATCTCGCGCAGGACAAACGCCTGAATCGCAAGGTCGCGTTGAAACTGTTGCCCGACGCGTTCACGAAAGACAATGATCGCCTGCGTCGATTTGAACAGGAAGCCCGGTCGGCTTCGGCGCTCAATCATCCGAACATCATCACGATCTTCGAAGTTTTCCAGACAGACACGACGCATGCGATTGCGACGGAGTTTGTCGAAGGCGAAACGCTGCGGCAACGACTCGCCCACTCCTCGCTGAGTCTGACTGAAGCGCTCAACATCGCCATGCAAATTGCCGACGCGCTCTCCGCCGCTCACAAAGCAGGCATCGTGCATCGCGACATCAAGCCCGAGAACGTCATGTTGCGTCCGGATGGTTACGTGAAGGTGCTCGATTTCGGTCTCGCGAAGTTGAGCGAACAGCCAAACGGGAATGTGGCTGCTGCTGAAGCGCCGACGCTACAGGTTCACACGGGTTCCGGTTTTGTTCTCGGCACGGCGGGTTACATGTCTCCCGAGCAGGCGCGCGGTCTCGCAGTCGATTCACGATCGGACATCTTTAGTCTTGGCGCAGTGATGTACGAGATGGTGGCCCGTCGCAAACCGTTTGAAGGTGAAACGGCGAGCGACACGATGGCGGCGATACTAAAAACGGAGCCAGTGCCGCTGCAACATCTCGTGCCCGGGACGCCCGCGGAGTTCGTGCGCCTCGTGACGAAGTCGTTGCGCAAGGATCGGGAAGAGCGTTACCAGGTCGTAAAGGAACTATGGCTCGATCTAAAAGCACTAAAACAGGAACTCGAGTTTCAAGCGAAGTTGGATCGATCGATTCCGTCTGACAAGGACGCGGACCTTACCGGTACGATCGAACAACTTCCTGCCACGGAGACTCGCAGCGCCATCAACACGATCACCGAATCGCTCAGTTTCGAGATCAAGCGACACAAGGTCGGCGCGACGGTTGTGCTCGCGACAGTGTTGGCGGTGATTGCCCTTGGCGCATTCGGAATCTACAAGCTCGTTACGCGCACGCCGCCCGTGGGCCGGTTTCAGAGCGTCGCGTTGAGCCGCGTCACAAATTCAGGCGATGTAATCGACGTGACGATTTCTCCGGACGGTAATTACATCGTCTACGTGCGCAGCGACAGAAACCATCAGAGCTTGTGGATCAGACAGGCAAGCACGGCGAATGATAAAGAGATCGTTCCCTCCGCGCAGGTTGGTTTTTTCGGCGTGACGTTTTCTCCCGATGGCAACGACATCTACTACGCGGTAAAGGCCCAACTCGATTCCGGAACGCTCTATCGCATTCCGTCTCTTGGCGGACTGCCGGTAAAAGTGGTCGAGCATATCGATGGGCCAATTAGTTTTGCGCCGGACGGCAAACGCTTCGTGCTCGTGCGCGGGAATTATCCGAATCCTGGCGAAAGCGCCCTCGTGATCGCAAACGTGGACGGCAGCAACGAACGGATACTCACCGTGCGCAAACGCCCCGATCACTTTTCGCCGATCTTTTTTACCGGCCCATCGTGGTCGCCTGACGGCAAGCTGGTCGCGGCCACTGTGATGTCCTCGATCAGGGTCAGTAACGTGTTCGTGTTTTCGGTCGACGACGGCAAGGAACAAATGTTGACGCGCGAGCCGTGGCCTTTTGCGTCGCGAGTCGAATGGCTGCCGGACATGAGCGGTCTATTGGTCGTCGCCGGTGATGGAATCAACGTGTCGCAACACTGGATGCTCAGTTATCCAGGCGGCGAAAAACGCCGTCTCACGAACGATCTGAGCGCCTATCGCGCGATCAGCTTGACTGCCGATGGCCGCAAGCTTGCGACTATCCAGATCGACGGTTTGATAAATCTTTGGGTCGCGCCCGAAGGCGATGCGCAGCGGTCAGTCAGGCTGCCGACTGGCAACGTGGGGTTTTATGCATCCTCGGGAAACAATCTCAGTTGGACCATGGACAATCGCGTCGTCTTTATGTCAAACGAGGGTGGTGTTGCCGATATCTGGATTGCCGATCCGAGCGGAGGCAATCGGAAGCAATTGACTACGAATGGCGGCACTAGTCCGGTCGCTACGTCTGATGGGAAGTACATCGTTTTCATTTCGGCGCGTGATGGAAAGCAGGCGATTTGGCGTGTGAATATCGACGGCGCCAATCCCATTCGCCTGAGCAACGGGCCGACGGATGTGTACCCGTCGCTGACTCCTGATGGCAGGTGGGTGCTCTTTATAAATAACGGTGGCGCGAAGCCGGCGCTGTGGAAAGTTCCGATCGAGGGCGGCACGCCGGTGCAGGTTATCGATCGGCTGGCGAGTTCTGCTGTTGTTTCGCCGGATGGTAAGTTGTTGGCGTATTCGTTTCCCGAGTCGCCTGATCCGTACGCGCCGCCGAACCGGATCGCCGTGGTGAATTTTGCTGATAACAGTCCGGTGGGGACGTTTAGTTTCAATCCCAGCAGCACTGTGCCGACGTTGATCCAGTGGGGGGCGGATGGGAAGTCGATTCATTACTCGGTCAATGTTAACGGTGTTTCGAACGTTTGGAGCCAGCCGCTGGCCGGCGGGCCGCCGGCGCCGGTAACAGAATTTAAAGACAGTTTGATGACCGGATTTGCGTGGTCGAAAGATGGGAAACAATTCGCCGCCACGCGCGGTTCATTGGTGCGGGATGCGGTATTAATCAAGGATTTGCGGTAGTGGAAGGACAGTTCTGTCGCACTTTCAGTGCTTGATGTCTCTGCTTTGGGATCCAGGGGCGGCGCTTCGCTGTTGATTATCAAGACATCATTTACGTTTTGCTATCAACACATCCTTTACACATGCTTACTGGGAGTCGCCCTCTTTGTTCAGGGTTCGTGCCGGCAACAGCACTGCAGTGCTTTTGCCGGTGCGAAGCTCGATTT
>DATELZ010000088.1:0-2200 GCA_035276045.1 Pyrinomonadaceae bacterium | reverse complement strand
GGTGACTGGACGCGTCCCGGGATTTGAATCGTACACGGTTCAACGCGCAATTGAGTTTGACCACGATCTGGTTGCCGAGGATTATGCGATCACCGAGCCGCTCTTTAAGGAATTGAAGAAGTTTGCGGGGAATAAGACGGCAATGTTCAAGGTGACGCCGGATCAGTTGGACAAGTCGCGTGCCTATGCCGAGCGGCAGTTGCGGTACAACTTGTTGTCGGCAGCTTATGGTTATCGCGTTGCGTCGCAAGTGTTCAACTTCGCGGATCCGCAGATTGCGAAGGCGGTTGATGCAATGCCTCGCGCGCGTGAGTTAGCGCTGGCGGCAAGCCGGGCGCGCGCTCGCGGATAACGCTCGTTAGCAGTTCAAACGTTCGCGCCGATAGCGGTGAGTAACCGGCCGGCGACGCCCGACGCCAATCGCATTTCTCGAAATGATTAATGTGGGCGGGAGTTGCCGGCGTTTGAACTCATTCGCCGGCGACTCAACGCGGTTCAGAATATCGCGCACAAATTCCTCTTCAAATCCGGTTGCGACGATCTCACTCGGCGTCGCCTTCTCTTCAAAATACAACTTCAGGACGCGATCGAGTTGGTCGTACGGCGGCAGCGACTGATCGTCAAACTGTCCCGGCGCTAATTCAGCGGAAGGCCGTTTGTCGATAATGGCTTTTGGGATGATTTCCCGGTTTCGATTCAGGTATTGGGCCAGCGCGTAAACTTCAGTCTTCAAAACGTCGCCGATTACAGCCAGCCCGCCATTCGTGTCGCCGTAGAGCGTGCAATAGCCGAGCGCGAGTTCTGACTTGTTTCCGGTTGAGAGCAGCAGGCGGCCCTCCGCGTTTGAGAACGTCATCAGGATGTTGCCGCGCAAACGCGATTGCAGGTTCTCGGCTGCTGTGGACCGGGTGTTTATCGAAGGCGCCGGCAGTTGTAGCTGTTCGCGCAGTGTTTCGTAGGCTTGGGAGATCGGTTGTTCGATCACGGGCATGCCGAGTCGCCGTCCGAGTTCGACGGAATCGTCGATACTCGAACGCGATGAAAACGGCGATGGCATCATCACGCTCAACACGTTTTCAGCGCCCATTGCTTCGCAAGCTAACGCTGCGACGACAGTTGAATCGATTCCGCCCGATAGACCGATCACCGCGCTAGTGAATCCGTTTTTGCGGGCGTAATCGCGGATGCCGAGCACGAGCGCGTCGTGGATCGTTTCGACGTCGTCGCCGGGTAAGCAGAACTTGTCCGCTGTGTCGCAGTCGAGATCAACAGTGCCGATGAACTCCTGGAACGGCGGCGCTTGCATGATTATCTTGCCGCGGGCGTCGGCGACGATACTGGCGCCGTCAAAAATGATGCCGTCATTTCCGCCGACGAGGTTGACGAAGATGATCGGAATCTTCGCGCTTCGTGCGCGATGCGACACCATCTCGCAACGCTGGCCCATCTTGCCTTTGTTGAACGGCGACGCGTTGATCGAGATGAGTATTTCGGCGCCGAGTTCGATCAGTTCGTCGGCGGGATCGTTAGCGTAGAGTCGTTCTTTCCAGAAGGTTTTGTCGTTCCAGAAGTCTTCGCAGACCGCGACGCCTAAATCAGTGTCACCCTCTAACGTGAATAGATGCCGCTGCGGTGATGGTTGGAAGTAACGTGGATCGTCAAACACGTCATACTCAGGCAGCAGTGTCTTATCCGCGAATCCTTTCAATTCCCGATTCCGAATAACCGCCGCGGAGTTATACAACCGCCGCCCCGTCGCCAACCCGGACGGCCTCACTGTTCCGACGATCGCCGTGATCCCCTCGGTCGCATCGACAATCTTCTGCAACGGTTCGAGCGCGCACCGCTGCACATCGCGATCGAGGAACCAGTCGAGCGACGTATACCCCTGAATACACGTCTCCGGCAGAACGACGAGGTCCGAATTCTCCCTCTTCCCCTGCTCAATCGCCCGGATGATGTTAGCGGTGTTGCCTTCGAAATCGCCGTTAGTGGTATTGATTTGTCCTATGGTGACACGCATCACCCAGATCCTGCCCGATCCTTTTCGTCCGTGCAATCCGCGGTTACTTTGTGGTGCAGTCACGATGCGCTATATTCTTGAGGCCACCATGCGGAGGGGTCGCATAATGGTAGTGCAGCGGTCTTGAAAACCGCCGGCCGAAAGGCTATGCAGGTTCGAGTCCTGTCCCCTCCGCCA
>DATELZ010000087.1:0-62149 GCA_035276045.1 Pyrinomonadaceae bacterium | reverse complement strand
CGGGGCGGTTTTTGAACTTTGTTGCCTGTCTAGCGTAGACTCTACCCTTTGATTTTTACTCAAGAGGACGAAGAGCTGGCGACAGTTAGCATGGAAATTCCGAAACAGTACGACCCGAAGCAGGCGGAGCAGAACCACTACGAGCGGTGGGAGAAGAATGGGTATTTTGCGCCGGAGATAAATCAGGACCCCGCAGCGCCGGTGTTTACGATCGTCATTCCGCCACCGAATGTCACCGGCTCGCTGCACATGGGCCACGCGTTGCAGCACACGTTGATGGACGTGATGACGCGTCACAAGCGCATGTCTGGTTTCCGAAGCTTGTGGCTGCCGGGCATGGACCACGCCGGAATTTCGACCCAGTTGATGGTGTCGCGCGCGCTGAACCAGGAAGGAAAATCACGCCACGATCTCGGGCGCGAACTCTTCGTCGAACGCGTCTGGCAGTGGAAGAAAGAATCAGGCGGACAGATCACGATTCAACTGCGACGCGAAGGCGCGTCGGTCGACTGGTCGCGCGAGAAGTTCACGATGGACGAAGATCTTTCGCGCGCAGTCGTCGAAATGTTCGTGCGTCTGTATGACGAAGGTCTGATCTATCGCGGCAACCGCATCGTCAACTGGTGCCCGCACGATCAAACAGTGCTATCGGATCTCGAAGTCGAGAAACTGCCCCAGGCCGGCAAACTCTACTATCTCAAATATCCGATCAAGAACAGCGACCGCCACATCACGGTCGCCACAACGCGCCCGGAAACGATGCTCGGCGACACCGGCGTCGCCGTAAACCCAACTGACGAACGCTACACCGATCTAATAGGCCAGACACTGAATCTGCCCTTGACCGATCGCGAGATCCCGATCGTCGCCGACGACTTTGTCGATCCGCAATTCGGCACCGGCGCCGTCAAAGTAACCCCGGCCCACGATCCAAACGATTACGACATGGGCCAACGTCACAACCTCGCGCAAGTCGTAGTGATCGATCCGCAAGCGAAGATGACAAGCGACGCCGGCGAACGTTTCGCCGGTCTCGATCGTTACAAGGCCCGCGAGAAGGTTATAGAAGAGTTCGAAGCCCTCGGACTGCTCGACAAAATCGTCGACTACGAATTCTCGATCTCGAAATGCGAACGCTGCAAGACGGTGATCGAACCGCTGATCTCGACGCAGTGGTTCATGAAGATGGATCCGCTGCGCGATCTCGCTCTCGATCTGATGGCGCGTGAAAAGAAACCGCGCTTCGTCCCCGAGACGCCGTACGAAAAGGTCTACACGAGCTGGCTCGAAAACCTGCGCGACTGGACCATCTCGCGTCAACTCTGGTGGGGACACCAGATTCCCGCATGGTACACGCCGAGCGGTGAAGTAATCGTGGCGCGTTCGGAAGCAGAGGCACGCGAAAAAGCCGGAACGAGCGAACTCACCCAGGATCCGGACGTGCTCGACACCTGGTTCTCGTCTGCGCTGTGGCCGTTCTCAACCCTCGGTTGGCCCAACGAAACGGAAGATCTAAAAACCTTCTATCCGACGTCAGTGCTGGTCACGGCGCGCGACATCATCTTTCTCTGGGTCTCGCGCATGGTGATGACGGGATTGAAGTTCGTCGGCAAAGAGCCGTTCGCCGACGTCTACGTAACGGGCACCGTGCTCGACAGCCACGGACAACGCATGTCGAAGACAAAGATGAACGGCGTCGATCCGCTCGCCGTCTTCGATAAGTTCGGCGTCGACGCGACGCGTCTCACGTTGGCCCAGGTCGGCACAACCGACACACGGTGGAACGAAAAACAGGTCGAGTCGTACCGCAACTTCGCGAATAAGATCTGGAACGCCGCGCGCTTCGCGATGCTCTATTCCGAAGACGCAAGCGTAAACCCGGAACTGTTGCAATCGAGCCCAAACCTCGCGCTCCACGATCGCTGGATCATCTCGCGCCTGAACAAGACGGCGCGCGATATGAACGCCGCGCTCGAAGCATACGAGTTTCATGGCGCGGTGCAGATTCTGTATCACTTCTTCTGGGACGACTTCTGCGACTGGTACATCGAACTGACAAAAGCAGACGTCACTTCAGAAACGCCGAGCCCGCAACGAACCGAAGCGCGTTCGCGGCTGTTGACCGTGCTCGAACATGCCTTGCGCTTGTTGCATCCGTTCATGCCTTACATCACTGAAGAGTTGTGGCAACGTTTGCCCGGCGAGAAGCCGCATCATCCGGCGTATTCGAACGCGGAACCGACCGTGATGTTGACCGCGTATCCGCCCGGTGGACCAGTGGATGAGATCGCAGAAAGTGAAATGAAAATGTTTATTTCACTGGTGAGTGGAGTCAGGAATATCAGGGCTGAATACAACCTCAAACCTTCCGATAAGATAATGGTGCTCGTTAGTATTCTGAGTCCTAATCTGCGCAAGGTCTTTGAAGAAAACACGGATCAGATCAAACGGCTCACTGGCGCGTCGACAATTGATATCTCCGCAAGTATGAATGCGCCAAAGGCATCGGCGAAGTTTGTTTTGTCAGGCACTGATGAAGTCGCGGTGCCATTGGAAGGACTCATCGATTTTGCCGAAGAGACAAAACGTCTGACGCGAAAGAAAGAGAAGCTGCAAGCCGAAGACGGTAAACTCCGCGCGCAACTCGCGAATCCTGATTTCGCGTCTCGCGCTCCCGCGGAGAAAGTTCAACTGACCGAGGGTCGCATCAAAGAAATCGAACTACAGATCAAAACCCTGGACCAATCAATCGAGAACCTCCAATGAACTGGATCGACGAAGGCGCGCTCTATTCACAAATCGGTCTCTTTCTGCGCGAGGATCTCGGCCGCGGCGACATCACGACGCAATCGATCGTCACGCGCAACACCCGCGCGCGGGCGCGTTTCGTCGCCGGTGAAAACATGATCGTCGCCGGACTCGAAGCCGCCGAGGAAGTGTTTCTCACGCTCGATTCGCAACAGCAACTCGAAGCGTTTGTGTCTGACGGCGAGCGAGTCGAGTCGGGCAAAGTGATCGCGCGCATGGTCGGGTTCGCCGACGTGCTGATCTCGGCGGAACGTGTTGCGCTCAATCTACTGCAACGACTTTCCGGCATCGCAACGTTGACGAACCAGTTTGTTGCGGCAGTTGAAGGAACAAACGCGCAGATTGTCGACACACGCGCGACGACTCCCGGCTTGCGCCTTCTTGAGCGTTACGCAGTCGAACTCGGCGGCGGTTACAACGGCCGGTTCGGGTTGGACGACGGCGTGGTCGTTACCTCGAATCATGTGGCGATACTCGGCAGTGTTTCAGCAGCAGTGAAGAGCGCGAAACAGAAACTCGGTTATCTGCACAAGGTCGGCGTGCAGATCGCCGGCGAGACTGAGTTGCGAGAAGCGATCGACGCGGGCGCGGATGTCGTTGTGCTGGAGGATCTGAAGCCCGAGGAAGTTGCGCGGCTGGCGGGCATAGCGAAGGAGGCCGTGGTGATTGAATGCACCGGAAAGATCACGGTCGCTAATGTTCGCGAGTACGCCGAAGCGGGCGCGCAGTTGATCAGCGTCGAGTCGATAACGAATGCTCCCGCAATGAATATCGCTTTTCGTGTCCAGCCCTTCTAACACCAACATGACCTGGCGCCGAAAACTTGCCCAGCGTGCGCTCGAGCGTCAACTCGCTTATCAACAACACAAAGCGGAGCATCTTCGCGGCCATGAAAACGACGTGATCGTCGCGATGACGAAATCGTCAAAGCGCGTGCGCGATCTGTTGGAGAGTTATCAACCGATTGCGAAAGACGCGCGCGTGATCGAAGTCGGCAGCGGCGCGCACGGTTTGATCTTTTGTTTTGGGTCCGAGCGCGGCGTCGGCGTCGATCCGCTTGCAGTGGACTACGGCGATCTGTTTCCCGGCTGGCAACGACGCGCGTCGACAGTAGCGGCGGTCGGCGAGTCGCTGCCGTTTATCGACCGGAGTTTTGACGTCGTCATTTGCGACAACGTCGTCGATCACGCGGAGTCGCCGTCGCAGATCGTCGGCGAGCTTGTGCGCATACTTGCGCCCGGCGGTTTGTTGTATTTCACGGTTAATTTTCATCATCCGTTGTACAGCGTTGCCGCCGGCATGCATTCGAGCTGGCGAGCGTTGGGAGTGCCTTTTGAAATCGGGCCGTTTGCCGATCACACGACTCACCTCACGCGCAGCACTGCGAGTGAGTTGTTCAAGAACCTGCCGCTCGAAATCCTGAGTGAAAAGAGCAATATCGACGAGGCGCGCGCGCGTGCGCGGAAGCAACCGGCGCGGCATCTCGGCGACCGGCTCAAACGCGTGTTCTTCAAGAATGCGGTTTACGAAGTGGTGGCTCGGCGGCCTCGGAACAGCGATTAAATCGGGTTTTTGGAACTGCCATCCGGACCTGACGTGAAACGCAAGCATCTGCCTTGAACTTGATGGCATCTGGATAGCGAGGTTATCTTAGACAACAAGATAAGTAAGGAGTGTCGCCGATGCCTACTCGGATTCGTACCTACATGAAGTTTTTCATCGCGGCTTTCCTGCTGGTTAGCTTCTGTTTAATCGAGGCTGACGCGCAGACGAGGCGAAAACGCACCCGGCGCACGACGACCAAGCCGGCAGCGCCGAAACCGGTGATTACGAATCCGCCCATCGCTCCGAGCGAAACTGCGACTCCATCGACCGCAAACGACGTCAAGATCATCAGCACTGCCGAAGGTGGGGCTGAGCCTGCTGAGTCCCCGGAACCGTCTCCATCACCTGCGAAGAAAGATCCCAGCGGCGCTGAAAAGGAAGACATGCAGCGGACGATCAATACGCTGTCCACCCAGGTCAACAGGCTTAACGACAAGCTGGGCGAAATGCAGGAGGACGATCGTTACCACCTCGACATGGAGCGACTGTCGCGTGCCGAGCAGCGTGCCGAACAACTGCGCGCACAATTACTCGACACCGAGGGCAAGATGGCTGACATCGAGTCGAAGCTGGAGCAGATCGAGTATGCGTTGAAGCCGGAGAACATCGAACGGGCTACGCAAACTTACGGTTCGACGCGTCCGGAAGAGGCGCGTGAGGCGCGCCGCCGCCAACTCGAAAGCGAACGAAATCGTTTGCGCGCGCAGTTCAAACTTCTCGAGACGAGCAAGTCGCGTTTGGAAGTGGCGGTTGCAAATGCTGATTCGGAAGTCGATCTGCTGCGCGCGAAGTTGCAACAGAAGCGCGACGCAATGGATTCGCGGCCACCGGCCAACGAAGGCAATCCCCGTCCGCGCCGACCTGAAGAACGCCCTGAAGAACGCCCTGAAGAAAGACCCTAGTTGCGGCGGCTCGTATGTAATGCGATCGCTTTCCAACCTCCGAGCTGGTTAAAAAGCGTCAACGTATAACGCTGCTTCTTATCGATCTCACCGTGAACGACAGCCGTGTCTCCCCAGATCGAAATCTCTGATTTGCTCATATCCGGCTTCGCAAACTTCAATTTTCCGGACGCGAGATCGTCGAGCATTTGGCTGCGATTCATCCACGCGCCATCGTGTTTTGTCCAGATAAACCCCTCGTCGAGCACTGAGATCAGCTTCTTCCCATCAGCCGCTACCAGCGACTGGTGAAAAGTATCAACGGCCACGCCGGCGTCCGCGCGAGTTTCTTCGTTAGTGCGCGGCATGCGGGTCGATTGCCAATTCACCACCTGCCATTTGCCGTCGCGTTTTAGGAAGGTGCCGCTGTTCAACAGGTTCGAGACCTGCTTGATCCCCGCTGTATCGGACGTCGCAACTAAACGAAAAGCCACGATTGCGGTGTCGCCGTACTGTTGAATGCGAATATCTTCGGCGGTGTAGATCACGGCCGGGTCACCAGGCTTTGGCGCAGGCGCGTTGCGCACGCCGCGCATCACGTCGGCTTTGGTCACCCGTGAGCCCGCCGAGCGCGTGTAGATCAGATCGTCGGCCCAGAAGCGATCGTGAATCGCCGCATCGTTGCGCGATGCGCCGGCGAGAAACTCGTTCAGCATTCGCGTCAACTCCGCGGCGTCCGGCGCCGTTTGCGCAAACATGCTGCCGGCTGTTATCAAGATAAGTATCGCAAGCAAAGGAATCTTTTTCATATGAGTGAATCTACTGTTGAGAAGTTCAGAGAACTGCATGCGTCCGGTTGTTTTGTACTGCCCAATCCGTGGGACGCGGGAACGGCCGTCTATCTCAAACATCTTGGTTTCAAAGCACTGGCGACAACGTCCGCGGGTTTTGCCTTCAGTCGCGGGCTTCCTGACGCGCCGGGCGTGATGGCTGTCGGGGATGTGATCGCGCACGTTCGCGACATTGTTCGGGCCACTGCGTTGCCAGTCAATGCCGACTTCCAGAATGGTTACGCTGACGATCCGGAAGCTGTGGCCGAAAACGTCGCTCGTTGCGTAGCCACGGGAGTGGCCGGACTATCGATCGAAGATGCAACGGGAAACGACGCGACGCCGCTCTACGATATACAACTTGCAGTCGAAAGGATCAAAGCGGCGAGACAGGCGATTGATGCGTCGGGGATTCCGGTGGTCCTTACCGGACGTTGCGAGGCATACCTCGTGGACGACCCGAACGCGTTCACGGTTTCGCTCGAACGAGTGACGGCGTACTCCGAAGCAGGCGCTGACTGTCTGTTCGCGCCCGGTGTCACCGATCCACGCGAAATCGAAGCAATCGTTAAAGCTGTTTCGCCCAAGCCGGTGAATGTGGTGGTGTCGAAGCCGGATCCAAACATGACCGTTGCAAAGCTCGCGGAGCTGGGTGTGCGCCGAATTTCGGTGGGTGCGGCGTTAAGTCGCGTGGCCTGGGGTTCCTTTATGCGAGCGGCGCAGAGCATTTTGGCCACTGGATCGTTTGACGCGTTGGGTGACGCTGTCTCCTTCAAGGAGTTGAACGAGATATTTCAGTAATTCGGATGATCTGTGTACACTGGCACTGAAATGCCCACAATTCCACAGCGCGATCTGTATCGCA
This sequence comes from Pyrinomonadaceae bacterium, assembly GCA_035276045.1. GTDB lineage: Bacteria > Acidobacteriota > Blastocatellia > Pyrinomonadales > Pyrinomonadaceae > PSRF01. The sequence goes on along the minus strand of DATELZ010000087.1, from coordinate 55,160 downwards.
TGATCGACGAAGCAAGTGACCGCGGTGAACGTGTGGTTGTGGCGACAGTCGCGCACACGCGCGGCTCGACGCCCCAGCAACGCGGCGCGAAGATGCTGTTCTTTCAAAACGGCGAAGTCGCCGGGACCGTTGGCGGTGGCTGCATCGAGGCGGAAGTTTGGGCTGAGGCGAAGTCGGCGATGCGTTCCGGTAAGTCCGAATTGCATCACTTCTCGCTGACCGCGGACGAAGCGAGCGAAGAAGGCATGGTCTGCGGCGGCACGATGGACATTTTTGTGGAGGTTCTAAGTCCTTAGAAAGGAGGGGGCATTTTCCATTTATCGTTTGTCATTGTTCATTGTTCATTGAGCTTCCGTAAATGGCAAATGAGAAATGAAAAACGATAAATGGAAAATGAACATCGATCATGGCCCAGGATTTTCTCGCTAACTACAAAGCCAAACATCAACATCCGCTGAACCGGCTCACGCACAGCATCGGCATACCTATGATCGTCATCTCGCTGCCGATCTTTTATTTCAACTGGCAATGGGCGCTCGGTTTGTTCATCTTCGGCTGGATCCTGCAATTCGTCGGACACGCGATCGAGGGAAATCAACCCGCGTTCTTCAAGAACCCGGTGTACCTGTTGATTGGACCACTCTGGATCGTCCGGCGCGTCGGTTCGGTGTTTGGATTAAGCAAAGCGCCGCAGAAGTAAATCCCCGAACTCCCACCCGCCAAGCAAAGGTTAATGACGGAAATCAAGGATCACGGATCGTCGTCGACAATCACGCAAGTGATTGCCCAACTACTCGACCGCGGCGCGATCGGCGCGCTCATCACAGTCGTGCGTGGACCGCACACCGGCGCGAAACTGCTGCTCGACGAACACGGCGCCGCGCACGGAAGTCTTGGCGATCCGGAACTCGATCGGCTCGCAGCCGAACAGACAACCGGGTTTCTCAAGTCACATCATGAGACGCGCATGTCGAGCGTCAAAGAGTTTGCGCCGGAGTTTCCCGCGGCGTCGGAGACGTTGTTGTTGTTTGAACGGATTCAACCGGCGCCGCGTCTCGTCGTCTGCGGCGCGGGCCACGTCGGCGCGGCACTCGCAAAGCTCGGAAGTTTTATCGGGTTCCAAACGACATTGATCGACGATCGCGCCGAATTTCTCGACCGTTCGCGCTTTTCCGAGCCGGAGATTGAACTCGTCGTCGCGCACGATTGGGATCAAGCCGTAAGCGACGCGATCGGCAATGGTCACGGAGTGTCAGTTGCTGTGGTCACGCGCGGTCATAACGAAGACGAGCGCTGCATGCACGCGGTAATGCGCACAAATCCCGATTACACCGGAATGATCGGCAGCAAACGCCGCACGACGATCGTGATCGATCGCCTGCGGGAAAAGGGCGCTACCGGCGAGCAGCTCAAAAAGATTCACGCGCCGATCGGTCTCGACATCGGCGCAGTAAGCCCGGAAGAAGTGGCGCTCGCCATCATGGCGGAGATCGTGGCCCAACGGCGAGGCGCAGCCGGCGGATCGTTATCCGCCTGGCGGCGCGGATAGTAAGTAAGTTGATCGAGCAAGAAATACAGACGGATCCAACCCGGCTTCACACCACCGCGCGGCGGGGCGGAATGTTCCGCGCGCTCTCTCATCGCAATTATCGTCTCTTCTGGATCGGCGCGTTTCTTTCAAACGTCGGCACGTGGATGCAGGCGGTGGCCCAGGGTTGGCTCGTGCTGGAATTGACCGACTCGCCTTTCTGGTTGGGCCTCGACGCGTTTGTCGCCACCGCGCCCGGATTTCTTCTGACACTGGTCGGCGGCGTGTTCGCGGATCTGATCGATCGCCGCCGCTTTTTGCTTTACACGCAGGTCGCGGCCGGCATCGCCGCGCTTGGTCTGGCCACACTCGTCGCCACAAACGTGGTCAATCGTTGGATGGTCCTTGGTTTTTCTTTCGTGACCGGTTGTTGCATGGCCCTGGCGAGCCCGTCGTTTCTGGCGATGACTTACGATCTCGTCGGCCGCGAAGATCTCACAAACGCGATCGCCATGAACTCGACGCAGTTTCAACTTTCTCGCGTTGTTGGCCCAGCGCTCGCCGGTGTTGCGTTTCGCGTGTTTGGACTCGCCGGATGCTTCTTTGCGAATGCTGTCTCGTTCGTTGCCGTGGTGACCGCGCTGTCGATGGTGAGATCGGACATGAAGCCCGCGACGGCCGCACCCGCGCATTCAGTTCGCGATCGACGGGCGCTTTGGCGTGACCTGATCGAAGGCTTTAGTTACGTGCGCAACCGGCCGCGGGTCCGTGCGTTGTTGATGCTGTCGGCGGTGAACAGCCTGTTCGGCGCGCCTTACTTTGCGCTCGTTCCCGTTTACGCGCGCGACATCTTCCAGCTCGGCGAAACAGGTTTGGCGATAATGATGGGCACGGCTGGCGCGGGCGCTTTTGGAGGCGCGCTGCTGGTCGCTTATCTCGGCGACTTTCGGCGCAAAGGGTGGTTCGTGCTGGGTGGCGCTATCCTCTTCGGGATCTGCATCACTAACTTCGCCCTCTCTACCACGCTGTCGTTCTCGCTGGTATTTCTTTTCGGACTCGGTTTCGCGCTCGTGGTTTCAGTGGCTACCACCAATACGCTCTTGCAGAAACTCGTGACTGATAAGATGCGCGGGCGGGTGATGAGCATGTTCATTCTTTCCTTCATGGGGACGATGCCCATCGGAAACATCGTGGCGGGCGCGATCTCCAACCAATACGGACCGCAACGGACGCTGGCCGCCGGCGGGCTGATCGTCACCCTCTTCGCCACGGTCGTGACGATTTTCAGCAGACGGCTGCGAGAATTGCACTAAAATCCGCGCAAGAACCGCACAAGCGCCCGTTCTACCACCGACGCTTAGTTTGAGGAGATTCGCATGCCATCACGACCCGCTCTAACACGGATTTTTCTAATGCTTTCGGTGGTTTTCCTGTTCGCCCAAATCGGCAACGCACAGGGCGTTATCATTCCTATCCCGTGCCACCGCTGCCCTCCGCCGATTCGTCCGATTCCGCCACCCGTCCAGCTCCCGCGCACGCTTCCGGTCAAGTCGATCAAGATCGACACGCGGATCAGTTCGCAGGTAGCGACGACGCACGTCGAGCAGGTCTTTCGCAACGACACGAGCTGGACACTCGAAGGCACGTACTTCTTCCCAATCCCCGAATCAGCTTCGATTACGGAATTCGCGATCTGGGACGGCGAGAAGCGGCTCGTCGGCGAGGTCAGGACTCGCGAGGAGGCCCGGCGCATCTACGACGACATCGTGCGGCGCCAGCGCGATCCGGGATTGCTGGAATACGCCGGCAAGGATCTCTTCCAGGCAAGCATCTTTCCGATCCCGCCACGTTCCGACAAGAAACTAGAAATCACCTACACGCAGGTCGTGCGCGCTGACGGCGGGACGGTTTCGTATCGCTATCCGTTAGGCACCGGCCGGCAGGCGACAAAGATCGGCACGGTTGCCGGACGCGTTGAAGTCGAGAGTCGCGAGCCGATGCGCAACGTCTATTCGCCAACGCACGTGATCGACGTCAAGCGTCAAACCGATCGCCGTTCGCTCGTGTCATTTGAAAGTGAAGCCGGCAAAGACCCGCAGGACTTTCAACTCTTCTACACCATCTCCAAAGAAGACTTTGGCCTGACTCTGCTCACGCATCGCGAGCCCGGCAAGGATGGTTACTTCCTGTTGATGATCTCGCCGAAGAGCGATTGGTCGGATCAGGAATACTCTGCGAAAGACGTCGTGTTTGTAGTCGACACCTCCGGCTCGATGGCCGAGGAAGGGAAGATGGAAAAGGCGCGGTCTGCGTTGCTCTACGGCGTCAGCATCCTGCGCCCGCAGGATCGTTTCAACGTGATCTCGTTTGCCGGTGAAGAGCGTTTGATGGAGGCGGGTTTGATCCCCGCTGACGAGAAGGGACGGCAGCGTGGCGCCGCGTTCGTTAAGGCGTTGAAGCCGGTCGGCGGCACTAACATCAATCAATCATTGCTGGCGTCGCTGCGCCAGTTCACCGACGGCGATCGAGATCGTCCGAAGATTCTCGTCTTCATGACGGACGGTTTGCCGACGGTTGACGAAACGAACGTGACGAAGATCGTCGACAACGTGCGTAAAGCGAGCAAGCCCGGCGTGCGGCTGTTCACGTTCGGCGTCGGTTACGACGTCAACACAACCCTGCTCGACAAGCTCGCGGCGGAGAATGGCGGCACGGCGGATTACGTCGAGCCGAAAGAGGATCTGGAAGTCAAAGTCTCAAACTTCTTCACGAAAGTGAATTATCCGGTGCTAACCGATCTACAGCTCGACATGGGTGGAGCGAAGACCGACCTCGTGTATCCGCGCAACATTCCGGATGTGTTTCGTGGTTCACAAGTGACGCTGATCGGGCGCTATAGCAATTCGGCGTCGCTCGAGTCGGTGAGTCTGCGGTTGAGTGGCAAGTCGAGTGGGCAGAATCGGAGTTACACTTACGACAAGCTGAGTTTTCCGCTGCGTGCCGAGACGAATGACTACCTGCCGCGATTGTGGGCCACGAGGCGTGTCGGGTGGTTGATGGAGCAGATACGGACCAACGGCGAGCAGAGAGAGTTGCGCGATGAGGTCGTCGATCTCGGAACGCGCTACGGCATCGTCACGCCGTACACGTCGTATTTGGCGCTGGAGCAGGGCGAGGTAAGCCGCATCATGAACCTGCCGCGAGCCAACCGCGGCGTTAGTGATATGAATCCGCCACGCGACAGGGACCTGCAAATGTTGAGTACCGCGCCGGCGACCGTTCAGGCCACCACGGGCGCTGGGGCAGTTCAAATGAGCAAACGTTCTGCGGAACAGCAGCAGGCCGTTAAGTTGAAAGAGGAAACGCGCACGGATGCCGTGCAGCACGTCGCCGGCAAGACGTTCTATTTGGTCGACAACGTCTGGACCGATTCCGAGTTCAAACGAGATTCTGGCTTGCCGGAGACGGTGGTCAAGTTTGGCAGCGACGAATACTTCGCGTTGCTGAAACAGCATCCGAAACTGGCCGGTTACTTCTCGCTGGGCGAGCGCGTGCTCGTGGTTTTTGAGGGTCGCGTTTACCGGGTAAATCTATGAGCTTGAATTGAGGCTTGAAACTAGGGTAAAAAATTCCGTACATGAACACCCTGATTTCAAGCCTTATTCGGCTTTCGGCCGTGATGTTGATCCTGTGGACGTCGACAGGCTCGGCGAGCGCGCAGAGTGGCTGGATTCCGTTTCGCATCGACACCGGCGGCAACGATCTAAACACCGTTTACTTTCTCGACGAAAAGCGCGGTTGGGTTGGCGGCGACGAAGGATTTCTGAGTCACACCAATGATGGCGGCAGTTCCTGGGTGCGCCAGAGCGTCGGCACTAAGTCCGCCATCAACGACATCTATTTTCGCGATAAAGAGATCGGCTTCCTCCTGGCAGGAAATTCGATCTTTCTCACGCGCGACAATGGATCGTCGTGGATCAAGTCGCGCAGCTTTCTTCCTGAAGAGTTCGAAGGCGCGGAAGTCGAGCTGTACAGCGTGCGCTTTTCGAGTAAGAACAAGGGATGGGTCGTCGGTTCGGTCAGCAAACGAGAGCGAGTTATCGACAGTATTCTCGTTTACACGGATGACGCGGGACAGAGTTGGCGGCGTCAGCGCGCGCCGAGTCGCCTGGAGTTGATTCATATCGACTTCGTCAGCGACAAACGAGGTTGGATCGTCGGCGCTGACGGAACTGTTCTTTTCACTCGCGACAGCGGCGAGAGTTGGACAAAACAAAACACCGGCACGAACGCGACGCTTTATCACGTCGACTTTCGCAGCGATAAACGCGGCTGGGCGGTCGGCGAACGCGGCACCTTGTTGCGCACAACGGACGGCGGCGAAACGTGGATGCCGGTTCCGCTCAGCGTGAAGGCCACGCTGTTGAGTATCCGCTTTCTAAACGACGACGACGGCTGGGCGATAGGACGGGGCGGAACGATCCTGCGCAGCAGTGATGAAGGGCTGACCTGGGTGCAACAGGAATCGACAACGAAGCAAAACCTTTATTCGCTCAGTTTCAACAAGAAAGTGGGCTGGACTGTAGGTGGCGAGGGCATCGCGTTGCGGTATCAACGTGAGTAATTCCGCAACGCCGGCTGAGCAACCTCTATACTGGGCCTGACATCTCAGCCAGCGAGGTTAATCGGATCGCCGCAAGGCAATAGCGACGACCATAACACTCGGTTCCTCCTGTGATTTTCGCCCGGCATGTCGGCCATGCCGGGCGGTTTTGTTTAGAGCCACGAAGAAGCACAAAACGCAGACACAAAAGGCACAATAGAAAAGCTCTGGTTAACAGAGTGTTTTTCTTTTGTGCCTTTTGTGACTCTTTTCTTGTGCCTCTTCGCGGCTAATCCTTGCTTCCGGTAAAGGGAATTGCGGGCGAATCCTGGAGGGTTAACAAACCTTCTGCCTGATCTCCTTCGAAGCTTCCCGAGATCTCCACTGGCACTGAGTGTCCATCCATCTCCACCGAAGTGGACGCGTGGAACGAATTATCGTTCACCTCGATAGCACCCAGATCTGCATCACCCAGCTCCGAACTGAACTTGCCGGCAAATCCTTCGCCTTCGCGTTCGATCGTCAACGTCGCCGGAATGTTTTGTCCAAGCGGAGTCTCGAGCGAAATGGACCACGAACCGGCAGGATCAGTAGCGACAGGGCCGTTGGCCGTCTTGCGCTTGCCGGACGTGTTGTAGAGTTCGATGTCTTCACAGTAAGGCCGGATCTGATCGAGCACCGCCTTGCCGTCGCCAACGACGATCAACGCCGCCTCGTCTGGTTTGACGTACTGCTGCGCGACACGTTGGATCTCGTCGATCGTCACCGCCTGCACGCGATCGCGATACATATGCAAGTAGTTGGTGGGCAGATTCAACATCTTGATCTGCACGAGTTGGTCCGTCAGTCCTTCCTGCGTCTCCAGGCGAATCGGAAAGACGCCGGTCAGATACGCCTTCGCGTCTGAAATCTCTTTCTGCGAAACGGGTTCGTTGCGAATGCGATTCAACTCGTAGAAAAATTCCTTCAGCGAGTCGCCCGTCACTGGAGTTCGAACTTCTGCGGTCGCGCGGAACGTTCCTGCCGTACGGCGTGCGTCGAGGTTCGAATACGCACCGTAGGTGTAACCCTTCTCCTCGCGCAGATTCATGAACAAACGCGACGACGCATTCGCGCCGAGCACCGTGTGCATCAACAGCATCGGGAAATAGTCAGGATTCGTTCTCGTGATGCCGCTGTTTGCGATGACGATGTTCGACTGCGCCGAACCATTGCGATCGATCAGATACGCAGTTTTCTTCGTTCTGACCGGCGGCGCGGGGAAATTGGTGACGAGTTCTTCGCCTCGTTCCCACGTCGAAAACAACGACTCGAGCCGCTTCACAATATCGTCATGATGCACGTCGCCGACGACGATGAACACCGCATTGTTGGGCACAAGCCGCAGGCGGTGAAACTTGACGAACTCATCGCGTGACGTTCGATCGATCGATTCCGGCGTTGGCGCGACGATCGAATACGGATGATCGCCAAACATCACCCGCGCGACCATCTCGCTGGCGAGAAAGGAAGGTTGCGCGCGTTGCTGCCGCAGGCTCTCTTTGGTGTTCTGCTTCGCCAGTTCCACCTCGTTCTCAGGGAACGACGGATGCAGCGTCACGTCGGCCATCAAATCGAGAATCTGGTCGTTGAATATGGCCAGAGCTGAAGCCGCGACGATCGTGTAATCGGAATTGGCGCCGGCAGACAGACTCGCGCCCACGCGCGCCACTTCGTCTGCAATCTCGCGGCTCGTCTTCGATTCAGTGCCTTCCGGTAAAAGTCCGGCCAGCAGATCGGTTAGACCCGGCAGGCCCGGCGGGTCGAAAGCACCGCCGACCGGAAACGCCAAACGATAACTAACGAGTGGCAGACGACGATCTTCGACCACGACAACAGTAAGGCCGTTCGGCAGCACTGTCTCGCGCGGTGCGGGTATGGCAATAGGATGTGGTTGTAGCGGCGGCGGCGCCTGGCTACGAAAAGTTTCTGTTTCAGTCATGTTCTATGAATGCAACGGACCGGATCCCGGGTTTGTTTGTGACGGAACGTCAGCCGGATCTTTCGGTTGTTCAACAGGCGTTGCTGGTTTTATCTGCGAAACGTCCACGTTCACAGGAGACTCCGGTTCGGGAGCCGGAACGTCGGGAATTTGTGGCGCGGGCGCCGCCGGTTGATGTGGATCTCCGGGAGGTTGAGGGGAGGCCGTTGCTGTTTCTGCTTGTTCCGCGGCTGGCGCGGGAACGATGTCGAGCACGACGCGGTTTTCGACGTCGACATAATGCGCGATCGCGTCTCTGATGTCCGAAGCTGTGATGCTGAGATAGTGGTCCAACTCCATGTCGACGAGCCGCGGATCCGAATCATACAAGGCAAACTCCGCGAGCCGTTGCGCGCGATACATGGTCGACTGCCGCCCACGAACTGCATCGTTGCAGAGCGTGTTGCGCAGTTTTTCCATCTCGTCTTCCGTTGGACCATCGGTGGCGATGCGATGGATCTCCTGGAAGATCTGTTCGCGAATGTCGTTCACTTCCTGGCCGGGTTTGGGCAACGCGAAGATGTACAGCGCGGATGGACCACGGCGTTCGTCAATGCCACCCTCGATCGAGATCACCGACTCATCGCCTTTCACCAGGTTTTGATAGAGGCGCGAGCTGTCGCCTTCAAACAACAGCGAACCGCCGAGTGACAGCGCGTGAAACTCCCTCGTGCGTCGCGGTGGAATTTTCCAACCGAGCACAAACGCGGGCGCGGGCGCGAGTGGATCCGAGAACTCTTCGTTGAGCACTGCCACCGCTTCCGGTTCGGTGACGTCTATCGACGGCGGCGCTGATTGCGGTGGAATGCTGGCAAAGTATTTCTCGACCAGTTCGCGTGCTTCGGCTATGTCGAAGTCGCCGACGATGGTCAAGACGGCATTGTTTGGCGCGTAGTAGATGCGAAAGAACTCGCGTATGTCGTCGATCGTCGCGGCGTCGAGATCTTCCATCGAACCGATCGTCGAGTGGGAATTCGCCGGGTTGGAGAAAATCAACTCGTTCATGCGCAGGAAGGCGTTGACGTACGGTTGATTGTCGTAGCGAAGCCGCTTTTCTTCCTGGACTGCGTTGCGCTGGTTGTCGAGATTTTCCTGAGTGACTTTCAGCGAGCGCATGCGATCGCTTTCGAGCCAGAGCGCGAGAGGCAAATAGTTGGACGGAAGCGTTTCGAAATAGTTGGTGCGCTCGGTCGAAGTCGTCCCATTCATCGTGCCGCCGGCGTTGAAGATGTACTGGAAATGGGCGGCCTTGGGAACGTTCTCCGATCCCTGGAACATCATGTGCTCGAACAGGTGAGCAAAGCCGGTGCGGCCTACTTTTTCGTTGCGCGAACCGACGTCGTAGTAGACGGCGATGGAAACGACCGGAATCGCATGATCCGGGCTGAAAACGACGCGCAAACCGTTTGCAAGGGTAAACTCTTCAATCGCAGTGGTTGGTAGTTGAAATGTTTCTGCCACAAGGTTTCTCTGCCGAAAACAAAGGTGTGCTTTACCAACTTGAGAGGATGGTAAAGCACTGCTTTGGGGGGTAGCTAAATTACAAGTGGCGCGCCTGTTGGCCCAATCTCAGGCGGGCGCGCCGTTATTGGACCATTAAACCGTTTTGTCGGCTATCAATCCGCGCAACTCAGCGCGCAACCGTTCGATCTCCGACAGTTTCTGCCGGACGCGTTCGAACAGCGCCGACTGCGTTTTGATTCCTTCTTCGATCAGGAAAGCTGCTGCTTCCGCGCGGTTGCGAAAGACGCCTGCCTGGACCAACGCTTCCAGTTTCTCCTGCGACTCCGGCGTCACTTTCACTGCCACTACGTAATCGTCCTTGGCCGAGATGGCCTTCTCGATGGTCCTGCTGATGTCACGGCCAATGGCGCTCAACGATTCGGGAATGCGCGAAGCTATATCACGTACTGACGATGCCGTTCTATTATCTCCACCTTCCGGATCATCGTCTCGAAGCATAAGATCATCTACCCGTTCGGGAATAGGCTGTTCTTCTTTGTGATACGGACTGCTCATTTCGTAAAAACTCCTTTGGTGACCAACGAATTCTAACCGTCCGTTCTTTACGACTATAAAATAGGGGAAGTTCATTCTACGGAGCGCAGGAAACACCCGTCAAGCAAGCGCTTGAAAACGTTGCGACGATTGATTGGCGTGTTGTCGCGCGGGGACGCGCGGAGAAATGTCGCGCGAGTAGTTTCTTATTTTGCTCTGCGTTCTCTGCGTTCCTCGCTGAACTCTGCGTTAAATATTTGGAAGTCAGTGTCGCCGAGTTGAAATTAAGACCCTACCGTCGCGCTGGAAACATTTGACAAAAGTGTCACGACGCGTTATTGTGCGCACCTTTGAATTTCGAGATGTTGCAGGCTCTTCAATCCTGACCTCACGAAATACCTAAAACTAAATACTCATTTTGGAGGAGCACCCCCGTGTTTATAGCTATGCGTTCCCGCCTCTCTATTGTCCGTGTGACTGTGTCGTCACTGCTCGTTTATTTGATGATCGTTCTGATGTGGACTCCGTTTGTTTCGGCTAAGACAACTGTCGCAGCCAAAACTGCAACGGCCAAACAAGTGCAGTCTGCTGCGCCTCATCGTGGAAATGAACTGTTGGTTAAGTTCCGCGGGGGAGTTTCCCGGCGTGATAAAGACACAATCATGGCCACGCAGTCGGCCCGCAGGAAGAAACTGCTTAAGGGCGACTCGGGTTTTGAGAAGTTGGAACTGCCGAGTGGGCGCGACGCGCGGGCAGCGGCGTTCGAGTTGTCGTTGAATCCGCAGGTTGAATTTGCGGAGCCGAACTTCGTGATCTCGAAAGACGAGGTAAATCCCAATGATCCGCGCTTCAACGAACAGTGGGCCTTGCGCAACGTGGGCCAGAACGGCGGGCAGTACGGCTCGGACATCAACGCCGTCAAAGCCTGGGAAGCAAACACCGGCGAGCCAGGGACGATAATCGCCGTAATCGACAGCGGCATCGATTTCAATCATCCGGACCTCATAAACAATCGTTGGACCAACCCACACCCGACTTCGAGTGGCGATCTGCACGGTTGGGACTACGTGACGGACAATGGCGAGATCGTAGACGAACAGGGGCATGGAACGGCGGTCGCGGGCATCATCGCAGCGGAAGGAAATAACTCGCTGGGTGTCAGTGGCGTGATGTGGCGCGCGAATTTGATGAGTCTGCGCGTGCTGGACAACACGGGCAACGGCAGCATTGCCGACGCCGTGGAAGCAATCGACTACGCGGTGACACACGGCGCGCACGTCATCAACCTGTCGTGGGGAACGACCGGCAATTCAGTCGCACTCAAGGACGCGATTCAGCGCGCCCTGCGCCGTCACGTCGTCGTAGTTTGTTCCGCCGGCAACCGCAGCGAGGATCTGAATGCGACGCCATACTATCCGGCGGCTTATCCACTGAAAGATCTGATCTCCGTCGCCGGCGTCGACAACCTCGATCAACTCGCATCGTGGTCCAACTGGGGCCGGCAAACAGTTACCGTGGCGGCGCCCGGCACGAATATTCTTACCACGCAAAGAGGAGGCAGTTATTGGACCGTTAGCGGCACCTCGGCGGCCGCGCCTGTCGTGGCCGGTATCGCCGGTTTGTTGAAGTCAAAACGGCCGCTGGCTTCAACCAGGGTTATCGCCAAAGCAATCGAGGACAGCGCGCGGCAAACTGCGTCGCTTTCGGGGAAAGTGTCGAGCGGGGGTGTCGTCAACGCAGCCGGAGCGCTGGCAAAACTGCGCGGCTCAGACAATCAACCACCTCCGCCTGGTAACGGCGGTGGCGGCACAGGACCCGGCGGCGGTCACTCGACTACGCCACCGGCCAGCACGCCCGGTGCGCCCAGCGCAAATCTGCCTGATCTGGATCAACTGCGGAACAAAGAACCGCAACAACCCACGGCCGAACCGCCAATCCAGTCGAACCTGCCCTGTGCCGACTGCGATCCGCTGGGAGGTGGCGGCGGCGGCAGTTTTCACCCGATAAATGATCCAAACTTCTCCACTGCCCGTCGCCAGCCGATTAACGAAACGGGCCAGGCGGGCGTTGACCTGGGCTCGCAGAACTTCAATTGGAGTTCGCCGTTGTTAGGGCTGCCGGGACGTGCCGGGTTGGATCTGAATCTCTCGCTTTTCTACAACTCGCTCGTATGGACCAAAGACGGCACGTACATGAAGTTCAACGCGGACCTCGGCTCTCCAGCGCCCGGCTTTCGTCTCGGTCTGCCCGTCTTGCAGCAGCGGTTCCTGAATTCGCTGACGGGAGCTTTCGCCTACATGATGGTTACTCCTTCCGGCCGTCGCGTGGACTTGAAGCAGGTCGGCACTTCAAACATCTATGAGTCGCAGGACAGCACTTACACGCAGTTGGATGTGACTAATCCGAGTGCGCCGGTAGTGAGAACGACTGACGGCACGCGGTTCACGTTCGTTCCAGTCACTATCAACAACGAGTTCCGCTGCACGGAGATCAAGGACCGGAACGGCAACAAGATCACCGCCACCTACAACACGACCAACGGTCACCTGCTGACCCTGACCGACACGCTCAATCGCGTGATCACCTTCGTTTACGACGTCGACAACAATCTCCAGGCCATTCGGCAAACGTGGAACGGATCGGCTCACGATTGGGCCACGTTCAACTATGGCCAGGTGTCAGTACTGCCCCAGTTTGGCGGCGGCTTGCAGGTAAATGGTCCCAATGGCAACAACGTGACGGTGTTGACGCGAGTCAATCTTCACGACGGCAGTTATTTCACCTTTGATTACAACGCCGCCTTCGCCCAGGTAAAGCGCATCAACAACTACGCGGCCGACGGACATCTTCGGGCTTACACTTCCTACAACGTGAGCGCGGCGACCGGTCAGACCGAGTGCCCGCGTTTCGATCAACGGCGCGACTGGGCCGAGAACTGGAACAGCGGCAACGAGGCGATTACAAATTACACTGTCACCGGCGCCTCCTCGACCCAGGTAGCCACGCCCGATGGAACCATCTACAAGGAGTTTTTCGCCACCTCGGGCTGGCAAAAAGGGCTGACCACCAGCACCGAAGTCTGGTCAGGCGCAGTCAAGAAAAAGTGGACCACCGTAACCTGGACGCAGGACGACACGGGTTTGAGTTTCCAGAAGAACGCGCGTGTCATCGAGACCAATGTTTATGACGAAGCTGGCAATCGCCAGCGCAAGGTGATCGACTATGGCTCGTATGCGCAGTATGGTCTGCCTTACTGGGTGAAGGAATATGCCGCCGATGGCACGACCGAGCTGCGTCATACGTTTATCGATTACAACCTGAGCCAGGCTTATCTCGATCGCCGCATCATCGGCCTGCCTTCGCAGGTGCACATCAAGAACGCCGCCAGTTATGAGGCAAAGACGACGTACGACTACGACGATCCGGCGCGGCTTCAGGCAGTGCCGGCAGCGGCCACTCAACACGATACGGCCTACAGCACGTCTTTAACGACACGCGGTAACGTCACCGCCGTTTCGCGCTGGGACGTGACCGACATCAACAACGCAGCCAAGAAGTTAATCACCTACACCAACTACAACACGACCGGATCGACCGTCTTGACGACTGATCCGAGCGGACATCAGAACAGCATCAGTTACACCGATTCATTTTCCGACAGCGTCAATCGCAACACCTTCGCTTATCCGACGACGATCACCGATGGCGACAGCTTCCAGACGCTGAGTAAGTACAACTACGACTTTGCAGCCGTGACCTGGATGCAGAGACCTTCGCCCAACGTCGGGCAAACAGCTCCGACGCAAAGCATCACTTACGACTTTGCGGGCCGAATTCAGCAGATCACCAACGGAGTCAACGGCGCGTACGTCCGCTGGGTCTATCCCACTAACGGCGTTACGGTGCAGAATTACAGCACCGTCGTCTCCGGCGCAGGTGAGTCGTATTCGGTTCAGATCTTCGACGGCGCAGGACGTGTGCTCAGCGAGGCCATGGACAATCCCGGCAGCACTGGTCTCTATCGCGGAGTGTCCTACGTCTACAACGATATGGGCCAACTCGTCAAACGTTCGAACCCCACGGAAATTAACTCCAGTTGGGTGCCCACAGGTGACGACTCTACCTGGATCTATACCGTGCAAACCTACGACTGGAACGGGCGGCCGGCATTAACCACGCTGCCTGATGGCGCCACGCGAGAAAACACCTACGGTGGCTGTGGTTGCGCGGGCGGTGAAGTAACTACCGCGAGAGACGAGCGGGGGCGGCGTCGCAAATTCACGACCGACGTGCTTGGCAGGCTCAAGCAAGTGGACGAGTTGAACTTCGACCAGACGGTCTACGCAACCACCACTTACACCTACAGCGCCCTCGATCAAGTGACCCAGGTTAACCAGGCGGGTCAGACGCGCAGCAGTCTCTTCGATGGCTATGGCAGACTGAAAAAGCGGACCACGCCGGAACAGGGCGAAACTAACTACAGTTACTTTGCCGACGGCAACCTGCAAACCATCACTGACGCGCGCGGCGCGACCTCGACGTTCAGCTACAACAATCGTCACCTCATGACCGGCATCACCTATGGCGTCCCTTCAGGCGTCGCTGCGACTCCAAATGTCACCTTCGGCTATAACGCCGCCGGCGACCGCACCTCGATGACCGACGGCCTGGGCTCGGCGAGTTACGTTTACGATCAGCTATCGCGCATGACTTCCGAGACGCGAACGTTCGCGGGCGTAGGCTCATTCACGTTGAGCTATGCCTACAATCTAGGCGGCGAGCTGACCTCGATCACAAATCCTTGGAGCGCGCAGGTTGGCTATAACTACGACAAGACTGGCAGACCGACCAGCGTCTCAGGCTCGGGTTACTCCGGAGTCTCCAGTTACGTCAACAGCATCGCCTATCGGGCGTTCGGCGTTAAGCAGATGGCCTACGGCAACAGCCGAACGCTGTCGGTGCAATACAACAATCGTCTGATGCCGACGCAGTGGAACGTCTCCGGTGTGCTGGGCTGGAACTATAACTACCAGTATCTCGGTGAGAATACGGGCCGCGTTTCTTATGCACAGAACATCAACGACGGCACGCTGGATCGCAGTTTTGGCTATGACCACGTCGGGCGGTTAACGGCATCGCACACCGGCATCGACGCGCGCTCGCATGTGGGTATCAATCCAAATGGAACTCCTGATGGCCCATATTCGCAGCGCTACTCCTACGATCAGTGGGGCAACATCACCTCTCGTGAAGGCTGGGGCGGAGATAACCCGTCATTCACGGCCACCTACATTAATAACAAGCGCGTCGGTTTGACCTACGATGCTACCGGCAATCTCACTAACGACGGCGGTCAGAACTTCACTTACGACGCTACCGGACAGGCGGCGACCGCGAGCTACACCGGTTACCTGTTGCAGCAGTTCTACGATGGTGACCGGCTGCGAGTGAAGAAGGTTGAAGCAGAGACCACTTACTACCTGCGCAGCAGTGTGCTGGGAGGTCAGGTAGTGGCCGAGATCGCCGGCAATGGTGATTGGGCGCGTGGCTATGTTTATCTCGGCGGCCAACTGCTCGCAGTGCAGCACGGCGGAGTTTACTGGGTGCACCAGGACCCCGTAGTGAAGAGCAAGCGGGTAACGAATAGCAGTGGCACAGTCGTGAGCACGGTGGAACTCGATCCGTGGGGTGGCAACACCAACCGGAGCAACAACGGCGACTTCCAGCCGCACAAGTTCAACAACTACACGCGCGACGCCAATGCGTCAGACGACGCCATGTTCCGCCGCTATAACCGCTGGTGGTCAAGGTTCGATCAACCCGATCCATCCGATGGCAGTTACGACCTTGAAAATCCACAAACTTTCAATCGTTTCACGTATGCCACCAACGATCCTGTGAATCGTGTCGACCCGACCGGGCTCGATCCCTGCTACGACGAGGACGGCAATCCGGTTGATTGCGGTCCTCCGGTTGATCCCTCGGACATCGTCCGAACCAACACGTTTGCGCCACATTGGATCTTCGGTCCGTACTACATCCCTGCTTCTATCAGTGGTGGCACCGATATTACGGCAGTCATTTTTTCTCCGCGCCGGCCGATGCAGACTCTGCTTCCGGTGCTGTCGCAACAGCCTACTTCTCCAGGTGTTTCGGAAAGAGAAAAGAACGTGCGGGACTGTCTCGACCGCGAGCAAGCCAAAATTGACGGACAGCGCGACAAATTCAACAACGATTTTGGCAAGAGGCTCCTGCACTCAGCCGGGTTTGGCGCACTGCGAGGCGCTATCGGGGGTGGTATTGCAGGAGGCGTAGCCGGAGGTGCTTTGTTTGGAGTTGGCGCGATACCGGGAGCTATCATTGGCGCGACCGTCGGCGGAATTACAGGGGCCGCAGGTGGGGTGATAACTGGCGCCTTCTTCATAGAGCCGGCACGTCGACTGGCGTATCATCACTTTGACTATAAGGGGGCTTTGGATCAAGCAAAGAAATACTGTAATGCTCAATACTGATTTATTTGTCTGGGTGTTATTCGGCGTATTTCTATTGATTGGGATAGGACTGTTCCTGGTCGTGATGGGAACAGTCCTGCGCCGCGGACCATTTGGGATCAATACGGACGTTCCCAATTGTCCAAAATGCGGCGCGAAAGTCTCGGTCATAAGAATTCCGCGATCTGCGAGCCAATTCTTGTGGGGCGGCTTCACCTGTGAATGTGGCTGCGAAATGGACAAGTGGGGAAGGGAGTTTCGAACAATAGAGCGATAGAAACAGTGATCGTGACGGGACGACACAACCTTGCCGCTACAACGGGGCATCCGTTATAGTGCAAAAACGAATTTAGTGTTGAACATCGAGGTCTCATGAAAAGAATTCCGGCTCAGTTGGCTGTCGTCCTCCTCGTTTTTTCCCTCCTCGCACCGGCTTTCGTATTAGCGCAGCGCGTGCAGACGCCTTCGGGTGTGCTGGGAGGCAGCAATCCGGGCCGCAGGAGACCTGCGCCGACCGATCCCAAGATCATTTCGATTCAGCGCGACTTCGACGAAGCGCTCAAGATGATCCAGGAGCAGTATGTCGACGGTAGAAAGCTGAACTACAACGACGTTTACAAGTCGTCGATCATCGGCATGCTGCGTTCGCTCGATCCGCATTCAAATTACTACGATCGCGAAGAGTTTGAAGAACTGAAGACGGATCAACGATCCGAGTATTTCGGCATCGGCGCTTCGATTCAAAACTACATCTACGGCGATCAGGCGGATACTTACATCACCGCCACGTTCTACGCTTCCCCAGCCGGTAAAGCCGGACTGCGCTACGGCGATAAGATTCTCGAAGTCGACGGCGTTAAGATGAGCGGCAAGTCGTCGCTCGAGGTGCGCGACAAGATCCGCGGCCCGCGCGGTTCGAAGGTCAAGGTGACCCTGGAACGCGCCGCCACCAAGCAGATCGAAACACTCGAGATCGTCCGCGACGCGGTGCCGCAGCCTTCGATACCAGACGCTTACATGCTTCGCCCCGGTGTCGGCTACGTCGACATGACCCGCGGGTTTAACTACACGACCACCGACGAACTGGTCGACGCGCTCGAGCAACTGCATCGACAGGGAATGAAGTCGTTGGTGCTCGACCTCAGAAATAACCCGGGCGGATTTCTCGATCAGGCAATTCACGTCGCGGAAGTGTTTCTGCCGAGCGGCCAGTTGATCCTGACGCAGAAGGGACGCAACGGTTATCGCGATAACACCTATGAGTCGAAGAACAGCGCGCCTGACAAAACGCCGCTCGTAATCCTGATCAACGAAAACACCGCGTCGGCGTCGGAGATCGTCGCGGGCGCCGTGCAGGACCACGATCGCGGTTTGATTGTCGGCCAGACGAGTTTCGGTAAAGGCCTGGTGCAAAGCATTATCCCGCTCGAGTATGGCGCTGGTTTGACGCTCACTTCGGCGAAGTACTACACGCCGTCAGGCCGGCTGATTCAACGCGACTATACGAACGGCGGCTTCTACGACTACTACACGCACGGAGCGGGAATCGCCGGCACGGCCGGACAGCCGCCCGCCAAACAAACCGGCGCGGAAAAGAAAACTGATACCGGCCGCGCTGTCTACGAAGGAGGCGGAATCGCGCCTGACGAAAACGTCAACGCTCGCACCACCAATCTCACGCAACGTCGCATGCTGAGCCCGATCTTCTCGTTTGTTCGTGAACTCGTTAACGGGCGGGTTCGCGGCTTTGAGTCGAGCAAGATCGCGCGGCCGCTCGTTTTCGATCACGATCTGCAAGCTGACGAGTACAGGATCAACGATGCGATGTTTCGCGCGTTTCGCGACTTCGTGGCGAAGGATCCTGCCTACAAGGTGAATCCTGCTTCGATCGATCGCTATCGTGCTTTCGTCGAAATGGAACTGCGCTTCAACATCGTCACCGCGGCGCATGGACGAGTGCTCGGCGATCGCGTCTTCATCACGACTGACGATCCTCAAGTCGCAAAAGCTGTCGACGTGTTGCCAAAAGCGCGCAACCTTGCGATGGGCGCCAGACCTTAGCCACAAAAGGCACAAAACAGAGCCACAAGAGCCTCTTCGCGGCTATGTTTCAGTCATAAAACAGAGTCTTGCCTCTAAAACCGGCATTGTGATACGTTCTGCGGGTATGAAACGTATGAATCGACCCGGCAAGCCGCTCGTAAACACCGAAGAGCTCGGACGCGCGGTCCGCCGCCGCCGTGAAGAACTCGGCCTCAGCCTCCGCGATGTGGCTGCGAAAACCACAGTCTCTGCCTCCACGCTCTCGCGTATCGAAAATGGCACCGGCAAACCCGACGCCGACAACATCGCGCGACTAACGTCGTGGCTCGAAGTGCCGATGGAACGCATTCTGAGCGGACGACAAGGACAGTCAGAAGCCGCGCCGCCTGTTGTTTACTATCCGCAGGAACCGACGCCCGAGATCGTCGAGGCTCACTTGCGCGCCGATCGCAATCTCACGCCTGAAACCGCCTCGGCGCTGTCGGAACTCTTCCGCGTGGCTTACACGCAGTTCAGCAAGAGTGGAGAGAAAGCCGCGAAGAAGAAGCGGTGAAGGGGGGGAGATTTTCCGTTCGTCATTTTCCATTCTCCATTTGTCATTGCTCGTTTTCACGGCAAACGATAAATGGCAAATGGAAAATGACGAATGGAAAATATGAATCCGTTATACTCGTCGGGTGCAGCTTGGCGATTTACCTCCCGGTGAAAAGTGGCGAAACTTCGAGCTGAAAGCAATGGCCCTGCGCGACTTCGCCCGCGTCCGGCCCGATCTGCCTCTCAACCCATTTGACCTCGCCCGCTTTGCCAACCTGATCGTGCTCGACTTCGAGGAAGTCGAAGGTCTCAGCAACAACGCCCGCGAACACCTGCTTGGACCAGCAACCGAAAGTTGGTCCGGCGGCGCGTGCACGCTGCCAAATGGAATGAAGCTCGTGATCCTGAACCCAAACCATGGTCCAGCACGAACTAAAGCGACGCTGATGGAAGAGATCTGCCACGTGTTCCTGGCCCATCAACCCAATCGCCTTTCCGTCGTGACAAAGGACGAACGCGGCAAAGTAATGAACCGCGACTATCGAAAGGCCGACGAAGAGGAAGCTTACGGCGTCGGCGCGGCTGCGCTCGTGCCTTACGCAGCGTTGAAGAGCTTGCTGTTACAAGGCAAGGCGGTGCGTGATATCGCGGCGCATTTTCGCGTGAGTCGTGAGCTGGTCGAGTATCGTATGAAAGTGACACACCTTTGGCGCGAGTACAAAGATTTTCGTTAGAATAGACCGCTTATGACCGAACAAGTGCAAGATGCAGCAGCAGCGCTCGGCCTGACCACGATTGACAAGCTGCGGATGCTGCTCGACATCACCAAGAAAATCAGCCGTTCACTCGATCTTCAGGAAGTGCTGCACCTGGTGATGGACACGCTCGATTCGTTGATTCCATATGATGCCGCCGGCATCTTTCTGCTGGAGTGTGACAAAGATTCAGTGGCGCCTGGCGAGGAGCCCTGCACGTTCAAAGCTGAAGCCGTTCGTGGTTACGACGTCGAGGAGCTTTACGATCTGCATCTCAAATTGGGTGAAGGATTTCTCGGCAGTGTCGCGTTGAGCGGCGCGCCGATCATTTCGAACGACGTCCGCGGCGATCCCGTCTACGTCAATGCGCGCGACCGCACGCGCTCCGAAATGGTGGCGCCTATCATCTCGAACGACGAAGTGATCGGCTGCTTCGATCTCGAAAGCGATCAACTCAACGCTTATTCAAACGACGATCTCGAAGTATTGATGCTGCTTGCTTCGCAAGTCGCGATCATCATCGAGAAGGTAATGCTGCACGAGCAGTTGATCGAAAAGAAGCGGCTCCAGGGCCAACTCGAGGTCGCGCGCCAGGTGCAGTTGGCGCTGTTGCCGCCGGAAGATCCGGCGCTGCCCGGATACGACATCAGCGCTTACAACTTCCCCACCGAAGAAGTATCCGGCGATTACTACGATTGGGTCCGCATCTACGACGATCAGATCGGCATCGTCATCGCCGACGTTTCGGGAAAAGGCGTGCCGGCCGCGATCCTGATGGCGTTCTTGCGTGCGAGTCTCCGCGCTGCGAGTCACATCGGTTACGCAACGCACATCTCGATGGCCAAGGTTAACTATTTGCTTTGGGAATCGATCGAACGAAACCAGTTTGTCACGGCCATCTACGGTATTTTGGATGCCGTAAACAAAACGCTGGCGTATTCGAACGCCGGTCACAATCCGCCGCTCCTGATCAAGGCCGGTGGCGAGACTCGTTTCATCGATCGCGGCGAACAGCCGTTGGGAATGTTTCGCGAGACGCGTTACCACGAAAATCATTTGCTGCTCGAACCCGGCGACGTTTTGGTCCTTTACACTGATGGTCTAACTGAAGCGGAGAGCCCGTCGGGTGAGGAGTTTGGCCGCGACCGGTTGGTCGAAGCGGTCAAACAATCGATTGATAAACCCGCGCGTGAGATGATCGCGAGTATTCAGATGACGGTGCTGGAATGGACCGCGAGCGCGGGGGCGAGTGACGACGTGACGTTCTTTATTATTAAGGCGTTGAATGCGTAAGATCCGTGTTTCCGAGCACGGATCTTACGGATGATGTGCTAATGTGCGGTTAGCGAGCAGTGGGCATGATCGCCGCCCGGTGCGAGTGGAGCACGATAGTCGCCAAAGTGAAACTCAGCTTCGGCCTCCGATAACGCATAGACATCGAAGCCATATGCATCGAGATAGTCTGCCAAATCATCGGGGGAAAGAAGATATATGGCAGGTGAGTAACCCGCTTCAACACGAATTTCCAGCAGGCGCTCGATTACTTCAAGTGGTGCAAAGCAGCTCACAGGATCTCTGTACGTTGCCATCTTTCCAGCGCCTTTCTTTTTCAAATTTCAAGCACACGGTCCAAAAATTTGCTTACCGTGTTCTTTCAAAATCGACTGCTTGGATGTACGCAAGTCGTAACTAGTTTGTTCTTCGCAGTGCAATATTCTCACTGCCATTTAACATGCCCTTTTTGACGCGCGAGAGTGGTGAAAAGTTCCAAAAGGAAAAATGAGCAGCGAACAACCAACGACTCCAAATACTCAACCGCCTGGTCCGCCACCGCCGAATTTCATCACTGTCTTGAAAGAGATGTTGCGGGTCTCCGAGAAGGTCAGCGATCTGATCTTCAGTCCGGGCCGGCCACCGCAAATCGAGTTGGCCGGCAAACTGGTCGCGGTGCCGGTGCGGGGATTGGAAAAACTGACTCCGGCGCACACTGCCGGAATCGCCAAATTGATCATCGGCAATCAGCAGGCGGCGGTCGATAGTTTAGAAAAAACGGGCTCCGCCGATTTGTCGTTCAGCGCGCCCGGCGAAGCTCGTTTTCGCGTCAATATCTTCAAACAACGCGGCACGCACGCCATCATCATGCGCGTCATTCCGATGCGTCCGCCGCGTTTCAGCGACTTCAATCTTCCCGAGGTGTTGAAGGACGTCGTCGACCTCAAAAACGGAATCGTCCTCGTGACTGGTCCAACGGGCAGCGGCAAGAGTTCAACCCTCGCCGCAATCATCGATCTGATCAACGAGACGCACTACTACCACATCGTCACGATTGAAGATCCGATCGAGTTTCTGCACATGCACAAAAACTCGACGATTCACCAGCGTGAGCTGCACTCGGACACGCCGAGTTTCTCGATCGCGCTCCGTGCTGCGCTGCGACAAGCGCCGAAAGTGATTCTCGTCGGCGAGATGCGTGACCGCGAGACGATCGAAGTCGCGCTCGAAGCGGCCGAAACGGGCCACCTCGTGCTCTCGACGTTGCACACGATCGATGCGTCAAAGACAGTGGATCGCATCATCGGCGTGTTCCCCAAGAACGAAGAGAAAGTTATCCGCACGAGGGTTGCGCAATCGTTTCGTTTCATTGTTTCTCAACGATTGATTCCGCTCGGCGACGGTAAGGGACGCATCGCTGCGATCGAGATCCTGAAGTCGACTATGCGCACCCGTGAGTACATCGAAAAGGGCGAATCCGACGGCAAAACGCTGATCGACGCGATGGAGCAGGGCGATCAGGACGGGATGCAGACATTCGATACGGTGATCGAGAATTTCATTAGGGATGGCGTGGTCAGTATCGAAACAGCCATGCCCTATGCCACGAATGCAAACAACCTTTTGTTGAAGATCGCGGATCTCAGGGGAGCGCCTCCACCTCCGAAGGCCCAGCAATCGGCCCGGGACGAGACGTCGATGCTCGATTTACTCGAGTGATCGGTATAATCTGTGGTTGTTTTGGCTTTGGTTATGTTGCAGCGCTTTATCCTTGTAGCGGCGCTTCTCTTCCCAACTATTGCGGTAGGCGCTTATGTCGACGACGAAATCCGCTTTGAACTGCCGCCTGGTGGGCAGCTCAAAGTGCGCAATGATTTCGGCAACGTCTCCGTCGAGCAGTGGAATGAAAACTACGCGACAGTTTCGGCGAGCGTAGACGGCGCCGTTCAACTTACCCGCTCGCCAATAATCATCGACAATCGCGGCAAACTGGTGACGATCTCCGTCGTGCGACGCCCGATCGATCCCGTCGTGCCGATCCATCTGAGGCTGAAGGTCCCTGCCGGCGTCGATATCGGCGTGTGGTCCGGCAAAGAGTATGTCAAACCGGCAACGCAGATCTCTATAAATGTAGAACCTAAATTGGTCGCACCTGCACGCGCGCCGTCGGGAACACCCGCCAGCAACGCCGAGAATGTCGAGATCTCGGAAGGCGACGTCATCCGGGTCGATTCACAACTCGTGACGCTTAACGTCAGCGTCATCGATCGCAGCACGAGCCGCGGGCTGGCGGGCCTGGTCCAATCAGACTTCAAACTCTTCGAAGATGGTCAGGAACAGCGGATCGTCCAGTTTGAATCGTCATCTGCGCCTTTCGATCTCGTGCTTTTGATCGATCTCTCAGGATCTACCAAGGAAGTTGTGAAACTGATCCGCGCCGCGGCCCTGCGTTTCGTCAACGCTGCTCGTCCCGCGGATCGGATCGCCGTAATCACTTTTGCCGGATCTTCGTCCATCGTTTCGGGGCTGACCGCCGATCGCGATCTCTTGCGACAACGAATCGAAACCATCGACACGGAACGCGGCGACACAAAGCTATACGACGCCATAAACTTCGCGATGAAGCAGATCGGCAAAGACGCCAACAACTCGCGCCGCTCCGCGATCGTCGTGATGAGCGATGGTCTCGACGGGACGATTCCCGGCATCAGCGGCCAGGTTGGTTCGCAAAGTTCGTATCAGGAAACGTTGCGCAACGTTCAGGAGTTTGACGGCGTCCTGTACACTCTCTGGCTGAACACGGAATACGAAGCGATGAGCCCGCTCGACACGCAGCCCGAGGCGTTCGACATGGGGCACGATCGCATGAAGGAAATGGGTGAAGCCGGCGGCGGTGTATTTTATCAGGTCGAAAAGCTGACGGATCTCGCGGGCGCCTACGAACAGGTGGTGGCAGACCTCGGAACGGTTTATAGTTTGGCGTATCGGCCCTCAAATCATGCTCGCGACGGGCAGTGGCGAGCGATACGAATTGGTGTTAGTCGCTCCAACGCGGTAGCACGCGGCAAACGTGGCTACTATGCAAAGTAGACTTAGACGATCAACTCGCTTCCTGGCGGTCGCACTGGTTCTGTGCGCGCTTTTTCTCGGACTCGTTCGCGGCCAGGATCCTCAGGATCCGATCGAAACGATTCGCATCGACTCCGATCTCGTCGATCTGAAAGTGAGTGTGCTCGCGCGTGCGGCCGAAGCGCAGGCGCCGCTGCTCGAACAGAAAGACTTCGTCGTGTTGGAAGATGGCGCGCCACAGGAGATCTCGTTTTTCGCAGCCGCCGACGCTCCGTTCGATCTCGTCCTCCTGCTCGATCTCTCCGGTTCGAATTCAAAGAAGTTGAAGATGATTCGTAACTCGGCGAAACGTTTTGTCGAAGCGACTCGTCCGACGGATCGCATCGCCGTGGTTTCGTTTACCGAGCAGCCTGCGCTCTATTCGTCTTTCACACTCGATCGCGTCAAGTTGAAAAAGAACATCGACGAGATCGATCTCGCCGACGGCGGAACGAATTTCTGGGATTCGCTGGGTTGGGTAGTCAAGGTTTTGGCGCCGCAGGGATCGACTCGCAGAAGCGCAGTGGTTGTGATGACTGACGGCGTCGACAACGCGTTGCCCGATGTTTATGGTGAAGGTTCTCGCACGGAGTTTGGAAAGTTAGTGGAGGACATTCGCAACTCCGAGACGATCGTCTTTCCGATCTATCTCGACACCGAAGAAGAGAACGTGAAAGAACATCACGTGCCGCGTGCTGCTTATGCCCTTGCGCGCGAGCAACTCGCGCAGATCGCCACGACTTGCGGGACGCCGATGTATCGAGCGGCGAAGTTGAATGATCTCGAGAAAGTGTACGCGCAAGTAGTGCGCGACTTGAGCACCGTTTATAGCATCGGTTATCGACCATCAAACAAAACACTGGACGGTAAATGGCGGTCAGTTGAAGTGCAGTTAGTCCAACGCCCCGACCTCTTCGCCCGCACCAAGCGCGGCTATTTCGCCAAGCTCGTCGAAGCCTCTCGCTGAAATCCGTGTTTCTTACAGCTTGTAAATGCCCGTAACCGGACTATAATGCTCGCGAGATTACCGGCCGGTCATTCCTAATCGCGAAATCGGAGGGTTATTCCCGTGAAAAAAATTACCTGCCTCCCAGTGCTGTCACTTTTTTCCGCTGCAGCGCTCATCCTCTGTTGCTCGGTCCTCAGCCTCGCCCAAAATAATCGCAGGTTTGTGATTTCGGCGAAGGCCGGCGGCATCAATGCCGTCACCGGTCAGGCTTCCGTGCACGCAAAGGGTGGTGACTGGCGACAGTTGATGGTTACGGACGATTTGGATGCCGGCGATCGCGTACGCACAGGACATGATGGCCGCATCGAGATTCTGCTCAATCCGGGTTCATTCCTGCGGATTGGCGGCAATACCGAGGTCGAGTTGGCCAACAATTCACTGGCGAATCTGGAGGTTCGCCTGGTGAAGGGCACTGCCATCGTGGAAGCCACCGGCGCTGACGGTGTCGAGCTGAATATCAATATCAGCACGCCGCACACCAAGCTGGCCATAGTCCGCCAGGGCCTGTATCGCGTGAACGTGGTGCCGGGCGACACAACCGAGCTGATCGTTCGCAAAGGCCGCGTTATCCTGAGTGATTCCCATACGAAGGTAAAAGCCGGCAACAAGGTCATCTTCAGTCAGGCCAACGTTTCCGTGGCGAAACTGACGAAGGAAGACAAGAACCGCCTGAAAATCGACGAAGTAGACGTTTGGAGTAAAGAACGCGCCGAAATGCTGGCGAAAGCCAACAGCCAGATTTCGAATAGGATGCTCTACTCCTCGTTTGCCAATTTCCGAGATCCGTTGTTCTCGCGCGGATTCGGCATCTGGTTCTATAACGCCCGTACCAGTTGTTACACGTTTGTCCCGTTCTTCTTTGGCTGGGGCTCGCCGTACGGCTCCTCATATGCGACCGCGCTGTATTTCAGTGGCCGCTATTTTGGGGGCATAAACGTTGGCGGAAACTATCCGGCCAATACGCCGGCGACGGGATCGCGCGGTAATGGTGGCGGCGGCGGTTATCCGTCTGGCGGTGGCTCGTCCGCACCGCCCAGCGGAGGCTACGGCAATGGCGGTAGCCGAATGCCGAGCAGGCCGATCGAGTCGGACACGGGTCGTCCGATGCCGAATAAGAGCCTGGAAATCAGCCGTCCGAACAATTAGTTCGGATGACGCAACTAGTTTTGGCGCGTTGCTTTAAAGAGTTCTTCCAACTCCTCGTTGATCAGCGTCCTTATCTCCGGCGGTTTTAAGCCGGCGAGAATTAGCTGAGTCAACGCCGTTCGCAACTGTGCTCGCAAGCGGTCGTCAGGCTTCTCTTTCAGTGTTTGAGAGATGACGACCGCACCCGAGCCATGCCTCACACGAATCAATCCCTCTTTTTGCAGGCGACGATAGGCAAACGCGACCGTATTGAGGTTCACGCCCAAGTCTGACGCCACCTGCCGCACCGGCGGCAACAACGTCCCCTCGGCAAGCTCCCCGCGCGCGATCAGGGTCTTGATCTCATCCACCAGTTGCTGGTAGAGCGGCCGTGCGTCTCGTTCGTCTACGGTTACAAACATAATTGTCTGTTGACTCTATACAGTAGACAATTCGGGTGTGTCTAGTGATTTATTTAGTGAGTTGGTTCGCGAGCGAGAGGGCGGATTCGACGACTGCGTCCATGCGAGCTTCGGTGGTGATGGTGTCGCCGACCATGAAGACGTTCGGAAGGGAGGTGGAATGGCTAAATGGGGTGGTGGGGGAATCGAGGCCGAGGACCATGCCGAGTTTGCGGCGGGTCGTGTCGTAGTAGGTGCGTGGGTTGGCGGTTTCGATGATCTCGATGTCGCTGCCGAGTTCAGGTAGCGCGGCGTGCAGGCGAGTCCAGAACTCTTCCAGCGCCGCCTGATCGCGTTCCTCGTACTCTTCTTCGCTTGACTGAAAAGCAAACCAATCCGTGGGATCCGTGTCTGTTTTTAACGTGACTGCGCGTTTGCCGGGCGGGGCACTGCCGGCTGGAGCGATGGCGACGGTGAACCCTGCGACCGTGAAATGCTCGCCGGGCAAACGAGCGAGAGCCGATTCTTCGAGGCTCGCATACACAACGTAAGCGCCGTAACCTTGAAGTGTTTTCAGCAGTTTCTTCGTTTCGAGCGGCGTGCGGTTCAGGCCGATCAATTTTCCATAGGTGTCCCAGACGGTGAGGTTGCTGACAATCGCTTTCCGCGCGATCACGGTTTCGCCGCTGAGTAGGTCGACTCCAATGGAGTGCTGGCCGGTCTCATCATAAGCGAGCCGGAGAACGGGACTGTTCAAGCGCAACGTGCCGCCGCTTTTTTTGATCGACTCCGCGAGTCGTTCGGCTACGGTCGCCGGGCCGCCTTTGATTGAGTAGAGTTGGTCACTGCCGCTGAGCAGCGAAGTTTGCGGAACATTAACTGGTAATTCAGAAAAGACGCGGTCGTAAATCTCGTCTCGGCCAAACGACGTGTAAATCCCCATCCCCGGCTCAAAATCGTGTCCGGAAAACTCCACGCGCGCCACGCAGCCGCCGACCTGCGAGTTTCTTTCCAGCAGACAGGTTTTCACACCGCGGGCAGACAGCAGCGCCGCAACGGTCAGGCCGCCGATACCGCCGCCAACGACGACTACGTCATACGACATAGGAAAACACTGATCTTTTCGAACAAGTGGAAGGCGATCTCGAAGCCCGGAGTTGTCGGCGTGGCCTGGTCGCCATTGTTCAGGATGCTCTTTTCGAGAAAAGGCGCGAGCACGAGGATGAGCGACTGAATGCCGTTGAAAACCAGGTGAATGATGAAAGGCGGGATGACCGAACCTGTGTATGCGCGAACGGCCGTGAGGGTAAAGCTCAGCAGCGTGATGACGGTGATGACGCCGACATTATTCATGTACTGAAAAACGTGAACACCCGCAAAGAGCAGCGACACGACAATGACCGCCACCACCACGCCGGCAGCACGCTCGAATGCTGAATAGAGTACGCCGCGATAAATGAGTTCCTCGACGAGTGGCGCCGTCGCCACCGCCGCAAGCGCCGTTACGAACCGCGCCGCCATCGAGCTTTCGACGATCAAGTCCAACTGCGTTTTTTGTCCACCCCAGACGCTCGTAACAGCCCAGCCGACTCCGAGCAACACCACGGCGAGAAGACCACAGAGCGCAATGCCCGCGCCGGGCGTGATGTTCTTAGGCCAGCGAAAGGCTAACGTCTGCGCGAATGAACGTTTGCCGCCTTCGGTGACGAATAACCAAAGTATGCCGATGGTCAACAGGTGCGCGATGATTGTGCCGACGATCGATAAAAGAATGAGCGTCTTGTCTGCCGTCAACGCTTCCGCACGCGGCGGTCCTTGTTGGGTCCAGAGATAGATGAAGTAAGGAATCGCCAGAACCACGGGCGTGAATATCAGCATTGCGACGCTGAGAACCCAGATGAGCCCCGCCTTGACGACGTCAAGCCACGCCATCCACTGCGGTTCCGTAGCGGCAGGCGGCGGTTGCAGGTCGGCACGAACAGCTTGTTCTGGCAACCCTGCCGGTTCGCTCGAGAGCGGCGTCACTTGCTGCGAAGGCTCGTTATCAATCACGGTGCGGCGAGTTTAGGTGAGTTGGAAACACAAATCAAACTGCTGGGTAATCGACCTCCAACAAAGGCGAACCGACGCGCGGAGCGGCGAGGATAAGGGCGATGATGGTCTTGGCATCCTGGATCTCGCCACTGGTGATCATTTCGAGCGCCTCTTCAATTGGCAGCCGCACAACTTCGAGAACTTCGTCTTCTTCAAGACGCTGCGGTCCCTGCGTGAGGTCTGTCGCGAGAAACAACCACATCTTCTCCTCACAAAAACCGGGCGAAACAAAAAACTCCGACAACTTTTCCATTCGCGCGGCGACAAGCCCGAGTTCTTCCTGAAGCTCGCGCGCGGCGCCGTCGTCGGGCCGCTCGCCGTCGTTCAGTGTTCCTGCCGGAGCTTCCAACAGATAACGCACGGCAGGATGACGATACTGCCGCACGAGCGCCACGGTGCCGTCGTCGAACACGGGCAGGATCACAGCGCTGCCGTGATGATGCACGACCTCACGCTGGTAGGTGAGTTCGCCTTCGCGCACCGTGTCGACGGTCACGTTGAAAACGCGGCCCTCGAAGACTTTTTGGCTGCTGATGATCCTGGGCAGTTCGTCGTGCGGCGTGGTCATGTGATTTGTTTCCATTCCCCGATTAAGTAGAGCGATCCGGTGACACAGATTAAACCCTGGGGAGGCGTGTGGCGAAGAGCGGTTTCATATGCGTCGGTCATGCTTTTGGATTTTGAAATCGATCCGTGCGCGAAGCGCGCGGCGATTGTTTGCAGCGCGTCGAGTGATGCAGCGCGTGGGTTGTCGATCGTCGTCAATATGAGATTGTCGGCGAGCGGGAAGAGTATCTCGCCGATGCGATCGAGTTTCTTGTCACTCATCGCGCCAAAGACGAGCGTCAGCGGGCGGCGGCTGAACTCGTTGAGATAATCGCGCAACGCCTCAGCACCGGCGGGATTGTGCGCGCCGTCGAGTAGAAACGGTGGTTCGTGCGAAATCAATTCGAGGCGGCCGGGATGGCGTGCGTTCTCGATACCCAAAGCAATTGCGTCAGGTGTGATCGATAGACTCTCCGCCAGACGAATGGCGATGGCAGCATTATCGATTTGGTGACGGCCGCGCAGTCCTATCCGGATCGGCGTCGAAGGAGGAACTGTTAGCACTGGCTTGACGCCAGTTTCTTCGCAACGTCGCAACAACACGGATAGAACTCGGGGATCCTGCTTCCCGATGACAGCAGCAGTAACTCCGGTCCGGATGATTGCTGCCTTTTCGGCCGCGATCTGTTCGAGCGTCTCACCTAAATATTGTTCGTGGTCCATCGCGATCGGCGTGATCGCGACCAGACTTGCGCCGGCGGCTGTTGTGGAATCAAGTCTTCCGCCCATGCCTGTTTCGAGTATCGCCAATTCGATCCTCGCTTCTCGAAAGGCAAGCAGGGCGATGGCTGTTAACTGTTCGAAAAACGTCGGCAGCGCTTCGATCTGGCCGGAAGCAAGCAAACGATGCGAAGCGTCGCGCACGGTCGCCGTATGACGCGCAAAGTCGTCTTCACTGATTTGCTGACCGGCGATTCGAATGCGCTCCGTGACTGATACAAGATGTGGCGAAGTGTAGAGCCCGCTCCTGATGCCTGCGGCAAGGCAGATCGAATCCAACATCGCGGCGACGGAACCTTTGCCGTTGGTACCGGCGATCTGCACTGACGGAAATGTGCGTTCGGGATTGTCGAGGGCGTGAAGCAGGAGTTCGGTATTTCGGAGGCCCAGCTTGATTGTCAATATCTCATGGCCGAGGCCGAAGAGATATGCAACCGCCTCTGCGAAATTCATGTACGGCTAGTTTCTGGAAGTGGCCCGACGCCGCGCTCTTTCGATGTCCGACTCGCCGTGAATCTCGGGATTCATCATGAAGTTCAGCAGCTTGATGATGTGGTTGCGCAACTCGCGCCGGTCGACGATCTCGTCGACCATGCCGTGGTCCAACAGAAACTCGGAACGTTGAAAGTCTTTCGGCAACTTCTGGCGGATCGTTTGTTCGATAACACGCGGACCGGCGAATCCGATCAACGCTTTCGGTTCGGCGAGTATGATGTCGCCGAGCATTGCGAAACTGGCAGTCACGCCACCGGTCGTCGGATCGGTCAGCACTGAAATAAACGGAAGGCGCGCTTCGTCCAGCGCCGCGAGCGCCGCCGAGATCTTCGCCATCTGCATCAGCGAGAGTGTGCCTTCCTGCATGCGCGCGCCGCCGGATGCCGAGAAGATGATTACCGCGCTGTGCTCGCGCATCGCGCGCTCGATCAAGCGCGTCACTTTCTCGCCGACCGCCGATCCCATCGAACCGCCGATGAACGTCATGTCCATCGCTCCGGCGACGACGGGATGATCGCCGACGGTGCCGCGACCGTTGATGATTGCTTCCGGAAGGCCGGACGTGTCTAAGGCCTGGATGAGACGTTCTTTGTATGGCTTGTTGTCGACAAACCCGAGCGGATCGATCGAGATCACTTCCGCGTCGAGTTCTTCATATTTGCTGTCGTCAAACAGCAACGCCAGCCGCTCGCGCGCGCCGATGCGAAAGTGATGGCCGCAGTGTTTGCAGACCTGAAGCCCGTCTTCGAGTTCGCCCTTGAACAGGTGCGCCTCGCAGCCGTCGCATTTCACAAAGACGTTTTCAGTCTTGACGACGCGTTCTTCAGGCGGAACAGATTCGATTCGCTTTGTTTTCTTGCTAAACCAAGCCATAGGAATGGCGGGAAGCGTACCACGAGCCACGACGAAGCACAAAACAGGTTGTCACAAAAAGCACAAACGAAGCCCCACAAAAGGCACAAAAAGAGAGGTAGGAAAGTAGAGGACAAAAGTTCAGCCAAAGCACAATCGGGGATCTTTGTGCCTTTTGTGCGCGAAGCTTTGTGCCTCTTTGCGGCTAAAACTCGATGCCTTGTTGAGCCCGAATTCCCGCGGTAAATGGATGTTTGATCTCGGTCATCTCGGTGACGAGGTCGGCGGCCTCGATCAACTCGGGTGGAGCGTCTCGACCCGTCACGACGATGTGCAACGCCGGTTGCGCCGCGCGAATCGCGCGAAATTCTTCAACCACCTCGTCGACCGGCAACATGTTGTAACTGAGCACGTAGACGAGTTCGTCAAAGACCAGCATGTCGTAATCGCCGGACCGCAACTTCTCGACGCAAAGCGCCCACGTCTCGCGCGCAGTCTTGATGTCTTGTTCGGGGTTCTTGGTGTCCCAGGTGAAGCCGTCGCCCATCGTGTGAACTTCGATGCCGAGCTTTTCCGCCGACTCGTGTTCGCCGTAGCGATCGTTGCGCGACTTCATGAACTGAATCATGCAACAGTTGAGGCCGCGTCCGGCGGCGCGCATCATCAATCCCAGGGCGCAGGTGGTTTTGCCTTTACCGTTGCCGGTATTAACCATCAACAGGCCACGCGTCTTTTCCTGGTAATCTTCGCGTCGCCATTTATACTTTCGATCTAACACGGATTCCATTAAGCGACGGATTCTCTGAGCGCATCTTCGGTAATGTCGCCGTTGGCGCGCCTGACTGCGTCCTGCAGGAGCCGGATGATTACAGTCTCAGCCTCTTCCCAGCTTCCTCTGAGCGTGCAGCCCGCGGCGTTGCGATGACCGCCGCCGCCAAATTTCTCCGCCACCTTCGCAACGTTCACGTCGCCTTTCGATCGCAAACTGGTGCGATAGACGCCAGGCTCGCATTCCTTGAGCATGGCCACGGCTTCAACCTCGCCAACAGTCAACGGATAGTTCACAAACCCGTCAGCATCTTCGTCAGAAGCCTGCGCCTCGCGTTGCATGTCGATCGACTGTCGCAAACAGGCGACGCGTCCGCTTTCATCACGTCTTGCAGTCGACAACACAGCGCCCATCAACCTGATCCGGCTCCACGGATAACTCGCAAAAACTGCTTCCGCAGTCTTCGCCGGTTTAACTCCCGTGCGCACGAGTTCAGAAGCGACTTTGAACGTTCGCTCAGTCGTGTTCGAGTAGTGGAACGATCCGGTGTCGGTGATCAGCGCGGTGTAAACGCACTCGGCGATCTCACGCGTGACCCGCACGCCGGTCGCTTTGCACAAGTTGTAGATCATCTCGCCGACTGCGGAAGCGGTCGAGTCGATCCAATTGATCGTGCCGAAGAGCGCGGTAGTTGAATGGTGGTCGATGTTGACGACGAACTGCTTTTCGAGATCAGCAAGGCCGGGACGCGTGATGTCGGAGCACTCGATCACAAACACTGCGTGATACGTGGGATCAACTGAAGGTGTGACGCGCACATCGCCGGCGCCGGGGAGTTGCTGATACGCGTGCGGCACCGGATCGCGCATGATGACTTCCACGTCTTTATCAAGAGCGCGTAACAACCAGTAAAGACCTAGCGACGAACCTAAGCTGTCGCCATCGGGGCGAATATGAGAGGTGATCGCAAAACGACGTTTGGCTTCGATCAGCTCAACTACTTGACTAAGCATCTTGCTCCGCAAATCTGAGATCTCAAATTTGAGTTCTCAAATTCTCTAATCCTTTCCTTGTCTCTCCCACTCTCGTTCAATCTCTTCGAGCAATTGATCGACTCGCTCGCCCTGTTCTTCTACGCGATCGCGCACGAAGTGAATTTCGGGCGTGCGGGGCAGATTCAACGAAAGACCGATTTGCTTGCGAACATAAGGCGCTGCGTGCTGCAACGCCGACAGCGCTTCCTTATGTTCCTTTTCATCACCGCGAATCGTGACATAAACACGAGCCGCTTTTTTGTCCGCCGAAAGACGAACGTCCGTCACCGTCACCGCCGTCAAACGCGGATCTTCGAGTTCATAGCCAACGATCTGCGCAATTTCATCCCGCAGAACATCTGCGACTCGTTCCTTTCGGTGCATACCTTAAAGCCCAACTTACAACTCTGTGGCCGCGACGCGTTCGACGATGTACGCTTCGATCTGGTCTCCAACCTTCACGTCGTTGAAGTTTTCCAGACTGATACCGCATTCGAACCCTTCGCGAACCTCGGACACGTCGTCCTTGAACCGGCGCAGCGACGCAATGTTGCCTTCCCAGCTCACGACGCCGTCGCGAATCAAACGCGCGCGCGCATTGCGGCGAATCAAGCCGTCGACGACCATGCAACCCGCGACCGTTCCCGCCTTCGGCACACGGAACACTTCGCGAACCGCAGCCTTGCCGAGAATCTTCTCTTTCTCGATCGCTTCGAGCATGCCGATCATGGCCGCGCGAATCTCTTCTTCGACCTTGTAGATGATCGAGTGGAGACGAATATCGACGTTTTCCTGTTTCGCAACGTCGGCTGCGCGCGCCTCGGGACGCACGTTGAAGCCTATGATCACGACCGCAGACGACGACGATCCGGCCTGTGTGGCCGAACCGAGCAGCACGTCTGATTCGGTGATCGCGCCCACGCCGGAACGTATCACTTTCACCTTCACGCGATCCGTCGACAGTTTTTGCAACGTCGACTTCAACACTTCGACCGAACCCTGCACGTCGGCCTTGATGATGACGAGCAGTTCCTTGACTTCACTCTCGCCGAGCGCTTCGATACCGCGCTTGGTCGTCTGCAAGAGCGTCGCCTGACGGCTCAACATCTGGCGGTGCTGCGAAATCGACTGCGCCTTGGTGATGTCCGAAACGACCTGCAAACTCTCGCCGGCTTGCGGCACGCCTTGCAAACCAAGCACTTCCACTGGCGTTGCCGGACCGGCTTCGGTGATCGGTTCGCCGCGATCGTTGAACATCGCGCGGACGCGGCCGTGGATCTGGCCGACGATAAACGGCTGGTGGATCTTCAGCGTTCCCTGTTGGACCAACACGGTCGCCACCGCGCCGCGGCCACGATCGAGTTTGGCTTCGAGCACCACGCCGGAAGCGAGACGCGTCGGGCTGGCGCGCAGGTTCAGAATGTCTGACGTCAACAGGATCGTTTCGAGCAGCGTTTCGAGGTTCTGACGCTTCTTGGCCGAGACCTGGACCATTTCGGTTTCGCCACCCCAATCGATCGCCGTCAATCCGTGTTTGGTCAGTTCCTGCCGCACGCGATCGGCGTTGGCGTCGGGTTTGTCGATCTTGTTGATGGCGACGATGATCGGAACGCCGGCTGCGCGCGAGTGTTCGATTGCTTCGATCGTCTGCGGCATGACGCCGTCGTCAGCGGCGACGACGAGGACGACGATATCGGTCGCCTTCGCGCCGCGGGCACGCATCATGGTGAACGCTTCGTGACCCGGCGTGTCGAGGAATACGACGCGGCGGGTTTCGTCTTTGTTATCGGGATTCGGGACCTGAACGCTATAGGCGCCGATGTGCTGGGTAATGCCGCCCGCTTCGCCGCCCGCAACGTCGGTGGTGCGGATGGCGTCGAGCAACGAAGTCTTACCGTGGTCGACGTGGCCCATCACAGTGACCACAGGCGCGCGCGGCAATTCGACGTCGTCGGCGTCGGCGGCAATCAGTTCCTCAAACTCTTCCTCGGCCACCATCTCTTCAAACGGCACAAACGACACGTCGTAACCAAAGCGCTTGCCGAGATCGGTGGCGACGTCGTCCATCAGCGGTTGGTTGATGGTGGCAAACACACCGCGTTGCAACAGCAACGTCACGACGTCTTTCGGCTTGATACCGAGTTTTTCCGCAAACTCTTTCACGGTCGACCCTTCGATCAAGCGCACTTCTTTCAGCCCGCCTGTACTCTCGAGACGACCGGCGATGCGGTCTTCGAGCGACAAAGCCTTTGGCGGTGGACTGAAATCGCCCCTGTCGAACCTGCCGGCCTTGCCTTCGATCTTGCGGCCGCCGCGCGGACTACCGCGCCGCGAACGGCGGCGTCCGGCATCCGGAGGCGGAATATAGGTGGTTTGGGGCGTAGCTGTTTCGCCTGGCGTTCCCATGCGCTCGGAGCGCGGCAGGGAAGGCCGCTCGCGCAGTCTTGCGTTGCGGTCCTGGCTTCGATCGGGACGCTCGCGTGGCGGCGCTGCGGGTGGCGGCGGTGGCGCAGGCGCGCGTTCGCCTGGACGAATGCCGGCGTTGAGTGCGGCGGCGGTCGGGCGCAACACGCGTACTTGTCGCGAAGGCACAACAGGCACGGGTTTCACTACTTCCGGCGCGCCATTGGTCGACGTCGACACTGGTGTGGTGGCGGTTGGCGCTGGCGGTTCCAGCGCGGCAATCGGCTGCTCAGTTCCAACTGACGCCGGTGGAGTTGCTGGCGCTGGCGCGGTTGGCGCAGGCGTGACAGTCTCGACCTCGACGGCCGGCGCTTCAATCACTTCCGGCACTGGCGCTTCGGCGCGTGTCGCTGGCTGTAGTCGCTTAACGAGCTTGGTCGGCGCGGCTGGTCTCGGCGGCGCTACGGGCGTTGAAGCAGCAGGCGTTGAACCGGCAAGCGTCGACCCGGCAGGGGTTGGCGCAGGCATCTCGACCGGGGCAGGCGACACTGCATGGGTTTCAGCGATGCTGGGCGGAGCAGGAGCCGGTTGAGCGACTGGCGCTGAAGGCGCAACTGGCGCAGTGGCGATCACCGGTTCTGGTTCGTAAACCTCCGGTTCCGCTTCCGCCGCTGGCGCTTCCGGCGCGACTGCCCGCTTCACGACTTTCACAGCGCGCTTGACGGCCGCCTCTTTCTTCGGGAAGTACTTATTGCGAATCTTCTCCGCCAGTTCCTTTGACACGGAATTCGAAGGAACACTGACATCGACGCCTTCGCGACGCACCTCTTCGATGAGACGTTTAGTGTCGAGCTTTAACTCTTTGGCGAGATCGTAAATACGAACTTTTGAGGAAACTGTCATGCACTCCTTCTCGACGCTTACTCGCGCGTCCGGACGGTCTTGATAATGGTTAGGAACTGGCCGCTCCCAACCACTCAGAAACGTCCGACTCAGAAGGTCGGCGCGTGACAGTAGGGGCGAAGCGGGCAACACACACGGCCCGAATAAACCGGTCTTGTGTTGTTCCTGTCTGGCTGCATCATTGGAGCATCACTGCTTCTCTTCATCCGTGCTCCCGCCTGATGCAGCATCTTCTTCCGAAGCTGCGGGAGCTGGTGTTTCTGCTTCGTCGGCCGAGGCTTCGGAAGCAAATTCTTCGTCTGACGCCAGCGCGCCGGCGACATTCTCGTCGAGGTGGTCGAAGGCTTCGACCGCCGAAGAGGTGATGTCAGGCGATGGCGTAATTGTGTCCGGACGCAAGTCGCGGCCGGTTTCCAGCAAAGGAATCTCGTCGGAAGCAATCGGCTCGGCCTCGGTCACTGCGACCGGGTCGGCCGAATCCCACGCTTTGATCTCGGCTTCGGCGCCGAACGGAACACCGTTTTCGACTGCCTCGTCATAACCCTCGGCTGTCATTTCGTCCGAAGGCTCGACTTCACCAGCTTCAATCGACTCGTCGTACTCAGCGGAAACAGCATGCTGTTCTTCCGCTTCGCCCGCGTTGCGTTCGCGCATGGCTACAACTGCCTGCGCCTGGCTCAAAATCACTTCCGCTTCGTCGAGACTCAGGTCGAGGAATTCGACGAGATCGTCGATCGGCACTTGCGAGAGCGCGTCGATGTCGTCGATGCCGTGCTCCGCGAGGGCTTCTGCCTGTTGCGCAGTGACGCCTTCGATGACCGACAGCGGCACCGCCTCGCCGGAGGCAATCAAAGCGCCCATCTGCTCGGTGACTTCGCGCTTGATCTCTTCCTCGCTGCGGATGTCGATATTCCAACCGACGAGCTTGGTCGCGAGACGAACGTTCTGGCCGCGCTTGCCGATTGCCAGCGAGAGTTGGTCTTCGTTGACGATGACCTCCATCTGGCGGTTCTCGATGTCGGTGATGCGGACCTGGTTGACTTTCGCGGGCGAGAGGGCGTTGGCAGCAAATACCGAAGGCTCGTCTGACCACTCGATGATGTCGATCTTCTCGCCGCGCAGTTCGCGAATAATTGCCTGGACGCGCGAGCCTTTCATACCGACGCAGGCGCCGACCGGATCGACGTCGCGCTCGTTGGACATCACCGCGATCTTGGCGCGTTCGCCGGGCTCGCGGACCGCCGACTTGATAACGACGGTGCCGTCGTAAATCTCAGGCACCTCCATTTCGAACAAGCGCAGGAGCAACTCCGGCGACGTGCGCGAAACTTCGACCTGCGGTCCTTTTGACTCTTTCGAAACGTTATTGATAACGACGCGAATACGTTCGCCCTGGTTCCACTGCTCGCCGCGTGATTGTTGCGAGCGCGGGAGGATCGCTTCGAGATTGCCGAGGTCGACGATGATGTTGCCGCGTTCGAAGCGCTTGACGTAACCGTTGACGAGGTCGCCGATCTTGTCGATGTATTGTT
Organism: Pyrinomonadaceae bacterium; assembly: GCA_035276045.1. GTDB lineage: Bacteria > Acidobacteriota > Blastocatellia > Pyrinomonadales > Pyrinomonadaceae > PSRF01. The sequence goes on along the minus strand of DATELZ010000087.1, from coordinate 16,865 downwards.
CGTAAACGTTGCTGCGGACGGCGTCGCGGACTTTCTGAAACAGGATCTGCTTGGCGGTTTGCGCGGCGATGCGGCCCAGCTCTTCCATCGGAAGCGGCAGCAAAAGGGCGTCGCCGAGTTCGACTTCGTCGCCGGCCAGTTCGCGTGCTTCGCTGATAGAGAGTTCGGTCGCGGGGTTTTCAACCTCGTCGACGACGACTTTCGAAGCGGACAGCTCGATGCCGGTTTCGGCGTTCCAGTCGACCTGGATGTCCTCGCCGGAGCGAAACTGCTTTTTGGCCGCTGCGCGAACGGCTTCCTTCATCGCTTCGATTACCAGATCGCGATCGATACCCTGTTCCTGGCAAAGCGCCTCGATGTTCTGTGCGATCGATGAACTCATGAAAGTCTCTCTAAATATGAGCCGCGGTTAATGTCCCCCGCGCAACTCCTCTTCAACGTCCACTTCCAGATTTGCCTTCGTGATCAAATCCAGCGGAATCTGCACGCGACCGTTAGTACGGTCGTCAAAAATCACTTCATCGCCTTCAAGTCCCAGCAGCCGGCCGCGAAAGTTGCGTTGCCCGTCGATGGGTTGGCGAGTTTTCAATTTCGCGTTATTGCCCGCGAAGCGCTCGTAATCGGCGCGTTTATAAAGCCCACGATCGATTCCGGGAGACGAAACTTCGAGCGTGTAAGCAGAGTGAATAAAATCTTCGACGTCTAGAATCGTCCCCAGATGAAGGCTGACTTCGGAACAATCGTCGTGGGTCACACCCTGCGGCTTATCAATAAAAACGCGAAGGATCGGCTTATTGTCGGGGCCGGCAACTTCAACGTGCACCAGCTCGAGGCCGTGGTCGATTGCGACTCGTTCAGCTAGCTCCTGAACCCGTTCTTCAATCGAACTATTTCCCATGTCACACCCTTTTGCCGGTTTGTCGCCCAAAAGAAAAAGTGGGCGCGAACCCACCGGACGAGCCACCGTGCCTTCGAGCAAGCTGAGGATTATACGGAAACAACTTTATAGAGGCAACCTGAGTCAGGGTCTCTCCCCGGTCCTCTGTGTCTCTGCGGTTTACTTGTTGTCCCTTGAGTTTCAACGCAGAGACACAGAGGACCGCGGAGAGGCGCCGCGTTCAACTCAGCTTCGCCTTCACAGCCTCACTTACCATCTTCCCATCCGCATTTTTGCCGGCCAAAGCGGCCTGGGCGGCCTTCATGACCTTGCCCATGTCTTTAATCGAGGCCGCGCCTGTTTCGGCGATCGCCGCAGCGACTGCCGCTTCGATCTCTGCCTGGGAGGCAGCCTGGGGCAGGTAGGCTTCGATGACGTTGATCTCGGCCTGTTCCTTGTCGACCAGTTCCTGGCGGCCGGCTTTCTCGTATTGCTCGATCGAATCCCGGCGTTGCTTGACGAGCGAACGGAGCAGTTTCTGTGTCTCGTCGTCGTCCAGTTCGCCGCCTTTTTCGATCTGACGGTTCATGATCGCGGCTTTCACCATGCGCAGCGTGGACGTGCGCGCCGCGTCCTGCGCCTTCATCGCCGCCGTCAGGTCTGAAACAATCTGTTTACCAAGACTCATCGTCAAGATCCTCCGTTGGATTTCGCCAAATACTCTCGCAGGAACCGCCCCGTGTGCGACTCGCGAAGTCTCATGATCTCTTCCGGCGTGCCCGTGCCAACGACATACCCGCCTGCATCGCCGCCTTCAGCGCCGAGATCGACGATGTGATCCGCGGTCTTGATCACGTCGAGGTTGTGTTCGATCACGAGCAGCGAGCCGCCAGCGTCGATCAACGCGCGAAACGCGGCGAGCAGTTTGTTGATGTCGTCGAAATGCAGGCCCGTGGTCGGTTCGTCGAAGATGTAGAGCGTCTTCGCTCCCGTGCGTTTCAATAGGTGGGCCGCGAGTTTGATGCGTTGCGCTTCACCGCCGGACAACGTCGTCGCGGACTGGCCCAACCGCAGGTAGCCGAGCCCGACGTCGTCGAGCACACGCAAACGGTTCGTGATCTTCGGCACTTCGCGAAAGAACGTGATCGCCTCGCGCACCGTCATGTTCAGCACTTCGTGAACGGTTTTGCCGCGATAACGGATGTCGAGGATCTGTTGCTTGAAACGCGTGCCTTTGCACTCCTCGCAAACGAGTTCGACATCGGCGAGAAACTGCATCTCGACTGTGACCGTGCCGTCGCCCTGGCAGACCTCGCAACGTCCGCCGGGAAGATTGAAAGAGAAGTGCGACGGTTCAAATCCGCGCGCCTGCGCTTCACGCGTCAGGGAAAACACTTCGCGAATCGCGTCGTAGACCTTGATGTAAGTCACCGGGTTCGAACGCGGCGTGCGGCCGATAGGCGACTGATCGACGAGAATCACATCGTCGATAAATTGGCCGCCTTCGATTCTGGTGAACGCTCCGACATGTCCCTGCCAGTCACCGCGCTGTTTTTTCAGCCCCGCGTAAATGCAGTCGTGAATGAGAGTCGACTTGCCCGATCCGCTCACGCCAGTGACGCAGACGAGCATGTCGAGCGGGATTTCGACGTCGATCGATTTGAGATTGTGTTCGGAAGCGCCCTGGACCAGGAGGCGGCGTTTCTGCGCGACGCGGCGTTGCTTCGGTTCTTTGATCTCTGCGTCGCCACGTAAATATCGCGCCGTCAACGACGACTCGTCGCGCAACAGGCCCTCGAAATCGCCTTCGTACATCACGCGTCCGCCCAGTTCACCAGCAGCGGGACCGATGTCGAGAATATGATCGGCGGAACGCATCATCTCCGCGTCGTGTTCGACGACGAGCACCGTGTTGCCAATGTCGCGGAGGTTCTTTAGCAAGCGGATCAGTCGATCGTTGTCGCGCGGATGCAGACCGATTGACGGTTCGTCTAGCACGTAGAGCGCGCCGACGAGTGATGAGCCGAGGTTCGTTGCGAGTTGGATACGTTGTGCTTCACCGCCGGAGAGCGTCGACGCAAGCCGATCGAGTGTTAGATAGTCGAGTCCGACTTCGACGAGGAACCGCAGCCGGCGACGCACTTCGAAAAGTATCCGGTCGGCAATCGCTGTTTGCTCGGTCGAGAGTTGCAGTGAATCGAAGAAGTTCGAAGCCTCTTTGATCGACATCGAGCAAATATCGGCAAGCGTGCTGCCGCTGACTTTCACGTCGCGCGCTTCCTGGCGCAGCCGTCCGCCTTTGCAATCAGGACACAGTGTGTAACCGCGATACTTCGATAGAAACACGCGCACGTGGAGCTTGTATTTCTTCGTCTCCATCCAATCGAAGAAACCGCGCACGCCGCCGAAATCGTCGCGGCCCTCGACGATCGCCTGCTGGTCGGAGCGCGAGAGTTGATTGAACGGCACGGTCATCGAGATCTTTTCCGCGCGGCAAAACTGTTTCAGCTCCGCCATGGCCCACTCGTGCTGCGGCTTGGTCCACGGTTCGATCGCGCCTTCTTTCAACGACAAACCCGGATTCGGAATCACGAGATCGAGATCCAGTCCGATCGTGTTGCCGAAACCCTGGCAGGTGGGACACGCGCCGTATGGGTTGTTGAAACTGAAGAGCCGCGGTTCGGGGATGGCGTAAACAGTGCCGTCGTATTTGCACTCGAACCGATCCGAGAAACGCATGCGCTGCGGAGTGGCGTCCGCTGTTTCAATGACGGCGCTGCCGTGTCCTTCCTGAAAACAGATCTCGAGCGAATCGACGAGACGCTGGCGGACGTCGGGACGCACTGTCAGTCGATCTACCAGGACAAAAACATCTTTAAAATCGTCACGCGGATAATCATCCGGAGATTGCAGATCGATCATTTGCCCGTTGGCAAACAGACGCGTGAATCCGCGTTGCATCAGGCTCATCAGGTGGGCAGACGCGACGACGCGGCGACGCGCCGACGCGGAGATTTTTTTCTTTCCCCGTGTCTCTGCGTCTCCGCGTCCCCGCGTCTCCCCGTCTCCCAGTCCGGACGCGGCAGGGAAAAGGACATAGAAACGCGTTCCCTCCGGCAGTGTGCCCAACACTTCATCGGCGACTGATTCCGGCGAGTCGCGCCCGACCTGCCGGCCACAGACGCGGCAAAACGTTTGCCCGACGCGGGCGAAGAGCAGTCGCAGGTAATCGTAGATCTCGGTCTGGGTGCCGACGGTCGAACGTGGATTCCGGGTCGAGTTCTTCTGCCGTATCGCAATCGCCGGCGCGATCCCGTGAACCTCGTCGACGTCAGGTTTATCCATCCTTTCGAGAAACTGACGCGCGTACGCCGACAGCGACTCGACGTAGCGACGCTGTCCTTCGGCGTAGATCGTGTCGAAGGCAAGCGACGACTTCCCGGACCCGCTGACGCCGGTCACGACCGTCATTTGATTTATGGGGATAGAGAAGGAAACGTTCTTGAGGTTATTAACGCGTGCTCCCCTGACTTCAATTGCTTCTACAGGCATAGATCCGAATCTTGCGCTTTTCGCAAACTGCGAATGATAGCAGAGAACGCAGAGACACGGATAATACGGATTGACACTCCGCGCCCGGAGGAGGAAAATGCGCGCGACATGAAGACCTCTCGATTCCTACTGCGCGGCTTTCGCCGGCCCCGCGAGATAGCTTGTTTCGCTCTCGGAAAACTGGAACGCCAGGTTTTGGAAGAAACGTGGCGGCTCGGCGAAGTGACTGTCCGTGACATCCACCGCGCTTTCGAAGAGCGCATCGCTTACACCACGCTGATGACCACGCTCGACCGGCTCTTCAAAAAGAACCTGCTCGCGCGTCGCAAAGACGGCCGCGCCTTTTTATACGCGGCGCTCGTCTCGCGCGAGGATCTCGACCGCGGCATCAAGGAAGACGTCGTCGACGGGCTGCTCGGCCAGGGCGCGGATGGTGTTGAACCGATCCTCGCCTGCATCGTCGACACGATCAGCGAACGCGATCGGGAGTTGCTCGACGAGCTCGATCGCCTGGTGCAGGAGAAGAAGCGCGAGTTGGGCGGCCCGCAAGAATAAGCGATGTACAGACTCCTCGGTATAACCCTGGTCCTGGCGCTGCTGCTGACCATCAATGCCACCACGACGTTGATGGCGGCTGGCCTGGCGCGCGCTTGCAAGCGGCTGCTGTGGAAGTGTTCGGCGCGGACGCGAGCAGAGATCCTGTTCGTCATGCGTATCGGTCCGCCGGTGATCGCGGTCGTCGCCATCGCCGCGTTCATGATTCCGTCTTATTACATGTACGAGCCGGCTGTGACTGACGAAAGAGTCAGTTTCAAACTGGCCGCGCTCGCCGCTGTCTCAGCGATCGGTATCGGGCTCGCATTCTGGCGCGGACTGCGCTCGTGGCTGGCAACTCGTTCGCTGCTCCGTCAATGGCTGGCGACTTCGACGCCGATCAAAATCGACGCCATCGCCATTCCAACATTTATTCTGCAAGACTACGGGTTTCCGCTGATTGCCGTTGTCGGCGCATTTCGGCCGCGTTTGTTCATCGCCAGACACGTGCTGGAGTCGTTGAGTGAAGAAGAACTCGCCGCCGCGATCTCGCACGAGTATGGACACCTCGACGCGCGTGACAATTTCAAACGTTCGGTGATGCGCATGAGCCGCGCAGCGCTTCTGATTATTCCGTGTGGCCGCTGGCTCGATCGCGCGTGGAGCGAGTCGTCCGAATCGGCCGCCGACGAACACGCCGCGCAACAGAGTTCTCGCGTCGCGTTGGATCTCGCCTCGGCCCTCGTCCGCATCGCGCGCATGATTCCGTCCCAGGGCCAGCCACAGACGTTGCCGGCTGCTGTTTCCGGATTCCTGATGGTGCCGGATGCGCCGGGCGTCAAAGTCAGGGTCAACCGTTTGGTCGAACTGGCGTCGACAGATCCGAGATTGTTGAGCAGTAGCGCGCCGCTGTTTCGTTTCATTCCGTGGTTTGTGTTGGCTGTCTTCCTGATCGTGAGTGTGACGATCGAGAGCCGCCCGCAGGTGCTTGCCGCCGTGCATCAGTTGGTCGAGCACGTCGTCGCCTTCCTCTGTTAAGAGCAGTTTCACCCACTAACAGATTGCTTACGATGGCTGGTAGTAGTTGGCGCCGGGCTATAAAGTCCGGCCCTTATGACCCCACCAATCGCTCGAATTCTATTCGGACTCATTCTTACCTTCGCGACTTCACTCGTCGTGTTCGGTCAGAATTCACAAGGCAAGATAACGGGCACAGTCAAAGACGCTGACGGCGCGATCGTCAGCGGCGTAGACGTTTCGCTCCAACTGCCGAACCAGGCCGTGGCGCGCGCAACCGTTACCGACACCAGTGGGAATTTCACTCTCGACAACATCGAGCCCGGCAGCTATCAGCTCGTCGTCAAACGGACTGGCTTTGTCCCGTATCGCGCGGCCGTCCAGATCACGTCCGGCGACGCGAAGCAGTTGCCGGTGGTGTTGGAAGTGAATCCGATTGCCGAAAGCGTAACCATAACCTCCGAAGTCGGACAGATCTCCAGCACGCGCGACGTCGACACGGCGGTGAACGTGATCAACGAGTGGAAGATTCTCGAGCGCGCGCCGGAAGTCGTGGCCCAGGTGGTCGATGAGGAAGCTGGCGTCAACTTGCAACGAACTAGTCCGTCGCTCAGCGCCGTCTTCGTGCGTGGCCTGACGGGACGAAACGTGGCGGTGTTTGTCGACGGCGTTCGCTACACGACAAGCGCGCAACGTGGTGGTGTCGGCACGTTCTTCAGTTTGATCGAACCTTCAACGCTGGAAACGGTGGAGATCCTGCGTGGTCCAAACAGTTCGCAATACGGTTCCGACGTTCACGGCGGCGTCGTCAACTTCATCTCGCAAGCGCCGCGTTACGGCAGCGCCGACGGCGAGTTTCACGGTCACACAAACGTCTTCTACACATCCGCCACGAACGGTTTCGGCGGCAACACGCTCGTAACTTACGGCCAAAGAAACTACGGCCTCCTGCTCAACGTCAACGCCCGCCGCATCAGCACGCTTCGGCCTGCTGACGGGCTCGACTACCACGCCGCAGTCACGCGCTTTCTCGGTTTGCCGTCAGACGTATTCGGCACTCGCCTGCCGGACACCGGCTTCACGCAATATGGCGGACTCTTTCGCGCCAACTTCAATCTCGACGACAAAACACAGCTACTCTTCAGCTACGCGCGCAACCAACAGGACAACGGCAAACGTTACGACCAGTTGCTGGGCGGCGACGGCAACAACATCGCCGACCTGCGCAACCTGATGACCGACACGTTCTACGCCCGTCTCTTTCACCAGGATCTTTGGATCTTTGACAACAGCTCGTTCACCTTCTCCTACAACGGCCAGCGCGAAGAGCGAATCAACCAGGGCGGCAACGGCAATCCCGCCGGCACGATCACGAATCAACGCGAGCGCACAAACGTCTTCGGTTTCAATTTCTATCTCGACAAACAGATCGGCGACAACAACACTTTCCTGATTGGCGCCGACGTCTATCACGACAGGATCAACACTCCGGCATTTACTTTCGATCCGGTGGCGCGGACGACCGTCAATTCGCGCCCGCGCGTTCCCAACGGCGCACGCTATCTTTCGTACGGCTTCTTTGCCCAAGACAACTGGACGGTCATTCCCGATCGGCTGCGCTTGAATGGCGCTGTTCGTTACAACGTCGCTTCGTATGAATCACGTGCGGCGAATTCAGACCTCGGACCGGATGGCAGACCGCTGTTTCCGGACGACAGCGCGCGGTTCAGTGCTTTCTCGGGACGCTTCGGCGGCGTTGTTACAGTTGGCGGTGGTTTTGATATCGCGGCCAAGTATACGCGTGGTTTCCGCGCGCCCAACACCACCGATCTCGGCATCATCGGGCTCGTCGGCACCGGTTTCGAAGTCGACGCCGCGACGGCAGCGGCACGCGGTGGCTTTATCGGCACAACGGCGGGCGCTGATGCTGTTTCAACCGGCATTCCCGTCAGCCGGTTGGGACCGGAAAGCAGCGACAGCTTCGACCTCAGTTTCCGTTACACGGGCCAGCGTTTCGCTTTCGATTTCACGGGCTTCACGACCAAGCTCAACGACGTCTATTTCGATCAGGCACTCGTGTTGCCGCCCGGCGCTAACGGCACGTTCCTCGGCAGCGAGCAGATCATCGCGCAGAACTCCCGGGGCCTCGTCTTTGTCGCCGCAGCCCCGACGAGTCCAGTGTTGGTACGCGTTAACTTCGACGATGCGAGATTCAACGGGGTCGAACTCGAAGGCCGCGCGCGAATCACCGATCAATGGAGCAGCACTGCAAATTTCACTTACATTCGCGCGCATAGTCTGCTCAACGGGTTGGCGCCAAACGTCGAAGGCGGCATTCCGCCGGCGACTGCGTTCATCAGTCTTCGTTATCAACCTCGCTCGCGTTTCTTTATCGAAGGCTATTCGATCCTGACGGGTCGTCAGAATCGTCTCTCGTCACTCGACCTCGCCGATCGTCGCACTGGCGGCGGCCGTTCGCGCGCGAACATTCAAAACTTCTTCCGTCGCGGCGCGTGTGTTCGTGGTCTAACTACACCGGGTGGCGGAGGCTGCGGAACTCCCGGCGGCATTCTGATTCCGACTGGCGAAACCCTGGCCCAGGTGCAGAATCGATTACTGCCAATCGGCGCCACCATCAACGGCGTGTTTGTGGTTGATGCCAACACGGTCGTGCCGACACATCCGTCTCTCGCAGGTTATGGTTTGGTGGGTGTGCGTGGCGGCATGAAGTTTACCGAATCGTCGGAGGTATTCGTCGATTTCGAGAACATCTTCGACAAGTCGTATCGCGGAATTAGCTGGGGCATCGACGGTCCAGGCCGTGGCGTGACTCTCCGTTACCGATACACGTTCTAGATCAATCTCCCGCGATAACGTTTGCTGGTAGTAGAGCCTTTCTGCTCGCAGAATCCTCCCTGCGTCATCAACTCAATCCATCCGGGTGATAAAAATGAAAATCAGAAGTCTGCTTTCCCTACCACTCTTTCTATTCGTTTTCATAGGGATGCCTGCCCGCGCGCAATCGCCGAACACCGCCACGATGATCGTCATAGTCGCCGATCAGAACGGCGCGGCAGTCAAAGACGCCCGAGTCTCGGTGTTGAATACGGCGACTGGAAACCTGCGCGAAGCCGTTTCAGGAGACGACGGAAACGCCACCTTTGCTGCGCTCTCGCTGACCGGCGCTTACACCGTCATCGTTTCGCGAGAGGGTTTCGGCAACGAAGAGCGCAAAAGTCTGACCCTGCGCTCCGGCGAGACCGCGACCGTGAAGGTGACGCTGCTCGCAGGTTCACAGAGCGCGGAAGTCACCATCTATGGCACTGCCGAAGGCGTGCGCGCCGACCCGCAGATCGGACTGGCGCTTCCCGCCGAACAGATCGACGAGACGCCAATACTCGGCCGCAAAGTCACGACCTTGCCGTTGCTCAACTCCGCCTTTCGGCAGGGCAAGGGCACCGGCGATCTCTTCGTCAATCAGACTTACTTCATCACCGGCGCGGGCTCGCGCCGCACCACGACCATCACGCTCGACGGCGCCAATAACGACGAAGCATGGGGCAGGCAAACGGCAATCGCCACCATACCACTCGGCGCGATCCAGGAAATGGCCGTCATCACGAATGCGTTCTCCGCGGAATTTGGCTGGACCGCCGGTCCGGCACTGAACATCGTCACCAAGTCGGGAACAAACGACGTCCACGGCGAAGGCTTGTTCATGATTCGCCCCGGCGACTGGCAGGCGAAGACGTTCTCGACAAAAGGTTTCTGTCCGCCGTCAGTCCCGACGTGTGTCACGCCTTCGACCCTGCGCTTTATCAACCCGGTCGATATTCCCGACGCGTTGCAGCAGTACTCAGCCACGATCGGCGGCCCAATCGTCCACGATCGCACTTTCTTCTTCGCCACTGCCGACTACACCCGACAAAACCGCACGACGTCTTTATCGAGCACGTTGCCGGCGTTTGTGTTGCCGCCGGACGGCAATCTCTCTTACACCGGTCACTATCGACAGTTCCTCTTTGATGGCCGCGTGGACCACAAACTCACGTCAAATCAAAACCTGATGTTCCGCGTCAACGTCGATCGCTTTTTCGACGACAATCCGCAGGATGCCGTCGGCGGCACGAATGCTCCAAGCGTCGCGCGCCGTTACTCGCGCCGCTCGTGGACCGCGCAGGTAAACCACACGGCAGTGTTGAGCGCGAAGCTGTTGAATGAAGCGCGCTTCGCGTATCTGCATGGCGATCCGGTTACGTTGTGGGAAGCGCAGAACCTGTCGACGACTTACACGCGCGGCGGCGCAGTGCCTTTTACGATCGGGCAGTCGCGCGCGTCAGATCTTTGGGGTCACCAGGTGCAGTTTTCAGACACGTTGTCGTGGTCGCACGGCATTCACTACGTGCGCTTTGGCGGCAGCATCATTCATCACACCTCGGGCGGCACGGGGAGCGAGCCGGGCACGGCGATCCTCGGCACGTTCACGTTTAGAAACACGACCACGGCGCCGTTTGGACAGCTCACCCTTGCCGACGTTCAGAACTACACGCAGCCGATCGACTTCGGCATCAACAGCTACGAGTTGCCGCAGTGGCTCAACACCGCTTTCGTTCAGGACAGCCTCCACCTGCGCCACGATTTCACGCTCGATCTCGGTCTGCGTTACGACCGCCAAACGCTGACCGACTCTAAATTCAACTTCGCACCGCGCATCGGTTTCGGTTGGCGGCCCGGCGGCGATTCGCGCACCTCGGTTCGCGGCGGTTACGCCATGTACTACACGCAGATCAGATCGAACGCGGTCGCCGGTTACCTCGTTAACGGGCTCGACGGCCTGACGACCTACACGGCGGCGCCGGGACAAACCGGTTTCCCGACGTGTTTGACTGGACCATGCCTGCCCGTCGCAGTGGATCCGAGAACGATTCCCGCTTCGCAACTGCCTGCGCGCGACATCACGATTCGCGCCGGTTTGCGCGATTTCTACCGCGAACAGTTTGCGCGGTTTGGTCTCAACTTCGAGCGCCTGCCGAACTATTCGGACAAACTTGTGAACCCGCGCAGCCACGTCACCACACTGGGCGTGGAGCGCGAGTTTTTCCGCGGCCTTTTCATCGGCGTCGACTACGAGCATCAACACTGGAGCAAACTCGATCGCACCGTCGACCTCAACGCGCCCACGCCTTTTGTCCGTACCGCGCCCGGACAGGTGCGAAGCGTCGCGGCGGCGAATGCAACGCGGCCCATCCTGCCCGTAAACGGCGGCGTGCGTCAGGTCAACGCGATCATGAATCTCGGCGTCGCCGATTACGACGGCTTGCAAACGCAGTTGAGCTTTCGCGGCCACCGGCGCATGTTCGCTGCGCTGAGTTACACGTTCTCGAAAGCGACCAACATCTTCGAACCGGACGGAAACGGCATCGGTCCAAACGAGAGCAACATCACGCAGCTTGGCGAGATCGAACGTGGCCCAAGCGTGGTCGATCAACGCCATCGCGCGGTGATCACGTTCAACTATCATTTCCCGTTGAACCTTACTGCCGGCACGGTGACGATGCTCGCTTCGGCGCGTCCGTTCAACGCGACCACCGGCATCGACAACAATGGCGACGGCATCAACAACGATCGTCCGGTACTCGACGGCTCGGTGATTCGCAAGTCTGCTTTTCGAGGCACTCCGACCTCGGACGTCGCCGCTTTTGTCGAGGAGCGTTTCAAACTGTCAGAACACGCTAGCCTGTTGCTCAGGTTGGAAGGATTCAATCTCCTGAATCACGGAAACTTTCTCGGACGAGGTGTGACGACGTACGGTGACGCGGCGATTGCAGCGCCCACGTTCGGGCAGTTTGTTGGAGGCGTGGGAACGTTGCCGAATGCGATTCCGGCGTTTGCTAACATCGATCCGCCGCGCATGTTTCAAGTGCAGGCGCGGCTGATCTTTTAGTTGGATTTAGACGGGCGGAGTGTCCTCGAACGGAAGATCCGGTTGGAAACTCTGGTCGCGTCCGGCGATGTAGAGCCGCATCACCAACCACAGGATTCCCAACGCCAGGACAATCCAAACGCCGGCCCAAAGAATCGCTGGAATGCCGGTGACTCGCGCCATGTTGACGGCGTCAGTGGGCACCGCGGGCGCAAACGGCGAAGCGAGGAAGAAAACTGTCTTTAGATCGAAAAGCGCGTTCAGCACGCACTGCACGGCCAGAAAACTCACGAAGAAAGTCGCTACGCGCGCAGTCGCAAATCTTGCGATCAATACGAGGCCGACTGAGATAACGATGCCGGCGGCGAGCGTGAAGGGAATACCGGAAAGGCCGTTGAACGAATAAAGCGGCTTGAACAAGCCGTAGATCATCGTCAAACCGAAGATCAGCACCGCCGAGCTAAGCAACACGATGCGCGCGGCAATCGCTTTGCGAATCAGCACCAGCAACAACGCGCCAAATCCCATCGCGCCGAGGTAGCCGGCGCTCGAGATAAAAACCTGCGACAGCAAACCGCCGTGGGTCGAATAAGTCTCGCCGCTCGCGTTCGGGGCGACGTTGAGATAGTCGACTGTGTTGCCGGTCAGCAACGCGGCGATCGCGTGCCCGCCTTCATGAATGAACGTCACGAAGATTCGGAAAGGGTAGGTGAGAACTTCGGCGAAGGGAATGAACCAAAGCACTACTGAAATGGCAGCGGCTGCGAGCAGCGTCATCGCCTGTGGGCGCGCGTCTTGTGAAAGCCTTAATCGCATCTTGAACTCTCCGGTAATTCAGCGGAATAGGCGCTATTCTAAAGGTCGCCATCATTAACGCACAACCTCCGCAGGATGTTCCGGAAGAACCCGGAGCGAAGTTTCCCGCAAAGGCGCAAAGACGCAAAGGTTAAAGCGCCAACACCAGTCGCTGCTCTTGTCTTTGCGTCTTTGCGCCTTTGCGGGAAATCATTTCCTCTTATAGTCTCCGGACTTGCCGCCAGTCTTGCTTTCGAGGCGGATCTCGCCGATCGTCATCCCTTTTTCCAGCGCTTTGCACATGTCGTAAATAGTCAGCGCGGCGACCGAGACCGCCGTTAAAGCTTCCATTTCAACCCCGGTTTGCGCCCTCGTCGCCGCCTCGGCAGTGAGCGACACGCCGTCGTCCTCGATCAAAGCCTGGACGTCGACATGTGTCAAAGGCAACGGATGACAGAGCGGAATCAGGTCCGATGTGCGTTTGGCTGCCATGATCCCCGCCAGGCGCGCTGTTTCGAGTGGATCGCCTTTCGGCGTCCGGTGTTCGAGCAAAGCGGCCACCGTTTCCGGGTTCATATAAACCCTTGCAGTGGCTACGGCGCGTCTTTCGGTGACCTCCTTGTTGCCGGTATCGACCATCCGGATGCGTCCCTGATCGTCAACGTGCGAAAGCTGTGTCATGCCGAAAAGTAGATAACAAAAACGGTCGCTCAGCAAGTAGAACTCGACATCCGACCGCGTTTGCGTCTATGCTGCGGCGACCGGGTGAACGCCTCATTCGAGTTGGTCTTCAGCGCGTCAACCCAATTCGAGCCTGGGGAAAAGTTTTTCGAATCCAATTTGATAGCTGAAATCGTAAGTTGATAGACGATCTAATAACCTACGGAGGTTCTTTTTGTGTTTGAGACTGACAAGGAAGTCCTTGATTGGTACGAACGGCAGCCACGAGCTTTATCAAAAGAGTACGTTAATAGCATTCGCTGGAACGAGATTAAGAATTATCAGATTGATCCCGCGTTTGTCCCGGTGTTGACCTATATGCGCGACATCGAGTACTTCACGGATATGTATTACCAGGAGCTGCGCCGTACGCCGACGGGCAAGGATCCGATCATCAAAAAGTTCATGGACCGTTGGAGCATCGAGGAGTTGCACCACGGCAATTTGCTAAACCGTTTTCTCGAAGAAGCCGGGTTTGCAACAGGGAAGAACTGGCAGGTGGAGGCGACGCGAAAGATCCCGCGTCTCTATCGCATCGGAAGTTACCTGGTGGACCACGCGTCGAGGCCTTTTGGCAAATACTTTCACGGCGCGCACATGGTTTGGGGCGCGATCAACGAGATCACGGCGATGAACGCCTACCGGCGTTTGTCGGATCTCTCCGGCCATCCCGTGTTGTCGCAGTTGCTGATTGGCATCGTGCAGGAAGAGTCGATTCATTCGAGTTTCTACTGGAACGTCGCGCGTGTAAAACTCAAAGAGACGAAGTTTTCCCGAGATCTTGCACGGTTTATCATTGGCAAATTCTGGTCGCCGGTCGGCCAGGGCGCGAAACCTGCCGGTGAAGCGAATTACGTCATGGCGACGTTGTTTCCAGGCAAGGAAGGGTTGGATTTGTTTGACCAGAAGATCGGCAGTCGCATCGAGCGTTTGCCTGGTTTTCTCGGGTTCAAAGGTCTGACTGAAAGAGTTGCGCCAATCGTGCAGCTCTTATTGTTGGTTACGGCAGCCGTACACATTTAACGAGCGACCCCGCTGCTGCTGTTTTCACTCCGGCGGGAATAATCACGAGGGCGGTCGTCAAGGCAAAAGAGACAAAGTCTGACGAGCCGCCCCATTTTAGTGGAAAAGCGATCAGCTCACCGTCGTCGTTTGTCGTCAGTTGCGCTGGTAAATAACACTCACGATCCATCGTTCCCTTAACATCCCGCGCGAGCACTGCCGTTTCCTGTTTCAACACCGGTTCGTTTACTCCCTGCAGCGCCAGGAGCGCGGTGCGTGTGAACAGGTTGAAGGTTACTGAAACCGAAACGGGATTTCCGGGCAGACCGAATACCAGCGCGCCGCTCGGCAGTCGCGCGAAGACGATCGGTTTTCCGGGACGCAAGGCGACGCGTTCGAAAAATATCTCCGCGCCGAGTTCCTGCAACGCGTTTTTGGTGACGTCGTAAACCCCCATTGACACGCCGCCTGAGGTGACGACCATGTCGAAGTTATCGGCGGCTTCGGCGATTTGGCGTGTCAGTAGAGATGTTTCGTCGCGTGTTAGCGGGAAACGTTGGACCACCGCGCCGGCGCTTTCCGCGTAAGCGCTGATCGAATAGTTATTGGAGTCGCGGATTTGATCCTGGCCTGGCTTTTCGTCAATGGAGACAAGTTCGCTGCCGGTCGCGAGCACTGCGACGCGCGGTCTTCGTGCGACTTCCACTTGCGCGTAACCAAACGCTGCCAGCACAGCCATCATCGCCGCGTTGATCGTGACGCCCGCCTGCAACACGTTCTCGCCGGCTTTGATCTCCGCGCCGCGTTTGACGATCGATCGGCCAGTCTCGACAGCTTCGAGCAGCTCAACTACCGTGCCGTCTTTTAGTTCGTGAGTGAGTTCGACCTGTTGCACGCTGTCGGCGCCTTCCGGAACGGGAGCGCCGGTCATTATCCGCACGGCGTGACCTTCTTCGAGCCGGTGATGCCAACCCTTTCCGGCGGCCGATTCGCCCGCGATTCTTAGCGTTACCGGCGCGGCGGTTGTTTCAGCGGCGCGAACGGCGTAACCATCCATTTGCGAGCGGTCGAATGGCGGGAGATCACTGTCGGCCACGATCTCCTGGGCCAATACGCGACCGAGCGCGGTTGGCAATTCGACTCGCTCTGTTTCCAGGGTTGGAGTGCGTTGCCTTACGATTTCCACAGCTTCCGCGACTGAGATCATCACTTGTGCCTTCTGTGTCTCTTGTTGTGCCTCTTCGCGGCCAAAAACCGAAAGGCCGGTTTAGGACCGGCCTCTCAAGGTTGGCGGAGGCATTCAGCCTCTATTGGGTCACCGTCCTCACCCCGGCAACCGCTTCACCGTTGGCAACGATTTTATTCAAAAAGCGCTTCGGGTCAATAGTCCAAAATTTCGTGGAACCGATTAAACGAAAAATGAGTTTAACAAGTATCACAATCCATTGTTTTAACTGCTCAATATGCAAAAACTCAAACGTCTCTTAATCGGCATCGTCGCTGCTGTGATAACGCTTTCTGTCGGTATCGGCGTCGCTTCATATCTAAAGCAGCGGTTGCGCGCGAAGCGGTGCGCGCAGGCGAGCTACTTCCCGAATGGCGTGTTGCCCAACGACATAAGGTCAGAATGGATGGGTAAATACTACGCGGCGCAGCTTGAGCAGCCATTCACCTGTTTCGGAGACGATGCGGAGGTTTATCGGCTGTTGTATATCCCGGCGTTCGAGTATCCGACCTCGATCCGCATTTGGCGCGACGGCAATCAGTACCAGATGGCGATCAAACAACTCTCGCAGGACATGGCGCCGCAGGCCACTGCTAAAGATCTGATTGTGAACGTTACGCGTTCGATAACGGTTGAGGAGTGGACGAAATTCCGGGAGTTGCTCGACAAAGCAAACTACTGGTCTATGCCGTCGCCGGACGTTCGCGAGCCTGGACTCGACGGCATGTCCTTTCTGCTTGAAGCAAAGAAGGATGGCAAGTATCACGTCGTCTATCGCTGGGTTCCCGAGGATGAGAATTTCCTCGCGCTGTGTGGATACTTAGTGGAGATCACAAAGCTGAAGTGGAACTACCAGCAACGCACTCAAGGCGAGCTGATATACGACGAGCGCTTTTTCTCACAGGGCGTGATGTTGCCGACGGGTGAAGTGACGCATGCGGAGCGCGAAAGTTTCGCCCATGAACTCGAGACTGCGATCAATGGAAATACAGGCTTCACCGAGATCGACATCAGAGCCGAAGCGCCAGAGAAGGACGTCATCGCGCTCTACGCTCAGGGCGTGACGAAAGAGCGGTGCCTCGCCTTGCTCCAGTCGACCGTCATCCAGCGAGCAGCGGAAAGCGGCTTTCGCACCTTGAGTTGCCAGGACAAGAAGCTGAACTATCTCTACTCCACCCCGATCAAAAACCCCAAAGGCGAGATCCGCTTACGGATGTAAA
>DATELZ010000086.1:0-62028 GCA_035276045.1 Pyrinomonadaceae bacterium | reverse complement strand
CCATCACCCATCGCGTAGCCGTCGCCCATCGCGTAGCCGTCGCCCATTGCGTAACCGTCACCAAGCAACAGGACGCTGGGGAAGAAGAACGATCCACCGTACATTCCCAGGCCGTTACTCTTAACGAGATAGTTGCCAAGCACGACCGATCTCATCCACATGTTGTAGTTCAGGCTTTGTGTGACGAGTCCTTCGTTGACTCCATCGCCGAGCAGGTAACCCTTGCCGTAGCTGACCTGGTATTTATTGATCAGGTCTCTGCCGGTAATCGTGGCGTGGTTGAGTATGAGTCCCTGGTTCCACGGGAAGGTGTAACCGGAGATAGCTGTTTGCGGAGCAGGAGCAGACTGCGTTAGCAGCGCGGTTCCAAAAGTAGGTCTTAACAGGCCCAACAGGCCGCCGTTAACGATCTTCGCGATACTGACGGCGCCGGCGACGTTGAGTTGGCCCGCACCCTGTTCGAAGGTGTTGAAGCCTTCGAGCGGCTGGGCCGTATACATCAATAACACTTTCACCATATTCGGCGTCAAGCTCGAATTTGCGTCCAGCAGCAGGGCCGCAGTGCCGGCAACCATCGGCGCCGACATCGACGTGCCGCTCAAGTACATGAGTTTCATGTTGCTGGTGGAGTATTTATTGGTCGCGAGTCCGGGGTACATCCTGACGAGACCATTGCCGGCTGCTTCGGCGGAGATGATCTTGTTTCCGGGCGCTACGAGATCCGGTTTGATCAGGTTGTCGTAGTGCTTCAGGCCGTAGGCGTCGACTGAATAGCTGCGTGTTGGACCACGCGAGCTGTAGCTGGTGATTTCATCTTCATGCCGCGGGTCGGTGCCGTAGCTATTGCTGGCGCCGACCGTGATCGCGGATGGTTCGTTGCCGGGGCTGTGAATTCCACCATAAACCTTTGTGCCGTTGTTGTCTTTGCCGATATTTCCGGCAGCAGCGACGACTACGACGCCTGAGTCGACCAGTTTGCGAACGGCGTTGCAAAGCGGATCGTCTTCGTACGAGTTGATAGCTTTCGTGCCGAGACTCATGTTTACAACGCGCACGTTGTAGTTGTTCTTGTTGGCGATCAGCCAATCGAGCGCGGCGAGCACGCCCGAGACTGAGCCGACGCCTTGCGAGTTCAGGACGCGGAGATTGAGCAGGCTTGCGCCTGGCGCGATGCCTTCGTAAGCGCCGCCGGTAGGTGATCCGTCACCTGCTGCGATTGCCGCGACGTGTGTTCCGTGTCCCCACGGATCGTCGACGCGACCCTCCCCGGTGAAGTCTTTGCTGAGTTTGATCTTTCCGCTCGGGAAGGACTTGTGTCTGGTGTCGATACCGGAGTCGAGGATGGCAATGGTCGTACCCGCGCCGTCGAGAGTGTCGGGCAGGCCGAGCAGTCCTCGTTGGGTTCGTATCTGTTGTGTTCCGGTGGTCGTCGTGACGTGACCCGAGGCGCGCACTGGCACGTCGAGCGAGACGTAAGTGACCTCCGGATCGGCGGCGATAGTCTCGACCGAGTGTACCGCGGTGTCGACGAGACGAATGTTCAGGTTTGACAACAGACCGACGAGCAGGCCACCGACTGTGTTGAGCAACCCGCCGATAAGGCCAGCCGAAGCGGTTGGCTTCGTTTGCACGATGACCTTGACGCGTTGGTTGCCGTTGCCGGACTGGATGAGTCTACGTAAGTCAGGCGAAATCTTGCTGGTGGGGATATTGAACAGATTGCCTGCGGCTTTTGCTCTTGAAGGGGTGGAGATAAACAACGCCGAGCAGAGGGAGAATGCTACGGCTATAGTTACAAGTTGTTTCCAGACATTTTTCCGGACGTAATTCCGGGCATGGGGGCGAGACATTAAGTTTCTCCAGGGGGCAACAATTTTCACAGCGCTCACAATGCGAGCGCCCCCTCCTGTGCTAGCTGTGTGCCAGTCGATTTTGCGTGGATTTATGGGAGTAAAATCCGTGTTGCCAGTCAGCTTGACGGCCGGAAAGGTCAAATTGGAAGTGCTGTGTCTAATTGAAATGAATCTGCTATACTTCCCCGCCGTCCCACCCGGGGACTCCAGATTTAGTTCTTCGCAACCACTCGTTTAGCTAGCCGCCGTCCTGTCTCAGGTCCAGCTCAGCCCAGGAGGTTAATCAAAATGAAAAATCGTTTCTTTATTGCTCTCACCATCGTGTGTATTTCCGCCCTCGTCGTCGTGGGCCAGAACAACCGCAAGAAAGCGCAGCCGTCGCCAACTCCCGACGAAAGCTCCCAATGGGACGCGATGGAGAATGTGAAGTTCCAGAAAGGCCCGTCCCTCGGCGATCTCGGGACGACGGCGCAGGTCAAAGTGCCGGCGGGTTACGTGTTTGCCAACGGCGGCGACACCCGCGTCATCATGGAGCGGATGCAGAATCCGACTAACGGAAGAGAACTCGGCTTTGTTGCGCCAGCCGGTGAAGACTGGTTCGCCGTGTTTGAATACGACTCCGTTGGTTATGTGAAAGACGACGAGAAGGATGCGTTGGACGCCGACGCCCTGCTCGAGTCGATCAAAGCCGGCACCGAAGCCGGCAACCAGGAGCGCGCGAAACGTGGCTGGCCGGCGATGACGATCATCGGTTGGGAACATCCGCCGCGTTACGATGCGACGACTCACAATCTCGAATGGGCCGTGAGAGCGGAGAGTGAAGGACAGCCGGTGATCAACTACAACACGCGCTTGCTGGGCCGTGGCGGTGTGATGGAAGTCACGCTCGTTACGGATCCGTCGACGCTCGCCGAAACGTTGCCGAAGTTCAAGACGATGTTGGCCGGTTTTGATTTCAGCCAGGGACAGAAGTATTCCGAGTTTCGTCCCGGGGATAAGATGGCGGCTTACGGGTTGACCGGTTTGATCGTCGGCGGTGGCACTGCGGCGCTCGTGAAGTCGGGTGCGTTCAAGTGGATCTGGAAAGCGGTCGTGGCCGGGGTCGTCGGCCTTGCTGCGTTGGCCAAAAAATTGTTCTCGCGCGAGAAGACCGCGTAAATATTCGTGTTTTCAATAATTACCGACGGCCAGACGCTGCTCTTCATCCTGGCTCTGTTGTACCTGACAGAGTGTTTCATCTGGGTGAAGAAGCAGTCGGTCGCTTTCGTTTCGAACTCGGGAAAACGGTGGCGCGTGACCACGCCGAAGTCGTGGCTGGGAAACGCGAATGGCGGCGCGTTGATGTTGAACCCGCTGCCACCACCTGGCCGTGTCTTTCTTTCGCACCTGCTGCCGATCTCGATCTCACCCACCGGTGTTTGCGCGTTCAACTCACAAACGCTGTCGTGGGGCGCGAGATCTACAACACAAACCGGCGAGTTCGTTCTCTTTTCCGCGATCAACAAAGCGACTGCTGATGGCGCGCATCTCTTATTCAACGGCGAGAAATTCACGAAGTGCGTCACGCCAAAACAGGCGAAGGCGTTGGCAGATTTGATCGGCGAGGTCAGTGCGGCGAAGTTGTCGAAGCGTGAGGCTTTGCTGCGCGCGTGGCTCGCCAAACAGTTTGACACTAAACAAGCGGTGAATGTCTGGCGTGAGACCGAAGAAGCGGTTGGTCCAATTCGGTGGATGTGTTTGCTGTCGTTCGTCTTCGTGTTTGTGGCGCTGCCGGTGGCGGTGACGATCTTCGGACTGGAACGATTGATCATTCCGCTGGCGGCGGCGATGGTCCTGTTGGCCGTGCAGACCGCGGTCATGTTTTATCGAGCGCACCGGAAGTTGTTTCCGCGGGAGTCGCAGGAGCGATTCGAGAACGTCGTGAAGATGATTCTGTGTCCGCCGGTTTCCTTGCGCGCGGCGGACGTGCTCACGAGAAATGCGCTTTCGGAATTCAGTCCGCTGGTGGTCGCGAATGTGCTGGAGGGCGCGGACGAGCAACGGTTCGTGCGTGCAGTTGTGCTGGACCTCGAACATCCACTGCTGCACGAAGTGACCGAACAGCACGCGATGGAAACCGTGAATTGGATGGCCGCGGAACAGTTGCGACTCACGCGCGAACATGTGCAGCGTGCGGGTCTCGCGAACCTGTTTGGTCCAACAGAGCGGGAGGGAGAGTCGCTGTCGTATTGTCCGCGTTGCAGCGTGCAGTTTGTGATGACGAAGGGCGAGTGTCCTGATTGTCCGGGTGTTGCGCTGGTGTCGTTTTCCGTTACGGAGGAGGTGAGACTATCGGCAACAAGTGGCTAATGTGGGCGTCGGTGATTGTGGCGTTTATCGCTGGATATTCGGTGGTGAGTTTTCTGGCGCGCAAGGTGAAGAACGCGCGCGATCGTCATCCGGTTGATGAGCGGCGCGACGACGATACGGGCGGCAGTAAGGGGCAGGATCAAGGTCCTTCCTGGTAGTTTTTGAGTCCGGCGCGAAGGGTTTCGAGTGGCAACAAAGCGCACTGAATGCGCGCGGGTTTGATGTCGCTTTCGAGCGCGGCGACGAGTTCGTCGTCGGACACTGCTTCGCGAATATCTCTGCCGGTCAGGAGTTCGGTCAGTAACGAAGCGGCGGCGATGCTGATCGCGCAGCCGTCACCACGAAAACGAGCTTCCTTCACGTTTCTGTTTTCGAGTTTTAGTTCGAGCCTGATGCGATCGCCGCAGAGTGGGTTGAAGCTTTCGTGGCTGATGTCGGGCGCGGTCAATGCGCCGTAGTTGCGAGGATTACGAAAGTGGTCCAAGAGCTTCTCGCTGTAGAGCGCCGCCATTGCCTCACTACTCTCTCTCTTTCAACGATGCGCCGCGACGCCCGGCTTTAATCGCGACAGCTTCGGCAAGAATGCTCAGTGCGATTTCAGGTGCGGTGCCGGCGCCGATGTCCAGGCCGGTCGGGACGTGCAGTCGATCGAGCAGCGCCTGGTCCATTCCACCGTCGCGCAGAAAGTCTTTGATTGAGTGTCCGCGGCGTTTGCTGCCGAGGAGTCCGACATACGCCGCGCCCCGAGGCAGAACCACTTTCAACACCGGCAGGTCGTACTTGTAATCGTGCGCGGTAAGCACGACGAACGTCGACGAGTTGTACGAAAGCGTTTGCGCGATCTCGGAAGGGATGCCGATCAGTATTTCGTCGGCTTCAGGAAAGCGCTCGCGCGTCGCGAAGCGCGGCCGGCCGTCGACTACGATCGTCTTCAGTCCGAGATCGTGAGCGAGACTGACGAGTGGCATGCTGACATGGCCCGCGCCGAAGACGATCAACGCCGGTGGTGGTCCATGCACTTCGAAGAATAATTCAATCTGAGAATCGGCAAGTGAAACCGTGGCTGACTTACGTTTGTGTATGAGGTCGAGCGCGAGTTTACGAGCTTCATTATCAAGATCCGTGTTTCCCAGTGTTCCTGAGATCTCACCGTCTTCGAACACGAGCAGCCGGCGAGCACTGTCGTTCAACGGAGTAATGATTGCGGCAGACTCGCCCTGGTCTATGGCGGATCGGACCCTGCGATAAGTTTCGACCAGCGTGTTGTCTGGCGCGGTGAGATCGAATGGTTCGATCAAAACATCGAGACTGCCCGCGCACGAGAAGCCCATCTCCCACGCGTCTTCGTCGCCGAGATCGACCTTCAACAATCGCGGCTCGGATGACGCGAGCGCTTTCTCAGCATCGGCGATCACGTGGGCATCGACACAACCGCCGATCGTCACCGAACCGAGAATCCGTCCCTCTTCGCCGACCCACATCTTCGCGCCTTCTCGCTTCGGGCTCGTCCCGCGCGTGCCGACGAGCGTCGCCATTGCCACGCGCTTCTCGACTTTCGCGAGTTTTTCTAAATCTGTGAACAGTTCGTTCATTAATCGTCAACGATCCTCTCTGCGAACTCTGCGGCTCTCTGTGTTCTCTGCGTTCAAATTGTGCATGCGCGTTCAGTTAACGCAGAGAGCACAGAGAGCCGCGGAGTTCGCGGAGGACAACCTTACAAAACCAGATGCGGTTCGAGCGCGCGTAAACTTGCCAGGTCGTGCGCGGATTTGAACACGTCGATGAAAGGCAGCGCGGCTTGCATTCCACGCGTCTCGGGCCCGTAATTCGAACTGCCCAACAGCGGATTCAACCAGATCAAACGTCCGGCGCGTTTTTGCAGTTGCGCAAGCGTTTCCGCCAGGTGCTCCGGCTCGCCGGTGTCCCAACCGTCGCTCAGGATGATCACCACTGTACGCTTGTCGATGCGTCGCAGCCACTCGGCGTTGAAGGCGGCCAGGCTTTCGCCGATGCGCGTCCCGCCCGACCAGCCGTGTACCTTCGACGACAGGCGCTCCAGCGCGCGTTCGTATGTTTTGTTTTTGAGATAGCCGGTGATCCGCGAGAGCGAGGTGGCGAAGACAAACGATTCGACTTTGGCGAAGCTGTTTTGCAGTCCGTAGATAAACTGCAACAAGAGCCGGCTGTAGATGTCCATCGATCCCGAAACATCGCAAATGACGACGAGCTTTGTTCGTTTCGGACGTCGTTTCTTAAACGAGAGTTCGATAATCTCGCCGCCGGTTTTCAGCGACAGTCTTAGCGAGCGCCGCAAATTGATTCGCCGTCCCCGGCGAACCGGACGCCAACGACGGCTCGGATTGCGCGCCAATCGCTTGACCATCCGGCGCGCCAGCCGCGCGACTTCGTCGAGTTCGTCTTTCCCAAACGAACTTAAATCTTTGTCAGCGCGCGATTCGCTATCACTCGCGCCCGGCACTTTAACCGGCTCGCTGTCCTCGCTGCTCGACGTCGCCCAGTTTTCGAGAAAGTACGCCAGCCCACGCTGCGGCGAACCACGCCGCACCCGCAACGTCGCCTGCGACAGTCCTTCTCGCTCAACGTGCTTCTCACGCGCCTGATCCCAATACTTCGCGAACAACTCTTCAAAGATCGCAAAATCCTCGACCCGCGAAGTAAACACACTCCGCAAACTCAAAAACACTTCCTCACGATCCGTCTGATCGATTACCTGCAACGCCGCCACCGCCGCGATAACCTCCGCCGGCGTCACGGCAACGCCGTGCTCTCTCAGCGCTCGACCCAGTAAAACAATCTGTGTCATCCGTGTTCTAAATCAAACTGCGCTTTGAATGCGGCGATGTCAGCCTCGTCTTTAAGAAAACAACCGATCGTTTCGTGCAGAGTCTCACGATCTACCTGCGTTGCCTTCAGTGCGACAAGCGCCGCGGCCCAGTCGAGTGTTTCCGCCACACCGGGCACTTTCGACAAGCTCATCGTCCGCGTTGTCTGCACGATCTTCGTGATCTGCTCCGACAATCCTGCGCCAATCGCCGGCACGCGCGCGCGCACGATCGCGAGTTCTTTATCGAGCGAGGGATAGTCGATCCAGTGATAAAGACAACGACGCCGCAATGCATCCGACAGATCGCGCGAGCGGTTTGAAGTCAACACAACATGCGGCCGGTGCGTCGCCGTGATTGTTCCGATCTCGGGGATCGTCACTTGAAAATCGGAAAGCACCTCCAACAAAAACGCTTCAAACTCCTCGTCACTGCGATCGACTTCGTCAATCAACAACACGGGGGCGCGCTCGTGTTCGGTGATCGCCTGCAACAGGGGCCGTTTGAGCAGATAAGCTTCGCTGAAGATCGTCGCTTCTTTCTCGGCTTCGGGCGTTGGCGAGGCTTCGTCCAGTTTGATGTGCAACAACTGTCGTGGATAGTTCCACTCGTAAAGCGCAGTCGTCGCGTCGAGACCTTCGTAACATTGGAGCCGGATCAGTTTAGTGTCGAGCGCTTTTGCGAGCGACTTGGCAATTTCAGTTTTACCGACGCCGGCGGGTCCTTCGACGAGCAACGGTTTGCCGAGTGTCAGCGACAGGTACAACGCAGTCGCGATCGCGGCGTCGGTCACGTAGACTTGCTCTTCGAGGAGTCGTTTGATCTGTTGAACTTCTTCTCTCAATTCACGGCCTTTGCTGATGCGATGCGTTCGAAATCTTCGCGCGTGTTGATGTCTTCCGGAAAGGGAAGCGCCAGGTGGACGGGGTGGACCAACGCCTCGTGCGCGTCGACGAGTTTCCAGGCAGCTTTGTCGCCGTGCAGCACCTCGAGTCGATCGAACAGCGATCGGGCAAAGATCATCGGATGACCTTTGCGGCCTTCGTAAGAACAAAGTGAGATTGGGGCGTCAGTGTTTCGCCATTCGCCGGCAAGAGTGTTGATGATCTCAGGCGTGATTCCCGGCTGGTCGCCGAGAATGATCATGATCGCTTCCGCGCGTGCGTCGATCGCGCTGATGCCCGCGCGATATGAAGACGCACAACCTTCGGTAAAAACCGGGTTCTCAACCACTTTCGCCTCGCCAAAATCGACCCGCTCGCGGATCTCCTCCGCAGAACGTCCGAGCACGACGACGACTTCGTCGAGAGCGATTGCTTGTTGCGCCTGGGAAACGACCCAGCCGAGCAACGTGGCGCCGGCGTAGGGCAGAAGTTGTTTGGGTTCGCCGAACCGTTGCGAAGCGCCCGCGCCGAGAATCATTCCGGAGATAAACTTCCTCATGATCGCGTGAGCTGTGCCAGCGGCGGCTTGTCGAACGTTTCTTTGCAACGCAGGCAGCAGAAATAGATCGTCTTGCCTTCGACAACGGATTGATATTTCGCCGTTCGGGTGTCGACAGTCATCCCGCAGATCGGATCGATAGCGCCGGCAGAAGGCTCAACTTGAGCGGTTTGTTCACGGCGGATTTGTACGATCTCGGCCACCACACTCAACGCGATCTCAGTCATCGTTTGAGCGCCGATTTCAAGCCCCGCAGGACATTTAATTAGATCGATCTGCTCATCCGTGGTTCCGACTTCGCGCACGTACTCAAACAACGCCTGCGACTTCTTCTCACTCGCTACGAGACCCAAATACTTCGGTTTCGTCCCGAGCACCGAAAGCAGTCCTTCTTCATCACCGTTTCCCATCGTCGCGACAACCACGTACGTCGTTTCATTTATCCGGCTCGGATCGGTGATGACTTTAAAGTCCAGCATCTCGCCGAACCGCGCAATTGTCTCGGCCACTGGAGAGTGACCGACGATCAGCAGTTCCGGTTTTGGCAGGAAAGGTTCCAGGTAGATCTCCAACGAACCACCGCCTTCACACGTCATCCGGTACGACTTTACGCCTTTCCAATCGTCGCGCGGGTCGTCCGGACTGATGGTCAACAACTTCGGCTGACCGGTTATCAACGCCTGCTGCGCTTCACGCAACACGAGCGGCTGCACGCAACCGCCGCCGACCCAACCGCTGATCGATCCGTCCGCCTTGATGATCGCTCGCGAACCGGGCTTCGCCGACTGCGGACTCTTGTACGCAACCACGGTTGCCAGAACGAAAGGCTCTTCCCGTGCTCGCAACTTAGCCCACTCGTCGAATATGTTTTCCATATCTCATTTTCTATTTGTCATTTGTCATCGTCGCACCCAAATGACAAATGAGAAACGTCAAACGATCAATGTCAAATGACTACTCTTTCACGCCCGCGTCGCGCAACAGTTTCCACACCTTCGCCGGCGTGATCGGAATGTCGATATGCCGCACGCCGAGATGCCACATCGAGTCGACCACCGCATTGACGATCGCAGCCGGCGCGCCGACAGTCGCCGACTCGCCGATGCCTTTCGCGCCGAGCGGATGGTGTGGCGAAGGCGTGACGGTGTTGCCCGTTTCCCAGTTCGGCGTTTCGACCGCCGTCGGGATCAGGTAATTCATAAAACTGCCTTGCAGGATGTTGCCGCTTTCGTCGTATTGCATCTCCTCGTAGAGCGCTGGTCCAAGTCCCATTGTCAGACCACCGTGGACCTGGCCCTCGACGATCATCGGGTTGATGATGTTGCCGCAGTCGTCAATCGCGACAAACCGGCGCACCTTGATTTCACCCGTCCCCTTGTCGATGTCGACGACGCAGATGTAACTGCCGAACGGATACGTCAGGTTTGGCGGATCGTAATAGTTGACTGCTTCCAGTCCCGCTTCCATGCCTGGAGGATGGTTTGTGTAAGCGGCAAGCGAGATCTCCTGAATCGTCTTTGCGCGATCAGGCGATCCTTTGACGAAAAATTTGCCGGGTTCCCAATCGAGATCGTCTTCGTGCGCTTCGAGCAAGTAAGCCGCGATCTTTCGCGCCTTATCTTTGATCTTGCGACACGCGACTGCGCAAGCGGCCGCGGCGACTGGCGTGCTGCGGCTCGCGTACGTGCCGAGACCGTAAGGCGCGGTATCGGTATCACCCTCTTCAACCAAAACACTGTCAACTGGGAACCCGAGTTCTTCCGCCACTATCTGCGCATATGTCGTTTCGTGTCCCTGGCCTTGTGACTTCGTGCCGAAACGAGCGAGCACTTTGCCGGTCGGGTGCACGCGAATCTCGGCACTGTCAAACATCTTGATGCCGAGAATGTCGAAATGCTTCGATGGACCAGCACCGACGATCTCCGTGAAACTGCTGATGCCGATGCCCATCAACTCGCCGCGCGCTCGTTTCTCCGCCTGTTCCTTGCGCAAGTCGGCGTATCCGATGCGCTCCATCGCGAGCTGCAACGCGCCGGCGTAGTTGCCGCTGTCGTATTCCCAGTCGAGCGCCGACTTGTAAGGAAACTGTTCCGGCTTGATGAAGTTCTTCATCCGAAACTCGGCCGCGTCCATGCCCAACTCGTGGGCCATCACGTCGGCCATGCGTTCGATCGTATGGACCGCTTCGGTGACGCGGAACGAACAGCGATACGCGATGCCGCCCGGCGGTTTGTTTGTATAAACGCCGTCGACTTCCACGTGCGCCGCTTTGAGATCGTACGAACCGGTGCAGACGTGAAACAGTCCCGCGGGAAACTTCGACGGGTTCGCCGCAGCGTCTGTGTAACCGTGGTCGGCGAGCGTCTTGATGCGCAGCGCGGTTAGTTTGCCGTCTTTGTTGCCGGCGAGTTCGGCGGTGATGTGATAGTCGCGCGCGAACGAATCGGCCTGGAGGTTCTCCATTCGATCTTCGATCCACTTCACCGGCTTGCCGGTCAAAACAGAAGCAGCGACGGCGATCACGTAACCCGGATAAACCGGCACTTTGCCGCCGAAGCCGCCGCCGATGTCCGGCGATATGATCTGGATCTTTTCTTCCGAGAGCCCGACGTGGCCGGCGACGAGGGCGAACACTGTCCGAATCGCGTGTGGCGCTTGCGTAGTCATCCAGACGGTCAACTTGCCGCGCACCTTGTCGAAGTGGGCCACGCAGCCGCACGTCTCGATCGACGAGACGTGAATACGCGGAATGTAGATGTCTTCTTTTACGGTGACTTCAGCTTCACTAAACAACTTGTCGGTCGCGTCGCGATTGCCCCACTCCCAGTGCCAGATGTGATTGTCTTTCTTATCGGGCTTGTCTGTTCTTAAAACAGGAGCGTCGGGCAGCAACGCCTTCTTCGGATCGACGACAACCGGCAATGGATCGTAGTCAATCTCGACTGCATCGACTCCATCGGCGGCGATATAACGATCGGTCGCGAGCACCGCAGCGACTTCCTGCGCCTGGTACATCACCTTATCGACCGGCAGGACCATCTGCGTGTCGGACATCAGCGTCGGCATCCAGTGCAGGTTGTACTTTTCGAGATCCTTGCCGGTGATCACGGCGAGCACACCCGGAATCGCGAGTGCTGCCGACGTGTCGATGTTATTGATCTTTGCGTGCGCGTAAGGACTGCGCACGATGTCGAGGTAGAGCATGTCAGGCAACACGACGTCGTCGACGTAGTTGCCCTGGCCGCGAAGGAAGCGCGGATCTTCTCGTCGCTTTACCGAGTGGCCCATGCCGCCGATTTCGGGTGACGTTTTTGGCGCCATCTATGCACCTCCTTCGCGCATCTTCTGCGCCGCGTATTGATAAGCCTTCACGATGTTGACGTACCCGGTGCAGCGGCACAGGTTGCCGGAGATCGCGTGGCGGATCTCGTCGTCTGATGGAGCGGGGTTGTCGCCGAGGAAGGCGTAACCGGTCATCAACATTCCGGGCGTGCAGTAGCCGCATTGCAGGCCGTGCTCCTGGAAGAAGCCGTCTTGCAGCGGATGCATTTTGCCGTCCTGTTCGAGACCTTCGACGGTCATGATGTTGCGGCCGTCGGCTTGAACGGCAAACGCGGTGCACGACTTGATCGCGCGCCCGTCCATCACGACTGTGCAGGCGCCGCAGTGGCTCGTGTCGCAGCCGATGTGCGTGCCGGTAAGACGCAACTGCTCGCGCAGGAAATGGACCAGCAACAGGCGCGGTTCGATCTCGGCGCTGTGTTCGGTTCCGTTGACGTTAACTTTGATCGCGACTTTGTCCATCGATTAAGCGCCTCCTTTCGCGCGTTCGAGCGCACGCGTCAGCGCGCGGGCGGTAAGTACGCGAACGAGATCGCGTTTGTAATCGGCTGAGCCGCGAATGTCGTCCATTGGTTGCGACTCTGACGCGGCAGTTTCGGCAGCTTGTTTGATCGTCGCTTCGTCGAGTGTCTTCCCGGTGAGAAACGCTTCGGTTTGGGTTGCCTTGATCGGCGTCATGCCGACGTTCGTCAAACCGACGCCCGCTCTCTTGCAATTGCCTGCCTCGTCGAGTGTGATCTGTACCGCGACACCGGCGGTGGCGAAGTCGCCGACTTTTCTTTCCAGTTTTAGATAAGCGCCGCCGCTGTTAGCTTCCGGAAGCGGGATCTGGATCTCGGTCAGTATTTCTTCGGGTTCGAGTGCGGTAGTAAACAGGCCCGGGAAGAAATCTGCGACCGCGATCTCGCGCTGGCCGCCTGGACCGGTGGCGACTACTTTAGCGCCGAGCGCGAGCATCGTCGCCGGATGATCGTTGGCCGGATCGCCGTGCGCGAGATTGCCGCAGACAGTGGCCTGGCTGCGCACGAGTGGATCGGCGATCAGCTTGGCAGTGTCGGCGAGTATCGGCAGCTTATTTTTAATGACTGCGGACGTTTCGAGCTGGTGCTCGCGGGCTAGTGCGCCGATTTTAAGATGGCCGTCGCTTTCCGAGATGTAATCAAGACCGGGAATGCGATTGATGTCGACGATGTGTTGCGGAGAAACCATGCGCAGCTTCATCATCGGGATTAGACTTTGGCCGCCGGATAGCAATTTCGCATCGGGGCCGAGCTTCTGGAGCAGCGCGATGGCTTCGTCCAGCGTTCGGGGCGAGAAGTATTCAAAGCTCCGAGGTATCATGGGTCTTCACCTTCCTACATCGGAATCGATTTACGGGGCGTTTTTCAAACTGAGCGTTTCAACTTGTGGGAAGGGCATGATGATACGAACGGGTTACTAAAACGTCAATATGGTCCATAATCTGTTTATCCGTGTTGAAGTGGAGGATCGCGATGGGATTCAAGATTGCGGAACGTTTCGAAGTGCAGGCGCCTGTTGAGCGTGTTTGGCAATATTTGATCGATCCGGCGAGTGTGGTTCAGTGTCTGCCGGGGGCTGAGTTGTTGGACTCTCAGGACGAACGCAATTTTACCGGCGCGATCAAGGTGAAAGTTGGACCACTGTCGATGTCTTACAAGGGCAAGGGGACTTTCACGGAGGTCGATGCCGAGACGCATACGGTGCGGATGGTGGGCGAGGCGCGCGAGGTGGGCGGTTCTGGATCGACAAAAGTGACGATGGTCAGTGTTGTAACAGCTTTGGATGGCGGCTGCTCTGCTGTGTCCGTCGACGCCGACATCAACCTCGTCGGCCGCATCGTTCAATTCGGACGCGGCATGATCGAGGAAGTCTCGCGCCAGATGTTTCGCCAGTTCGCAACGTGCGTCAAGGCACGGATGGAAGTCGCCGACGAACCTCCCACCGGAACCGCTGATGCCACGGATGTAAATCCAACCGAACCCACACCCACAACTCCCTCACCGGAAGTAAAAGCCATCAGCGCCACCTCAGTCGGCTTCCGCGCCATGTGGGCCATCATCGCGCGGTTCTTTGGTCGCCTGTTTGGAAAGAGTGACGAAGTCAAATCCTGATGGCCAACTAGAAATAAGAGATAGTGTCTGGTAGATGAACTGCATTGTAAGCTATATTCTCGAAGCGTCATGTCTTTGGCGTGAAAGGAATGGCAATGTCTGACGTTACGCTTGATCGAGTTATAAAAGAGGTTTCTCATTGCCCTCCCAAGATCAACGGAAGTTGATCGAGTTGCTCAACGCTCGAATTGCCCAGAATGCTCCGCAAGAAACAATTGAGCAGGTGGCGGAGGAACAAGGCAAAAGGCCGCTGGATTTTGCCAGGATTCGAAACCTCGGCTCTTTCTTTCCTGAAGACGAAAGTGTTGACGATCTGATTGATATGGTGCGGAATCTCAGACAGGATAAGACACCAAGGGCACTCGACTGATGGACTCGGTCATTATCGACACCGATTTCTGAAGCGCAGCGGTAACTGAAGGCTTGCGCGCGCGGTTTCGCGCCCTCGAAGAAACCAGTTGCACCATCCCCTTACTTATGACCAATGCCTCCGCACATGCCAAAGCGACGGAACATTTCGCCTCACTTCGTAACTGCCAGCATCCGGCAACGCCACCGGCGCAACCGAAGAAGAAACAGGTGGGCCAATATCCGGAATGCGCGTTTGCCTACCCGGTGATTGCAAACGGCACGCTCT
The DNA here is from genome assembly GCA_035276045.1 of Pyrinomonadaceae bacterium. Lineage (GTDB taxonomy): Bacteria > Acidobacteriota > Blastocatellia > Pyrinomonadales > Pyrinomonadaceae > PSRF01. The sequence continues at coordinate 47,429 of DATELZ010000086.1, read as the reverse complement.
ACATTCGCGATCTCGGAACGATGTGGGCGTGGGACATCAAAGCGCGTTAATTCAAGAACGAAACAGAAAGGGCGGGACCGGCAATCCGATCCCGCCCTTGCGACGTTTCAGCTACAGTGTTGTCTTAGTAACCTCTGTAACCATCAGTGTAACCATTCACGAAACCCTGCCGGAAATACTGCGCATAGACTTCGCGGCTACCTAAACGCGAACTGTAGTCAGTGTTCGCATTGCGATAATCTTCCTCATCGCGGTAGTCGAAACGGTCACGGCTGTTGCGGTCCTTGCGGCCTTCCTTGATGCCTTCGTTATAGCCTGCGTTCAAAGCAGTCTGTCGAAGCTGAGAAGAACCACCATATCCCCATCGATCGTCATAGCGATCATCGCGCCGGTCACGACGCCGTTGGTCACGTTCCCATTGACGCTGACGTCTCTGCTGTTCACGCTGCTGCTGGCGCCAGTACGGATCTTGTGCCTGGGCCACCGGGCTCGATGCTATTCCGATTCCAAGAAGGAGAGATAAACCTAAGACAACTCCCATCGCTCTTTTCTTCAGTAAGTTTAGTTTCATAACCAGTCTCCTTTTCGTCATCCTGGTCATCACATGAGCAAGCGTGATGCCATTCATTCCGATTCGCGTATTAATGGTCAGATCGCGAGATTTCCAAGCAGATAGTGAGAAATGAGTTACATCTTCACAACAATTGAATTCAAGCGTAAACGTTTTCGTCGATGTACATACGAGAACGAAATAGCGTGAAGATGTAGAGCGAATGTCAGACGAACGTTGTGCATGTAATGGAAGCGAACGGCTACTCACATGAGGTATCATTAGCCGTCGACGGCTCAATCTACCTGAGACCGATCGCGAAATAAAACAAGACTCACGCCGACCCTTAAAAGGAGACATCATGTTTTCTCCGAGAGTTCCTCTATTGATAACACTGGTGATAACACTTGCATCACCCTTCCCGATCCCGGCCCAAACCCAGGAGCGCACTCAAAAAACCCGGAAACCTCAAGCCACCTTGAATCGCGAAGCGGATGAATTGCGATCGAGTGCGATCTCAGTGCTCCACTCGCTGTCTCAAAGCGCCAACGAGCTTGACGACCTTGGCGAACGTGTACGAGTGCTGGCCGAGATCGGCGATGCTTTTTGGACTATTGAACCAGAACAGGGCCGTGCTGTTTTGATTCGTGCTTTCAAGGAGATCGATAAATTATCCGCTGCGAGCCAAAGCGATGCGGAAAAGATCTCCTCGCGAAAACAGAGGTTGAGACGCTTCGTGTTGGAACGCATCGCGAGACGTGAACCTTCACTGGTCGGACAACTCGTTCGCGACTTGCCCAGGGAAATCCCCACAGCGGATGAAAAGGCAAGGCAACTGTACGGAATTGCAACTTCGAATGCCGAAGCACTTCTCGACATTGCAGAAGGCCTAATCGCGTCAGATCCCAGGCGAGCTGCTGCAACCGCCAGCCACTCACTGCAAGAAGGATTGTCGCAGCGGTTGCGCTATTTCTTGATAAGACTGCGCGCCAGGGACAGCGCCGTCGCCGACGTGCTCGTCGGCGCGGCCGTACAAAAAGCAGCGGAGCAACATCCTGCTCGCTTGTTCGACGTCATGGTCCTTTGGGACTACGCTTACCAACCACCAAATTTTTACCTCAACGGCGTCTCGTGGAATCGCGAAAGGCCTGAAACCCGGCACAACACTGCTCTGGATCTCAGACGGTCGGTGCTTGCGTTTGCCGTCAATGCGATCGTCGAAAACTTGCTGCAACTAACCGTAGAGGCAAAGTCCCCGGATGAGCGGAACGTTGCCCTGCAACACGTGGCTTCACTTCATTCTGTGATTCAACAGTTACTTCCCACCATGCAGGCTGATTTGCCCCAGGGAGCAGTCGAACTTCAGCAGGCGCTCGCGCGCGTCGAGCAGGAACTAAAGACCGCGGGCCAATCCATTCCATCTCGTCCGCCGGCGACCGACTCTGACTCGAACGTTACAACAGTCGATAGTTTGCTTGAACGAGCAGCGGATGCGCCGCAAGGTGAGCTGCGCGACAGTTTGTACCTGGCGGCATCGTTCAACCTGATGCAGTCGAACCAGTATCAAAGAGCGCGAGATGTTGCTGCGAAGATCGACGATGCGGAACGGCGGGCGATGATCCTCGAGCCATTGAATTTCAGTATGGTTGGCTACTTAGTGGAGAAAAATAGATTGCAGGAAGCATTGAGTGTCGCCGACCAACTCAAGATGCCGGCGTTGCGCATCGGCTCGCTCGTGCGAATCGGTCGCGCGTTTAACGACGCGCGTGATCCACAAAACGGACTGGCGACTCTTAACACCGCTCAAGCGCTCGTGGGTAAAGCGGATCCGACAATCGAGTTGTCCGCTGCCACGTTACGTCTCGCAGCCGCGTTTTCGCAGACCGATCAGCTCCGGCTTTCCGAAGCAATAACGTTAGCGATTCATATAATCAATAAAACGCAAGAAGCAGAGACGCCGTGGACCCTGATGAGGCCGGCGAGCATTGACGACTCTCTGGGCCTTGTTACGAGAGGCAATAAGGATGGGGGTGTGACCTCAATCGAGTTTAGTTATCCGAGTAACGGCGGCCTCATACAGTTGCTGTCCAAACTCGATTTCAACCAGGGGATCTCGCTGGCTAAGTCCATTAACCGGAAAGCACTATCGCTGGCGGCGCAAGCGGCAATTTGTCGGGCAGCGGTCGAGTCAACCCAGAGTAAGGAAGGCGGCACTGGTCGCTGACTTTAAGCGATCATGCCGACGTCAATGCTTCCGCGAGGATCCGGACCAGACTTGCGTGCCGTTGTCGCCGTTCGTGCTGCGTTGACGAGGATCGTTAACTGCGCCAAAAGACAATGGCCATGATGAGGAAAACGATCGTAGCAATGAAGTACATGATCGGCACGAGTCCCAACGGTCCAGTGCTCGTCACCACTTTTTTTAGATCTGCATCGCCGTCTCGATTGAACTGACTGGATCTTCCCATTTCATCTGCTCCTTGTTCCGTACCAAAACGGTTCGCTGTAATCGTTCGTGGTAACAAGCTACAAGCAGCATGCCGCGCAGGCTCCTGGGTTGACTAAACCGGCCTCGGAAATAGTATATTCCGGCCCCTCGCTGCTTATTAAGTGCGGCGTTCCCTACCGGATGCTTTAAATGAAAATAGGCTTTGCATCAAAAAGTCCTGAGAGGACTGAGGCAAACTATGAAAATACTCTTTGCGGTCTTGCTTTGTCTGATCAGTTCGTCGGTGTTTGCGCAAACGAATTGTTTGAACGACGGCGTTGCGCCACAGTTATCAGCGGAGACGCGGCGTGAGTTTGAAGCGAAACTCGCGGAGGCGCGTGAGCAGTTCGAGAAAGATCCCCGCTCTGCGGATCGACTCATCTGGGTTGGTCGACGCACTGCGTATCTCGGGCAGTACAAAGACGCGATCTCGATTTACACGGATGGGATCAAGCAGTTTCCCAATGATGCTCGATTCTATCGTCATCGCGGGCATCGGTTGATCACGCTCCGCTGTTTCGACGCAGCGATTGCCGATTTTGAGAAAGCGGCGGCGCTGATCAAAGGCAAACCCGACGAGATCGAACCGGATGGCCTGCCGAATGCGCGAAACATCCCGACCAGCACGCTGCAATCGAACATCTGGTATCACCTCGGGCTGGCTAATTACTTAAAGGGCGATTTCCGTCGCGCGCTTGCGGCGTATCGAGAAGCGGAGAAAGTCTCGACAAATCCGGACATGCTTGTCGCCACAACGCACTGGCTTTACATGACGCTGCGCCGGCTCAATCGCGATAAAGAGGCTGCTGCGGTGTTGATGCGGATCAACGACAATCTCACGGTGATCGAGAACGCGGATTACCTCAAGCTGATCGATATTTATAGAGGAAAGATCAAACCAGACGACGTTGTTACAAAGGATACGAACAGCTTGAGCAATGCGTCCCTTGGTTACGGCGTTGGTAACTGGTTTCTTTATAACGGCCAGCGCGCCCGGGCGGAAAAGATCTTTCGCCAGGTAACTGCCGGCAACCAGTGGTCCAGCTTCGGCTATATCGCCGCCGAGGCAGAGTTAAAGTAGCGGGCAAAGAAGCGCCCCATCGAAATGGTCGATGGGGCGATTCGGGTTTTAGATTAGCAACGGATTACGTGTTGCTGCCTGCTGTTTTTCCTTTTGCCGAGGTTGTGGCCGGTGTGCTGGTTACGCCGGATAATTCAGTACCGGTTGCGCCGCTCGTGCCGGTCAAGCCGGCGCCCGTCGAAGTGCCATAGCGGTGCGTTTCCTTGACGCGCAGGCGATTCTCGACATTCTGCACGCCTGACACGTACTCCGCGATGTCTTCCGCGCGACGCTTATCAGACCGGCTGTTGACCGTTCCACTAAGCGTGACTTCACCGCCTTCCACCATCACCGTGATCTCGCTAGCGTCGATATAACCTTCGCTAAGTCGATCGTTGACGTCCTCTTTTATACGTTCGTCGGAACGGCGATAACCTTTCGGTCCGCGACCCCGGTGCGGCCGTTGCTCGTCCATGCGACGCCGGCGCTCGGCTTCTTCATCGCCAAACCACGAAGCGACCGCATCGGAAGCGCGATCCCACCAACCGCGTTCCTCGCCTTCGCCGTATTCACCGCGGTCGTATTCCGACATCCGTCCGCGTTCACCATATCGCTCGCCGGATCGGTAGCCGCTCGGATAGTTATAGCGTTGTGAAGAGTGACGGCCTTCACGACCCCCTTCACGACCATAGCCACCTTCGCCGCTGTAACCACCTTCGCGCCAGCCACCAGGACTGCCCCAGCCACCTTGATAACTGCCCTGGTCGTGTCCACTCTGGCCGCCCTGGAAGTAACTGCTTTCGGTGCCATATCCCCGGCCTTGTCCCTGACCATAGCCACTTTGACTGCTCCAGCCGCTCTGGCCGTAACCACTTTCGCCGTATCGGCCCTGACCGCGATAACGGCCTTCGCCGCCATACCGCCACTCATTGCCATATCCGGCCCCCGACTCGCCTATTCCACGCCCCTGCGTGCCGTATCCGGAACCGGAGCTGCCATAGCGCGGATTCCGTTCACTGCCGTACTCGCGATCGTCATCCCAGTCGCGCGAAGAAGACTGGTAATCGCCGCCCATGCGGGACGAATATCTGCCGCCGGATTGACCGCGCCACTTGTCTTCGCCGGAATACCGGTCGCGTTCGTCCTCGAACCCACGCCCGCTCTGGCTCGATTGATCGTGTTCGCGGCCACGACGGCCATAGTTTCGCTGGCTCCGGTCATAATCTCGATCGTCATATCTCGTTGACATGTTTGATCCTCCCTTTGTTCGTTAATGTTTTCTATGCGCCCGGCCAATGCTCGCAGCCGCGTTTCACAAAGGTGTTTCCGAACTGCAAAGGAATTTGAGAAGACTTGTTTGACAACTTTAGCGCTTTAGTAAAGACACTTATTTGCAAAATTTTTGCGACTGAAGACGATTGAAGATCGCGAAACGGGAGGCGTTTATTATGCAGGTAGTTGTTTGCAGCAAGTGTGGCGCGAAGAACCGGGTCGAGGAAAGCCGGCTGGCGACGAGCGAAGCGAAGTGCGGCCGCTGTGGTGAGAAGTTGAACGCCAGCGCGAGTGGAGACTCGAAACCGGTTGTGATCACCGACCAGACTTTCGAACGTGAGGCGTTGCAAGTGAGTGGCCGGCCGGTGTTGGTTGACTGTTGGGCGCCGTGGTGCGGCCCGTGCCGGATGATCGCGCCTGTGATGGATCAACTGGCGGCGGAGTCGGAGGGACGCTATCGCATCGCTAAACTAAACGTCGACGATAATCCGCTGACTGCCTCGCGCTTTCAGATCGCCAGCATCCCCACGATGCTGATCTTCAAAGACGGCCAACTCGTCGATCGACTCATCGGTGTACAGTCGAAAGCCGTAATCGCCGAACGACTCCGGCTTGCTACCCGATCTGCTGCGTGATTATTGATGTTTTAGGCGCGAGTAAGTGAGCGCCGGAGGCGCGGACGAGGTAGCCAATGATGAGCGCCGGGAGGCGCGGACGAAGATAGCCAATGATGAGCGCCGGAGGCGCGGGCGAAGGTAGCCAGGGGCAAGTGCGAGCAGAGCGAGCACGACGCCCCTGGAACAAGATGACAATCTATGAGCACTGAAAGTGCGACAGAGCAGCATGTTTCTGTCGCTCTTCCAGAGCTTCTTGGCTTTCCTAAAACCAACCAGGGGCGGCACGCTTCGCGCTCCGCCCCTGGCTACCATCTGGCGCGCCTCCGGCGCTACGAATCGCGCGGCGCTAACTACGAATCGCGCCTCCGGCGCTACGAATTGCGCCTTTCGGCGCCACCGCGAATCGCGCCTCCGGCGCTACTCAGAACGTAAATCGTACTCCTAACTGAGCAGTCAGCGGACGGCCAACCGGTGGGCCAAAACCCGGTCCGTACAACGAAACTGGTTGCAGAAAACTTCCCGCCGCCGTCGCCGGGCTTTGGGCCAGGCGCGAAGCGTACGAAAGGTTCTCTTCATTCGTCAGGTTGTACAGATCGATGTAAGTGCTCAGCCCCATCGACTCGCTAATCCGGAACATCTTGCTGATTCGCAAATCGACGTTGAAGAAACGGCCACTCTGATCGAGCCGTATCGTTCCCGAAGGCTCGACAATCCGGCCGGTGCGGATATCGTTGACTCTCGCCTGCACACAACCAAGCGGATTGAGCGCCCGAATCGCCGCCGAATTTCCACGCACTGCAAACACAGCGCTGGGATCGACACCCGCGCAGAGCCTGTCATTCGTGGCCAGCCCGTCGCCATCAATATCCAATCCCGTGTTCGCCGAAAACGGACGCGAACTAGCGAGCTGCACGATCGGAGCGAGTTGCAAACCCCAGCGGAGATCAAACACGCCACTGAGCACAACTCGATGCCGTTCATCCAAACGAGTTGGACCAAACTCTTCCGGCTTGAACTGGTTCTCCGGCGTCGTCGCGACACCATTTCCACTGTATGAAGCGACCGGCTGACCGCCCCACGATCTGGAATTCGCCAGCACGTAACTACCCGAGAACAAATACTTCCGCGTGCGCCACTTCAACGTCGTGGCCCAACTATCAAACAGCGATCGATTCGTCGTGCCGATCATGTTGATCTGCTCGATGCGATTCGCCGGCATTCCCGCATCCACAAACGCGCGATCGAACACCCGGCTGTTGACTCCGCGAACACACAACGGCGACGCGGGCGTGGCAGTCGGATACGCCGGATTACATATGTTTTCAATGCGTGGATTGATCACCTGGACGCGCGGTTCGTTGAGTCCAAGCGTGTGCACGTAGTCACTCGACAACGTGAGCTCAGGGGTGAGCTGTGTCTCCATTCCGATCGAAAACTTCTGCACGTAAGGTTCCGACGCGTCCGGATCGTTGATGCGCCCGAAACCACCAACGGCCAGGTTCGCGATCGAGAAACCCGGCGGAGGTTGCGGCAACGGATCGACTCCGAATCGGAACGCCGGCAACTGGCCCACTCCGACTTCCGAGTTCGTCAGACTAAGAATCGTCTGGTATAGCACCGGATTCGATTGCGTCAGCGAGAACAACGTCAGGTTCTGAAACAGTTGATCGTAGAAGATGCCGTAGCCGCCACGGATCACTGTTTTTCCCGTACCCTTCGGATCCCACGCGAAACCGAAACGCGGTTGAAACTCAGTCCAGCTCGGCGTCGTGCGGCTGAGCTTCTCCGGATCTGAGGTGATGGCCCGCGCGCGCGGATGGTTCAGTTGTGAAAGGATTTGAATCGTCCGGTTGTTAGTTTGATCGGGAAGATTGTGAATGTTCGCATCCCAGCGCATGCCGAGATTCAGCGTGAGATTTCGCGTGACCTTGTAATCGTCCTGGAAGTAGAACGCCAACTGATGGATTACCTGATCGTGCGTGCCTTCACCGTCTGAGAAGCTGATGTTCTGAACGGCGCCGGGCGTGGCGAATCCCTGTGGATAACGGCCATTCGTGTTGTTGACGATCGTCGACGGCGAATCGAAGAACGCAATCGTGTAGCCCTTCGAGCCGAAGAAGAAGAAGCCGCCCAGTTCGGTGTGGATGTAGTTCACGCCAAACTTCATCCCGTGTTTTCCCGTCGTCCACGAGAAATCATCTCGAAACTGATACTTCCGTTCAGTTGTTGCCTGCGGCACGTTTGTGTTTGCGCCGATCGTGATGCCGCCCGGAAACTGCAACTGCGGATTCGTGGTCACTGCGAGGATCGCATTGTTGAAGTCCTGGAAGTGAAACGAGAACTGGTTCAGTTTCGTCGAACTCAAGGTCCAACTGTGATTCGCGACCAGACTGTAGAGCTTGTTGTCGTCTGTGTTGCCGCCGGTCAGATCCGTCGTTGCCGGATTTGCGACCTGATCGTTTGGCGAACTGTTCTTCTGAAATGCGAAACGATAGAACATGTTCTGTCGATCGTTCAGTCGATGATCGACTCGCGCTGTGAGCAACGTGTCGTCATAAGGCGTGGGGATCTCGGAGACGAAATCCGAACCGGGAATCAACGGTATCTGCACCGCCGCTGCCTGGCTCACCGTTACGTTCTGCCGTTCGCGAAAACGCTCGAGGGCAAAGAAGAAGAACAGATCGTCCCTGGCGATTGGTCCACCGATCGATCCGCCGATCTCCTGCCGGCTGAAACTCGGTTTCTCGAAATTTGGTGTCGCCGCAAGCCGTTGCTTCTCGAAGAAATCAAACTTTCTTAACGCTTCGTCGCGGAAGTTTGCGAAGAACGATCCGTGAAATTCGTTCGAACCGGATTTCGTGATGACGTTGACTACGCCGCCTACGGCCCTGCCTTGTTCGGCGGTCCAACGATGCTGGAGCACCTGGAATTCCTGAATCGACTCGTAGGAAAAATTTTGCAGCAGGCTGCCGACTACGTTGTCTTTGTTGTCGCCGCCGTCTACGTTGACGTCAACCTGCCGGCCATCGCCGCCGTTGAAAGCAACGTTGCCGACGCGCGTCTTGGTCGGATCGAAATTACCGACTGGCCGCGCCTCGGGCATGATCACCGAAAGTGCGGCGAAGGTTCGATTGAGCAACGGCAGGTTCTGGACCTGCACCGGGGTGACTACGCCACCCAGATCGGATCGCGTGGTCTCGATCTGGAGGAGGGAGTCGGTTGTGACGTTGACGATCTCGGTTATCTGTCCCGGTTTGAGATCGAAGTTGAGCGTGAGCGTGGTGCCGACGTTTATCTCGCGTCCTTTCAAAACTGATTTGCTGAAGTTCGGCGCTTCGGCGGTGATGTCGTAAGTGCCGGGCGAGAGTTCGTTGATGGTGTAATTTCCTCGCTCGTCTGATTGTGTGGTGCGCTCCTGGCCAGTGGCTGCGTTGCGCGCCGTGATCGTCACGTTTGCGACTGCGGCGCCGTTTTGGTCATGGACGCGGCCGGTGATGTCGGCCGTCGTTACCTGAGCAGCAGCCGGAACTGCAAGCAGAAGACTCGCCAACACGGCCACTCCAAATGCTGAAAGAAGTCGTGTGAAGTAACTCATGCTTTCCCTCCTCAAGCTAAGACTAAGATAGGTATCTGCCGCATCCGGATGAACCGGATCGACCCTGCGTGATCGGGAGTGTTAAGCGCTCTGGGATTTACGACTGAAGCGGGAGGAGGGCGGTATATTGACTCACGGTCAGTGGCGTGTCAATAAAAAGATAGCAAAACGTTCAGGCTGCGTTTATTCACACGTCGAGGAAGAGAATTCTCCATAAATCCGTGTTTGTCCTTCAACGGGGGGCAGGTCGAACACGGATAGGCATGTCAATATCAGTCTGTGAGGGTTTAGTTTCTTGCGCTTGTACGCGATGTATGGAGATACGTCCGCGTGGTGGTTTCTTGTCGTTGTCCTGAATGCTGATCGTCGCGGTTCCCGGGCTGCCGAAAGTTGCGTTGGAGGCGTTACTCAAGACGACGTTGAAGGTTTCAGTCGATTCTTTAAGGAAGTCGTCAATGATGGAGACCGAGAAAGTCCTGGACGTTTGGCCGGGGGCAAAGGTGAGCGTTCCCGATGTCGCGCCGTAATCGCTGGGACTCGAAGCGGTCACGCTGTTTGTAGTGTATTGAACACTCGCGCTCGCGGAAGTGTTGCCGCTTCGCGTTACTGTGATCGTGATCGAGCCGGCGTTTTCCTTCACGCTGTATGATGAAGCGCTGAATTGGACCGAGCCAAGTGGCGTTGGAGTTGGTGTAGGCGTTGGAGTGGGTGTGGGAGTTGGAGTTGGAGTGGGGGTTGGTGTTGGCGTAGGCGTTGGGTTTGGCGTTCCACTGCCTGATTGTGCAGCGTTCAACGCATTGATATCGCAACCCAGATCCTTTCCGTCAGTCCCCGCAGACTTATACGCCGCGTTAACAACCCGATACTCCGAATCGATCACACCCGTCAGCGACGACGGAAAGAAATTGTTCGCCGGATAAATAGACGACGACGCGCCGGCGATCACATTCTTCTGAAACGCATACCCAGGCGTGTACGTCGCCAACGCGGCACTGCCTTCACCAACACTGTCGCCAAAGAACCCATAACCCGATCGAACGGTAATGTTGTTTGTGTAAACAAAACCGATCGCTGCCTCACCGTGAAGCGCCGTCACGTTACCACTCTGAATGTGCGTATTGTGATTGACGGTGACATTGTAAAAACCCGACGTCGTAAGAAAACGATTCGCGATGCCGATGAACAGGTTATTCGCGACCACCAGTCCGTTACCACGACCCGACTGATACGGAAAATCGCTGCCCAGCAACTGCAATCCCTGTTCGGTGTTCTTGATCGTGTTATTCGTGAAACTGATGTTCTCGACAGTCGCCCACGGCGCATGACCTTCCTCGCTGCGCACAGTGAACAGAACGGCATATCCGATCTGCCCGTCAGTCCAACTATTCTCCAGCACGTTCCCGTCGACAATCACGTTGCGCGCATTCTTGAACTCCAACAGGTTCTTGATCAGCCAGTGAATACCCGCGTAAGTCGGATGACCTGCTTTCCATGACAGCGGCTTAAAGAAGTAGTTGCGACGGATCTCGATATTAGCCGGAACGAGATTGCGAATCGCAGGCAGCGATCCGCCGAACATGATGTTCTCGCCAGAGGCTTCAAGATAGTTGTTGACGATCTGGAAAGGCCCGGGACCGTTCCAACCGCAAATCGCCTGACTGTCATGGCCGATCAGATGTATGTCGGAGATGTAAGAGTTGATGATCGACGTTTCAGCGCTGTTCAGACTGATTCCACGCTGAACAGGCTGAGTCGGAAATCCGTGGACCCACAAGCGATCAAGGATCAAATGATGCGGCACGTTTGCCGGATCGGTTTGATTGGAATCGCCGAGCCTGATCAGGTCGTAGACGAGATCGGCGGCGCTTACGGTGGAAATATCGAGCCCGATCAGCTTGTAATGATGAGCGCCGGAAGCAGTGCTGATTATCGGATCGCCGCCGACGTTGGAACGCAGTTTTGCAAGCAGGCCAGCCTGCGACGGCGACACACGGCCCGTAATCTCGGCAGCACGAGAAGACTGTATCGTGATGAAAGCATCGCCAGTCTTCTTAGTAAGGACGAAAGGACCGCGGTAAGTAGCTCCTGCTTCGAGGACGATCGTATCTCCCGGCACAGCAGCATTGATGGCAGCTTGCAGATCGCCTCCGGCGGGAACTGTAATAGTCGCCGCGAAAGTTGCTGAAGCAGTTGTGAACAGGATTAAGAAGATCGCAAAGACATAACCGGTTCTGGGGGAAACGCTGCGTAGCGCAGCACGGGTTTGGGAGATGGACATTTGTGCTCCGTAGAATGAATACAAAAATAGGTAGAGCTTATTGAAAGCTTCATCGGGCTATTCGGGTATGTATTTGGACTATCAGGACTTACTACTGGTCGAACGCGGAGAGACTACAGAACAAGTTCCGGTTACAGGTTGTGACCTTGTTACAAAATTGTTGTCGAAGCCGATAGCGGTGAGAGATTTGTGACAGAATGCGAGGCTTGGAGCGATGCATATGCGGCTAACAATTCTTTTCGTTTTGGCCCTGTTGGTTCCTATCCAGACGCAATCGATCTATGTCACCGCCGGCCTGGGCATCGAGGGCATCGCCGTCGGGTATTCGACAAAGAAAACTGTCACCGCAAAATATGGCGCAGAAGAGGTGTTGACCGAACACAACAAATACTCTTACGAGATGAGATATGAAGAACAGGGGATCTCGTTTTGGTATCGTTCCAACGATCCCGAGCAGAAGATATTTGCCATTTCACTGAGGCCGAAGAGCCATGCTTTCACGTCACGTGGCATCGTCGTCGGACGCAGTACGCTCAAGGACGTGTTCGACGCGTATGGAAAAGCGAGGTTCAGCACCAGCAGCAGCGAGACTTATTGGTTTGTTGAATACGAGGGGATCTCCTTTTACGTCGAATACAAGCCCGGCGACAAGAAGAGCTGGACTCCCGAGGAATTATTGAAGCGAAAAATCACCGAAATCGAGGTCGTCGCCGTCGAAAACTAAACCGCACCCCGCACCGCAATTTCTCCTCATCCGCGACAAGCATTCGTGATTTCAAAGGTCTAATAATCACGAACTATGTCGCAAGAATCCGACTTCGAAAAACTGCGCGAGATGATCAAGGACATCGATCTGTGTATGTTGACCACGGTCGACGAAAGCGACGATCTGCACAGCCGTCCGATGTCGCTCAACAGCGACGTCGACGAGCAGGGAAATCTCTGGTTCTTTACCTCTTCACAATCACACAAAGCGAGCGAGATCGAGCGAACTCCAAACGTGAACGTCAGCTTTATCGACACTCGTAAACAGCATTACGTGTCGATCTCGGGCATGGCCGAACTCGTCACCGACAAACAGAAAATCAAAGAGCTTTGGAAGCCGGTGCTCAAGGCGTGGTTTCCGGATGGACCAGATCAACCTGACGTCGCCTTACTCAAGGTGACGATCAGGAAAGCAGAATACTGGGATGGACCATCGAGCACGATCGCGCAGGCAATCAGCTTTGTGTCGGCGATCTTAACCGGCAAGCAGGTCGAACTCGGCGAGAACAAGAAGCTTGACGGGATCGGTTGAGGTGGTGGTGTCTTATTTTGGCTCTGCGTTCTCTGCGATCCCCGGTGAACTCTGCGTTAAATATTTGGAAGTCAGTATTTACGCAGAGATCTCAGAGTACGCAGAGAACGCCGAGTTGAAATTAAGACACTACCGGCTGAGGTTTATAGGTCCCGTTCGTCGTCAGATAATTGCAACGTAATCACAAGCCCAGGGCAACCTCACGTTTGTCTTAGTGGCCCAGAGTAGTTGCCCCCTCCCAAAACAAGTAATACTGGTCCAACACTGCCCCGACGAGATGCAGCCCGAATCGTGGATCGATCTATCCGCTAAACGCTTCGTCACGCCGCGCGATCGTCGAGGTCTTTAACTAAAAGGAGACTCACCATGCAGCAGTTAAGACGCTCACTCATCGGTTTGCTTGCAGTAGCTTTGTTCGTGACTTTTATGGTTGTTCCATCCAGTACCAGCGGTCGTACTCAGAAACCTATCAACTTGCAAGAGGGGCAGGAGCCGGAAAAGGTAAACATCGAGAGATTTAGGCGCGCGGAACGTCCGGTGCCGAATCAGTATATCGTCGTGTTGAACGATCTCGCGGCTGGACCAAAGGGTAAACACTCGCTGGTCCCGACCATCGCTTCGAATCTCAGGGACATTCACGGTGGAACGATCAATCGTATTTACCGGAATGCGTTGTCAGGCTTTTCGATCAAACTGTCGGAAGCAGCGGCGCGCCGTCTGAGCGAAGATCCGCGCGTTGCGTTCGTGGAAGAAGATAGCGAAGTCACGTTGTCGACGACGCAGGCAAACGCAACCTGGGGAATTGACCGCATCGACCAGCGTAATCGTCCGCTTTCGACGACATACACCTACAATTCGACGGGCACGGGAGTTAAGGCTTACGTAATCGATACGGGAATTCGCGCGACGCACCAGGATTTGGCGGGTCGTGTGCTCGCAGGTGTGAACACTGTCGACGCAACGCCCAGCACGGAGGATTGCAACGGGCACGGTACGCACGTGTCGGGCACCATTGGCGGCACGACGTGGGGTGTGGCAAAGAATGTAACCCTGGTTGCAGTTCGTGTGTTTGGGTGCGGGAGTTCGACGACGATTGCCGCGATCATTGCCGGCGTTGACTGGGTTACGGGCGATCATCAACCGGGTCAGGCAGCGGTGGCGAACATGAGTCTTGGTGGTGGCGCTAATGCGTCGCTCGATACGGCTGTGCGCAACATGATCGCGGATGGCGTCTCGGCGGCGATTGCGGCGGGCAACGGTAACATCTTTGGTTTCCCCGTTAACTCGTGCAACCAATCGCCGGCGCGCGTCGCGGAAGGGATCACGGTGGGGGCTTCGGACATCAACGACGCGAAGGCTTCGTTCTCGAACTTCGGCACGTGTGTGGACCTTCATGCGCCGGGAGTAAACATCACGTCGTCATGGGCCACGGCTGATAACGCGACGAATGCGATCAGCGGCACGTCGATGGCGTCGCCGCATGTGGCAGGTGTAGTTGCGCAGTATTTGCAGTTGAATCCCGCGGCGACACCGGCGCAGGTGCAACAGGCGATCAAGGATCTTTCTACGAAGGGTGTTGTGACGGGGACTGGTGGTGGTCTATTCGGCGGCGCAACGCCGAACAACCATCTGCTGTTCACGAACTTCTAGTTGCGCTCTTTCGCACCTTCGGTGCTCGACAGTTTGTTCTATGAGATCCAGGGGCGGTGTGCTCGCTTCGCTCGCACCCGCCCCTGGCTACCATATGCCGCGCCTTCGGCGCTCAGATCCGTGTCATACTCTCAGATCCGTGTCACCTCCGGCTCGTTCTCGTTAACCATTAAACCATCCGTGTTACGGTCTTACGTTGACGTTGCCGGCTTCGATTGGCGACTGCGGGAAATCATCAGGACCAATAAACTGGCAGGCACTTGGTTCCACCACGTTGTCGAAGAAAACTGAGCTGATCGTGTCGTTGTCGGCGCCCGGTTCACCGTTGTCAAAAACGGTAAAGAAGGCTGCGTCAAACTCGTCGGTGAATACCGGATCGTTTGACTTCTTGACCGAGCCGCCGAAGCTGGCGCGGTTGCCGACAACTTGCAGACAGGTAATTTCGAAGTGGGCATTGAACTTCGGATCGAAAGACGGGTTGTGGATTACGGCACTGCCTTTAACGGAGCCATCCGACATCACCTTGGCATGGAAGGAGAATTGTCTTCGGACGATATTGCCTTCGGTATCCGGCAGCAAAACAGTTCCATGGCCCGAGGCCGATGGTCCGGGCGGGGCAGCCGCTGTGGATCGGAGCATAATGGTGACAGTAAGGGCAGCAATAAACAGCCCGGCAAAACCGAACATCATAATTCGTTTCATGAGTGTCTCCTGGTGTGTGAGAGGAAGTGTGAGAGGAAGGATGGAGTGATCTAAGGCCTTGTTACCATACCCCCCAGATTACCGTAGCGGCGCAATGCACTGTTGCAACCGTTCGATGTTTAATGCGCTTGTTGTAAGGCGGCGACAATCTACAAGAATTTGAAATTGCCTGTCAATGTGGTTGGTGTAGCTCATTAATCAATAAGAAACGTGTCGGAATTTTACTGCACCAGTCTTCACCTGGAGCTTTTCTTTACCTGTGTTTCCTATCAATTAGGCTGAGAATCTCACTGGAACAACGGTTGCTAAAACCGCAGCAGTGCAAATTTGATAGGAGACTACTCGTGATCAAGACAAACTTAGCCATAACACTTTCACTTATCGTAACCGCAATGACTTTTGGACTGCCGGCAACCGCGAAAGCTCAATCGACCACCGATGTCGAGAAGATCCGCGCGCAGGTCCAGGTGCTCGCCGCGAGCAAGGATTCGCAGGTCCAGGTCAAGTTTCGCGATAACACAAAACTCAAGGGCCATATCACCGCTATCGAGCCAGTATCTTTCACTCTCAAAAATCCAAAGGACGGAACGTCGCAGTCGATCGCTTATTCCGAAGTCGAGAGTATAAGCAAGGCCGGCGATGGCGTCTCTACTAAGACCTGGCTCATCGTCGGCGGCATCGCTGCGGGCGTGGCTGCAACGTGGCTGATCGTCAAACCCGCGGTGTGCGATGGTGGCGCTCAAACACGTGGCGCATGTTGAGCTGACTTGTGTGAAAATAGACCGGCGATTGTAAGTTCTGCCACTGCCTCGCGTTGAGTAACCCTTACAAAGGAAGCCGCTATGACTACCCCCGAATCCGATCCTGACATCTCACTTACGTCCGCTGATATTTATCGCGCTGCCGATGAAGGCGTGCTGCTTCAGACCGATGCTGAACGTCTCGTTCACTGGGGGTACGAACAGCGTTTCACTGATCCACGCTTTGCAGAACCTAAGCCAGTGGCAGTGGAACAACGGAAGGGGTTCAACTTCGTCACCGTTGCTTATTACTTCGGCGCGATATTGATGATCATGGCTTGCGCCTGGTTCTTAGGTGACAAGTGGGATGATCTCAGCTCGCCGGGAATACTCAGCACCGTTGTTGTGTACATGATGATAGCGGCCGCGCTGGGATGGTGGCTGCGCAAAAAAGGTTACATCGTAGGCGGGTCGCTACTCATCACTGTCGCCGTTTGTCTCGTGCCGCTACTGGTCTACTCAATTGAGGACATACTCGGTTTTTGGCCCGCTGATAAACACGGACCTTACGAGAATTATTTTCCCTGGACCAATGGCCCCTGGATCGTTATAGAACTCGCGACCATCGCTGCCGCTGCTTTCGCCTTGCGCTACGTGCGATTTGGTTTCCTTACCGCGCCGATCGCTTTTTCCTTTTGGTTTCTCTCGATGCACTTAGCCGCGTTGATAACCGGGAATACTGAGGTAAATTGGGAGACTCGTAAATGGATCAGTGTTGGGGTGGGCCTTTGCATTCTGCTCGTGGGTTATGGCCTGGAAAAGATACTGCATAAGCACGGCGAAGCCCGCTCAGAAGATTTTGCCTTCTGGTGTTACCTCTTCGGAATGATCGCCTTCTGGGGAGGACTGACGTCGATGGACAGTGGATCGGAAGTCAAGCGAGCGCTCTATGCGTTGCTGAACGTCGGCTTCATTGGGTTGGCTGTCGTGTTACGGCGATCGACGTTCCTCGTATTCGGGGCGCTCGGCGTGTATTTATACCTCGCCCAACTTGCTTACGGAGTCTTCAAAGACTCGTTCTTCTTTCCGTTTGCCCTCGCGCTGCTTGGTTTGAGCATGATCCTGATAACGGTCTTGATCCAGCGACGGGTGCTCGTCCGCGCCAACACAGCCAACATATAGGAGGCGGTTATTGAAACGATAACCGCCGTCCCGTGGCGAGATCAAAGATCACGTCGCGATCCCCGGGCCGCTGGACGTGCTGGAATTGCTTGAATCGCGCCTCTTCACGCACGCGATCGATACCGATGCGAAAGCCCGGAGCAGTGCCTTCGGCGATGAGCCACGTTTGTCCTTCCCACTCCAGCGAGAGACCGTTGCGCGCGGGGAAGCGGCCCTGTTGAACGGCGACCGTGATGTGATCCGGCGTGTAGATGAATAGATAGTCTTCGCCGAGTTGCTCCAACAACGAGCCGAGCAGGATCGCCTTGTTGCTGCAATCAGACTCACCCGACATCAAGACCTCGTTTGGTCTCTTCAACAATTCGAAATTGTAAGTGGTGGCGCGAAAGTCGTAAGCGATCTCGCGCGAGACGAAATCGAGCATGCGTTGCACGCGCGCCTCGCGCGCATTTTCAGCATCGGCCGGAATGTCGCGAATAAGCTCGTCCACGAAGCGGCGCAGCGAAGTTTCTTCAGGACGCGCTACCAGCGCGCCATGGTTGGCGAACATGATCGGCTGTCCCGCCCGGCTTTGTTCCGTTCGCGCGTGCATCCGTCCGCCGAAGATACTTTTGTTCTGGAGGAAGTTGCCCAACTCTTCCATGTCGAGCGTGTAGGTCACTTGCTTGAAGGAAAACTTGAGGACGATTTTCGGATCGAACTTGATGTTGTCCACCGGCGTCTTGAAGAAAACGTGCTTCTCGTCCGATTGGACGAGGGAATAATCGCCGAGACGGAGCCGGCCGTTGTCGTTCTCCGCCAGCACGATCTTTTTCGGATCGATGACGAAGCGGGCGACTGTGGTTTCAAACGGTTCACCGGTCTGCTCAGGCGCAGAGAAGTAGACCGCGCGTTCAGGTACGTGCAGCATCTCCAGATGCACGGGGCCGAGCACTTGGCCCACTACTTTTGTTCCGGCGAAGCCTGGTTGGGTGAGATAGGCAAGCATCGTGTCGCGCGTGCGTTCGTCGAGTGTGGGTGGCGGTAACTCTCTTCGTGTGGCTGCGACGCTGCGCCGTCGTGAGTCGGCGTACCGCTTGTAGAGAACCCACGTGACGCCGGAAACGACGAGGGCTACGACAATTACCATAACCAGTTTCACGGTAAGTGAACCTGATGTGACGTCCTGGCTGAACGTGAGGCTGGGTAAGTTGGGCTGCGCCGGTTCCGGCGTGGAAACGTTCGCATCGTTGCTGACGAGCGGCGTTCCGCAACGTTCGCAGACTTTGTCGGTCGAAAAGTTATTGAGGCCGCAGTGGGAGCATTTTGTGTGAGTCATTTAATTTCTCCGGTTGAGGTTCGCGGTTTATGGTGAGACCTTTTTGTCCTCTTGTTTGAGGACCCACGCGAAGGTGTAAGACTTTGTGATTTCTTCTGTAAAGCCTTGATTGGCGCCAGGCGTGTCAAGCTCAAGATTGTGAACGCGGGTGATCGTTAGTTGTTGCGGCAGCATGGTCTGCTTGTCGAGGACTATATCCACTTTGAACCGCTGATCGAAGAGCGTGATCTTCGGCAGGCTTGGATCGGCTTTCTTGAGGACCGACTGAAGCAGTTCATTCATCTGTTTCTTATTGGGCGCGGTTTCACCGTGGAAAGCAACGCAACGTCGTTCGTCTTGTCCGGGCCCACAGGGAGTTTCTTTGACAAACCGGACCGTACCGGTGATTTCGAGCTCCCCGCCGCCGAGTTGGGGAACCGGGGTGACGGTTTGTAATTCATAGAAGGCGGCTGGATCGAGTTCGACCTCCTGCCAGAGACTCATCAGGGTGGACCAGTTATCGGTGGCGATAACTGTGAGAGAAGCATCTGATGTGATCGACTGTAGTGCGGTTTGCACGAGCGGTCCTGATTGCGCCAATGCCTGATTTATTCGTTTTCGGGCTATTTCCTGGCCTTCGATCCCGATGAAAGTCCCATCCGTGGACACGATGGTGGTCGGAATCATGTCGACAAAACGGTCGGCGCCGCCGGCCATCGACGGTGGAAAAGTGCCTTTCCAACCGGTGTAGCCTTCACGTGAGATAACAATGCGATCGCCGTTCTTTTGGACGCGCATTGTAAATTCAGCCGTCATGTCCCAGTTGCGCGCGCCATCGGTTTTGTTTGCTCGCCGGCCCTGCGAACGCGTCGTCACTTTCGCGGTTGCGCCGTCCGGCCAGGCAAACTTGAGCGTTTCCGCATGGACGGGAAGACTAAGAACCGGGAGGAGTGCGACGAGAGTGAGAAACGCCACGATTCGATTGCGGGAGATATATGAAATCATGCTGAGCCTTTCTTTATCGCGCGATTGAAGCTGCTGAGAGAGTAGTGATTCGACGAGAGGATCATGAGGAACTCGCAAAACTATGCGCCAGTGTTTAGCACCAGTCCGCGAGCGTTGTCAACTCTGCGTTCCTCGGTGAACTCTGTGTAACCACTGACTTCCAGATATTTAACGCAGAGTTCACCGAGGAACGCAGAGAACGCAGAGCCAAAATAAGGCACCACTCAGTTTTGTTCTCGTCGCAATGCCCAGACGCCGGCGACGAAGGCGGCAACGGTAGAGGCCAACACTGCTGACAACTGTACCCAGAAGCGTGACGAAGTGCTTCCGGCCAGCGACGATTTGAGCGCCTCGACAAAATAGTAAGTGGGAATAAACCGCATCGCGCCTTCAAGCACTGCCGGGGCGCCGGGGATCGGAAAGGTCGGCGCGAGGAGCACGAGCAGCACGACGCTGGCCCACGTGTTCACCTGCATAGTGGATTTACAAACACTTCCTATCAGCAATCCTATTGCGACGATCAACAGCATTCCCAGCGCGATGGTCAGCAGGCTAAGTGCCCAGTTGCTGATCATCTGGCGATTGATGACCAACAACGCGCCTGCGATCAGGACGCTGTAAACCACGCCCGTAAATGCCTTGCCCGCAACTATCTCGGACAGCCTTGCCGGCGAGGTCAACAGGAAATCCATGGTGCGTTTTTCTTTTTCTTCCACGAGCAGCAATGGAACCACCAGTGCGCCGGTCATACCGAACGTGAGCACCAATAGCAGCGGCAGCAGCATCTGCCCGAGATCAAATCCGCCTCCGGTTGGAGGATTCGGATCTTTGCCAACGTCGATCCAGTTCAATCGTGCCGGAACTGACTCTTTCACCAGAGATAAAACCTGCCGTTCGATCATGAGCCTGAAGCTCGCCTGTTCGAGTCCGTTCTTCTTGTTGTTTATGTAAACAGTGACGTCAGGTTGCTTACCCGCAGCTACATCGGCATCGAAGTTAACCGGCGCCGCCAGTCCGCCGATTGCTTTGTTCTTTTCTACTTCACTTTCGATTGCTTCGGCCGAACCCGTCTCGATCAACTTTATCCGTGGCACTGTGCGCAACTGCGAGACCAAACTCGATCTGCCCGGATCGTGGACCACGAGGACGAGGTTCTTCATACTTTCGACGTCAGGCAGCAACAGGGGAATCAGAAGCGCAACGGACAACGGCGTCAGCAACGCAACCAGGAGATAACGATTTCTGATCGCATCAACCAGATCTTTCTGCGCTATGGCGGCTACGGCTCGAAGGTTCATTCAGACAACCCCCTTCCGGCGATCTTGATGAAGACTTTTTCGAGTGTGGCTTCGGTCGAGTGCAGCGTTCTGATCTGTCCGGCGCTGACCAGTGCTTCTAATTGCTTTCCCGCGTCTTCGCCGTCCAGCGCGATGGTGAGACTTTCGCCGTTTTCGAGTGTTGCTTTGAGCAGCTTTTGACCGTGAGCGAGTTTGAGATTGTCGGGTGTGTCGAGAGCGACGATCCGTCCTTCGCTGAGAAAAGCGATGCGCTGGCAAAGTTCGTCTGCTTCTTCCATGTAGTGAGTCGTGAGAAAGATCGTCACGCCTTGCGTCGCGAGATCGACCACGAGCCGGCGAATCTCGCGGGCGACGACGGGATCTAATCCGCGCGTCGGTTCGTCAAGGAAGATTATCTGGGGACGATGCAGCAGTGCGCGCGCGATGAGCAGCCGCTGCTTCATGCCGTTGGAATAATGCGCGACGTTGTCTTTCGCGCGATCGAGCAAGGCGACTTGATCGAGCACATCGTCAATCCTTTTGTGATCTGTGCCATAGAGACGCGCTGCAAAAGCGAGATTCTCTCTTCCGGACATGCGTTCGTAGAGATTTTGGTTTTCGGAAACCACTCCGACGAGCGATTTGAGCCGTTCGTGTTCTGCGATGATGTCGCAACCGGCGACTCGAGCGTGTCCGCTGCTGGGTCGCAACTGGCCGGTCAACATGCGAATGGTGGTTGTCTTGCCCGCGCCGTTATGGCCCAGGAAGCCAAACACTTCACCCGCTGCTACAGTGAAGGAGATGTTGTCCACGGCTCGCAGTCCGTTGAACGCGCGTGAAAGTCCGTCAACCTCGATAGAGTTCATCTTTTCAGGCTCCAAAACTTGGCGGCTCGCAAAATGTTCCCTGTATTACGCAAACTGGAAGACTATGTTGCGCTTTGTTCGCAAATGAATTAATGATGAGCCACGATGAAATTCGAGTTTCCCAGTGCGGTGCCAGAGATACCGGTCAACGATATCAACGAGGCTATTGCCTACTACCGGAATAATCTTGGTTTCACCCTGGACTGGGGTGGTGGAGAGTTTGGCCTGGCCGGCATCTCGAAGGGCAACTGCCGGATGTTTCTGGCAGACCGGGAGTTTCGGAAGGGCTACGGGAATGTTGGTCCAACGTTGATCTGGTTGAATGTGGACAGCAAAGAGGAAGTTGACGAAGTGCATCGAACGTGGAGTGCCAGCGGTGCGAAATTGAGGTCCGCGCCCGAGTCGAAACCCTGGCGGCTGCACGAGTTCACGGCCATCGATCTCGACGGCAACATATTTCGTGTGTTCTACGACTTCTCATCTGATGAGGAGAGTGACGATGGGATCGATTCTTAACGACGCGGACCGATCGAAGATCGTTAGCAGAGTGCAGTCACTGTCCGCATCCACGACAGCGCGATGGGGCAAGATGGACGTAACCGGCATGTTGCGCCATCTTCGACTCTCGACGCGCATGGCGCTGGGCGAGTTGCCGGTAGTCTCCGCGAACAAGCGCGCGTTTCAGATGTTTCCGCTAAAGCACCTCATCCTGTACGTTCTTCCGTTTCCGAAAGGAGCGCCGACGGCGCAGGAGTTGAAGCCTGTCGACGCGGTGTCGTTTGCAGAGGAGCGCGCGGCGGTGCTGGAGTTGTTGGAACGAATCGGGACTGGCCCGAGTGAAGGCAATGGACCGGCTCATCCGTTGTTTGGACCAATGACCTGGCGCGAGTGGGGCGTGGCGACTTACAAACACACCGACCATCATCTAAAACAATTCGGAGCGTAGCGGCGCCTTAATTTGTCTCAGCGTAACTCTGCGGTCCTCTGTGTCCTCTGCATTAAACCTGCGTCTGGGTTATGTAAACGCAGAGGACACAGAGGACCGCAGAGTTACGCTGAGCCATTGACAGTCCTCGCCCACCGGTGTTAGCAATTGCGCATCGTTCACGCGACTCTCCTCAGCCGCTGATCCATTCAAATGCTTTAACAAAACTTCTTTAGGAGACCCGATAGATGAAACCCCTTTACGCGTTAGTCCTCCCGATAATTTTGCT
Source organism: Pyrinomonadaceae bacterium (assembly GCA_035276045.1). Classification (GTDB taxonomy): domain Bacteria; phylum Acidobacteriota; class Blastocatellia; order Pyrinomonadales; family Pyrinomonadaceae; genus PSRF01. The sequence continues at coordinate 24,339 of DATELZ010000086.1, read as the reverse complement.
TACAGCCGTTTCTGCCATGGCCCAGGGCAAGTTGAAGATCGATCCGGAGAACCGCTATCTCCTGCTCTCCACTGTGAAAACTTCAACCATGCAAAAGGAACTCGACGAAGCCTCGGCCCAGGGCTTCCGCATCATTACTTCCGCGTCCAGTTGCGGCCAGTCAGAGATGGTCCTATTCCTCGAGCGCGTGACGGAGGGACCAGATTTTTACAAGTACAAGCTGCTGGCGACAACGCGGACGGGCACGATGGAGAAGGAGCTTAATCAGGCCGCGCAGGAAGGGTATCGTTTACTCCCGCGCACGATCACGGCGAAGGAAGGATTCTTTTCGAATGAGATCGTGTCGATCCTCGAGATGGCGCCGAAATCAGGCAAGCGCTATCAGTACCGGCTGCTGGCCACCAGTCGAACCGGCACGTTGCAGAAGGAAGTGGCGCAGTCAGAAGGTGATGGCTTTGTCCTCGTGGGATTGGTAGGCCGCGGTGAGAACATGGTGATCATGGAGAAAGAGAGTCAGGTTAATCAGTAGACCTGATGCGTGATCAGGAGATGGCCCAGGGGTATTCCGGCAATGCAGGTGGCTGCGGGGATGAGAATCGTCAGTTTACGCTTGAGTACGGCGCGTAGTACAAGAATGATTCCGAGGAGCAGCAGGGCATAACTGCCGTCGTAGGCGAGGTGCAGCAGTTGGTGATTGAGTTGTTTGATACCCCTGAAATACTCGTCGGCCATGCCCGCAAGGAAGATGAGAGAAGGGAATACGGCGATTACGCGATAGGCCTTCTCGAAAGGATACCGCCGGGTGAGCACGCCAAAAGCGATCACGATCAGGGAACAGGTGAGCAGCAAGTGATCCATTGTCGTCTCACACGCTGGGTCTCACCCGGTAGTTCTCTTATTTGAGGTAATGGGATACTTCTAATCGTCGTCTTGAATTAGATAGCTTGAACATCTTCGCATCGCAGTGATATAAGCCACCTTGTTCTCACTAGCTTTTGTAATTCACCCATAAAACTTGCGATAAATTGATTGTACCCAACTTAATCTAACGTTCTCAGTTCCTCAACAGACCACGAGAGCCGCCCCGATGGACCTACCACCTTTCAACCCCGACGCGACCAGCTTGGATCTGAGCTTCAATCAACTGACGAGCCTGCCTATGGAGATCACGGGGCTGACGAACCTGACCAGCTTGTCTCTGAGCGGTAATCAACTGACGAGCCTGCCCGTAGAGATCACGCGGCTGACGAACCTGACCAGTCTGGATCTGAGCGGCAATCAACTGACGAGCCTGCCGGTGGAGATCGCGCGGCTGACGAACCTGACCAGCTTGAATCTGAGCTTTAATCATCTGACGAGCCTGCCGGTGGAAATCACGCGGCTGACGAACCTGGCCGGCTTGGGTCTAAGCTTCAATTATCTGACGAGCCTGCCGATGGAGATCACGCGGCTGACGAATCTACCCATCCTAGATCTGAGCGGCAATCAACTGACGAGCGTGCCCGTAGAGATCACCCGGCTGACGAACCTAACCATCCTGGATCTGAGCGGCAATCAACTGACGAGCGTGCCAGCAGAGCTCACGCGACTGACAAATCTGACTTACCTCAACCTTCGTGGGAATCCGCTTCCGATCTCTCCCGAAACTCTAAGCAATCCCCAAGATGTGAAAGCAATCTTTGCGGCGTTGGCAGGATTGGAGACTGGGAAACGGTTGAATGAGGCCAAGCTGTTGGTGGTTGGAGATGGCAAGGTCGGCAAGAGTTCCGTTGTAGAGAGGATGATTCATAACACGTTTAATCCCACCAGACAGACCACGCTCGGAGTTGAGATTAACGATGAGATGCAGATACTTCAGAGCGAAGTCCAGGGAAAAGGCGATCCGATCAAGCTGAACATCTGGGACTTCGGCGGACAGGAAATCCAGCATTCAACCCACCAGTTCTTTCTAACCACTCGCAGTCTTTATCTATTAGTAGTCGACGCGCGCAAAGGCGATCAGATCAGCAATATCGAATACTGGCTGAAGCTGATAGAGAGTTTCGCCGGCGATTCTCCAATTATCATCGTCATCAACCAGATCGATCAGTTAAAAGGACAACGTCCTCTCAACCTCGATCGAAAAGCATTGCAGGAGAAATACAACATCCGGAACTTTGTAGAAGCATCCTGCGCCACAGGCGAAGGCATTGCCAAACTGAAAGAGTCAATTGCGCGCGAAGTCGAAGCGTTGAGGCACGTGCACGACATCTGGCCCCGCGAGTGGCTGGCAATAAAAAAACGACTGAAGGAGATGCGCGCTGACTACATTCCGGTCGAACAGTATTTTGACATCTGTGATGAAGAGGATCTGGCTGACGGCCACCTCCGCAACTCATTGCTGGACATGCTCCACGTTCTGGGAACAGTGATACGTTTTCCGGGCGATACGCAGGTGCTCAATCCACGCTGGGTGACGCAAGGTGTTTATGGTTTATTGACTTCGTCTGAACTGGTCAAAGCGCAGGGACAGTTTGATTTGAAAGACGTAGGCGAGATCCTCGCGCGCTTACCGGACGGAACGCATCATTATCCTCCTCACACACATCGTCGCTTGATTGACATGATGAAGCACTTTGAATTGTGCTTCGAGTTTACCGATCGGCCGGGCCATTACCTGATTCCACGTCACCTGCACGACAACGAACTGGACATCCCCTGGGAGGATGCAACAGCCCTCAAGTTTCAATACCACTACGAAGTGCTTCATGACGCCGTCATCTCGCGCTTTATCACGCGGATGAACCAGTACATTACGAAACAGTATTACTGGAAGAACGGCGTCTTCCTGCATAGCGGCGCGAACCGGGCAAAGATAAAAGCCGATCTCGTAGATCGAAAAATCTTTATTGCAATCAACGGCAAGGAACAAACTCGACGCTCATTCCTGGCGATAATTCGTTTCGCGTTTGATGAAATCAATCGCAAATTCAAGATCGAGATCAAACAAATGATCCCCGTGCCTGGTTACCCGGAAGTGTTGGTTTCCTATAACGACTTGATGGTCCATGAAGAGATGAACGAACCAGAGATCTTGATCTCCGAGTTGCGAAAGAAATTTTCTGTTCGGGACTTGCTGGACGGAGTAGAAGATCCCGACATCCGGCTGGTACGCCGGCTCCAGAAAACTTGGATAGAAAGGAGTTTTCCCCAGATGCCTGAAGATTTAACCTCGCGGCCCTCAAAATCCATTGTCTCTCCGCCCAATAATCCAACCAATTCGATTGTTTCCTACGCGGCGGTATTTGTCATTGTGCTTGCTGCAATCGTTATCGCGGCGGTAGTGATTAGCAAGTGGGTTTCGATCACTGCGGGTGTCATGGTCGGCGTCGTAGTCATTGGGACATTGCTGGCAATCGGCGTACTGGGAGCAATGCAGCTACGCAACGACGATCGCCTTTCTGAAGAGAGCTTTCTCAAGTTGATGATTGAATCGTACAAACGATTTCCGTTGCTGCGGAGTTAACCTCAGCTTTCTGATAGATCACGATGCCATCACCAAACACCGATAAACTCGCCGTACTCATCGACGCCGATAATGCGCAAGCATCGGTCATCGGCGACCTGCTGACGGAAGTGTCAAGGTACGGCACTGCCACGATCAAGCGCGCTTATGGGGATTGGACCACTCCTCAACTCAACGGCTGGAGAGAGAGTCTCAATAGTCTCGCAATCCGGCCGATCCAGCAGTTCCGGTACACGAGCGGAAAGAACGCGACTGACTCGGCACTGATAATCGATGCAATGGATCTGCTTCACGGCGGAAGGGTAGACGGATTTTGCCTCGTGTCTTCGGACAGCGATTTTACGCGTCTCGCGACGAGAATCCGCGAAGCCGGTCTTTTGGTTTACGGTTTTGGCGAAAAGAAGACGCCGCGCGCCTTTGTGGCCGCCTGCGATAAGTTCATTTACACCGAGATTCTTCGCGCGCCTGTTGCCAAACCCGCTGCGAACGAGGCGCCACAGGAACCATTGAAGCCGCTGCTGCTGGCCGCAACAGCCGGAGCGGCTCGAGACGATGGTTGGGCGCCTCTGTCAGTCGTGGGTTCATTAGTCGCAAAGAGCAATCCATCATTTGATCCAAGGAACTATGGCTGCGAAAAGCTTGGTGAACTTGTTAGTCGCCAGACTTATCTTAAGGTGAAGAAAGTTCCTGCGATTGATGGATCACCCAATGCTCATATTTACGTTCGGGTTAAGTAAACTCACGCCGCTTCTGATCGCCGTCATTCCGGGTTTGTGATCGAGCCCATGAATAGCAGGACGCCGGTCTGGTTGTCGCGGATCGCGAAGAAGAAGGGACGATCTACTTTCATCGAGAACCGCTCTCGCGGCTTCTGAACTGAAGTCAGGGATATTCCAACCGAGGTGACTGCCGCTGCGACCGTGCCTTCCTCGTTCACTTCAGCCCAGGTTTTGTGTTTGACCTCGGAGATGTAGAGCTTGTTGCCGCCGTTCACTGTCGCCATTTGCGAAAAGTTGGCGCGCGAACTGTCGAAAGCTTCTGCCATTCCTATTGCCTTCAGCGCATCGTTCAGGTTCGATTCCCATTCAACCTTGAAACGCGGCAACATCACGTCGCCAGGTGACATGTTGAAACTCTTCATCCACGTGTCCCAATTCTCAGGCGTAAGGTTTCGCTCAAACTGTTCGAGGGGTTTTTGTTCGTCAGGCAGAAACACGTACATGCTGAGGCGGCCCTGACCATAAGGCAGAGCGACTGCTTGAAAGTCGGCGCCTTTATAGTAGTTGTAGCTCCCGGATTGCGACATCATCGGGTGTTGCTTTTGCTCACCGCCGGGAAGTTTGAATGGCTCGGGCTTCGTGCTCTCCTTTTTGAATTCAAACTGCCATTGGCCTTTGAAGTAGATGGCGTTGATTAGAAACAGAACTTTGTCCGCCTCAATCCTGTCGATAATCTTCTGAATCTTGCCTTCGGTTTTTTTGTTCACCCACGAATTGATGGTCCCTGTGGCTGCGGGATCGTCAAAATTGAGAGTCGTTACGTCAGCGCCGTAATACTGTTTGTTGCGCGCGAGAAAGGACGGGTTGAGAACTAATCCGTTTCTGGCCCAGAGGGAGTTTGCGATTCTGAGCTGTACTTTAGGATCTGCCGAGGCAAGCACGGATTGCAGATCGCCAAAAGCACGGTTCGCTTCGTCGAGGCTCATGCCTTCAATTTCCAGTGCCCGAGCAATCGCCTGGCGAGTTGGCCCGTCGGCGCCGTTATAGGTCATCGCCAGAGCGATCATCACGCTCGTCGGAGAGACAAAAGTGTTTTGGCCCGCCGGTTTTTTCAAGATCTGGTCGTAAAGCTTGAAGGCAAACCGGGAACTCGCGGCATTCAATCGCTTGTCAGGCATTTTATTCTCCAGCCGGCCAGTTGGAGCCATAATTGAGGAAATGATCAACACAATCAAGGTCGCAACTACAGTTTTCTTTAGAGATCTGCATAAAATTTGCGGCATCATATCGACTCCTTTTAACACTTGCCGGGAGGCTCAAAGGGAGAACGCCATAAGCGGTGACACTTGCACCGGTTCGTAACTAAAAATTAAGCTCTGGCGAAACAAAACCAACACCGCCGTGCGTTGACTCCGACACCGTCTACAGGTAGAGTCTCACGGCATTTTACACTTCACAGGCCCCGGCACTGGAGCTAGATCCTGCTAGCCCACGTTAGTTCGTTCCCAGTTCCTTCACGCCGCGCCTGCTTAGACAACGTGCGCTAGCTCTAACCTGACTTGAACAAGAGTTTAAGGAGAATTCCATGTACACGACCTCTCAAGCCCACTTTTCCAGATCGCTGGGCATGGCTGTTATTGTGCTGTGCCTTACCGTTCTCTTTCAAACCTCGGCGCAAGCCGACACGCTGACCATTACCGGCAGTAGCAATTCACAAAATCCTGTGGTCGGTTCTTCGGGCCAAATCGGCTTTCTGGGACAAGGATTCAGTAACAACTTCAATGTGACTGCCACTGGTCAAACATTCGATTTTGTTTTCGGCCAGTTTCAGATCGCAGCCCCCGCCGGAGGAGGCACCGACTCTGGTTGTACCGATGGTCCATGCCTGCCGATCTCGTTGACGGGCAGTATGACCACGCCGATCGGAGTTTTATCTTTCACCGGTATGTTTGAAGAAGCTGAGTTCGGCAGCCGCAGTTTGAATATCAACTGGCTGACAGGCAGTGGCCCATTCGCCTTCTCGACGCCGGAAGGCGGCCAGGTGATTTTTACAGTGGAGTTGCTGGATTTCTTTGGTAATAACTTTGGCACTACTCCCTTGCTGGTTAACCAGATGGCACGCATTACCATCACGGGTTTCCAGGAAGGACAGGCAGTTCCGGAACCAGCGACTATAGCGCTGTTAGGGACGGGCCTTGCATGGTTCGCCGCAAAGCGAAGACGGAAGCGATCCGCAGAATAAGCTCGGGATCAGTTCGCAAAAAATCGGCTGCTCGTTGATTGGTTAACGAGCAGCCGATTTTCGTTTTATTTGATCCGGTGTTCTGTGCCTTCAAGTTCACGCAATAATTCCCGGGTTTCGGATATCTGAGGCATTGAGCGCCGAAGGCGCAATAGACGGTAGCCAGGGGCAAGTGCGCGCGGAGCGTGCACGCCGCCCCTGGACCACGACGAGTAAGAGAGCAAGCACTGAAAGTGCGATAGAAGCGAACGCTTCTGTCGCACTTTCAGTGCTCGATTGATGATTCTTGCTATCCAGAGGCGTAGTGCTCGCTCCGCTCGCACTCGCCTCTGGCTACCATCTGCCGCACCTGCGGTGCTCAGAAGCCGCAGACTACCGGGACTCGCAATTTATTGGATTGGTGTAATGTGTGTCCGACTTGTGATGCGACTAGTTAGAACAATGGTCTGAAAGGGATTCCATCTGTGTTTCCAAATCCGCAGAATGCGCTGCCCCTGCCGCGACGTCCAAACCTGGAACGCTATCGAGATCTTGCCAAGGAGCTAGTTAGAGCATGTAAGTCCGGCGACGCGGCGGTTGTTCGTGTGTGGGCTGAGAAGTGGGTAAGCATGCTTGCTCGAAAGAGCGGTGTGACGTTCAACCGCGGAGTCGAAGTTGTTGCTGCTCGTTGGGCTCGACAGGTTGAAGCGTTTGTTCAAAGAACGCTCATACGCGAGGGATCTCGTTGCCGGCTCGGCGACGCGCAGCTAGTTATCGCGCGCTGTCACGGATTTGAAAGCTGGTCCAGGTTTTCGAAGTTTCTGAAAGCTCTCGAACAAAAGAGTTCTGCTATTGCCAGGTTTGAATCCGCTGCTGACGCAATCGTCGAAGGCAAACTGACAAAACTCAAACGACTCTTACGCAACGATCCGGCTCTCGTGCGTGCACGATCCGCGCGTGAGCACGGTGCGACGTTGCTGCATTACGTGTCAGCAAACGGCGTCGAAGGTTACCGGCAGAAGACGCCAAAGAACATCGTCGCCATTGCCGAAGTGTTGTTGAAAGCCGGCGCGGAAGTCGATGCAGAGACAAATGTGTATGGCGGAGGATCTACAACACTCGGACTCGCCGCCACCAGTATTCATCCCTATCGCGCCGGTGTGCAAAACCAACTGATCGACGTCCTGCTCGATCATGGAGCTGAGATCGATCACCGCACCAGTGCCGGCAATCGTCAGAGTTCCGTGTCGGGCGCGCTCGCAAACGGACGCGGAGAAGCTGCTGCGCATCTTGCCGAGCGTGGCGCGCGCTTGAGTCTCGAATCTGCCGCTGGTGTCGGCCGGCTCGACGTCGTGAAGCGTTTCTTCAATAACAACAGCACTCGCAAACCCAGCCAAAAGCGAGCGCAATCCGCTTTTCTTTGCGCTTGCGGCTGGGGACGAAACGAGGTGGTGGAGTTCTTGCTGGAACAGGGCGGCGATCTAAACGACGGCGGCGGCGATGGTCAGACGCCGTTGCATTGCGCCGTAATCACCGGGCAGTTAGAGACAGTCAGATTGCTCTTGAAATTCAATCCTCCGCTTGAGGCGACGAACATTTACGGAGGAACAGTGCTTGGACAAACACTCTGGTCTGCTGCTCATGGAGGCGATCCGAAACTCTTTTCTGAGATCATCGAAACTCTGATCGCTGCCGGCGCAAAAGTCCCGGCACGCCACGTTCCCGTGAACAAAGAGATCGACGACTTGCTGCGTCAGTATGGCAGCGAACCGGAACCAACCTGGTACTGGTACGGCGAGAAGCCTTGAACTCGATAGTCGACGTGAATACGAACAGGCAAACCATCCTGGGCGCCGCGTTGAGACTTGCGCTACCGGGTTTGTTGGACGACCTGCTCAACCAAAAGCACCGCCTCCAACTCATCACCTATTTGAACGTTGCCGAGTTTAATGGCACATAGCTCCAACGCATCGTCCTGCTTCCAGTCATGGACCAGCAGCTCTTTTCGCACCGCGAGCCAGTAGCTCTGATCGCCGTCGGTGAAGAGCAGTTCTGTTTGATATGGCGCGGTGTAAAACTCCGGCATTCCGGCGAATCGATTCGCCCACGCTGTGATGACTTCTCGCTTGCTTTCGAGGAGAGTCCTCTTTTTTCCGCTGTAAACAACCTTCACGCGCGAGGGAAATAGTTCCCCATGCACAATGTGACTCAAGTCTTTATTGCCTGCTGCTCCCCGTTCGGCAAGAGCAGTGCGGAACGTTTCGGGCAGCAGCGCAGCCAATTCGCGCAACGTGCGTGGCTGATAATCAGCAATGGTCCTTGGTTTCTTATCGCCTTGACCGTAAGTAAGTGTCACCGCAGTCATCGACAGCAACACAATGAATAAGCAAAGCCGAGTTTTCATCAGACACCTCCGGTACATACACTTGGCTTATTATCTCTCCCACGCTAAATTGTAAAGCCATCTCTGGCGGTCCTCGGTTTCTGCGTTTTACTTTCCAATAACTAGTAAAGGAGATCACATGCTCGAAAAGTACATTCGAAATACTCTTCTCAAGGTTGTTGGCACGCTGCTGCTTCTCACTCTAGCTCCCACTGCGTATGCGTGGGGACCGGTTGGCCATCGCGTTGTCGCGGAGATCGCGCAACGTCACCTGACGCCCGCTGCGCAAGCCAGGGTGAATCGCCTGCTGGAGGGCCGCACTCTCGCCGACGTCGCGAATTGGCCCGACGAACTGCGATCCGATCCGCGTTTCGAAAAGTACGGTCCCCTCCACTTCGCCACCGTGAAGGACGGCTTGACCAGCTACCGCGATTCAGAGAAAGCTCGTTGCGGCGATATCGTGGCCGCTATCGAAGCCTTTACCGCTTTTCTCCGCACCAATTCGCGCGAGAGTCTCTACACAGTGAAGGCGCTCACGGACAAGAGCGATGGCGCCGGCCAGGGCGCATGCAATCCCGTGGAAACCGATCCCCTCACACAGGTTCAGGCGCTCAGCTTTCTGGTCCATCTGATGGGTGATCTGCACCAACCACTCCACGTCGGCGGAACAGATAAGGGCGGCAACATGGTGAGTGTGAACTGGATGGATCGATGGAAGTCCAATCTCCATTCCGTCTGGGACGACGAGATGGTTGATTTCGAGCGCATCGGCTACACGCAGTTTGCGCGTTTTTTGGATCGTGCCGGCGAGGCTGACGCCAAACGCTGGATGAGCGGAAATATCATCGCGTATGCAGATGAGGCGATCGCTATGCGATCGAAACTGTACGTGTATCCCGATGATCCGGGAACACCCGCGGTCCCTAAGATCTCCTATAAATACATCGGCGCGCATCGCGAACGCATGCGCGAGCAGTTGTTGAAAGGCGGCTTGCGCCTGGCCGGTGTGCTCAACTCAGTCTTCAAACAGGAATAGGATCTCCGCTTAGTAACAGGTAATTAGGCATACACAAGCGGCTTTGCGCAAAAAGTGCTTTATAGGGAGACTTTTTATCCAAAGCGGTGTTGTGGGCCAAAACAACCAACACGCGTTCCCAAGCGTCTACAGTTCCGCAGTACCTCTACCTGAAAAACTCATCAAGGAGCGTTCACGATGAAGAAGTGCGTCCTGTTAGTTCTTTCACTCCTCGCCGTTGTGCCTGCATCCGCGCAAGAGGCTGGGAATCGCATTTATGGTAACAGTGGTTACTACCAACAGCGCCGGCAACTGCAAGTCAATACCGGCGTGCTGGGAAATTCAACTGACGGTTACGCGATCGAAGCGAGCGTCCTGACCAACCTCAAACCCGATGCTTTTGTCGTCGTTTTCGGCGTCAACGACGACGCCGCAAATTCGACTGCCAGTAACGAAAAAGTAAATGCTAAGATCGCCGATCTGAGCCGCAGAATTAAGCTCTTGGGAATAGAGTCGAACGACATGTTTGTCGACTTCATCACTCAGAGCCGGGTTTACGATTTCACTGTTGTCGGGACCAAGGCGACTGAGAATCTCGCCGGCGTTGAGACGAAGAAAACGGTGGCGATTCGTTACCAGAATCGCGAACTGTTTGAAAAGATCGTGCGTGCCGCGGCGGATGCGCGAATCTTCGATCTGATCAAAGTCGATTACGTCGTCAGCGATTTCGATGCGATTCGCGCCCGTTTGTTTGACGCGGCTGTCAAAGTGCTCAAGAGCAAAGAGCAGAGGTATGCAAACGCGTTGGGCGTCACACTTGCCGCTGTCGGTCTCGCGGCCGAGAAATACGACGTGTCTTATCCCTCGGAAGCGTACCAGCGTTACCAGGTATTTGAGACTGGCGATGCGTCTGTTTACAACAATCAAGGCACGTCGAGCCGCGTCGTGCAACGCAAGAGTTTTACGTTCTATTACGATCCATTTGAAGCCAGCAGGTTCGACTCGGTGTTGATTCCGTTGGGACTCGAGCCGGCGGTCCAATTTTCGATCTACCTGCGCATGCAGTATGAATTCAGGCGGCCGAAACTAAACTGAGGTTTGATTTTCACCGCGGAGACACAGAGTTAACGCCGAGAACAAGTCACACAGTCTGCGTGGGTTGACTGATTCGTTTGGTGGATGGTCAACTGTAGTCCTCCCGCCCGGCAAAATCGATGCTGTATTAATCACGCTATGAAGCTAGTGGTGTTTCTTCTGCGGTCGTCGCTCGGTACGGTCAGTCTCGCAGTGTTGGCAGGCATCGTCGCGGGCGCCAGCAACACCGGCCTGTTGATCGTCATCAACTCGGTGCTCAGCAACTCGGGCACGCCTCACGACACGCTCGTCTGGACTTTTGCGTCGTTATGCGCGGCGATGTTCGTCAGCCGCGCTGCTTCGTGGATCTTCCTGGTCCAACTCGCGCATCGAGTCACATTCAAATTGCGCCTTGAACTCTCGTCACGAATACTCGCCGCGCCACTTCAGCATCTCGAAAAACTCGGAGCGCCACGTTTGCTGGCAACGCTCACCGACGACGTCTCAGTGATCGCAGGCGCGCTCACCGCCACGCCGATGCTCGTCGTTCACATCGTTGTAGTGATCACGTGTCTTGGTTACCTCGGTTGGTTGTCGTTACCGGTATTACTTGGCGTATTCGGTTTTCTGCTCTTCGGGGTGCTCTGTTACCAGGTGCCGTTCAGACGCGCTTTGAATTATCTCAGCGCGAGCCGGTTGGAACTGGATGCCTTGTTCAAACACTTCCGCTCGCTAATCGAGGGCAACAAAGAACTCAAGCTGCATCGCGCGCGCCGCGCCGCTTTCTTTCACGACCAGCTCGAACACGCGGCGCTCTCTTTTCGTCACAAAGCGTCGGTAGGCGACGCAATTTACGCGCTCGCCGCCAGCTTCGGACACCTGCTGATCTTCGTTCTAATCGGACTGCTGCTCTTCGCGCTGCCCGCACTGCAACCGACAGCAGCCGCCACGACGATCGGATTCAGCCTCGTCATTCTTTACCTGTTGCCACCGTTGGAAGTGATCATGAGCGCACTGCCGACGCTGGGCCGCGCCAATATTGCCTTGCAGCAGATCGAAGCGATGGGACTGTCGCTGGAGGCGGAAACTGTTGACCCTTCCGCTCTCGAAAGCCCGCAAGCTTTTCAGAGTCTGCGGTTGCAAAGCGTAATGCATGCGTATGACACCGAAGATGGCGACGGATTCAAGCTTGGTCCAATCGATCTGACCTTTCGACCGGCTGAACTCGTGTTTCTGGTCGGCGGCAATGGCAGTGGCAAGACAACGCTCGCCAAACTCGTCACCGGCTTGTATGCACCCGACGAAGGCGCGGTATATCTCGACGGTGAGAAGATCACAGACGAGACGCGCGCTCAGTATCGCCAGCTCTTCGCCGCCGTTTTTTCCGACTTCTATCTATTCGAAAGTCTCTTGGGCTTGAACGCCGGCGCTTTGGATGAACAGGCGCTTCAATATTTGCAGCGCTTGCAACTCGATCGCAAAGTGCAGGTGATTGACGGAGCGCTTTCGACCACGGATCTGTCTCACGGTCAGCGGAAGCGCCTCGCGTTGCTGACCGCATATCTCGAAGATCGTCCTTTCTACGTTTTCGACGAATGGGCGGCAGATCAGGATCCACTCTTCAAAGAGATTTTCTACTTCCGGCTCTTGCCCGAACTCAAAGCAAAAGGCAAGACAGTCTTCGTCATCAGTCACGACGATCGGTACTTTCACGTGGCTGACCGCATCATCAAGTTGAACTACGGAAAGATGGAACAGGAAATTCTGACGTCTTTGAAATCGTCCATCGTCGTCAGCACCAGCTAAAACAATGGTTTCGGAGAATCAAACAAGCGCCACGACGCCGCCTGTGTTCGTTCTGTCATGCGAACGTTCAGGTTCTACTTTGCTGCGTTTCATCATCGACACGCACCCGCAGATCTGCAGTCCCGCCCACCTTCATCTCGGGCAGCTTTGCAGCAGTCTGTTCACCTCCATCTTTTCTTCGCTGGGACAGACGATGGCAGTGACTGACGAAGCGATGCGCGAGCGGTTGGTAATGGCTGAGACACGGCGCATCGTCGACGAGTTGATGGCCCGATACGTAAAGGCCAAAGGCAAGCAGATGTGGTGCGAGAAAACCACGGACAACTTGCAATACCTGAACATCCTCCACGACGTTTTCCCCGACGCGAGATACATCTGTCTTTACCGCAATTGTATGGATGTGGTCCATTCGAGTATCGAGTGCAGCCGTTTGGGTTTTCTGCCGGAGCTTGTTCCGTACGTGCAGAAGCGGCCCGAGAACATCGTCGCCGCGATGGTGGATAGCTGGGTAGAGAAGACGAAGGCTTTGTTCGAGTTTGAGTCAGCGCACGCGGAGCAGTGCTTTCGCATCAAGTATGAAACGCTTGTCGCTGAACCTTCGCAAACATTGCCGGCGATGTTTGCTGCCCTGGGATTAGTGTGGGATGAAAAACTTCTGAATGAAGTGTTTTCGACTCAGCACGATCAGGGCTCGGGAGACAGAAAAGTTCTTTTCACGAAGAAAATAAATACTGACTCAATCGGACGAGGCTCGACTATTTGCCGTTCACTCGTCCCCGACGATCTGCTTGAAAAGATGAATCGTTTGCTGGCGCAACTCGACTACGCGTTGGTGGGAGACGATTGGGATAACGCGCCGTCACCTTATTTGCCGGCCGGACTCGCGCCGGAAGAAAGCAAAACCGTGTCGAGTGTGGAAGAGATGTTCCGCAGCTACGTTCCGCGGTTGTTGGAGAATGGAAACGCATCGGTCGCTGGAGTTAACGGCAGGTGCAAGTTTGAGGTTGGTGATGGTGGTGGAACGTGGATGTTGACGTTGCGAGAGTCGCAGGGCGTAGTCGAAGCTGGGGATGGCGACGCGGATTGCACGGTGCGAATCTCAGCCGCCGATCTGCTCGATCTCGTCAACGGCAGGCTCAACAGTATTGCCGCATTCGATCAAGGAAAGATTCATATCATGGGCGATTACGATCTCGCGAACAATGTCGGCCGGCTGCTCTTCGGGTAACCACAAAGGCACAAAACAAAGACACAAGAGGCACAAGCAGGGCCACAAGAATGCACGAAGCTGAGTTCGACAAAATAAACTGTGCCTCTTGTGTCTCAGTCTATGTGCCTTTTTGTGGGTCTACTCTGATCGATCTCCTACGCTTTAGAAGCCTGAATGAGCCAACGCTCACGGCTTACCGTTTTCTCGCGGACGACGAAAGCGAACCGTCATCTATCACGTACGGCGCACTCGATCTGCGCGCGCGCGCCGTTGCCGCTTTGTTACAAAACCGGGGTTTGCAAGGCGAGCGCGTGTTGTTGCTCTATCCTCCGGGTCTCGATTTCATCGCCGCGTTCTTTGGTTGTCTTTACGCCGGCGCCGTTGCAGTTCCAGCGAGCCTGCCGCAAACAAAACGCGGTCTCGGCCGGTTTCAAGCTATTGCCAGCGATGCGCAGGCGGCGGCTGCGTTAACTACGCGCCAGGTTTTATCGAGAATCGAGCCGTTCGAATGCTTGACCATCTTTACCAGCGACGATCTTTCGCAGGACGAAGCTGCTGGTTGGCGCGAGCCAGTGACGAACGGCGAAACGCTGGCCTATCTCCAGTACACGTCGGGATCGACGTCCACGCCCAAGGGCGTGATGGTGACGCATGCCAACGTCCTCGAAAATTCTGCTTACATTCAACACGGATTCGATCATGGACCAGCGAGCGTGTCGCTTTCGTGGCTGCCGCATTTTCACGATATGGGGTTGGTTGATGGAATCATTCAACCGCTCTACAGCGGCTTTACCGGGCTTCTCATGTCGCCCGCCGCGCTGTTACAAAATCCGGCCCGTTGGCTACAGGCAATCACGCGCTATCGCGTGACACACAGTGGTGGTCCAAACTTCGCTTACGACTTGTGCGTGCGCCGGATCGGCGAATCACAACGCGCTTCGCTTGACCTCAGCACGTGGAGCGTTGCTTACAACGGCGCTGAACCCGTGCATCACGAGACGCTGGAAAGATTTGTGGCTGCGTTTGCGCCGTGTGGTTTTCGCCGGGAAGCTTTTTATCCCGCGTACGGACTCGCCGAAGCCACGCTGAAAGTGAGCGGCGGAAGAAAAGGTGCTGGACCGGTTTATGGCGATTTCAATGCGCGGACGCTGGTGGGTTGCGGCCGGGCAACGCTTGGCGCCGAGGTCGTTATTGTCGATCCGGAGTTATTGCGCGAGTGCTCGTCGGATGAGGTCGGCGAGGTTTGGGTTTCCGGACCGGGCGTGGCCGCGGGCTATTGGAATCGTCCGGATGAGACTGAAACCACTTTCAATGCGCGACTTTCGCGACAATCACGGCGCCGGCGATTTCTGCGCACCGGTGATCTCGGGTTCGTTCGCGATGGCGAGCTGTTCATCACGGGACGCCGGAAAGATCTGATCATCATCCGTGGCCGCAATCATTATCCACACGATATCGAGCGTGCAGTGCAGAGTTGTCACAAGGCGCTCAAGCCTGATGGTGGCGCGGCGTTTTCCGTTGAAGGCGAGAGCGAAGAGCGTTTGGTGGTGGTGCAGGAGATTGAGACGAGTCGTAAGAACGAAGCGCCGGAAATTATCGAAACGATCCGGGCGGTAATCGCGGAAGAGTTTGAAATACAGCCTGCGGCGGTCGTGCTGATCAGGGCTGGCACGCTTCCGAAAACGTCCAGCGGCAAGATTCGACGCGGCGCTTGTCGAGAGGGTTTTTTAGAGAACGGGTTGAGTGTGATCGCCGAATGGCATGCAACCGATGCGCAAAAGAGTTTCATGCCTCCCGCTCCGGATGAGTTGAATCCTGAGACTGTTGAGCAATGGCTGCGGCAGTTGTTGACTGCAAGACTCGGTGGTCCACATATCGAATCTTTGCAACCGATCGCGCGTTACGGCATCGACTCTTTGCTGGCTCTTGAATTGACGCATGCAGTCGAGACCAGTTTCGGCGTGAGACTGTCGTCGACGAGTTTTCTGCGAAATCCCACGCTTGCGGATCTCACGCACGAAATACTCGCCGGCGCGGCTTTACACAAAGAGTCTCCCGCAAAGGCGCAAAGATGCAAAGAAGAACCCCTTGGAAACGCGGCAGCGCTCTGCGACTTTGCGCCTTTGCGGGAGACTTTTCCTGCAAGGTGGGCAGGCGAGGATTCTTTGTCACACGGACAACAGTCGCTTTGGGCCATTCAACACGTCTCACCGGAAAGCACTGCTTATAACGTTTCGGTTGCGGCTCGTTTACGTGGTGAGATTGATACGGGAGCCCTGCAACGCGCGGTCAGCGCCCTGGTTCAGCGTCATTCGCTGTTGCGCGCGCGTTTTCCGCTTCGTGAGGGCGCGCCGGTGTGCATCGTTCAAGACGATTCCGAGATTAGTTTTGTCGTCGAAGATGCGGGGCGTTGGTCCGAGGAGGAATTGAGCCATCGTCTGCAGGATGAGGCTTGGACCAGTTTCGATCTCGAGAGCGGCCCGTTACTCCGTGCTTTCCTTTTCAGGAGATCCTCGCGCGAGCACGTGCTGTTGCTCAGTGCGCATCACATCGTCGTCGACTTCTGGTCGTTCGCAGTTCTGAAACGCGAACTGGCGTTGTTGTACGACGCGGAAGTCGCAGGCCGGTCCGCAGCGTTGCCGCCAGTACGATCCTATTCAGACTACGTTCGGCGCGAGGCAGAGATGCTTGACAGTGCGGCTGGTGAGCGTTTGGAAGATTACTGGTTGCAACAGCTAGCGGGCGATTTGCCGGTGCTCGATTTGCCTGCGGATCGCGCACGGCCTCTGGTTCAGAGTTATCGCGGCGCGTCAGTTTCGGCAAGGTTGGACCAGCAGTTAACCGTGCGGTTGCGTCAACTCGCGCTAAGTCATGAAGCCACTTTATTCATGACATTGCTCGCCGCGTTTCAGGTGCTCTTGTATCGATATACGGGCCAGGGGGAGATCCTGGTCGGCTCGCCGACTTCGGGCCGTGGTTCATCCGAATTCGCGGGGACGATTGGATACTTCGTCAATCCGTTAGTGCTGCGAGCGAAGCTTTCAGCCGAGAGATCGTTCTCGGAGTTTCTCGTTGCTACACGCCAGGCTGTACTCGCCGCTTTCGAGCATCAGGATTATCCGTTCGATCTGCTCGTCAAACAGTTACAGCCGGAGCGAGATCCATCGCGCTCTCCGCTGTTTCAGGTGATGTTCGCCTTTCAGAAAGGCGACGTTACGTTGAAGCTCGGCGACTTGCGAGTGGAACCGCTGGCGCCGGACCAACGCGCCGCGCAGTTTGATCTTTCGCTAACGGTAACTGAAGTCGATTCCGGATTAGAGACGTCGTTCGAGTACAACACGGATCTCTTTGACGCATCGACCAGCGAACGTTTGAGCGAACATTTTCGAATCCTGCTCGAAAGCGTGGTGAGCGATTCGGCAGCCAGTTTGTGTGCGCTGCCGATACTTTCGCAGTCGATGCGCCAGCAAGTTTTGTACGACTGGAACGACACACGCACGAACTTCGCACCGCTCGTCTGCGTGCATGAATCCTTCTCGCAGCTCGCAGCCAGCACACCTGATCAGATCGCGATTGTGGCTGGCGAAGAGATCCTGAGCTACCGCGAGTTGAACGAGCGCGCCAACCGGTTGGCCCACTATCTGCGCGCGCGGGGCGTCGGACCGGAAGTGTGTGTTGGCATCTGCGTTCCGCGTTCGACGGCGATGCTGGCTTGCGTGCTTGGAGTGCTCAAGGCAGGAGGTGCTTACGTGCCGCTCGATCCTGCGTATCCGGAAGAACGTCTGGCGTTCATGATCGAGGATAGTGGCGCAGAGTTGGTGCTCGACGAACAGTTTCTGAAGACTGAGGCGGCGGCGATTGACGCCGCGAGTGATGCCGATCCGGCGCCTTCCGCAACCGTCGACAATCTCGCCTACGTGATCTACACATCCGGCTCGACCGGAACGCCGAAGGGCGTGATGGTCCAACACGGCTCGCTGGCGAACTATATTCGCGCGGCGAATCGTGCATACGAGATCGTGCCGCAGGATCGGGTTCTTCAATTTCTGCCGTTCAGCTTCGACGGCAGTGTGGAAGAGATCTTCATAAGCGTGACAGCCGGCGCGACTCTCGTCCTGCGTGACGGCGAAGTGCCAAAAGCTCCGGCAGAATTTCTCCAGGAGTGCGTGGAGAAGAAGATAACAGTGCTGGATCTGCCGACTTCATATTGGCATGAAGTAGTCTCCAGTGATTGGAATGCGGCAAGCGATCTGCGGCTGGTGATCGTCGGCGGAGACAAGGCGCTGGCCGAGCGAGTCGAGCAATGGGGCCGGAACGTTGGACCACGCATCCGTTTGGTAAATACCTATGGGCCAACCGAAGCAACGATCGTCGCCACGATGAGCATTCTTGACGGCGCGACGACGGGTGTGCCCATTGGTAAGCCTGTCGCCAACACTCAGGCCCACGTTCTGGACCAGCGTTTCGAGCCTGTGGCTGTTGGCGCGCGCGGTGAGTTGTACCTGGGCGGAGCAAACGTCAGTCGTGGCTATCTTGGCGATCCGGGGTTGACCGCGCGGAAGTTTATTCCCGATCCGTTTAGCCATGTGCCCGGCGCGCGGCTTTATCGCACAGGTGATTCAGCGCGGCGCCGGCACGATGGACAGATCGAGTTTCTTGGACGCGTCGATCAGCAGGTAAAGATCCGCGGTCATCGAATCGAACCGGCTGAGATCGAAGCCGCATTGCTACGCCATGAAGCGGTGCGTGAGGCCGCTGTCATATCCAACGATCTAACTGGAGGTGGTCGACGTCTCGCGGCTTATATCAGTCTGCATCCGCGTCATCTGTGTCTGAAAGCAGAGACGATTTCGAGCTTTTTGGCGGGTTGCGTGCCGAAATACATGATCCCGTCGAGCTTTACGCTGGTGGATGCGTTGCCGCGTTTGCCGAGCGGCAAAATTGATCGCAGCGCTTTACCACAACCGGATCTCGGTGAAACAGACGGATACGTTGCGCCACGCAATACCATCGAACGCACGGTATGCGATCTGTGGAGTGAAGTTCTCAAGCTCGACCGCGTTGGCGTTTACGATAATTTTTTTGGACTCGGCGGCGATTCGATTCTCAGCATCCAAGTGTCGGCGCGCGCTCGTCTCGCCGGACTAAAAATATCGCCGAGCCAAATCTTCCAACATCCCACGCCGGCCGAACTGGCCGCAGTCGCATCGCTTCTCGACGCGAGTTATGCAGCAGAGGAAACGATCACCGGCGAAGTGCCGTTGACGCCGATTCAGCGTTGGTTCTTCGAGCAGAACTTCGCGTTTCCGGATCACTGGAACATGGCGCTGATGCTCAAGCTGCGCGAGCGGATCGATCCCGGTTTGTTGGCGCAAGCGTTTGCACGCCTCGTGCAGCATCACGACGCGTTGCGAATGCGGTTCGTCAATGCACCTGATGGCTGGCGGCAATTCATCGCAGGTGAAACGAACAGAAAAATACTCCACGTAGCCGATGTGTCTCACGCAGTGGAGATCGAGCGGATTGCAGACGAGACACAAGCTCAACTGGATCTCGCAAACGGCGTGTTGTTGCAGGCAGTGTTGTTCGAGCCGGGTGAAGGCCAACGTCTGCTGATCGCCGCGCACCATCTTGTCGTCGACGGTGTTTCATGGCGGATATTGTTGGAAGATCTGGGCCGCATTTACCGGCAATTGCAACGCGGCGATGAAGTAAACCTTCCGCCAAAGACGACTTCTTTTGCGCGTTGGGCCAGGTTGCTGCACGAGCATGCGCGTTCTGAACGATCACGCAGCGAACTGGATTACTGGACCGAACTCGCTGCGACCCACGTCAAACCGCTCCCGGTAGATTTCCATAACGGGCAAAACGTCGAAGCCGAGACTCGCACCCTGACCGTTGCGCTCGACGCCGGTGAGACACGATCGCTCTTGCGCGAGGTCGCCCAGGCTTACGGCACTCAGATCAACGACGTGTTGTTGACCGCTTTGCTCGATGCCTTTTCGCATTGGACCGGCGACCCCGCTCTCCTGATCGAGCTTGAAAGTCACGGACGCGAAGATCTCTTCGACGACGCGGATCTCTCGCGAACAGTTGGGTGGTTTACGAGTGCGTTTCCCGTCCTGCTGGACAAGCGGCAGGGGCGCAAGATCCCGAGACACGGAATCGGTTACGGGTTGCTGCGTTACCTTGACGACGACGCCGAAGTCAGACGGCAAATGCGTTGCCTGCCCGAACCCGAAGTCAGCTTTAACTACCTGGGCCAGTTGGACCAGATGCTGAATGATTCAGAACTCTTCTCCCGGTCTAGTGAGTCGTGTGGCCGGACTCGCCATCAGGACGCGCAGCGCAACCGGTTACTCGAGATCAACGCTCACGTAAGCGAACAAAAGTTGCAGGTCGAATGGAATTACAGCGCCGCGTTTTACCAGCAGGGCACAATCGAAAAACTCGCCCGGAATTTTATCGGCGCCTTGCGATCGATCATCGCCGATGCTCGTGAACCGCAGACAACGATTGAGATTGAAGCGCGTTATCCGCTTTCGCCGTTACAGCAGGGGATGCTCTTTCATAGTGTTTACGCACCGGATTCGTCCATCTACATCGGCCAGTTGAGTTTTACGCTCGAAGGCAAGCTCGACGTGGAAGCCTTCGCCGAGGCGTGGCGTCGAGCAATTGCGAGGCATGCGGTTTTACGCACGTCATTCAGTTGGGAAGATCTCGAAGAACCGATCCAGGCGGTACACCAGCGCGTTGACCTGCCTTTCGAACAACTCGACTGGAGTCAACATTCGCCAGTGGACCAGGAGCAGCGTCTCTCCGCTTTGATCGAAGCAGAACGGCAACGCGGGTTCGACCTGTCTGCTGCTCCGCTAATGCGTCTCAAGCTGGCGCAACTCGACGAAGAGTCGCACGTGTTCGTCTGGACGCACCACCATCTGTTGCTCGACGGTTGGTCCATTGCCATCCTGCTACGCGAGATCTTTGCTGACTACGAGAACTTGAAACGCGGCCTCGACGAGCAGCCGCAGCACTCTCGTGAATATCGCGACTACATCGCCTGGCTGGGCCAACAAGACGCCGCGCGTGCAGAATCGTATTGGCGTGGTTATCTCGAAGGCTTCCGCGCGCCGACACCACTGGGCGTCGTGCATGCGCCTGCCGATCCAACTCGCGAACCAGATACCCGGCGCTTGCAAATCAGTTTTTCAGAGCACAGAACCGGCCGTTTGAACGCGTTCGCGCGACAGCAGCAGTTGACGCTGAACACGTTGGTCCAGGGCGCGTGGGCGTTGTTGCTCAGTCGTTACAGCGGCCAGCAAGACGTCGTCTACGGCGCGACCGTCGCCGGACGTCCGGCTGATTTCGCCGGCATCGAAGAGATGGTTGGTCTCTTCATCAACACGCTGCCGGTGCGCGCGCGCCTGGCTGCCGGAATGCGGGTGACCGACTGGCTCAGGCAACTCCAGGCGGATCAAGCGAGTTCGCGGGAACACGAGCACAGCCCATTGGTAGCGTTGCAGGCGCAGAGCGAAGTGCCTCGCGGCGCGCCGCTTTTTGAGAGCCTGCTCGTGTTTGAAAACTATCCTTTGGACGCGCAGGTACTCGGCAGTAACGAGAATCTGAAGGCGCGTGACATCTGGTGGTTCGATCAAACTAATTATCCGCTGACGCTGGTTGCTAGGCCGGGACAAGAGTTGTCTTTCGAGATCTTCTACGACCAGCATCGTCTGGCGAACGACGCAGTCCAACGGATGCTCGGCCATCTTCAGGCCATCCTTGAAACATTCATCGCCAATCCGTCTCAGCGCCTGGGCTACGTTCCGATCGTCAGTAGCGACGAACGGGCCATGCTGCTGTCGCAGTGGAACGACACACGTAAAGAGAGCGCCTGGCTGGACCAAACTGTTCACGAGCTATTCGCCGCCCAGGCTCGCCACACACCCGAGCGGATCGCTCTGGTCCAGGGTGCAAAGCAACTGACGTACGGCGAATTGAACGAACGCGCGAACCGTTTGGCGCATTACCTCCGGCGCAACGGAGTCGAAACTGAATCGCGTGTTTGCATCTGCCTCGACCCGGGAATCGAGATGATCGTCGCCGTGCTGGCGGTGTTGAAAGCCGGCGCTGCTTACGTCCCACTCGATCCCGCATATCCCGATAGCCGGTTGGTTTTCATGCTGGAGAATTGCGGCGCGCGCGTGTTGTTGACGACAACTCGTCTGGCTGGTGGCCGCTTGCCGCAGGGCACGGTTCGCGCGATATGTCTTGACGCCCAACACGAAGAGATCGCGCGTGAGTCGCCGCATGATCCGGCCATAAAGGTTTCGGGCCAGAACCTGATCTACGTCATTTACACATCAGGCTCGACCGGGCGTCCCAAGGGCGCGGGCGTCACGCATCGCGGGTCCGTCAACCTGGTGAATTGGTTTGTCTCGGAGTTTGAACTCACCGAACGTGAGCGAGTCTTGATCTTCTCGTCGTTCAGCTTCGACTTGACGCAGAAAGACATCTTCGCGCCGTTGACTGTTGGCGCACAACTGCACTTTCCCACTTCGGCTCTTTACGATCCGGCGGAACTGCTCAAAACGATCTCCAAAGCGGAGATCACCCTCGTCAATTGCACGCCGAGCGCTTTTTACCCGCTGGTCGAAACGAATCGGCCGAGCTTTCAGGATCTGTCGACACTAAAACACGTCTTTCTCGGTGGCGAACCGATCAACGTATCGCGGTTGCGTGAATGGACCTCGTGCTCTGATGCGGAGATCGTGAACACCTATGGACCAACGGAAACGACCGATACCTGTTCGGCCTTTCGCCTGATCGACTTTGAGCGGACCATTGCGCCTCCGATCGGAAAGCCAAACGACAACACCGAGTTGTTGATCGTGGACGAGCAATTGAATCTCGTTCCACTAGGTGTCGCGGGAGAGTTGTGCGTCGGAGGCGTTGGCGTGGGCAGAGGTTACCTGAACGATCCGTCCGCAACGGCCGAACGTTTCGTTCCACATCCTTACAGCACCATGCCCGGCGCGCAGCTCTATCGCACAGGTGATTTAGCGCGACACTTGCCTGACGCAAACATCGAATTCCTCGGCCGTCTCGATCACCAGGTTAAGGTGGCCGGCTATCGCATTGAGCTGGGCGAAGTAGAGGCGGCGATGGTCCAACATCAAGCCGCGCGCGAATGCGTCGTGACAGTGCGCGCTGATGCGCATGGCAATGCACGCCTCGTTGCTTACGTCGTGCCGGGTGAAGGCGGTGAGTTGCCGGACACGTCGACGTGGCGGCGTTACCTGGCGGACAGTTTGCCGTCGCACATGATCCCGTCGCTGTTTGTCGTATTGGAAAAACTGCCGTTAACGCCGGGCGGAAAGGTGGATCGTCGCGCCCTGCCTGCGCCCGAAATGGCGGGCAACGAAGCGGGGCCGGATTACGTCGCGCCGCGCACGGCGGTCGAGGAGGTGCTGGCCGGAATATGGCGCGAGGTGCTGGGAGTCGAGCGCGTGGGGCTGCACGACAACTTCCTCGATCTCGGTGGTCACTCGCTGCTCGCGATGCGTTGTGTTGCCGGTGTGCGTCAACTGTTTCGCATCGAGCTTCCGCTGCGAGTGCTGTTCGAGACTGCGAACCTTGCGGAGTTGGCCCAGGCGCTGACGGCGTATGAAGATCGGCCCGGCGGATTGGAGAAGATCGCGCGCGTGTTGCAAAGGGTCAAGAGTGTTTCGCGTGAAGAGTTGCAAAACGAGTTGCTGAAAAGGCGAGCGAGCAAAGCCAGGCGTTAAAGAAGATGCGTGAGTTATCGAATGACATCGGCGTTTCAGCCGAAGAGTTAGAGCTGTTCGAGTACCTGCTCGAAGAGGAGGGCGTGGGGCAGTCCGCGCTCGAGCAGGTTATTCCGCGTCGCGCGCAATGTGACAGCGCGCCGCTCTCGTTTGCGCAGGAACGGCTGTGGTTTTTGGACCAACTTCAGCCCGGCAGCGCGGCTTATAACATGCCTGGGGTAGTGCGGTTGGAAGGCGACTTGAATGTGGCCGCGCTGGAGCGAGGTCTCAACGAGATCATTCGGCGGCATGAAATATTGCGCACGACTTTTCGCGCTGAAGGTGGACGGCCGGTGCAGGTGATCGCGACGGAGTTGTCGTTGTCTCTGCCGCTGATCGATCTTTCGCGCTCGTCAGATGGGGAAGTGGAAGCGCGAGGGTTAGCGCGAGAAGAGGCAGCGAAACCGTTTGACCTGGGCAGTGGGCCATTGCTGCGTGCCCGGTTGGTGCGGTTGAGTGCGGAGAGTCATCTGTTGCTGGTGACGATGCACCACATTGTGGCTGATGGCTGGTCGGTGACGTTGCTGGTGCAGGAGTTGGGAGAACTGTATGCAGCGTACTGCCGGGGTGAAGAGTTAGCGC
>DATELZ010000085.1:0-97936 GCA_035276045.1 Pyrinomonadaceae bacterium | reverse complement strand
ATGACTTGCCGAAAGATCGTGCCTGCGTGGTCGAGCGTCAGCGTCTGCCATAAAGGAAGAAACGTGTATGCAGCTTGCCCTGACCGATGCCAGACGCCGACGACGGCCGACTCGTCATCGTCTCGAAAAGGACGAATCGAGTTGTTCGCATTAAGCATAAGAAGGTTTCTTTGCGCCTTTGCGGGAGGCATCTTCCTCCCGATAAAAAACTACCTGACAAACGCAAAACTGCCGCCACCGTCACCACCAAAATCCCCATAGTTGTCTTTCGAAGCTGCCTTTCCGCCGGCTACTTTGCCCTGGTATGGTTTAGTTGCCGCGAGTTGCACAGCAAAAGTGACTGTCACAGCTCCGACCGTGATGCCGTTGTCATTAAGGTCAGTCAGTTGCTCGAGACACCCCGCCGCGCCATCGGTCCGCGTTGCCGGTTTGGACTCCGATGAACAGGGACTCTTGGAAATCGCCAGATAAACGATGTAATCCTTTCCGCCTGCGTGCTGGGGCGCCAATGTGCCGGCGGTGACCAGCGCCACAAGTCTGGCAATTGCCTTCTCTTCCGCATGATGGCCATTGCCGCTCGCAAAGTAACGTTCTTCGATTTTCAATAAGTCGTGCCTGTATAAGATCATCGCGCAGAAGGTCGCATCCGACGAGGCATCGTATTCGAGCTTTGCCGGTTGAGGCTCCTTCATCTCCTTGCCCATCCTTGCTCTCTGGATCACAGGCTTCACTTGTTTTGAATGATAAGCCGGTGGCGGTGTGGGCGCCTTGCGTGCTTGAACGATGGCCTTCGGTTGTACGATCTTTTTCACTTCAGGACGATTGATGGATGGCGGCGCAGGTCGACTCGGCGACTGAGCTAAATTTCGCTTTTGCGTGATGGCGCTCTTTGCCTGTAAGACTTTCGGCATCGGTTGCGGTCGATAAACCGGAGGCGCGACCGGACGCTTGACGCTTTGTTCGGCGACCGGAGCCTTCAACTGGGCGACCCCCGGCTTAAATTTCTGCGCGGATCCTGCCTGACGATTCAATTGTGGCGGCACGCCCCTCGTAGTTGGTTTCTTATTGTTCATTCAACCTCGGTTTTTGTCAGGATTACCGTGAAAGCAATTTCAACCGGGAGAGAATACTGGGATCAGTGAGATCGGGTTCTTCTTGTGACGTCGAGATGGTCCAACAACGTTCTCATGGGCTGACCATGCGTGAAGGCGTCCTGCGGAATGCTATGGAACAGGTAGCTGAGTATCTGGAATACAGCAAGCTTCCTCATACAGAGAAGCGGCTGTGCTCGCTACGAGAATCTCTGAATTGCCGGCGACGTGTCAAGAAAATTGTACGCTTTGCGGGAGTCACATCGTTCGTGAGCGTCATTCCCTGAAATAAAACATGTACATCCGACATAACAATTGAATGCCGTGAGGTACCTTATGTCAGCAGATCCATTTGCAACTGAAAGTCCTGGAGCCTCAGACCTTTCAGTGAAAGCCTACTAGTTATTCACACTACGTTCTAACCATCTCATTTGAGAAGGCTCCACCCGAAGAGGACAGACCATGCCAAATTTAGGTGTTTTAGACGTGTTGATTGCGATGGTAATCGTGATTCTTGTCTTGAGCCTCGTCGTGCAATCGCTCCAGACGTTGATAAAAAAGCTTTTCAAGCTCAAATCGCGTTCAATCCTCAATTCTCTCGAAGACCTCTTCGAGACGATTACGAAAAAGCCGGCCGCCGGCGCAGTTCCCACAAATGGGCGGTCCAAAACCCCGAAAGAGTTGGTTGCCGACGTCACTACTTGTTTGAAAGACATGGGGCGGAAGAGCCTATTCGGAAGTCCGATGCTTGATTCTATGGCCAAGGGGGATTTGCTAAAGGTTCTGACGAGAGTGAAGGCAGAGGATCTAATTCCCGGGGCAGTCGGCAACTTTCAAACTGTCCTGGCAGGCATTCAGGAACTCAAGCAGGAGATCGGCAAGATCGAGACAAACCTGCTCAACGGCGAAGCGAGCGCCCAGTTTGCCGCCATGCAAGGTTCTATCATGCCCATTCTTCACGATCTTCAGGCTCTAGCCAGCAGGGGAACTATAGATCCTGCCGTTTTCTTCGGCGACCTGTACAAGCTGCGACAACTAAAAGCAGCCGACGTCCTGAACATTTTGGGCCAGGTCCAACAAGGAGTAAGTAAGGATCTCTCAGCCGCGAAAACCGACCTGGACGAATCTGAAAAAGCACTTGCGGCAGCTCTACAAACTAACGATCAGAAAAGAATCGGACCAGCCGAAGACCGTGAAGCAAAGGACAAAGGCAAACTCGAAGCGTTACAAGCGGTCGACTCAGGTCTGAAGACAATAGCCAATAAGATCGCCTCGCTCTCCACATCCTTTGACGCCGCATTTGCCCCGCTATTCGCGCGGCTCGAGCAGGTCGAAGTCTGGTACGACACCGTCATGCAAGGGTTTGAGGAACGCTACACACGGCACATGAGAACAGTTGGAATCGTCATATCGATTGTCATCGTAATTATCCTCAACGCCAACTTCTTCAGTATTTACAGGGCGATTAAGTCTGATCCTGTCAAAACGGCCCTGATTGTCGAGCAAGGCGAGAAACTTATAAATACGCCGGAACAACAGAACACGCCGGAGGCCACGGGATCGCCGGCTCCTGTAACCACTCCTGCGCCTTCTCCCTCATCCTCGATCGCCCCCGCAGCATCTCCTTCTCCAGCGCCTACGGAAAGCCCGGTAACCATAGCCGACGTAAGGGCGGATATTCAGCAGGTAGAAGACCTCACGAGAATTTATGAATCCTTCGGCATACAACCATTGTCGCGACAGCAGATTGGTAATTTCTTCGCCGGTGGTTGGCGATGGCGAGACTTGAACGAAACGATCCTCGGCTGGGGGATCATGGTGATGCTCTTGAGCGCGGGTGCTCCATTCTGGCAAGACACTCTGGAGTCGCTATTCGGCGTCAAGAATTTGTTACGCAAGAAAAGTGATACGAAGAATGTCGAAGAAGGAAAGGGCGGCCAACCCAAACCATAACGGAAAACCCGACCAAATCTGTCCTTCAATAAGGAGATCGCTATGTCACGTCCTCGCATATTCGAAAAACCCGTTGCCTGGCTTCTCGGACAACAACTACTTGGCGGCATCAAAGGCATGCTGCTTTACACCGCGTACGGCGCCAAGCTCGACCCGCGCGATTGGATGGCGCCGGAAGAGCGAAACTTCGCTACTCCCGCAGCGGAAGCCAAAGGCGAGTTCTGGTTTGATTACATGTCGGATATTGGGGACGGCACCAAGGCCATGTACGGCACAGCATACCTGGCGTTGAGTGATTTATGGACCAACCTCCCCGGCAATGGAACCAGTTTGCCCGGCGGTGCGCTTCCGCCCGAGGTCGGCACAACAGCCAATGGTCGCACGTTTAGTTTGCCGCGAGGCGAATTCCTGTTCATCGGTGGAGACACCGCGTATCACGCCTCTGACTACCTTTCGCTGGTTAATCGCATCCAGCGACCATTCAATTACGCTTACGAGGATCTGAAGTCGCAAAAGTTAATCTCCGACGACGACCCGCGGCGTCCGATCTTCGGCATCCCCGGCAACCACGACTATTACGATCAGATCGATGGTTTTCGCCGGCAATTCCGTAAACCCGTCCGCAAAGAAGGCCCGTTGCCGCCGAAGCGCGCCGGCGGAGATCACGCCCAACTGAGCGTCGCAGGCTTCGAGCGGATTCAGCAAGCCAGTTACATTGCACTGCACTTGCCATTCGACTGGTGGTTGTGGGGTTTCGATACCGAATCAATTTCTGACCGGCGCGATCAACATCTCGATAGACGACAGGAGGAGTTTTTCAAGGGTCTTTCGAGAAATGGAGACAGGTTCAAAGAGCCGGATAAGTTGATCGTTGCGACCTCTGCTCCGAGCACCATCTTTGGTCAGATCGCCGATCCGAACGACCAGAAAACTTCCAAGCCGCTTAAGACTCTAAAGCTCAAACGGCCGTTCCTGCCAACAAATGGTGACCTTGCAACCACCGGAGATGCGGCGCTCGACGAAGGACAATGCCGCCTGGATCTCTCGGGCGACGTTCACCACTATGCGCGCTATTGGGGACCGCAAGCCGCTTCATCCTGCCGCAAACACAATGGCGCGCCGCGGCCCAGCGCCAACAGCTACGCGTCGGTTGTCTCGGGCGCCGGTGGCGCGTTTCATCATCCATCCACTACTTACAACAACCAAATCTGCGAGCAGGTGCTGTATCCGGCTGAGGACAAGTCGAGAGCAGCCGTGGCGGATAAGATTTTTAAATTCTGGAATGTTGTCAGCGGTGGTTACGTCTGGTTGTTTGGACTGATCATAGCTTTCGCGATCTACTTCGGAGTCACGGTTCCCCAAAGCAGCCGCCAGTTCATCAGCAATTTGGGAATCCTGAACACTCTGCAACTCACACGTTGGGAACGGATTCAACCAACCATTTTTCAACCAGGTGAAGCTCCCTGCGCTCCGGTCCAGCCTCTTGGGTTATGGACCAGTCTCGGCGTGGTAACTGAGCCGTGGCAACCCGGAAACTGCACTCCTGCGAATCCTGGTTTCCTCTTTCCGGAGGCCAGCACCTGGCCGTTGGATCTCAAAATCGGCCAGACATTTATCTTTCTCTCGTTGATCGGCGCCTTAGTCACGCTGGTTTTGGCGCTCTTCACGAAGACCATCTTCGACGATACTGTCAGCCCTTTTGCAAAACAAAGCCCGAACGGAAAAGTTGTGCCCATTGTTGCCGGTCTGGCGCTACTGACAGGGCTTGGTTTATTGACGGTCCAACCGTATCGCGATCACATCACACCCTTTGTCAGTAGTTTGATCGTTTTATATTCCATCATCGTAGGAATCACCGCAGTAGTGATGAACGTTCGTTACGGTGAATATCTCTTCAGGAAGAGCTTTGTTCCCCCGGCCGAACCTAGCTTGAAGGATTCAGTGACGCGTTTCATCGACTACTACCTGCCGTGGGTGCTCTGGATCGTGGCGATCACCATAATCAGCGCCGGTTTGTGGCTCTTTGGCAAGAACAATCTGCCGGCGTACATGATCTCAGACATAGTGTTTATCGTGGTCCTGGCAAGCACAGTTGCCGGCATCCTGGTGCTTTCGTTTTTGGCTTCAGGGGCTTTGCTGTTTGGGAAGTCACCGGTTGTGCGGTTTGTGGGGAAGTTATTAATCGGAGTATGGCATTTAGCGCTCCAGTTGTTAGTGCCGTTTGTTCTGGTGAGACTGGGCAGTTGGCTCGACTGGCTTTTGGCGGCGATCCTGCTGGTGCTTCCGATCGGCCTGGCGAAATATCTGCTCGCGAGGAATAGTCGATTCCTGACGGCAGTGCTGTGGTTCGTTTATGGCGCCGTGGTGTTGACGCTTCCCTACACCACGCGGATGTTCTTTCCTCTGGCGCCTGTGTTCACAGAATTGACAGGCTGGCAAGGACTTATACCGGCTCTCGTCGCAGGTGCATTCGGCGCAGTCTTCTGCTGTCTCTGGACGGGTTGGTATTTTGGGATCTGCTTTGCTTTCAACGGTCACAACAACGAGGTAGGAGGAGCCGCGCGGATCGAGGAGTTCAAAGAACTCATCAGGTTTCGGGTAACGCCACAGGGACTGACAGGTTATGTAATTGCGTTAGACGGCGTCAGCGATGTGGGAGAGCCGGACAAAGACGGGCGAATCAAAGATGGCCGTGATCTAAAACCGAAGCTGATCGACGTGTTCCATCTTCAACCGAAGCCGCGAATTCCAAACCAGGCTTAACTCAAAAGTCTCCCGCAAAAGGCGCAAAGCCTTTGCGTTTTTGCGGGAGAAATCTTCTTTCCAATAAAGCACTTCTTGTAAACGCAGCTAATCGACTGACGTTATCAAAGCCGGACTCACCATTGTGAAGGTGCAGGCCCCGGGCTTAGGCAGGCAAAGCAATGCTCCGCGTCGAATTACTTTAGTCGGCGAGTTGTCGGGAAAGACCAATTGAAACTTTATCGCTTTAAGTGACTGCCCCAGCCCTTTGAGACTCTCTGCTCCCTTAATGAACTTCACGTCGATCACCTGGGAGTTCCGGGCTGAATCAGGCGCAAATACGAGATAGAACTCAGCCTCAACCGGATTGTTCAAATTGCGCACCAGTTGACCCAGGGCAAAAGTGTTGTATTCGCGCAGGTCTTGTTTGGCGGTCCGCAACAGGGTCTCTATTGCACGGGGCGCGGCCAATCTCACCAGATCGGCCCGGGCTTCGGGTACAGTGGTGAGAGCGGCGGCGCTTTGCGCATAGAGACGAATCGCCTCTTCTTTTTTACCGCGTTTCTCTGCAATCATGCCCAGGTGATGGCCCACGTTACCGTGCTGCTGAAGAGTCCAGGCAGCCCTAATGTATTTTTCTGCGTTGTCGATGTCGCCCTTTTGAAAGTAGACCCAGCCAAGCGTGTCCCAATATGCCGCCAGCGCTGCGACACCTTGCAGATCCTCGATCCGCAAGTTGGCGGTTTCGAGATTGCGTAGGGTTATCGCGGTTGTGGTGACGGCTGATTCCGCATATTGGAAAGCTTTATCGAGTTCCGTTCCTTTATCGGCAAGGAAATACGCCACCTGGTTCAAGACTATTGGACCACGATTCAGTTTGACAGCCTCTTCAAAGGCAGCGATCGACTTAGGCGTTTCCCCGAGGTTCAGATAAGCGCTGCCTAAACTCACGTGCAGCATCTCCTCATCGGGCGCCAGTGACAGAGCGCGCTCAAGTACCGGGACCGCCTCTTTATATTTGCGCCACTCGACCAGCATTTCTCCCAGGCTGGCGTGAGCGAACTGGTCCAACGGGGTTACTTCAATCTGTTTACGCAAGGCTGCTTCAGCTTTTGCATAGTTCTGCTGTTGCCAGTAAATGCGACCGAGAAGGGTGTAGGTAAAGTCCTCGAAAGGATTTATTTTCGTCTGCTCGAGCAGTACTTCCACCGCTGCCTCAAACTTGCCCTGTTGCGCAAGCGCAAAACCCAGATAACGCCTTACAGTTTCATGTTTGGGATCCTTCTCTACTACGCGCCTTAACAGTTGCTCAGCCACTGCGTAGTTCCTGTTTTCCCCCGCGCTGATACCGGCTTGCACCAGATCATCGGTTTCAACTGAATCGGAAATCGCGGGTGCACTGACGACCTGGGTTTCCAGCGACAGTGTTTGTGCTTCGTCAGACGATACCGCGCCTGCAAATGCTTCATAGTCCTGCACGCGTTCGGCTGCAATTTCGTGCCGGCGCAGGCGGAACTTCCGCTCGCCAACGAGCGTCGACCCTTGCAGTTTGTAGCTGGCGGCATACTCACCATAATCCCGCGACACCGTCAACGGAAGCGGCAGTCGAGCCTGGTACTTGTTCGGCAGCGTGAGTTTCAGTGTGTAAAGGTTCTCGGTTGGCGGACCGAGTTTAAGTGGTTTGGTGCTTCCGTCTTTTCGACGTTTGGACTGAGACAGGTCGAGGTGAGGAAATGGAAGCGCGACTTTCAGTTTCTTGCTCGACCAGTTGAGAAAGTCGTTGTGTGAAACTTTGAATTCAACCTCGAACGGTTTCTCAGAGTAGGCAGGATCCGTCGTTTTGATATCAGTGACTTCTCCTTCAATGCCTACGGCCTTGCCGAGATAAGGACCGAGTCTTTTCCAATCGTTCCTCGGTATGCCGCGAAAAGCAAAGCGCATCTGCATTTCCTCATCGCCACGCAAAATCATGCGAGCGTGAGCCGTCAACTTGCCGAGATCATCAACCGTGCCCTCTACCGTCACGAGTTCGGAAAAGACAAATGGAGGTTCGGCGGGCGTAGTTTGCATGACGGCCGGCCCGGTAGTTGGAATAAGCAACGCTTTCTTGTCGCGCAATTGGGGAGGCAACAATCCGGCGGGAGCTATTTCGGTCGTCGTATCCACCCAAAGCGTTTCAGCCCCGAGGGGAATTGCGCTTATGACATGGTCAAACTGGCCGGGTGACGGGACATCCACGTCAATATCGAGCGCGGAATTCAGCAACACGGGATATGCCTGCAGTCCAGCGACAGCCAACATTGAAGCAAGAAGCGTGTGTTTGTCCTTGCAATCGCCATACTGATTAGTCATGACGCTTGCCGCCGCGTGCGGTTGGTATCGTCCTTGGCCCAACGAAAGACTGACGTAGCGAAAGTTCCTGGCAACGTATTCATAGATTGCCCTGACCTTTTCTTTGTCGGTCGTTAGTCCGCTTATTAATTGCTCTGCTTTGACTTTAATTTTCTCGTCGGGAACAATTCGATCGCGTTGCAAGTCAGCGTACCACTTGCCCACCTCGTTCCAACTCTGAAATGTAGTCAGTTGCACATGCCGAGGGATCTCTTTCGGCTCTTCTTTTCCTTCCTCTTCTTTGTCCTTTTCCTCTTCGTCAGTATCCGATTTCAGGTTCGCGTGTTTCCAGCTATAGATACGGCGATCGTTGTCTTCTCTGGTTGCAGGCTCAAAGCCGGGTTCGGTTTTTAGCTTGACCTTACTGGCGCTCGGTATGTTCACGGTCAATTCATCATTCAGGACAATCACGCCCGACTTAACAAAATCATGCTCGACCCAGAAATGACTCTGTACCAGGGCGGTATGAACGTTCCAGATCATGTGATACTCGAGCAGGTCGCCGGGGCGCAGACCGGGGACGGTTATATGCTTCTCTCTGAGGTCTGTATAAACCGGCGCCTCACGCGTGATTGGAGCTGTTAAGTCCTGGATATCGGAATTAACGGCGTTGACGACAGAGCCATCAACTTTGCGGACTCGGACGTAATCCATGTCCAGCTTTTCGTTGGCCGAGCTATACGCAAACACTAATTGTCCAAACTGTTCCACAGCCGCATCACTCTGAATCCTGGCGCGAAAACTCAATTCACGCCGGCCTGTGCCATCACGCTCAAAGCGGTACGCCATACTCATTTGTTCGACAACAACAGCGTCCTGCGAGTAATCCGGCTGCTGTTTTGCGGTCTCGGGAGTTTGTGCGGAAGGTTGTGATTTACTGGTGGTGGTCTGGGCTTTAAGTGACTGAAAACCAGTAGGAGCTACTCCTAACAAAAATGAAGTGGCTAGAAGCAGGGCAGTGATCTGGGACGTGCGAGGGAAAATTATTTTCATAGCGTGAGAGTACTTTCAGTAGACGTGGAAGAACGCGAGGATCTAACCTCCACTTACTAACGCGGATTCTCGTCCCAAATTCCCTCACAACGGGTTCGCTTTGACGTCGACGACCTCGATAACGAAGATCAAAGTCGAATCTGGAGGAATGACGTTGGGAATGCCTTTTGGCCCATAAGCAAGTTTTCCCGGAATCACCAGGATTGCGTGATCGCCAACACGCAGTTTGCCGAGACCTTCGTCAAACCCCTTGATCACCTGACCCGCGCCCAATTTGAACGCAAAAGGCTGATTCCGATCATACGAACTGTCAAACTTCAATCCGTTTGTCAGCATGCCGGTGTAATTCATGATCACCGTATCACCTGCTTTGAGCTGAGGACCTGTTCCCTTCTTCGAGATCAGATACGTTAGCCCTGAAGGAGTGGTAGTAGCAGCAGACGTGCTTCTTGGAACGCGACGACGCCTGGTTTGAGCATCTGCTTCAAGAGCGTAAATCGAGAATAGACATAGACAGAGTAATGCAACGATCAGTTTCGCTTTCATAGTGGGTTTGCACTCCGCAAAGTTTGAAATTCGAATTGCCTTTAATCAAGATAACACCGGCGCCCTCATCGCGGCATCGCGATGTCCGTGCCGGTTCCCATCGCGATGCCAACATCCTCCTGTATTCGTTCTTACGCTACGGATGCTTATGACTGGGTACAGCACTCGGAGGCTCGACAATGCCCTCACGCATCCGCCGCATCACCTCGTCGTACATGTCGGGTGGCAAAACACGGACAAGCGTCATCATGCCCATCATCGAAGCGGTCCAACCCGGAGGCAATCCATACGTTTGTGGTTTCGCAACTTCCTTATCGAGGATCATGAGCATGTCCTGCGGATAACCGGGCACGCGTTTCCTTGCTGCCTCGTCCTGCATATTCATATGACCGGCATGTCGATCCTGCGCTACCAGATTCGAAGTGTTGCGCTCCTGTTGAGTGGTGTCTCCCATTCCGCGTCCAAACTTAGGCCCCAAGTCATCTGACAAGGCATTACCCTGGCGAATCATGCCCATTCCCTCTTCCATGCCGCCTCCGGTTTGCACTCCATGACCGGCATGCGAGATTGGACCAACCATCGAAATCATCTGGTTCATCATGTGGTGTGGAAGATGGCAGTGGAACATCCAATTGCCCGGATAGACCGCGTCGAATTCAACGTCACGGGCCTG
Source organism: Pyrinomonadaceae bacterium (assembly GCA_035276045.1). Classification (GTDB taxonomy): domain Bacteria; phylum Acidobacteriota; class Blastocatellia; order Pyrinomonadales; family Pyrinomonadaceae; genus PSRF01. The sequence continues at coordinate 87,547 of DATELZ010000085.1, read as the reverse complement.
GGCCACGCCAACCAACACGGTATTGCCGGGATACCATGCGGTCTCGGGAATGCGTCCGCCCTCAGTCCCGGTCACGTAAAACTGGTGACCATGAATATGCATGGGATGATGGTCCATGCCGAGATTTACTACCCGTAAGCGAACGCGCTCGCCTTGCCTGACGATCAGCGGCGTTGTCGCTGGACCAGCCTTGCCATTGATAGTCAACCAGTTGAACTCCATTGCCAGCGAGTTGGGAACAGGATTGTTCGGCAGCAGCGCCCACTCTTGCAGAATCAGTCCAAAGTCTTTGTGACAATGCGGCTTGTTTGGAGTTTTCGGATGGATAATGAACAACCCGATCATGCCCATCATCTCCTGCATGGCCCCGTGCGAATGGTAGAAGTACGTGCCGTTCTGACGAACCGTAAACTCGTACGTGAAACTTTCGCCCGGCTCGACCGGCGGTTGACTGATGAAGGGAGCGCCATCCATGTCCAGCGGCACTTCTAACCCGTGCCAGTGAATGGTCGTGGATTCAGGCAACTTGTTATGGAGAATCACGCGGACGCGATCGCCCTCATCCACTTCGATCGTCGGACCGGGAATGCTCCCGTTGTATCCCCAGCCAATCATTTCTTTCATTCCCGGTATTAATTGTGTTTTGACAACCTCGGACGTTAGGTGGAAAACCTTGACACCGTTGTCCAACGTCCAGTTCAGCTTCGGTACATCGGGCGACTCGACCGGCACCTTTCCACCGCCGTTTGCAGCAGGCACATCCTGCTTCGGCGGCGCTTGTGGTTGCGGTTGCCCGTGGCCTGCGTGCTGCGCATTCACGATGCGATTGCCTGCCAGCAAACCGGCGCCTAACAATCCCGACTTCTTCAAGAAATTTCGTCTGCTGTCACTCATTTGATTGCTCCTGATGTTTGAACCTCGCCGGCGTTTCGGCTAAGGGGATCCAGTCCACCCTCCAACAGAAAACCTCGCAACTCGATCGCACTCTGACGAAGTTGAATCAGTGCTTGCGCGTATTCAACTTCGACTTGAAACAGTGTTCGTTGAGCGATTAAGACCTGCGGGTAAGCGGCAGCCATTTCGCGAAACTTGACGAGGTATGTTTGATAAGCCTCACGCGCTTTCGGCACTACGTGGGTTCGATACCTCTCCGCCATCTGCTGGGCGTTGCGATACTCGCGAAAACTGGTCGCAAAGCGTGCTCGCAATACCAACTGCAAGCGCTCGACATCGCGCTCCGCGATCGCAAGTTCGGCTTCGGCCGCCGCGATTCCACCTTGATTGCGGTTGAAGATCGGAACGTTGACACCAACTTCCAGGCGGCCTTCCAAACCCTTTCGTTCACCGGCAATAGAAGGCACAACGGGTTCGAAACGTTCGTAGTTGTAACCGAGTCCGCCTCTTAGAAAGAGATCCGGGACACGCTCGGCACGCGCCCGCTGTAGTACTGCCCGCGCCCGCTCGACTCCCGCTTGTGCAACCCTGATATCAGGACTCTGACTAAGTAACGAATCCAACAACTGCGTTTCGTTCAGGGATTGGAATTCGTCTTCAGGCGTCGAAACGAGGCGTGATGGCGCGAGTTGAGGATTACCAACCATCGTCGCTAACGAGCGCCACGATCGTTGCCAATCGTTTTGTGCGCGCAGAAAGTCAATCTCAGCTCGTTCTGCCTCGATTTCAATTTCCAACTGATCCGGACGATCGGCTTGACCGACATTCGCCAGTTCCCTGGTGATGTCCACAGCCTCGCGAGCCAGTTGCGAAAGATCGTCACGCAACTCAACCAATCGCTGCGCGCCCAGCGTTTCGTAATAGACGACGCGAATCGAATTCGTCACTCGGAGACGTTGCGCCTCTGCAAGGATCACAGCCTGGTCTCTTTCTCGTTCGAACACACGTTTGGCCTTACTTAACTTTCCGCCCAACGGGATCGTCTGTTCGATAAATGCGCCCTGTTCAGCAGTCTCACCGGGCGACTTGAAAGCAAATTCTTCGAGGAAGTAACCGGCGATCGGATTCGGGAATAAGCCGGCCTGTCGTCTGCGACCTTCTGCTGCACGAACGGCCGCTTCCGCCTGTGCCAGCGTGGGGTTCCTCTGCGCCGCCATCTGTTCCAGATCTTCCAACCGCACAACTGGTCCAGCCGGAATCACCTCACGTCTCGGCCGCACTATTTCTTGCACAGGCGCTGGAGTAGCTTGAGCAGTTGGCATCTGGTGTGTTGCGTGACCGGGCGCAGGAGTGCCTTGCGGAACTGGAGTGCCGGATTGCAGTGGTGAGGGCATCGGAGTCGGGCTCGCGGTGGGAGACTGTGACGTCATCTGTGTAGCGGGCGACGCTTGAGGCCGAGCAGCACGTTGCCTGGTGGGAGTTCGACGTCTGGTCGGAGTTCTTTTTCTGGTTGTCGTCTTTGGTTTCGGTTTCGCCGCCGGCGCCTTTGGCATCGTGTGGCCTTCGTGCTGCGGAAACGCCGGCACGCTCGTCGTCAATACAAGCGCCCACACTAAAGCCATGAGAAATACCTTGCGGCATTCACTGAGCAAGTTCATGAGTTCCCCCGTAACGTTCGCCATCAGCGAACGAGAGATCGTGTAATGCGGAATGAGCAGGAAACGCGGTTAAAGACACACGTATGCCTGCGTTAGCAGCGCAGATAACGGGCCGGAGGACTAAATTCGGAAGGTGTTGATGAGAACGTGTTTAGGTCGTGAGCCCAAGCCTGGTGGCCCATGCTCTTTTGGCGTCACCGTTGGAGTATGCAAAGCAACGGGAGAGATAAGCGAAACTTGATCCGGACTATCTAGAACTGCGGATCGCTTTACGGTGTCGGCTGTTCGGACTTTTACAACATTCGAACTGGAACGAGAATGGATCGCGCAATGCGAACAATGCCGCTCCTGTTGTCCGACAACTGTACCTGACTCGTCTACGTTAGCGTCCGTGGAATGATGACCCATTTGTGAATGGTCCATCGTCGCCTGGCTCGCAGCCGTGTCACATGTCGGAGTGGCAAATTTAAGATGAGGGCAAAATGCCGCCACGAGGAGAATGCCTCCCTGAGAAAAAAGAAGGGCAACTCCGATCAATGATGTTATTGCCAACCGCTTCACTTTTTGTACGGTCTCGAACTCTAACCAATCCCGTTTGAAGATGATTCAATATAGCACGTACTCCGATTCTGTACAGTCACACGACAGGGCAACCGGCGTTTCCCGATCTGGCATCGAAAACGTTCGCGCTTGGAAATGCGCGGTTGCACGGAGACGACTCCGTAAGAATTTTAGATTTCCTGGGACGACCCAAATCCAGTTGTTGTGGATTTGGGTCTTTTTATTTTGGAGTTGTGAGGTGAACGGCAATGGCATGGATTTATCTTGTGTTAGCTGGACTGCTAGAGATTATCTGGGCAATTGGTTTGAAATATACAGAGGGTTGGACGCGGCTCTACCCAAGCCTGGTGACGGGAGCGACGATGATTGCGAGTTTTTACTTTCTTTCTCTCGGCGTTCGGACATTGCCGATTGGAACGGCCTATGCAATTTGGACGGGCATTGGAACCGTTGGCGCGGCAATTCTGGGAATGATAGTTTTCGGTGAATCGCACGCGGCGAGCAAACTGCTTTGCATCGTGCTCATTGTAATTGGCATTCTCGGACTAAAAATGACGTCGACCTAGCTGTGTGTGTTGCGTGAGGAGGAGGTCAACACAAGAGAACACTATCATAGGGCTGCGGGCTTGCATTTCACACATTTGCACGTCAAACCCAGGGAGGCAAGGTATTCTTTGACAAATACTTTGCCGTAGTTGAAAGTAATTTCTTCGCCGGCGCGAATAGCCCTTTTGGACCAAACCCAGATCCTTTTGCCAGAAACATAAACGTTGGCGTTCGGCCGGCATGAGTGGTTGAGGTAGCGGCCGAGGTTAGACCGATCTCGGCCGTCTATGTAGTAGTTCTCGTTGATCTCAAAGAGATATTTCCCGCCTAGTTGTTCTGCCTCTTCCCTGGTAATTATTCTCCCTTTGTATTCGATAATTCGTTTACCGGCTGGGATTGGTTCTAAGGTAAAGAGGCCTAATCCTATTGAAGTGCGCTTAACAGCAAACTTTCTTTTTTCTATTGGCATATGTAACGGCTAATTTAATCGAAGCTCACACTCGACGCACGGCCGCAACGAAGTCGGCGACGAGCGGATGGCGAAGTAACAATCGGTCAGCCCCGTTGGTATTACTCCGAGACCATTTCTCGACCACATCTTTCATCTGATTCAATCCCCATTGCTCCTTCAAGCTGCTCGACGACCGCTCCAGTTTGCGCAGTCTCCTAATCACCGCGTTATTGATCCTGATCAGCAAGTCCTTTGGAACGATGTCGTGCGTGTCATAGATAATCCATCTCTTGAGACATCTCAAGTAGCTGGGAAGAGCGACGTGGAAACTGCCCACGCCAAGGTAATGTTCCAGCGTGATGACTTTGTGTTCGAGGCTGCCTGGGAGAAAGAGCGTCAGGCCCGGGCTAACTACGAACCACCGGGAACTCGGCAGTGAAAGGAAGGTCTCCAAATCAAAGGCGGCCTGTCTATCAACCGGATCGCGATCTACGTCCTGAAAGCCAACGGTCTTCCCTTGTATTCGATCCCACGCCAGCCAGAGTTTCCGGCCCACGAAACAGTAGTTTGTGCCGTCGCAGTCATCAGCGTGATTGTCCGTCAGGTTCCCCTTTGAGCTAATCACAAGAGTCATCATTTCGATCATCTCTTTGAAATCGTCGCCGTCCTCCGCGTCATTGCACAGGACGTTAAAATCGCTGAGCCTCGTAGTGTCTATGACCTCGTCGAACTTCGTCTCGCGGAAATGCAGGTCGGTGACGCTCAGGATTGAACGCCCGCCATGCCAACGTCGCATCACCTCGGGGATTCTCATTTGGCAACGCTGGCGGTTTCGGCCAACCTGAATTCGAGCGGTGCGTGACCGGGGAAAACCCGACTCGATACCTTTGACAAGCATTGTCGACGGATCACTTCCGTTGACGTTCCTGACCGGCACTTGCAGATCATCGAACAGACAAACCTGCCCTTGCGACATTTGCGAGAACATCAACGAGCGCGAGAACGATGCCGGCATAACGCGCTTTCGCTTCAAAAGGGGAATATCCTGCTGGCGCACCTTTAACGTCTTATCAATACGTCCGGCTTCGTCCCACAATGCGATCAAGTCGTTAGACATATCATGCTCCTTTGCGAGGCTAGTGAGATTAAGTGGAAAGCTCCACCTGGTTCTTAGGTTTAGTTACGATAGGAGTGAGAAACGCTCAAGTGATAAGTCTGTTAAGGCCAAGGCGGTGGTTCGTTATCGACACTGACTCCACCTACCGTGAGTAAACCCTATACGGGCTGTGTATAACCGCCTGGTCCGCACATTGTCAACCATTTTGGAAGAGTCCTTTTGGATTCCTGTGAAGCCGTCAGCTTTTGAAACCGCGTTCGAGCGCGAAGACTATGGCCTGGGCGCGCGTCCACACGCCCAGCTTATCGAAAACATTAGACACATGATTGCGGACGGTCTTTTCGCTGATGGAGAGTCGCTCGGCGATCTGTGCGTTGCCCAAGCCCTGCGTCATCGACGCAAGCACTTCCCGCTCGCGCGCGGAGAGCGAGGCGAATGCCTGGTCCTCACAGCGAGTCACGCCCTCGAGGTCCATGAATTTCAGCACTTCATCGCAGAACCGTTCCCACGCCGGCTCATTTTCGAGGAGTATGTGGTTTTTCGAGTCGAGTTCGATGAACTGCGCGTGGGGGATGCCGGCGGCAAGGATGTGTCCTTCAGTGATCGGGACCACGGCGTCGCCGCTCGCATGCAGCACCAGCGTCGGCGCCTGCACATCTCCAAGCAACGAACTAACGTCGACCATCGCTCGCGAATTAAGCAGTATGGGTGCGATCTCCGGCGTTAAAGTCTTCCGGCAAAGATCGTTGTACCAACCGATCTGTTCGTCAGTCGCTTCGGGAATGAACCGCGAGGTAAAGACCTGGCGAAATGTCGGGTTATCACTGCCCCATTCCAAACGAACCAAATCAATCATCGCCTTGTAAAAACTCGCCCGGTCGGGATCGCCGCGTTGAAACGGGCCGCGCGCGTAGCCGCCGTAGAGCACTAATTTAGAAACGCGCTCCGGATGTTTCACGGCGTACGCAACACAGATCGCGGCGCCTTGAGAAATGCCGAGCAGAGCGAACGGTTCCTGCAGCCCAGCCGCGGAAACAACGTCTTCCACGTCCGCCACCCAACGTTCGAGCGAGAGGTCGCCGACATTCCGGTCCGTCATGCCGCAACCACGTTCGTCGTATCGAAAGTAATTGAAATGATCGCTGAAGAAGCGCAGCCAATGACGCCAGACGGGACTCTCCCACTCAAACTCGAGGTGAGTCAGCCAGTTCGCGGCTTTGATCAGCACGGGACCTGTGCCCGCTTCCGCCCAGGCGAGTTGGACTCCATCCGTAGTACGCAGGTATCGGATTCGCTGTGTTGGCTTCTTCATCAAAAAGGTTGGGGGAGCGGATCTTATCAGCAGCGGGACTAAAGTCCCAGGCTGATTACTGCTCGGATAGGTAAACCGGGACGAAACACCCATAGCCAACGCCGGCCGCCGGCCTCATTATGCCGCAAATGGAAGAGGACTGATTTGAGATATGGAGTCAAAGCTATGTTTAAGCGAATCTCATTCTTCAGCTACGGAACTCTCAGTTACCTGAGCTTTCTCGGCACGTTTTTGTATGCGATCGGTTTCATCGGCAACTTCGGCGTGCCAACAACACTGGACGGCGTTCCCTCTCGACCACTGGGAATCGCCCTGGCGATCGATGTCGGACTACTGGGTCTTTTCGCCGTGCAGCACAGTGTCATGGCCCGAAAGTGGTTCAAGGATTGGTGGACTCGCATCGTTCCCAGACCGCTCGAACGATCGACCTACGTCCTCTTTTCCAGTCTCGCTCTGATTCTGATGTTCTGGCTGTGGCAACCGCTGGGCGGTGTCGTGTGGTCCATCGAAGATCCGGCAGCACAGTTCATCCTGCGCGGGTTGTTTGCATTCGGGTGGGGATTGGTCCTGGTCTCTACATTCCTGATCAATCACTTCGATCTGTTTGGCATGCGTCAAGTCTGGTTATACCTGCTCGACCGGCCTTACACCGCGCTGCGATTTGGGACGCCGGGACCATACCGGCTCGTTCGACATCCGTTATACGTCGGTTGGCTGTTCGCATTCTGGAGCACGCCGAAGATGACGCTCGCACACTTACTCTTCTCGGTTGCCACGACCGCTTACATCCTGATCGCAATTCAACTGGAGGAACGCGACCTGGTGCGCGAGCACGGCGACTCTTACGAAACTTATCGCCGCTCAGTGCCGATGCTTATTCCGTTCAGCCGTCGCCGTCACGATTCGCAGCCGGCTGAACATATCTCCGCAAAAGCCCGGTGAGTGTCATCGCTTTGCACAAGAAGTCTCCCGCAAAGGCGGGAGCCACCGCTGGAAGAAGACAAGACACTCGACGATAACTACGAAGCCGACACCGAACCGAGGTAAGCATTTTCCATTTGTCATTTGCCATTTTCCATTTGTCATTTGGCCGAAAGGCCGAGGGCGCAACAATGAAACGAGAAATGAAAGATGACAAATGATAAACAGTAAATGCCAAATGGAAAATGCTCTTCCTCCAGCTTCAAGCAGGTTCGATTTCGGGGACCAGCTCGTGCGTGAGACGGCGCAGCATCTCAGCTACTTCCTCTCGTTTCTTCGGCGACCACTCGGGCCATAACTCCGCGAGGTGTTCGCGCCGTGCCGCAGCCAGCCGGTTGTAGGTCTCGCAGCCCGCTGCTGTCAGCCGGTACACGTTGACGCCGGAGCCTGGTGCAATCAACGACTGCTGCAAAAGCTCGGCAGTCGCGGCCGCTATCTTCTTTGCGGCACATATACCTCTTCGACTCAGCCGGTTAACAGCGACGCCGCGCTCGCGTTCGATCCGGACCAACAGCCACGCCGCCGTCGGACTCAAATCAACACCCGCGCGCGTAACAATCGAGGCGATGTAACGACGCCGCACATCTCGATCTGCAAGCACCACCAGCACGTGCAACAACTGCTTGCGTGAATCCGTATCAATCGGCATCGCAAACGTTTGCCCGATCTCACCGCCAACGTCCGACTCCGCCGCGGCGGCGATCGTTTCTCCCAGTCGACGCTCAGGCAGCAACAACGTTACGAGCAAACCGAAGAACGCGATGGCCGCGGCGACAAGAAACGCAGTGCTGAGCGAACCGACGAATGCTGCGATGTACGCGTCGCGAACCGAAGGCGAAAGCCCCGCAAGCGCTTGCGGGCTGAGCAACTCGAGTGCGCCAGTGTCGGGCATAAGCCGCTGTACGTGGGCGTGTAGTTGCGTGGCCAGCACTGTGCCAAGCAGTGCAGTGCCCAGCGAGCCGCCGATGAAACGAAACAGGATCACATTCGAAGTAGCCACGCCGAGATCGTCGTAGTCGACCGCATTCTGGACCGCGATGATCAGCACCTGCATGACACAGCCGATGCCGAGACCGAGCAGCAACATGTATAAGGACGTTGCGAGCGTGCTTGTTTCTGCCGTCATCCTCGAAATCAGCATGAGGGAGATCGTCATCATAGTCGTGCCGGCGATTGGAAACAGCTTGTACTTTCCGGTTCGACTCACGAGCTGGCCCGCGAGAATCGACGTCACCAAAGTGCCGGCCATCAGCGGCACCATGCGCAACCCTGATTCCGTCGGGCTTAGTCCTTTAACAATCTGGAGAAATACCGGCAGATACGTTACGGAACCAACCATCGCGACCCCCACAACCAGCCCGACCACTGACGTGACCCAAACGTCGCGCATGCGGAAAAGTTGTAACGGCAAAATCGGCTCGCGCGCGCGGCGTTCAGCCAGAACAAAGGAGATTAGACCAGCGACCGCGAGCACCATCAGTCCGATCATCAGCGGCGATAACCATGGGTAAACCATGCCGCCCAGATCTGTGACCAGCACGATCGACGCGAGTGTCAACGCGAGCGCTGCGGCCCCGAGGTAGTCGATTGCAGGGCTCGCATACGAACTCTGCGCAGGCAGCGTCGCCGCGAGCACCATGAGCGCAACGATGCCGACGGGCAAGTTGATATAGAAGATCCAGCGCCAGGTCCAATGCATGGTGAAGTAACCGCCGACAAGTGGACCAGCAATCGAAGCGACTCCGAAAGCCGCGCCGAAAACTCCCTGGTAACGCCCGCGTGTGCGTGGCGGCACCACGTCGGCGACGATAGCCTGCGTAGTGACCACGAGCCCGCCGCCGCCGAGTCCTTGAATGGCGCGAAACAAGATCAAATGACTCATCGACTGGCTTAAACCGCACAGCGCCGAACCAAGCAGGAAGATCACGATCGCGACCTGAAGTACACGCTTGCGTCCGTAGAGATCGCCGAGCTTGCCGTAGATGGGCGTGACGATGGTTTGCGCGAGCAGGTACGCCGTGACTACCCACGAGATGTGGGCCAACCCGCCAAATTCGCCGACGATCGTTGGCAACGCGGTGGCGACGATCGTCGAGTCGAGTGCGGCCAAAAGCATCACGAGCAACAGCCCGCCGAAGACGACGAGTACGTTTTCGGATGAGGCTCGCGATGTCAGTTCAGCAGAAGCAGCGGCTTGCATAGGCGTCACAAGAGAACGTTCACCATCAGTCCTTGCACTGTTTGTGCCTCTTGGGACTGCGGTAAAAAACCTCCAACGCGCTCGATCGTCGTGTCTCGAATCACAACGACCCCGGCGATTTCACGAAACCAATCGGTACAGGATCGACGCTGCCGCGTTATTAAGGGTTTCTTTGCGCCTTTGCGGGAGACTTCTTCCTCCCGATAAAAGCACTTTTGTGGAAAGCTTGCTTACAACGACAAAACGACGAGCTGCGAAAGTTACGCAACTCGTCGTTTTATTGCACCAGCTACCGAACCTTAATATCTCATCAGTTTAAGACACCGAAATTCTCACCGCCGTCCACGTGTCTCCCTCACCCTTCTGGGCCTCGATTGCGACAACGTCGTTGGCTTTTACGTCCGCAACGGTTGCGGCCTTTCCACCCTTCATCACTTTGGTGTCGCTTGTGATAGCAAGCACGTGCTCAGCCTTCTGACTGTCGACGATCGTTACCGCCGAATCAGTAACCGCCGATACAGTTCCGCTGATGGTAGTCGTCTTCGTCTGTTGCTGCGGATCCTTTGCTGGTTTAGCCTGCTCCTGCTGTGCCATCACAATGCCGGGTGCGAGCAGTCCCAGGCAGAGCATCGCCGCACCGAGCGCCCTTTGTATTTTGTTCATCTGTATATTCCCTTCCTTGTTGTATTTCCCATGAACGTTCAGTGATACACGCAGCCTCAAGGCCCCAACGCGCGAGGACTGAACCGTAATGTGCTCATTACACAGCCATGCTGAGTGTGGTTGGTTACTGCCCACATGCGATAACGTTATGAAAGCGTTATCATCTGCAGCGGAGTTCTCCCAATCAATGACACTCAGAACCCTACTCATTTTCACTGTTATAACTTTCGCCAACGCCAGCAACATCTTCTCGCAACAACCTGCAAAAACAGCCGCAGAGTTCGAGATCCAAGGCGTCAGGGCACAGCAAAGCGGAAACTGTAACGAAGCCGTTAAACATTACGCAGAAGCGATCAAAATTGATCCGCTGCGCTACATAGCCCAGGCCAACTCCGGCAACTGCTATCTGCGACTCGAACAACCACAACTAGCGTTAGGACACCTTCAAGCAGCAGTCACCTTGAAACCAGCCGATCCTCTCGTTCATTACTTACTAGGTCTCGCATACACCGGCACTAAACAACCGAAAGAAGCCATCACCGCGCTCGAGCAAGCTCTTCGCTTAGAACCCAAACTGGTCCCGGCCCACATCGCACTCGCGGAGATCTACAGCGATCTCAACAAGCATGACGACGCGATCCGTGAACTGCTCGAAGCTGCAAAACTGCAAGATAACGATCCGATGATCCTCCTCCAGCTCGGTCGCGAGAATCTGAATGCGGGAAACTGGAAAAACGCGATCGAGTCCCTGAACCGCTCGCTGGCGCTTAAGCCAATGGTCGAAACGTATACCGACCTCGGCCGGGCGTACGGAAAACTCAACGACAATGAAGCCGCATTACACGCCTATACAGAAGCACTAAAACTGAATAGCGAAAGCGAGCTGACTTACTACAACCTCGGCGTCGGACTGCGTGAGGTGGGTAAACACAACGAAGCTGCGGCTGCCTTCAAGAGAGCGACAGAGATAAGGAAAGACTTTCGCGAAGCTGTATTCAATCTAGCACTCGAGTATGAAGATCTCGGAGAGCAAACGAAATTCCTGGAGGCAATAAAGGAAGCTCTCAGGCTGGATCCGAACAATATCGTCGTCGTTGCCAAATACGGCATGGCGTTGCGGAACAATCTGAAATTTGTCGAAGCCATTGAACCACTCAAACGAGTTTCTAATGCGCGTCCCGATGATGTGGAGGATCTGTACATTCTCGGGAACACGTATCTGATGGCCCAAGAGTACGATGAAGCGATCAAGACGCTGAGTCGCGTCCTCGTTCTTCAACCAGGTCATGAGGACGCGCGCGATCGACTACGCGTGGCAAACGCGCGCAAGGACCTGTTGCCGAAGCTGCATCAATACAAGAACGACGCCTTCGAGAATCCACAAAAAGCATCCGCGCGCGCCAACCTCGCCGATACCTACTACGCACTGTCAATGTATGCCGAGGCTGAACCGGAATACCTGAAGGCGATCGAACTGGATCCAAAGAACTCGCGTCTTCATGGCAAGTTTTGCGTGAATTACACCGAGTGGGGTCAACGCGAAAAGGCAGTTGCGTGTTACCTGGAGGCGATTAAAAAAGATCCCAATCATGTTTATTACCTTTCGCTCGGCCATCTCTACGAGCGCCTGGGCCAACCTGACGACGCCATCGCCGCGTACAAAAAATCGCTGGAGAAGAAACCAACCTTCACCGTCTCGCTATATCAATTGGCCGGCGTGTACATCATGAAACGGGAGTTGCGCAGCGCAATCGATCCCTTGCGCAAGTTGTTAGCAGAAGAACCCAAACACGAGCAGGGCAATTTCGCGCTCGGGCAAGTCTACGCGCTGCTCGGAGACAACACCGGCGCGATGCAGCAATACTACATACTCCAAAACCTCAATCCCCGCCTCGCCGCGGACTTGTTGCAACAGATTCCGAAGTAATCACACTCGCGAACTATGGAGGATTAAGTCCATTGTCCCTTCAAACTCTCTACGCTCGCTGCAAACCTATCTATTCCGTTCTGACGCTTGCACTGCTGTTGTCCTTCACGGCCTGCAATCGTGGACAACAAGCGCACGCGCCAACGCCTAAGACCATAACCGCTGCGGATTTGCAGAAGTTACGCTGGATCGAAGGCTCGTGGCGTGGCGCCGGCGTCGATCAGCCGCCTTTCTTCGAGCGGTATCGCTTTGAAAACGAGACGACGCTGGCCGTCGATCATTTCGCGGATGAGGCGCTGACGAAGGTCACAGAAACCAGCCGGTATGAACTGAAGAACGGCGAGTTTCGAAATGCCGGCGGTGGTCCAGGTCATGTAGCGACGGCGCTTGACGACAACTCGATTACGTTCGAGCCGTCGAGTGCGGGAAGCAATTCGTTTACCTGGAAGCGAGTATCGAAAGATTCATGGACCGCGGTCCTCGCGTGGCCGGCCTCCGGCAACAGACCCGCCGGCGAACGCACTTACAACCTCGAACGCTGGCCCAAACAGTAAGCCCTGAAATGCAGAGGGGCGGCACTTTCACCGCCCCTCACGCTCGATTGTTGACTTGAAAAACAGTGTTACTGAACTTCCTCCTCACGTCTACGGCGTTACATGTTTGACGGCATGACCAACCTTCTTTGAAGCTTTCGCGGTTGCTTTTCCAGTCTTCTCAACACCCTTCGCCGTGGCTTGTGGTGCGGCTTTGACAACGTGCTTCGTTCCCTTGGCCGTCTTCTTCATCTTCTTTGTGCTTTTTGCTGGTTGCTGCGTCTGTGCCGGAGTGGTTTGCCCACTCGTTTGCGTTGACTGCGACGTCATAGCACTTCCGGCAACGGCAACATTTGCAACCAACAACCCCACTGCAAGACCTATAACAAGTTTACGTTTCATTGCTTCTCCTCATAAATATGGATTCCCGACTATGTTGAGGAGTCTACGGAAAGAGGAGTTCAACCGTCTTTCGGGCATTTGCCCAAACCGTTGCTATCTTGCTCCCCGATCAAAGAGGGCCGATTCGTTCCGGAACTAACCAAAACGAATCGGCCTTCAAATCAGCTTCAGCTTTTGCCTCAAAGTCCTCTCATTCTCACCTGGCTTTAGCCAGGTGTAGCTCAAGGCTGTCTATGAGAACCGTTTTAACGGTTTCCCTAACGAAAGCACGAGAAAACCGTTGAAACGGTTTCTCGATCTTGCGAGCCCTTACACCTGGCTGAAGCCAGGTGAGAATGAGAGGACTTTTGAGGCAAAGCTATCAGCTTCTTCGCTAGCGTTTTGTTCGTTTGCGAATTGCGCCTACAGCGGCCATCAATCCCGTCCCCATCAACAAGAGTGTTGCGGGTTCGGGAACCTCCCCGATGAGCTGACCGCGAATCTCACCTCCCGGAAACTGCATCGTGTGGATGTTCAAGTAAGTCTGTCCACTAAGCAATCCGGCAATAAATGCGGCCTGTGCTCCTGCAACTGTTCCGCCATGTGCAGTGATAAAGGCCGGGTTGTAAGTTGACGCCAGAGTCAAGTCAAAGGTTTGTAGATACGTGCCCGTCGTGACTCCCAGCGGGAAACCGGGGAAAGTCGGAACCTGCGTAGCGACCATGGCATTCGCTCCCGGTGGCGTGCAGCAGTGAATGTGCGCTGCGATTGTCGGGCTAAGCAAACCGGCAAACGATACGTTGATCGTCAACAGGTTTGTAGCTGTATCAAGAGTTACTAATGCACTGCCGACACCGGGCGATGCATTTGGTGGTACTTCCTGTGAGCCTGTCAGTGTCGCCGTGAATGCGACTTGATCTGCTTTTGCTACTCCGAAAAGCATCCCAAGCACAACCATGACGCCTAACAGATTCAATGCTTTCTTCATTAACAAATACCCCCTTTGGTTCGTTGAGAAACACTGCCACTTCTTACTTGTTGAAGTCGGGTGCCTGCGCGCATGAGCGTGGGAGATCAGGCAGACATAGTCTGGACTGTCGGGAGCACACATCGGGGTTGAAGGGATCACACGACGAGAGAGGGCTGGAGTATACCCCAACATGCGACAGCGAAAGATTCGCTTTTCTATAGTTTTTCTGTGGGCGAGCAACGACTTTCTCGGCCCAAATTTGCAACACTAATGAAACCGAGTTTGAGTATTGAAAATGATATAAACACCTCACTCTACCTATTCAACTACCCCCAAGTGGTTTATCTCTGACGAGTTACAAGTCATCTTTGCAAGGGGGCCGGCAATGTACAGGGCATTTATTCTTTTCTTTGTAGTTCTGTTTGGCACTTCTTCACGCGAAACGATCGGCCAGGTAACCTCCCGACCTGCAAACGAAACGACTACGGAAGCTAAGCGATTAGTGCAGGAAGGAATCGAACTCACAGGCGCCGGACAGTTGCCGCAGGCAGTACGCGCGCTTGAAGAAGCAGTTAAATTGGATCCGCATTCCGCTGATGCGTATTCGGCCCTGGGTCGTGCGTATTTCAAGATGCGCGAGTGGCGAATGGCGGTCGACAACCTCCATCGCGCGTCTGCGTTGAACGCCAAGCAGCGACAGGAACAGAAAACAGCAGTTCCAAGAGATTCAGTTCCCGTCAGAACTGAGTTAGTTAGAGCCGAGCCAGTCAAACTTGAGCCAGTCAAAACTGAGTTAGTAAAGCCACAATTGCCAGAGGAAAAGCCGGATGCCGTCAGCCAAGCTCACCCCGTCGCTGCCACTCTGCCAAATGTCATAAATGCCCTCGACCTGACGCAGCTAACAGCACTTGAAATACCACTGCCTGAAAAGCCTGCAGAAAAGCAGGAACCAATTGGCGTCAGTGTTTCACTAAGCGAAGCGCCGCCACCGTCCCCAACTGAAGTTAACCCTGTCAGTCCGATTCCCATCAAACCGTCGAACGAAGATGTTTCACTGACAAAGATCTATCGCGTTGGTCCAGGTGACGTTTTGGACGTTCGCACCAACGAAGCTCAGGCAGGACAGTCGACACTTTTCACGATCACGCCGGCGGGCCAGTTGGAACACCCGCTGCTAGCTGAACCGTTAAATGTCTCCGCGCTTACGCCCGAAGAAATCCAGACGAGGATTCAAGACGACCTGAAGAAGCGGGCATTGAGTGAAAACCCCGTGGTGGCGGTGGGAGTACGCGATTACGCGAGTCACACGATTCTCGTGAGTGGGCTAGTAAAGGACTCGGGCACCAAGATTCTGCGACGTGAAGCAATTCCACTTTACGTGGTGGTGGCGGATGCTCAGCCTCTTCCTGAAGCGGCACGAGTAACGGTGGTGCGCAATGAACTGAGCCAGATGTTTGAGATCGATCTTACCGACGTCGTCGAGATGAATCTGCTCGTTCGTCCCGGAGACGTCGTCAATCTCCTCGCGAATGAAACGCAGTTCATTTACGTCGGCGGCGAAGTCAAAGCTCCCGGTGAGAAGATCTTTCGCCGCGGGTTAACGCTGACGCAGGCGATCATTTCAGCCGGAGGCGTGACGAAAAAATCGAAAGTGGCAGAGATCGGCCGCGACGACGGGCAAGGTTTTCTACTCAAAACAAACTTCAAATTAAAGGACATTCAGACCGGGAAAACCATGGACCCTTTAATCAAACCCGGCGATCGGATAATGATTCTGCGCTGACGTTAGCATCCTTCCACTGAAGTTAATTCAGCAATTGACACTGCAAAATAAACTGGGCTTAATTTCGCCTGGTTTGTAAATCCAAATACCTGCGACCGTCTTAGTAGAAACTAAATGCAAACAGTTCCGACACAGGAGGTGCAGATTGCTGCGCCGATTGTTGTGGCATCCAGCGATGCGAAGGCAAGTTTCTGGCGACGAACATGCGCAGCGCTCTTCGAACCAGTCGACATCTCGTTCCTGGTTTTCTTCCGCATCGTGTTCGGCGGCATCATGCTGTGGGAAGTTTATCGCTACTTCACCTACGGCTGGATCGGACGTTACTTCATCGAACCGGTTATCAACTTCACTTACTACGGGTTCAGTTGGGTGAAGCCGTGGCCGGGACGCGGGATGTACATCCACTTCGTTGTCCTCGGCGTGACGGCTGCTTGTATCATGGCGGGCTTCCTTTACCGCATCGCCGCGCCCGTCTTCTTTCTTGCTTTCACATACTTCTTCTTACTGGACCAGACGCGTTATCTGAATCACTTCTATCTCGTCTGTTTGATCGCTTTTCTGATGTGTTTCCTGCCGGCGGAACGAGCGTTTTCCGTTGATGCGTTGCTGCGCCGGAAGATCCGCTCGGATGTCGTTCCGGCGTGGACGTTGTGGCTGTTACGGGCGCAAGTCGGCATCCCGTATTTTTACGGCGGCATTGCGAAACTCAACAGCGATTGGGTGCTTGGCGGCGAGCCGATGCGCACGTGGTTACATCCGTTAAGCGGTGTGCTGCCGATATTCGACGCTAACTGGGTAGTTTACGGCTTCGTGATCGGCGGGTTGTTGCTCGATCTATTGGTAGTGCCGTTGCTGCTGTGGCGGCGCACGCGGCTCATCGCATTCATAGCGGCTATTCTGTTCAATCTCATAAATGCGGTGATATTCGATATCGGCATCTTTCCGTGGCTGATGCTGGGAGCACTCCTGATCTACTTTCCGCCCGACCTCATGCGACGCTTCGCCCGGGCGTTTATGTCGCCGGGAGAGTCGTTCGACAACACGCAACAAATCATCGTAAAACCGGTTTCGGAAGGAACTAGTTGCCCATCCTTATCGAGGTCGCAAAAATTAATTGCCGGACTATTGGCAACATATTTCGCGGTTCATCTTCTCCTCCCGCTGCGCCATTATCTGTATCCGGGCAACGTAAGCTGGACCGAAGAAGGACACAATTTCGCCTGGCATATGAAGTTGCGGACAAAGACTGGCGAGGCAATCTTTACTGTTACACATCCGCGAAGTGGACAAACCTGGACCATCAACGCGGAAGATTATCTAAAACCTCACCAGGTGAAGATGACTACGAAGCCGGACCTGATCGTGCACTTCGCGCATTATCTTGCCGAAGAGAAGAGACGTGAGGGTTACGAGGATGTCGAAGTGCGGGCGCAGGTAATGGTTTCTCTTAATGGGCGCCAACCACAGTTGCTGATCGATCCCAATGTCGACTTAGTTAAAGAAGATGTGAGCCTGTTACCCGCGCCCTGGATCGCACCGCTAACGACGCCGCTCGGAACCAGGGCTACAAAGCCTCCGGGAACCGACACTCACCACGTAGTTTCCGATCCAGACAGTTAGCTAGCGCCGCAGGCGCGACCGAAGGTAGCCAGGGGCAAGCGCGAAGCGCTTAGCCCCTGGTCGGTTTTAAAAAGCAATAAGAGCTCTGAAAGAGCGATAGAAACAGGCTATCTATCGCACTTTCTATCGCACTTTCAGTGCTTATTAATCGCTCATCGTAATCCAGGGGCATCGTGCTCGCTTCGCTCACTCTCGCCCCTGGCTACCCTCTACCGCGCTTCCAGCGCTCGGTTGAGTTTTTTGTGCAAAGTCCTTAACGATTGAAAACCTTACCGCAAGACCCGATCAAGCTTGCCTGTCGACACGTTCCACAGGACCACAGACGCATTCCCGCTGGCGCTCGCCAGCAACCGTCCATCGGGCGAAAAGGCAAGCGAGGTGACAGTCAAATCGTGACCTCGCAGCGTGCGCGTTGCTTTGGCAGTGGCGACGTCCCACAGGATCGCTGTTCGATCGTCGCCGCCGCTCGCGATTGTCTTACCATCGGGTGAAAAGGCGAGCGCATTGACCACGTCGTTATGTTTCTTAAGTTCAACCTTCAATGGGCCGGTCGCAACGTTCCACAATCCGATCGAATGATCCGCGCGTGCAACCGCCAACAATTGCCCAGTAGGATCAACCGCAAGAGCCGTGATCTCCTGCCCTGTTTCAAAAGTCTTCTTGAGTTCACCTGAACTTACATCCCAGATTTGGACGACGCCCTCGTCATCGGCGGTCACCAGACTCCGGCCATCACGCGCGAGACCAATCGCTGAAACACGATTCGGCATCCGCAACGGAACGACCGTCTGCACGCCACTAACCACATTCACCAGCCGCACTTCTTTCACAGTCGCCTCAGCAATAAAGTCTCCACTCGACGCTGTCGCAGTCACCTCTTCGAAAGCTTCTCGGGGAATCTGATTCCGCACACCGCCAGTGCGCCGGTCCCACGATCTAATTCCCTCACCTGGCAACACTGCCGACACCGTCCTGCCATCCTTTGAAAATCCCACTGCCTCCGCGTGGTTCGACGACAGCACAAACCGACTCTGGCGCGTTTTCTCACGATCATCGTCGGCGGCGGGTTCAAATGTACGCAGCACGCGCCACGTCTTTACATCTCTAATTTCAACATCGGCGCCGGCTTGCAAGACGACTGCGTTCTGCTCCGGAAGATGCACTAACGACGTAACAGCCTTTCCCTCCTGAACATCGTATTTACCCAAACGGTTCTCGCGCAGGGCCCACACCTTTACCGTACCCATCAAAACCTTACCGTCATATTGAAGACTGCCAATCAACAATGCCCGGCCTTCAGAACTAAACTGCAAACATGAAACGTCATCGTTCTTGCCGGTCACTCTCTTCACTTCCTTGCCGGTCGCCGTCTCCCACAAGATAATGTCGCTGTTCCTGGTCATGCCCGACCTAATGGCGGCAACCGCAATCAACTGCCCGTCGGGAGAGAATGCAATTGCCTTCGGCAGTCCGTTGAACTTGGCGAAGGTCCGAAATTTTTTGCCAGTCGCGACGTTCCACACGTGTACGTCCCTACCCGACACAGCAGCGAGCAACTTGCCATCCGCAGAAAATACGGGATGGGCCATGAAACCGAGATAAGTGACTTGATCGGAGTAACTCTGCTGACCGCTTTCCACCTTCACTCTTCGTTCGCCGGAATGCATATCCAGCAATCTTAGATTGACCTCCTCAACACTGACCCAGCGCTGGTAACTTCGCCGCTGATTAAAGGCGCCGGGATCTTCGACGGTGACGTAATGACCGCGCCCATAACGATCAACAAACGCCATTAGATCACCACTTGGCGACCAGCTCGCCTCGGCAGTCGCGATGCCTTCTTCGCCCAGCGGCAACCGCTTCACGAACTCACCGGACTGCGCGTCCCACCACGTGAGTTCCGCCCCGGCTGTTTCACTCGAGTTTTTTACAGACGACTGAATTTTTAAGTCGCGATACTCGGTACTGACAGTGATCACTGACTTTCCGTCTCTGGAAAAAGTCATCGACCAGATTGGTCCATTGAAACCGGTGATGGTCCGCAGCAAGTCGCCGTTTTTCGTCTTCCACAGCTCAACGCGGCCATAGCGCTTTGCGGCGCCGCCACTGCTGCGGGCGATTGCGATGGTCTGTCCATCAGGTGAAACCGCGAAGGTCACGTTTGGCGCCCCAGACCTTGCCGGCGGATAGACGGGTCGTGAATAAGCGATTACAACGAAAAGAAGGAGGCAGAGGGTAATTCGAAAACACATGGCTATTGCGACTATATCCTACGGCATTGGATAATTGCGAACCGGCGAGTTTCTATCAATGGTTAACCTACCCAAGAAAACCGGGAGGAATCATGTCTGAAGAAAACAAACAATTAGTCCGCCGCTGGTTCGAGGAAGTTTGGAACAAGGGACGTGGCGAGTTGATCGAAGAGATGTTCGACGAATACGGCATTGCTCACGGCTTGTCGGCTGATCCTTCGCAGCCGATTAGAGGTCCGAAGGATTACAGGCCCTTCTACGAAGTGTTCCGCCAGGCCTTTCCCAACATCACGATCGTTATTGAGGACATGGTGGCTGAAGGTGACAAAGTCGTCGCGCGTTGCTCCGTGCGTGGTAAGCACGAAGGAGACTTCATGGGAAGATCTGCGACTCAATCGCCTATCGAGTTTACCGGCATTACGATTGTCCGGATCGACAAGGGAAAGATCGTCGAGGCCTGGAACAGTTTTGATTTCGTGACCATGTACAAGCAGATCGGCGCTGTCTAGCTTGCGCAAAAAGTGCTTTATCGGGAGGAAGAAGTTTCCCGCAAAGGCGCAAAGACGCAAAGAAACCCTTGGTAACGCGGCAGCGCTTTGCGCCTTTGCGGGAGACTTCTTGTGCAAAGCCGCGCTGTCTCGCAATAGCGAGTGTGCTCCATCAGTGGTTTACAGTCCCAGATCGCTCAAGCTCGGGTGATCGTCGGGCCGGCGACCGAGTGGCCAATGATACTTGCGCTCGGATTCTTTGATCGGCAGATCGTTGATCGAAGCAAACCGACCGCGCATTAACCCGTTGTCGTCGAATTCCCAGTTCTCATTGCCGTAAGAGCGATACCAGTTTCCGGAATCGTCGTGACACTCGTACGCAAAGCGCACCGCGATCCGATTATCGCCAAACGCCCACAGTTCCTTGATGAGCCGGTAATCGAGTTCCCTGGTCCACTTCCGCGTGAGAAACGCTACGATCTGTTCCCTGCCCTCAATAAACTCTCCTCGATTCCGCCAGTGAGACTGAAGTGAATAAGCAAGCGCCACTTTCGCCGGATCGCGAGTGTTCCACGCGTCTTCTGCAAGACGAACTTTCTCGATCGCAGTCTCACGTGTAAAAGGAGGCAACGGCGGACGCGCCGCCTCCGTATTGAGCTGTGAGTTCACCATGACAATCTCCTTAGGTCTGAACGGATTATTACCACCACTTTCACGAATTGTCCCGGCAAATCCACTCAATTCAGGCGCCGGCAGCAACATCCGAACACTTTGAGCAGAATTGAGAAAGATCATTCTTCCCGCACTCCATAAACTCATACGCAATCAGGGGGCGGGAGGAATGTATGAGGACTTCACACAAGAGACAGCCACTCAGCGAACGCGAGCAACAAACGTTTCACGAGCTTTACCAGGCGCATTACCAACGGGTGTATGCCATCTGTTTTCGCATGACTCGCGACGTTTCGGAAGCTGAAGACCTGACGCAGGACGTCTTCCTGCACCTGTTTCGCACGATCGATCAATTCAACCGCGAGTCAGCGTTTACTACGTGGCTCCATCGCGTCACCGTCAATACCGTGCTGATGCACTTCCGCAAACGAAAAACGCGGCCGGAAGTCCTGGCCGACGTTGGAGAACTGCCTGTTCGCAATCTATTCAGCAATCGCGATCTGGAAGGGCTGAGAGTGGTCAACGGCATTCTGTTATCGGAAGTGCTGGCTAAACTGCCCGCCGGTTATCGTGAAGCTGTCGTTCTGCATGACGTCGAGGGACTCGAACACAACGAGATAGCGGCTCTGAAAGGACGAGCGGAAGGGACCTCGAAGTCGCAGTTACACAAAGGCAGAGTCCTGCTGCGTCAAATGATCACGCAAGAGCGACCCGAGCACGCCATCCCGTAATCCTATTTAACTTTCATCACGATCAGCGTGATGTCGTCATACTGCGAAGATGCGCCCTGCCATTCCAACACGTTCGCGATGACGTGTTCGGCGGCCGGACCAGCGCCGAAGAACCTCGCCTCAAGCAAGATCGATCTCAACCTCTCCTCGCCGAACTCCACTCCAGCAGGGTTACGCGCCTCCGTCACACCATCAGTGTAAACGACGAGCATATCACCGCTCTTCAACTTCAACTCCTGCTGCTCGTATCGTTGATCGGGGAAAGCGCCGATGATTGGTCCACCGATCGTCAGGAACCTGACCCGTGTGTCGTCAGTCGAGCCGGCCAGCAGCGGTGGGTTGTGCCCCGCGTTCACACAGGTCAATTGACGTGTGTCACGATCGAACTTCGCCAGGAAGAACGTGGCATAACTTCCCTCGGTGGTCGAACGTTGCAACAGACTATTAATAGATGAGACGACTTCAGGCAACGACTTGTCGCCCGAAGTGAACTGGCAGCGCAAAGACGCCTGCACGGTCGACATCAATAGCGCCGCGGCGATTCCCTTGCCCGCGACGTCGGCGATTGCGAGGGCCACGTGTTGCTTATCGATCTGAAAGAAGTCGTAATAGTCACCGCCAACTCTCTGCGCTGGTAAACAGAGACCGTAGATCTCCAGGTCGTCGTCGTTAAGACCAGCAGCGGGAAAAAGATGGCGTTGAACTTCCGCCGCCATCTCGAGTTCGCGAGCTTTTCGTTCTTCTTCTGCCTGACGCCTGATGATCTTTTCGTTCTCGATGAACGTGGCGATCTGGTTGCCGACAACGAGCAAGATCAGTTTGTCTTCCTTTGTATACGGCAAGCCCGATCGACGGTCAGCCAGGGAAATAAATCCACTGACCTCGTGATTGATGGAGATCGGAATCAGGAGCGAAGAATCCAGCGTTGACAACATTTGATTCTCGCCACTGGTCAGAACGTCCATTGCCGCCGGCGGGAGCATGTCATACGGAAGCACGGCGCTGCTTAGCCAGGATGTGTTAGCTGACCTCGCGGGCGCCAGCGACGAGGCGACTACATAGCCCTGTTTTTCTTCGTCGTCGAGAAAGATTGTTATGTTCTGCGGATGCAGTGCGGCGGAGATTTGATTTGTCGCCGTTTCCAGCACCTGCTGCGTCGTCGAGGCGGTGCGCAGCGCCTCGCTCATGGCAGTCAGTATTTGCCTCGCGTCGTATTCCTCACGAAAGAACCGTCGATCGATGAGAGATTTGGCGCGGCGGTTCAGTGCGGTGAGTAAGCCGGCGGTCGCGATCGTAACGAGGATGGTGGCGATGATGTCGGCGCGGTTGCCGTAGCGATCGATGGCTGCAATACGATTGCCTGTAAGTGTAAAGCCCAACGCCGCGATGACCGCAGCCGCTTGCACGAAGCGAAAGCCTTGCGAGACCAATAGATACCGCGCACTGTTTTGTAGTGCCAGTCCTCCCAATCTGCTTAGCCGGCCTGACAAACGTTTCATTGTGAACAGTCTAAACGCCGGAGCTGGATGCTTCTTGCCACGACTTGCTCGTGGTTGCAGAGTTTTGCTTGGTCCGTTGGAGGCGAACCCCACGGCAGTGGGTTATCGGGAAGAAGATGTCTCCCGCAAAGGCGCAAAGACGCAAAGAAAAACGCCGCGACGTTTGCATCGCGGCGTCTTTCTGAATCAATTACTGCGCTCGATTAGCGGCCGAAACCGGCGTCGTAGCCACGTTCGAAGCCTTCCCTGTATTCGTCAGGAAAGTTGCCGTAACCGGCGTTCTTGAAGTAGTGCGATCTTTCCGGATCGTAGCTGCGTTCGTGACGCGCATCGTCTGTGCCGGTTTTGAGCCCGTCCTGGTAGCCCTCGCTGTTCGCGGCGACACTGTCGCCAAATACGTAGTGGCCGTAGTCGCCGTAAGGGTAAGCGTACGGGTAGGTGTACCAGTACGGGTAACCATAATAGCCGCGACCAAAACCGAACCGCGGGCTGATAATGACGCGAGTGCCGTGACCACCACGGAACCCGCCTCCGCGGAACCCACCGCCGTGGAATCCGCCACCGGCACGGAACCCGCCGCCATGGAATCCACCACCACCGTGGAACCCACCGCGCTGCGCGTTCGCAGTGCTAGCTGCGCCGGCCGCCACTCCAAAGATCAGCAACGCGCCCAGCACCAGGCCTCCAATTCCTCGCAGTAAGTATTTCCCTTTCATGACTTGCCTCCTTTTTCTCCAGAGTCCTTTCGAACTCTATCTGTCTATACGAAGGCCGGATCATTCAAGGTGCTAACCAAAAGCGAAAGTCATGCTCGACTTTAGTGTAGTCCCGGTACACCGAAAACAAACCACGGATCACGAGAAAACCGTTGAAACGGTTTCTCGATCCTGGCGAGCCTTACACCTGGCTGAAGCCAGGTGAGAATGAGAGGACTTTTGAGGCAAAACTCTACGAGACCATCTCCCGGAAAGCCTTTGGCGTGGTCCAAACGAGCTTGCGAAAGGTGGTGGTGAAATGACTTTGGCTCGCAAAGCCCGTCCGCAAGGCGATGTCCGCGATCGGGATGTCAGTTTCCGACAGCAACTTCTTCGCCCGCTCGATGCGGCGTTCAGTCATGTAAACGTTAGGACTACTTCCAGTCGATTGTTTGAACGCACGCGAGAAATGGAAGTAGCTCATCTGGACGGTCTCGGCGACCGCCGCCAAAGCGACCGTCTGCTCCTCGTCCAGGTTCTCGTTGATGAACTCAATGGCTCTCCTCAATTTGCGAGGCGTCATCCCGCCGCGATTCACATGCAAATCCTTCAAATAGCTGTACCGCCTCACAAGCTGCATCGCCAACACCCTGGCGAGCGAGTCGGCATACACGCGTCCAACAACATTCGACTCATGCAGTTCACAATGCAAAGACATCGCTATGTGACGAATGTGCTCATCGGCAATTCCAAACTGCGGAGCAATAGAGATCTGACTGTAATCAAGCTCGATCTCCTCCCCGGTCGTTCGCAAAAAACCCGGATGCAGATACAGGTGCAGCGTGTGATTCTCAACCGTGTCCTGTTGCTGCCACTGCAAAGCCTGATCGGCGGGAACGATAACAATCTCGCCAGTCTGCAAAGTCTGTTCAAAACCGAGATCCCCGATACGCGCACGCACAGTAACGGCAGGACCAAGTTGAACGATCACGCAATGGTTCTCCGACGGCGGCATGGTCCACTCGCCTGTCTTGTGCCGCAACTCTACGGCGTGCAGGTTCTGCCAGCCCTGAGTTTGACTCGACGCCACAACTTCATCCGGGAAGATGAAGGAAAGTTCGGGAATCGTAATATGAGGCAGTTCATACAGCGGAGCACGGATTGGACTAACCATCGCATCTACCTCCGCCAGCTTCGATTGCGCCGTACACATGCTTTAGCAATACCTCCTCCTTGAATGGTTTGAACAGGAAGTCAACCGCGCCGGCCTGCAACGCACGAGCGCGCGCTTCCGTGTCAGAGGCATGCGCGGTGATGAAGATCAGCGGTACTTTGCAATCAGCCGCTACCAGCCGCGCCTGAAGTTCGAGACCGCTCATGCCCGGCATCCGAACATCCAAGATCACGCACGCCGTATTTTCCAAGGCAGCAGAGGTCAGAAACTCTTCGGCAGACGCAAAAGCATCGGCGCAGAGCCCGACCGATCTAAGCAGGCTCCTAATCGCTTCACGCACCGATTCGTCGTCGTCGACGATCGAGATGCGCGGCGGTTCTAAAGCCCCTGAATCTGCTTGAATATTGTTGCTTTGCCCTGGACTGCTCATCGTCCGGAAACTTAGCAATGTTTGTGAGCGGAAACCATCATACTGAGGGAAAGCACACCTATACTTTGGTATAGGATGGGAGGGCAAGACTCTTTGTACGAAGCGAGCTATTGACCATCAATCGCGGGCAGGGTGAACTGAAACGTAGCGCCGCCATCGTCGTTTGTCGTCGCCCACAGCCGTCCGCCATACGCTTCGATCGCGGTGCGGCTGATCGATAACCCCATGCCGAGACCCTGCGGCTTCGTCGTAAAGAAAGCATCGAACAGTTTCCCGGCACTCTTTTCGTCAAAACCACCCCCGCTATCCTGCACGGCGACGAGCACACTGCCAGATTCATAAGGCCGCGATTTGATCAGCAGCTCGCGCGGTCCGTTGACAGTGCTCATCGCTTCGATAGCGTTGATCACAAGGTTAAGCAACACCTGCTGCAATTGAACCTGGTCGCCGGCCACGCCTGGTAAGTCATCTGCCAACTCGGTCCTGACCTGCACGCGATTTCTTTTCAACTCACTCGGGACCATCGCGATCACGTCGTCTATAAGCTGGTTGATATTTACCTTTACTCTTTGCGGCGTGGTTTTCTTGAAGAACGCACGAATACGTCCGACCACTTCACTCGCCCGGTGGCCATCGTTGACGATGCGCATCACTGTCTGCCGTGCCTCGTCGACGTTCGGCGGATCGTTCGAGAGCCAACGCAGGCAAGCGTTTCCACTCGTGACGATCGCGGCGAGCGGCTGATTGACTTCGTGAGCGATGGAAGACGTCAGTTCACCCATCGTCGTCACGCGCGCGATGTGGGCCAACTCAGCTTGCGTCTTTTGCAATTCCTCCTCGGCATGTTTGCGCTCGGTGATGTCCGTGATCGTCACCAGCACACTATCGAGTGATGCCGGCTGCGCGGGGAATGTAATCGCGAAGAGGATCGTCAACCTCTTTCCATCAAGCGTTCGCAGAGAAGTTTCCGCTTCAAAGGACGTTCTGCCTTCGGCGATGGCGATCAGTTCTCCGGCAAACACTTCCTCGGTTTCAGGCAGGAAGATGGCGTCAAGCGATACGAGCAGTTCATCCTTGCTGTTAGCGTTGAATAAGGTGACGGTCGCGTCGTTGACGTCGACGACCCTGACGAGGGGAATGAGTTGTCTCACAAACTCGGGATGCGCGGCTATGTATCTGCGAACATCGTCAACGCCAGTGGCTCTCAGTTCGTCGAGCACGGCTTTGACGCGTGAAAAATCTTCTTCCCAGATGGAGACTCCAGCGGCGTCAAAAATGTAACGGTATCTTCTCTCGCTCTCGCTCAGTTCCTCCTCGACGTGTTTGCGCTCGGTAATGTCTTCGCACACAACCAGCACGATGGGACGGTTCTTCAACAGCATGGCGCGCGCCGTTTCGCGGACCCAAAGCATGCTGCCGTCTTTGCGAATCTTGCGGGCTTCCCAGTTCAACGAGCGGTTTAGTTGTTCGAAGCAGACGGCTACGTTCTTCTCAACAGCCTTTCGATCGGCTTCATAGAAAACGTTTAGCACTGAACTGCCGACCAACTCGTCGACCGTGTAGCCGAGTTTGTCGGCGCCGAACGGGTTCACTGACAGGACCGTGCCATCGGCGGCCACCATGAAATACATGGTCGGATTGTTTTCGAAGACGGCGCGCCACTGTTCTTCACTCTCACGAAGGGCCTCTTCTGCGCGTTGGCGCTCCGTGACGTCGTTATTCGTTTCCAGGATCGCGACCGGCTTTTCCCGCTCGTCGCGTTGCAAAGACCAGCGGCTCGCGACGACGACTTTCGTGCCATCGCGTTTCGAGTGTATGAGTTCTCCTTCCCAACGATTGGTGCTGAGCAACGTCTCGTAGATCTCTTCAACCGGCGTCGGGAAAATTGTTTTCATGAGTTCGTGAGAACGTTTGCCGATGGCTTCGTCCTTGGTCCAACGGTACAGATCTTCAGCGCCGCGATTCCAGTAGGTGATCGTGTCGTTCATGTCGCGGACGAAAACAGTGTCGTGCGTGAGGTCGAGCAGATCGGCGCGTTGCCGCAGCGTCTCTTCTACTCGACGGCGCTCGGCGATCTCGGCTTGCAGGTCTGCGGTTCGCTCCTGTACCCGTGCCTCTTGCTCGTCGCGTGCACGACGTAACGCCGTTTCCGCACGTTTACGGATGCTGCTCCAGGAGCTGACCAGCACTGCCGAAATGAAGAAAACGATCAGTTGAGGCAAGTGCGAGAAATCGAACTTGAAACTGAAGAGCGGTGGCAGAAAAAAGTAGTCGACGCACAGCGTGGACAGGAGCGCCGCGATCAACCCCGGGCCCATGCCGCCAAACCACGAGGCGAGAATGAGCGCGAGAAAGAAGAGCGGAACGACCAGCCCGTTGGGTTGCAACACGTACGTCAACA
Organism: Pyrinomonadaceae bacterium; assembly: GCA_035276045.1. Classification (GTDB taxonomy): domain Bacteria; phylum Acidobacteriota; class Blastocatellia; order Pyrinomonadales; family Pyrinomonadaceae; genus PSRF01. Next base: position 59,608 of record DATELZ010000085.1, on the reverse strand, counting down.
GCAACGCGCCGCCGACACAGATGAAGGCGAGTGCATAACGAGCAGCCACGGTTGTGCCACGCGGCTTAGACACATCAGGCTCAGATCGAATGTCAGGTTCGGACGTCAGGTTCCCTCCCGGGGCATTAATGACGAGGACGATCGGTAGTTTACACGAGGTCCTGGTTGCGTGATCCGCCTGGATCACGTCTTCATTTCAGAATCCTGCTTTGGCTTTTTGAATCTTGCGCTGAACTCTTCAAACAAGCGAATTACGCCCTCCGGACTGCATCTCAAAGACGTATGGATAAGCGAAGGAGGCGAAATCATGAGAGTAAAGTTTCTTCATACGATCGGGGCACTGATTCTGATGGCGGTAGTGTTTTCGAGTGTCGCAATGCTGGGCGCCGGCACAGCGCAGGCGGCGAAGCATGTAACCATCGTGCCGCGGGTCTACATCGGACCGCAGCATCATCATCACCGGTACCATCATCATTACCGGCATCATCACCGCTGGTAACCTGAGTTCATCACCAGACTGAATGCCGCGCTCCTCGCGGCATTTTCAGTTTGCGTCAATCGCTTTGCCTCATTCAATGCATCGGCGGTGCTCCGGGTCTCGCCTTCACTTTTGCAAAGAACAGTGGCGCGGCGCAGGCCAAGAGACATAAGAACGCAAGCAGGCGAAAAGCGTCGAGGTAAGAGAGAAGATTCGCCTGGGCCAGCACTGTCTGGTAGATCATGCCGTAGGCGGCGTGTGTGGCGGTTACCGGATCTGTGTTCGCAGCAAAGCCGGAGCTTAGCTCGTTCAGCCGCTGTTGAAACGCCGGGTCGTACGGTGTCAGGTGCGATAGGAGCATTGCCTGGTGAACCTGCGCATTACGAGCCAGCAGCGTGGTGACACCGGCGATGCCAAAACTGCCGCCGATGTTTCTCATCAGGTTGAATATTCCGGTTGCATTTCCGATCTGCTCGTTTGACAACGTGCCGGTCGCGAGGATCGTAAGCGGCACAAAAACAAACCCCATTGCCAATCCGCTGACAATCTGCGGCCAGGTAATACTGCGCATCGAAATCTGGAGATTGATGTCACTCAGCCAGTATGTCGCTACCGCCAAAACACCGAACCCGAACATGATCAGGTAACGTTCATCAACCCGCCCTACTAAACGGCCCACGATCATCATCGAAACCACCGCGCCAATCCCACGCGGACTCACGGTGAGGCCACTCTGCAACGCCGGATAACCGAGCAATGTCTGCAACAACAGCGGCAATAACGCAATCGTGCCGTAAAGCACGATGCCCACTAACGCGATTAGGGCTGTTCCAATCGCGAAGTTTCGATTTGTGAGCACGCGCAGATTGACGATCGGTTCAGGTGTGCGAAGTTCCCAAACAACGAACGCAACGAGGGCAACGACGGCCAGACCGGCGGTCCACGTTATGAACGACGACGAGAACCAATCAAGTTCCTGTCCCTTGTCGAGCACAATCTGCAACGCCGCAATGCCAAGGGCCATCAGCCCGAACCCGATATAGTCGATACGTCCCGGCCGTTGACTGCGAATGTACGGCGGATCTTCGACAAACGTGTTGCTCATCAACGCCGCGAGGATCCCGATCGGCACGTTGATATAAAAGATCCAGCGCCACGAATAATTGTCCGTAATCCAACCACCCAAAGTTGGACCAATGATCGGCGCAACGACGATACCCATTCCATACAACGCCATCGCCGATCCACGTTTCTCGGGTGGAAAACTCTCCAGCAACACAGCCTGTGCTATCGGCTGCAAGGCGCCTCCGCCAGCCCCTTGCATGACGCGCGCAAAAAGCAACATGCCTAAACTTGTCGCCGCGCCGCAAAGAGCTGACGAAGCTGTGAAGATAACGACGCAAACAATCAGAAACCTCTTGCGCCCGAAACGATGACCGATCCAATTAGTCGCCGGCAGCACGATCGCATTCGAAACCAGGTAGCTGGTCAATACCCAGGTCGATTCGTCGGTAGTGGCTGATAGAGTTCCAGCGATATGCGGCAGCGCGACGTTGGCAACGGACGTGTCGAGCACTTCCATGAACGTCGCGAACATCACCGACGCCGCGATCAGCCACGGATTAAAACTCGGCTTCCAGGCTTCCACCGATCGCGCCGGCGTCAGGCTTTGCGATCCGGCACTCATCGCACCGCCACCTCTGGAACAACAGACATCCCCGGCGCAAGCATGTGCGCCGGATCGGGTGGTTCGTCAAAAACGATCTTGACCGGCACGCGTTGGACCACCTTGACGTAATTGCCCGTCGCATTCTCGGGCGGCAGCAAACTGAATCGCGCGCCAGTTCCGGCCTGAATACTGTCCACGTGTCCTTTGAATACTTTGCCGCGATACGTGTCGACCGTGATCTCTACCGCCTGGCCCGCCACGATGCGGCCAACCTGATCCTCTTTGAAGTTTGCGATCACCCAGACATCTCCGGGCACCACTGCCAGCAACGGCTGACCGATCTGAACCAGCGCTCCTTCTTCTACTGACTTGCGTGTAACGCGCCCGTCTTCAGGCGCATAGATCTTCGTGTATGAGAGTTCGAGTTCTGCCTGGGCCACCTGCGCCGCAAGTTGTTCTGAATTCGCTTTAGCTGTTTGGGCTTGAGCTTCGCTTACAGCCACTTGTTGCGGCGCAGTATTGGCCTGGGCCAAACGTCCGGCGGCCTCGGCGACACCGGCTTGAGCACCGGCGATTTGCGTGACTGACTGTCGCGCCGTCTCAGCAGCCGCTGCTTGAGAAGCCCTCATTTCATTCACTTGCGCCTCTGCTGCCGCGACCCGGCTGCGGGCGACTTCGAGTTCGGCCTCGGCTGTGCGCGCTGCGGCTACCGCCGAATCAACCTGCTGGCGGGAGATCTCGTCCTTGGTTAATAAAGACTGATAACGTTCGACGTCTGCTTTTGTCCGCACTGCCTCAGCTTCCGCAGCTTTAACTTGCGCCTGTGCCTGCGCGAGGTTTGCTTCCGCCGTGGAAATCGCCGAACCCGCTTGAGTTGCTCTGTTTGCCGAACTGCTCGCGCCGGCCCGAGACGACGCAACCGCAGTTTGGGCCCGACTAACAGTCGCTCTCGCCTGCTGCACGTTTGCGGCAGTTGTCGCGCGGGTGAGATTGACGTTGGATCGTGCTTCGTTTTCTCGCGCTTGCGCCGCATCAAGCGCCGACTTTGCCTGTTGCAACCGGACTTCATAGTCACGCGCATCGATCTCCACAAGCAGATCGCCGGCTTTGACTTGCTGGTTGTCTTCGACGTGAACGCGGGCGACGTATCCGGCAACTTTCGGACTGACCTGAATGATGTGTCCTTCGATAAAAGCGTCGTCGGTTGATTCATGCGAACGTGCATATAGCCAGTAACGGACACCGGCAATCACACCGATCACAAGCACCACCGCCGCCACGACGAGAACGCCCCGTCGCCTGTAAAAAGGTCTTGAGACTGGCGCAGGCGAATCCTGCGGAGGCGTTGGAGACGGTTCGGGCCTCTCGTCTACGTCCTTTTCCTCTTTTTCTTCTTCGATTGCTGTCGGCATATTCTGTTTTTAAGTCTCACCAACGAAATGCTTCGGCTCTTCCCAGCGCCGTAGCTAGATTCAAACGCGCCGCATTGTGTTGGGCCAGGGCGGTTACTTGCACCTGAGTTGCCAGCGCCAAGGACGTTTGCGCCGAGACGACCTCCAGGTTGTCTCCCACGCCGGCCCGAAAACGATCTCGCGCCATCTCCAGCTCGCGTTGGCCCAGGCTTACACTTTCATTTGCCGCGCGAACTTGCGCAGCCGCTGTATTCAACGTCGTCATCGCGACGCGCACGTCTTCCTCGACGTCGTTGCGCACGTTTGAAAGCTGAAGCTCGCTTTGCCGCAGACGGCTTTCAGCAGATGTAACTCTGCCGCGAGTCAGTCCTCCGTTGAAGATCGGCACATTCAATTGCAACGCAATGCTTCGAGTCGGCAGGTCGATAAGCGCCGGCGTGATGCCGCTCGATCCGTAATCGCCCACGACTTCCAGCGATGGCAAATACTCGGCGCGCGCAGATTTGAGTTCGAGTTCGCTGACTCTGTTTTGTTCGGCGACGACCTGAATCTCACGCCGATCCTGCTGTGCCTGAGCCACGGCAGTTTCAAGCGTCGGTAACGGCCGTTCTTCAAAGCGCAACTGATCGGTTAAAGAGAGCGCGCTTCCCAGCGGTAAGCCAATGACGCGTTGGAGGCTCAAACGCGCCTGTTCGGAAGCTGTCTGCGCCTGCGCCAGGCTTACCTGTTGTTCGGCGAGACGTGTTTGCGCGCGCGTAACGTCGACGCCCGTGGCGATGCCGGCGTTACGTTGATCCTGCGCGAGTTTTACGAGCGCCTGGGCGAGTTCGACGTTGGCCTGTGCTGCGGCGACAGAACGATCGGCACGCAGCGCTTCGATGTAAATGAGTCCGGTGGCGCTGACGACTTGTTCGCGAGCAAGAGCTTCGCGCAGCTCAGCGATCCTGACGCCCGCGCGTCCGGCACGATAGTTCTGGATGGCGCTGAGATCGAAGATCGACTGGCTCAGGCGAACCCGCGCGTCAAAGTTTCTGAATGGACCAATGAGCGTGGCATTCAGCCCGGGAAACAGACCGGGCTGAAAACCCAGCGCAACGAGATTCGTGGTCGTATCAGCCTGATAAGCCGCACCCGAAATCTGAGGCAGGAGTGGTGATAGCGCCTGTTGTTTTTCACCGCGAGCTTCATTGCGGCGTTCTCTTGCAAGTAGCGTCGCTAGATTATTCTCGAGGGCGAGCTGGACAGCCTGTTCGAAACTGAGCGTGCCGGAAATGCCGCGCGAGATCCGCGCGGCGCCCGAAACCTCTTGCCCACTCAAAATCGATCTTCCGTCCTGCTGCGCCACGGCAGTGCAGGCCATAAACAAGGTGACGAAAAAGAGCTGAATCCAACGGGTAAACATCTGCTTGCTTAGAAATTACAGGGAGGGTGCCAGTGGAATCTTCTGAGGCCTTGCTGTGATTTACAAAATTTTGCGTGAGCCTTGCTTTATCATCTGCCGGAATAGCCATGCTAAAAACCATTACATTACTGATCATTTCAAACATCTTCATGACCATTGCCTGGTACGGGCATTTGAAATTCAAGAACAAGCCCCTGCTATTGGTGATTGTCGCGAGCTGGTCCATTGCACTCTTTGAGTACATCTTTCAGGTGCCCGCGAACCGCGCCGGCGCGCAAATCTTTTCCGTGACGCAGTTGAAGATCCTTCAGGAGTGCGTCACGCTCGTCGTTTTCACTGTTATCGCCTACCTGTTATTCGGAGAAGGCATCAAGTGGAACAACGTTGTTTCGTATGTGCTGATCATCGGCGCGGTGTATTTCTCGTTTGGGTTCAAGTAAGCAGTTTCTTAAATCGACATGATCTTGTTGATCTTAGAAGACAAGGTTGTGACGGTCTTCAACAAAAGTGCTGCAAACTGTGTGGTGTCTTAATTTCAACTCCGCGTTCTCTGCGTCTCCTGCGTTCTCTGCGTAAACCTGACTGCCAAAATATCTAACGCAGAGTTCGCAGAGAACGCAGAGCCAATATAAAACACTACGGCAAACTGCGAATCCTTGCGCTGCGACCGCGGCAGGATTCAACCGATACGGGCAAATTCTCGAAAGAAATATGCACCCACCGTCTCCTAAGATGCGAACCGTTGCTAGCGGCGCACGGTGCGAGCGCGTGGGGAGCACCGTGTGAGGCGGGTGGACATGTCGTGCAAGGGGGTAGGCACCATGTTCATCCGCTCTTTGGTTACCTGGGGAGGACGATCATGGCAAGCTCAATAACTCGTAATCTCGTTGTTGCAGGTCTGCTTTTGGCGCTGTCCGCAGTCCCGGCGGAACAAGCCCAACAAACAAGTGATAAACCAACCACGCCCACGAGCACCACACCCGATCCATTGCTGAAGTTGCTGATCAGCAAAGGCTTGTTAACGAATGAAGACGCAGAATCAGTTATTTCAGCAGGAGATGAAACAAAACAACGACAACGTTTAGCAGCTCTCTTGAGAGACAAAGGCGTGATCTCAGCCGCCGAGTTCGAATCGCTGCAACCAACCACTGCAAACACCGTTGCGAGTGACACTGCTCCAGCAACAGGCGAGCAGGTCGCGGCCGCAGTTACACGACCACCACCACGTCAAACACCTTCCGCGCCAACAGTAATCCCGGCCGTCGCGCCCACACGTCTCTTGCCTATAGACACACCGAAACGCGAAGGTTTGATCCCGGATATCAAGCTCGGAACAGGCGTGCGTCTGAAACCATATGGCTACTTCAAAACGAGCGTGATCCACGACTCGTCATCGCCACAGGGAAACGATTTTCCGCTCCCGTTGCTGGCTGGCGACACCGGGCCAAACAATTCACCCGAGTTTCACATAAAAGCACGCGCACTCCGGCTGGGCATCAACTTCGAATGGCTCGATCCGTCGCCCAAAACCGTAATCACCGGCCGCTTTGAAATGGATTTCGAGGGCGACTTCACTCGCGTCAATAATCGAAACATCTCTTCCATCCGATCGAGTCAACCGTCGATTCGCCTGGCATGGGTGCGCATCGATCGTCGTTTCGGCGAAAACCTCACCGCCTTTGCTCTCTTTGGCCAGGACTGGACGCCATTCGTGTCTTCAACCCTGCCGAACACGATCGAAAACACAAACTTCGGCGGCATCGGCTATGGCGCGAGTTACGAGCGCGCGCCGCAGCTCAGAACCGGTTTCAATTACAACTTCGGCGGCAGTCGATCGTGGAAGTTTCAGCCGGAGTTCGCCATCGTCCTGCCGGCTTTCGGCAACCTTCCCGTGAATGTTGCCGACCAGTTGGGATTTGGCGAACGTGAAGGCGCTGACTCAAACCGTCCATCGCTGCAAGGCCGCGCCGTGTTGCAGTGGCAACTGGATAAGAGCGAAGGCGTGTCGCCGGCTGAACTGATCTTCAGTTTCCAGCACGCCCGGCGAAAAGGGATCGTCCTTGCTGCAAATGTCCCCGCGCAGTTTGCGGCTGCATTTCCGAATGGAGCAGAAACGGATAGCAGCAGTCATGGTTACAGCGCGGAGTTTCAACTGCCGACGCGATTCGCAACTGTGGTTGGAAAATACTACGCCGGTTCAGATCTGCGCTTCTTCCTCGCCGGTCAACTCTTGTCGACTTTCAACGACACGAGCGGCTTGACTGGCGTTGCAACTGCGCCTTCGATCGACGGTTCGACAACGGTGGCGTTCGGACTGTCTGATGGAGTGGCGGTGATTGCGCCACAGCGGCCGGTGCGTGGACAAGGCGGGTTCGTGCAAGTTGGTTTTCCACTGTCGCGATACTTCAACGCAGATCCGAAAGGCCGTAACGCAGGTTGGACCGCGTTCATTTATTACGGCTTCGACGAAGCGCTGCCACGCGACGCGAGACGGTTCTCGCCCGTGCGTGGCCGCAGCGATCTGTTCTCGGGAAACATTCAGTACAAACTAAACAACTGGGTGACGTTCGCTTTCGAACAAGGTTACTACCGCACGCGTGCGGCAAACCGTTCCGTGACCGATTTCGGCGGCCTGCCGCTGTTTCGCGGCATACCCAGCTACACGACGCATAACATTCGATCCGAGTTCGCCACGATCTTCGTGTTTTAGAGGATGAAAACTGTTGTACTCGTAGTGCTGCTTGGCGTTCTCTGTGTCACGAGTTCGTGTAAGACGCGCTCAGCTCAGCAAGCGCCGGCTGGACCAGGCGCGCCGGAACTTCTCGCGCAGGCAAATCAACTCTACGGCCGGCGAGCAGATCTCATGCAATTGCGTGAAGGCATCGTCTTGCTCCGTCAAGCGGTCACGGCAGATCCCGGCAACTACGACGCAACATGGGGACTCGCGAAGTTCAACTATTATCTTGCCACTCACACCGACAACAACGACGAGCGCAAGAAAGCGTTCGACGAAGGTATTGATGCAGGTAAGGAGGCGGTCGCGTTGCAACCCGGAAAGCCGGATGGTCATTTTTGGTTAGGCGCTGTTTACGGCGCTGAAGCACAACAGTCGATACTCGAAGGACTCGCAAGTGTTAACGACATTCGTCACGAAATGGAGACCGTGCTGCAACTCGACGAAGGCTACCAGGATGGAAGCGCCTACATGGTGCTTGGTCTCGTGTATCTCAACGAACCCGAGATCGCGGGCGGCAATCCGAAGAAGGCAGTGGAGCTGATGGAAAAGGGATTGCGCTTTGGCGAGGGCAACGCGTTTCTGCATTTACATTTGGCGGAAGCTTACTTGAAGGTTGATCGTCCGGCTGATGCACGCCGTCAAATCGATGCGATTATGTCGATGAAACCCGATCAGAATTACTTGCCTGAATACAATCAAGCGCTGGCAGACGCCCGCAAGTTACTAGAAAAAATCGGAGGATAACATGCAAGGAGCAGTTCCAATCGTCTTGCGCATCAACCGCAAGGACCACCAGCTTCAGATCGATCCGCGTACGACACTCCTCGATTGCATCCGTGAGACCGTCGCCCTCACAGGGACGAAGAAGGGTTGCGATCACGGGCAGTGCGGCGCATGCACGGTGCATGTGAATGGCAGGCGTGTGAATTCATGCCTGACACTCGCGTTGATGCACGACGGACATGAGATCACGACGATCGAAGGCCTGGGCACACCTGAAGCGCTGCATCCGATGCAAGCCGCATTTGTCGCTTTCGACGGATACCAGTGTGGTTACTGCACGTCGGGACAGATCATGTCCGGCGTTGCGTTGTTGAACGAACCTTGCGGACCCGGCGACGCGGACGTGAAGGAATTGATGAGCGGCAACATCTGCCGCTGTGGAGCTTACGCCAGAATCGTGGCCGCGATTCAGAACGTTCGCCAGCACGCGCAAAAAGCCTAAAGGCGCGAGCAGGAGCCAATCATGCACACTTTCGAATTCATTCGACCAGCAGATCCCGCGGCGGCGGTGAAGGCCGCTGCACATGCGAAGACCGCGCAGCAGGGCGCGGACATCAGGTTCATGGCCGGCGGCACGACGCTGATCGATCTGATGAAGCTGAATGTCGAAACGCCGGCGCGCGTTCTCGACATCAATCGTTTTCCGCTCGACCGAATAGAAAGAACATCTGATGGGGGACTTAGTATCGGCGCAACCGTGCGCAACTCAGATCTCGCCAATCATCCTATGGTCCAACGTGATTACTCCGTGTTGTCGCAGGCGATTCTCGCCGGCGCATCGGCGCAACTGCGAAACATGGCGACGACTGCCGGCAACCTGCTTCAGCGAACGCGCTGCGTGTACTTTCGCGATACCGCGATGCCGTGCAACAAACGCGAGCCCGGAAGCGGATGCCCGGCCATCACCGGCTTCAATCGCACGCTTGCGATCCTTGGCACAAGCGATCGTTGCATTGCCACTAACCCGTCAGACATGTGCGTCGCGATGGCAGCACTGGAAGCGACGATTCATATTCAGGGCTCCAAAGGCGCAAGGTCGATCCCGATTGCCGATTTCCATCTTTTGCCCGGCAGCACACCGGAACGAGAGACAGTGCTCGAACCCGGCGACCTAATCACTCACGTCACGCTTCCACCGCCTGTCGCAGGAAGCAACCACGTGTATCTGAAGCTGCGCGATCGTGCGTCGTATGAGTTCGCACTCGCGTCGGCGGCCGTGGTGATCAACGTGACCGGCGGGAAAGTCGATCGCGTGCGCGTCGCATTGGGTGGAGTCGGGACGAAGCCGTGGCGAGCGACTGAAGCAGAGGCCGGGCTGATTGGTCAGATTGCCGATGCAGCCAACTTTCGCAAAGCCGCTGCCGCAGCTCTACGCGATGCCAAACCGCAAAGCGAGAATGGATACAAGATCGAGTTGGCGAAACGCTGCCTCACACACGCCTTGAAAATGGCAGTCTAAAATTTGAAGGAGCTAAAGATGGCAACGCCGCAAGAATTACCTACGTCGCCGATCAGTCGTGACACGCCTCGAATCGATGGCCCGCTTAAAGTGAGCGGCAAGGCGCAATACACTTCCGACTTCCACTTTCCCGGACAGCTTTACGCCGTTCCCGTCGAGGCGACGATAGCCAATGGTCGAGTGCTCAAGCTCGACACCCTAGGCGCTGAAAAGATGCCGGGCGTGCGCGCGATTTTTCATCGCGAGAACATCGGCAAGATCTTTCGTTCGACTTTGGGTCCGGGCTTCAACGGCATCACAGACGAGCGGCGCCCGCCATTCGAAGATGATGTTGTTCGCTATTACGGCCAGTTCGTCGCGCTCGCCGTTGCCGACACGTTCGAGAACGCTAAGGCCGCTGCCGATGCCGTGCGCGTTACTTATCACACGGAAAAACCAAACGTCGATACCAACCTCATCGCCGATGACGAACCTCAAGTGGTTGCCACCACGTTCACTCCAACGAATCGTCTACAAAGCGAACGCGGAGACGCCGACGCCGCTTTCGCCGGCGCGGCAGTCAAACTCGACCAAACATATGTCACGCCGACTGAGACGCATAATCCGATCGAACTGCACGCGACTACGGCCATCTGGAATGGTGATAACCTGACGCTCTACGACTCAACCCAGGGCGTCGTAAATTTTCGCGGCGTGCTTGCGCAGATGTTCGGCTTGCCAAAAGAGAATGTCCGCGTCATCGCCAAGTTTCTTGGCTCGGGTTTTGGAGGGAAGTTGTTTCCGTGGACCCATTCCTCGCTCGCCGCGGCGGCGGCAAGGCAACTCGATCAACCGGTGAAACTCGTCGTCAGCCGCAAGATGATGTTTCAAACGGTGGGCCATCGCCCGCGCACTCAACAACGCGTTCGATTAGGCGCGACAGCCGAGGGAAAGCTGGTTTCACTCCTGCATGAGTATGTCAATCACCAGGGAATGCTCGACGGTTATCACGAGAACTGCGGCGAGGCCACGCCACATCTTTACAGTGTGCCCAATCTGCGCGTTAGCTTCGGCCGCGCGAAACGCCATGTCGGTTCGCCGACGTCGATGCGCGGACCCGGCGCAGTGCCCGGGCTCTATGCGACAGAGTCGGCAATGAACGAACTCGCCGATCTGCTCAAAATGGATTCGATCAAGTTTCGTGTTCTCAACGAACCGCAGATTGATGAGTCGCTCGGTATTCCCTTCTCGTCGCGTCATCTGCTTGAGTGTTTCGAGGTCGGCGCGGAGAAGTTTGGCTGGTCCAAACGCACGCCCGAGATCGGATCGATGAATCGCGATGGTTTGACGCTTGGTTGGGGAATGGCGAGTTGCGCGTGGCTCGCGGCGCGGTTTCCAGCCAATGCCGACGTGCAACTGCGCGATGACGGAACCGTGCGCGTCGCCTGCGCCACGCAGGACATCGGCACCGGCACGTACACGATTCTGGCCCAACTCGTCTCGCATAAGACTGGCGTGCCGCTCGACAAAATTGAAGTCGCACTCGGCGATACGTCGCTTCCCGAAGGGCCGATTTCGGGTGGCTCGATGGTGACCGGATCGATAATTCCCGCTGTCTTTGCCGCTGCTGATGCGGCGATCGCATCGCTGCTGTCGCTCGCGACCATGACGCCAGGTTCGCCATTCGAGAAACGCGATCCCGCGGAGTTGGCATTCGAAAGAGGTGTGGTCTTTGTTAAAGCAGATGGTCCGGCGCGAGGTGTTCCATTCGCGGATTTGCTCCAGCGCGCGAATACCCGGTTGGTGACTGGAAGCGGCAAGTCCGAATCAACCTTCGGCGATGAGCATCCAAAGTTCTCGACCCATTCATTTGGGTGTCACTTCGTCGAGGTCACTTGGCAACCGGAGATAGCTCGGTTACGTGTTAGCCGTGTCGTGACAGTTATCGATGCCGGGCGCATATTGAATCCGCTTGCCGGCCGCAATCAGATCGAGGGCGCGGTCGTGATGGGAATCGGGATGGCGTTGTTCGAACACACGAGCTACGATCCGCAAAACGGTGCGCCGATCAACAGCAGCCTCGCGGATTACGTGGTTGCGGTTAATGCGGACGCGCCGCCGATCGAGGTGCACTTTCTCGATTATCCGGACAAAGAAATTAACGAACTCGGCGCGCGCGGGATCGGCGAGATCGGACTGGCGGGTATTGCGGCTGCAATCACTTCAGCAGTACATCACGCAACAGGCATCCGCGTGCGGGAGCTGCCGGTCAAGATCGAGGATCTGCTGTCGTAGGCCTTGTTGTGAGGAGGTTTCTCTGCGTCCCTCTGCGGTCCTCTGCGTTTGATCGAAGTCAACGCAGAGGGACGCAGAGAAAGCCGTTCATAATTCAGCCACTATCCTCTATTCTGCTTCTCCGCTTTCTTGGTGTCCTTCAGGAACCGCTTGATCAGATCCTTCGCGGCGTTGTTCGCCTCTTTCTCTGACTGCCCGATTCCATTGACCGTATCCTGCACTACGCCGCGCCACACTAGTTCATTGGTCTGCGTGTCGACGATGTCGGCCATCACGCAACCCTGCATGTAGGTCGTGGTCCAGATGTCTGGTCCATATCCCCAGCGCCAGCGGCCGCGAAAAGGAACACCGTAACCCCAGCCAAAGCCTGGGCCGAAACCAAACGGCGAACTCTGAATTCTCGTTCGCTCTCTCGTGCGCGAGTAGAACGCGACGGTGAAATCCGGATTTTCCGTGTTTGGCGCAAACCCGTTCGCTTCCAGTTGTCTCGCGAGCGCGTTCTGGATTCTTCCCGCTTCGATGGTATTTACGGCCAATGGATCGTTGCTGGCGCGCTCCGTCCTGAACGCAAACGTGCGCAAACGGCCAAAGTCGAAATCCTTCTCATAGTCAGACTTCGTCGACGCACAAAACGCAGCCGGCGCCACCGCAGCAACAAACAAAATAGCGAATAAGATCTTCGATGCTTTCACTTCAGTTCTCCTTATCAAGTTTGCATTCAGCGTACGCCGCGCGAGGCGCTGTGTCTTTCATCTGGTTGTCGGGTCTTGCAATTGCTTGCGCTCGCATGAAGAATTACGGAAATGACATCAGTAGGTCGCACAGCTTTTCTCTTCGATCTGGATGGAACGCTCGTCGATAGCGTGTATCAACACGTACTCGCGTGGCGCGAGGCGCTTGAAGCCGGTGGAATGCACCTCGCCGTCTGGCGCATTCATCGTCAAATCGGCATGAGTGGCGGCCTGTTCGTTAACGCTCTATTGCGCGAAACCGGACACGGTGTTTCAAGTGAAGAAGCGGAACGGCTGCAACGCCTGCATGGCGAAGCGTTCCAGCGTTATGCATCGCAAGTTCGTCCGTTGCCGGGCGCGCAGGACCTGTTGTCGTATCTCACGAGAGCGCGCGTCCCCTGGGCGATCGCGACCAGCGGACACCTCGAAACCGCTCGCCTGTCACTTCGTTTATTCGACATTGGACCAGATGTGCCGATCATCACGCGCGATCTCGTGCGTCATGCGAAACCCGATCCGGATCTCTTCCTCGCTGCTGCTGACAAACTCGGAGTTGCGATCAGTGATTCGGTCGTAGTCGGCGACAGCATTTGGGATCTGCTGGCCGCAAGGCGGGCTCGCGCGCTCGGTGTTGGACTACTGTCCGGAGGTTATGGTCAGGAAGAGTTGGAACGAGCGGGGGCTTACAGAGTCTATAACGATCCGGCTGATCTGTTGCGACACCTCGATGAGGTTGGCGTGCGCAGTTCGGAGTGACGCCGAGTAGCGCCAGCGCTGGAAGCGCGCTAGAGGGTAGCCAGGGGCGAGAGTGAGCGAAGCGAGCACGACGCCCCTGGATTGCAATAGCTGTTTTCTATCGCTCTTTCAGAGCTCCTACGCTTTTCCAAAACAGACCCCAGGGGCTACGCGCTTCGCGCTCGCCCTTGGCTACCTTCGGCCGCGCCTGCGGCGCTCAGGACAGTTGAGCGCTGAAAGCGCGCTAGAGGGTAGCCAGGGGCGAGAGTGAGCGAAGCGAGCACGACGCCCCTGGATTACAATGAGCAATTAACAAGCACTGAAAGTGCGATAGAAGTCTGTTTCTATCGCTCTTTCAGTGCTCCTTTTCCAAACAGACCCCAGGGAAACGTCACTCCTGCCAGCCTCCACCAAGCGCCTTGTAGAGTTGCACTATCGAGAGCAGTTCGTCACGCCTGGTTTGGGCGAGCGTCAGCTCAGCGTCGAAGAGCGAGCTATCCACGATCAATGCATTCAATAAAGTGTCGATGCCACCCTCGTATCTCACATGCGCGAGTTCGGAGGCGTCACGCAACGACGTCACCTGGAGTTCCTGCTGCTGGCGAATCTCTTTCGTGCGGCGATATTGGACCAGGGCGTTCGAAACATCCTGGAAAGCAGTGCGGATAGTTTGCTCGTACTGGACCAGCGCGGACTCCCGCTGCGCCCGCTGGAGATTGATACTCGACCTACGCGCTCCCGCCGTGAAGATCGGCGCCGCGACCTGCGGCACAAAACTCCAGATCCGGCTTGGTCCACTGAACAGACTGGAGAGCTGATTACTCTGAAAACCATAATCTCCGGTAAGCGTAATGCGCGGCAGGTAAGAAGCCTTCACTGCATAAACGAGCGCATTCTGCGCAATCAGTTGTTCTTCGGCCGAGCGAATGTCAGGACGACGCTCGAGCAGTGACGACGGCAACCCGGCCGGCACCGTTGGCAACTCCGGCTGCTCCGTCAACGGCGTGCTCCTTGGAATCGGAGCTGGATTATTGCCAAGCAGGAGGTTGATTTGGTTCTCAGTCTGCTCGATCTGACGCAACGCATCAGGAATGGTCTGCGACGCTTCGTAGACCAGTTGCTCCGCTTCTCTCACGTCGAGCATCGTCGCGAGACCACCCTCCTGCCGGGCTTTAGTCAGATTCAACGACTCCTGCCGCGCGGCTAACGTGCGCTTCGCGATGTCGAGCTGCATGTCGAAGGCGAGCAGGTTGAAATACGCGGCAGCGACCTCGCTAACGACGGTAGTTTGCACCGTCCGGCGATCCCATTCAGAAGCCCGCAACTCAGCGCGCGCAGCTTTCTTCTGTTGGCGAACACGTCCCCACACGTCGAGTTCAAAACTGAGCAGACTCAGAAACACTTCGCCAAACGAGATCCTCCATCCGGCGCTGGTAAAGTTTGATCGGCTGCTCGCAGAAGTGCGTTCCGTAGTCAGATCAGCTCCGGCAGAAACCTGCGGAAACTGTTCAGAACGCGCCAGACCAAGATTGGCGCGCGCAGCATTGATGTTCGCGACCGCCCGCTGCACGTCGTAATTTTGGACCAGCGCCGTATGGACCAGCGACTGAAGCTCCGGATCTTTGAAGACCTCGAACCACTTCAGATCGCCTATGGAATTCTGATCAAGAGCATCAGCGCCCCGAAACGTGTCAGGCGTATTGGTCGCCGGCCGCGTGTATTTTTTCTGCGCCGGCACGCTGCACGACAACACGCAAATGATTATCGCAAGAGTGATCAATTTCACTGCGGCCTGACTCATCCTCAATCTCCTGGCGCTGGCGCTTGCGGCGCGTCGCTCGCCGGTTCACTTCGCTTGCCAAACTTCGCCGAAAGTTTCTCTACTAAATAGAAGCTGACAGGAATCAGAAAGCTGGAAACAAACGTGTCAGCCAACATGCCGACGATCACCACGGTGCCGAGTACGCGCCGTCCAGCCGCACCCGATCCGCTCGCAAACCACAACGGCACACAGCCCATGATGAACGCAAACGAAGTCATGAACAGTGCACGCCGCCGCAAACGCGCGCCTTCGAGCGCTGCATCCATCAGGCTGCGACCTCTCTCGTATTCAACTTTCGCAAACTCGACGATCAGGATCGCATTCTTCGCAGTCAGCGCGATGAGCACGATCAAACCGATCTGCCCGTAAATATCCATGTCGAAGCCGCGCAGCAAAAGACCCGCATAACCAGCAAAGACCGCGATCGGAACAGTCAGCAGCACTGAAAAAGGAAGCGACCAACTCTCATAAAGCGCCGCGAGTATGAGAATGACGAACGTGAGCGAAAGCGCGAAGGTCGTCAACGCATTTCCCGAAGCCTTCTTCTCCTGGTAAGAAAGATCGGCCCAGTCGTAGCCCATCTCCGGCGGCAGTGTTTGTTTCGCCACCTCTTCAAGCGCCGTTAACGCTCGATCGGAACTGTAGCCAGGCGCCGCGCTGCCAATCACTTGCGCGGCGCGGAAGAGATTGAACCGGTTCGTATACTGCGGTCCAGTGATCTGCTTCGTGGACAACAGCGCGGACAGCGGGACCATGTCGCCATTGTTGTTACGCACGTAATACTTCTTGATGTCGTCTTCACTCGCGCGCTCCGTGCCTTCGCTTTGCAGGTACACACGCCACGTCCGCCCGAAACGATTAAACTGATTGACGTTCAACCCACCGAGATACGTTTGCAACGTTGCATACACGTCCGCGATCGCCACGCCTTGCTTCAAAACTTTATCGCGATCGACGTCGGCATAGATCTGCGGCACCTGCGTGCTGAATTGCGACGTGACGCCAACCAGCTCGGGCCGTTGACGAGCAGCGGCAAGAAACTTTTGCAGGTTCTGATCGAGAAACTCCGGCGAACCACCACTGCGATCCTGAATCCACATCGAGAACCCACCCGCGCTGCCCAGTCCGGGAATCGCCGGCGGCAGAATCGCAAGACAAGTCGCTTCAGGCACCTGCTCTGCCATCTCCTTATTCAACGCGTCGACGATGGCTTGCACTTGCATCGTCGCAGAAGCGCGCTCCGCCCACGGCTTCAACGCGATGAAGAAGAACCCCTGGTAGCTGTTGGAAGTGCGCGACAGGTTACTGAACCCGCTGACCGTGGTGTAGTACTGCACGCCTTCAGTCTTGGCGAGAATCGCTTCAACTTTTCTCAACGCCGCATCAGTGCGATCGAGCGACGCCGCCGCCGGAAGCTGCACGTTCACGTACATGTAGCCGTAATCTTCGGTGGGCAGAAAGCTGGTCGGACTCTTCTTAGCGATAATCACAGCAGCGCCAAGGAACACAGCCAAAATGACAATCGCGATCATCGATCGACGAATGAGGCTGTGACTCAGGTCGACCCAACCGTCCATCACCTTGTTGAGCACGCGATTGAAGCCCTCGAAGAAATGGCCCACGACGCCTTTCTTTTCCTTGCGCGGCCGCAGCAACAGCGCTGCCAACGCAGGCGAGAGTGTCAGCGCGTTGAAAGCCGACAATAAAACGGAGATCGCAATCGTGAGGGCAAACTGTTTATTGAGACTGCCTTGAATCCCCGTCATCAACGCCATCGGCAGAAACACTGACACGACAATCAACGCTATCGCCACCACCGGTCCGGAAACTTGTGTCATCGCCTTGAGCGTCGCGTCGCGCGGGTTGAGTCCCTGTTCGATGTGATGCTCGACTGCTTCAACCACGACGATGGCATCGTCAACCACGAGACCAACCGCGAGGACGAGGCCAAACAACGAGAGCGTGTTGATCGAAAAACCAAATAACGGAAAGACCGCGAATGTGCCGATCAACGAAACCGGCACGGCGATCATCGGGATCATTGTCGCGCGCCAGTTTTGCAGAAACAGGAACACAACCAGGATCACGAGGATAACGGCGAGGATCAGAGTTTTGACGATCTCCTCGATGCCTTGCGTCACGGCCCGCGTCGTGTCGAGTGTCACGGCGTAATCAAGGTCGGGCGGGAAGCGCGTCTTCAGTTGGTCCATCGCAGCCCGCACCGCGTTGGCAACGTCGAGGGCGTTCGCGTCCGGGTTCTGAAAAATGGCGATGGTCGAAGAGGGCTGACCGTTGAGACGCGACTTTTGGATATAGTTGAGACCGCCGAGTTCGATGCGCGCGATGTCTTTTACGCGCACGACCGAGCCGTCCGTGTTTTCGCGCACGACTATCTGGCCAAACTGTTCGGGCGTTTGCAGCCGCCCCTGGGCCAACACGTTGTAAGTCATTTCCCTGCCCGCGGGTCCTGGCTCCCCGCCGACCTGCCCCGAAGGATTGACCGTGTTCTGCGCCTGCACTGCGTTCACGATGTCCGTAACCGAGATGCCGAGCTTTGCGAGCACGTCAGGATTAACCCAGATACGCATCGCGTACTGGCTCGATCCAAACACCGTGATGTTTCCGACGCCGGGCACGCGAAACAACGTGTCGACAATGTTGATGTTGTTGTAGTTCGCGAGAAAGAGAGAGTCGTAACTGTTGCTGGGCGAATATAGCGAGACCAGCATCATCGGGCTGCCAAACGACTTTCTGATGTTCACGCCGAACTGATTCACAGCGGGCGGCAGTTGCGACGCCGCCTGGGCAACGCGGTTCTGGACGTTGACCTGGTCCAGGTCAGGATTGGTCCCGAGATCGAAAGTGATCGACAGTGATTCCGTGCCGTCGTTCCCGTTTGTCGACTGCATGTAAAGCATGCCGTCAACGCCGCTGATCTGTTGCTCCATCGGGGCGGAGACGGATTGTTCGATCGTGACCGCGTCGGCGCCGGTGAAAGTGGTCGAGACGCCGACCTGTGGCGGAACGATTTGCGGGAACTGTCCGATCGGCAGTCCACGCATCGAAAGCAACCCGAGCATCACGGTCAGGATGGCGATCACCATCGCGACGATTGGCCTGTTAATGAAAAACCCGGAGATCACTGGTTTGAATCGGCGGCTGCTGTCGAGTTGAAAGGCGCGGGCCTGACAGTCATCCCGGTTGAAAGTCTTTGCGTGCCGGTGGCCACTACTGTTTCATCAGGTTTAAGTCCATCCTGAATGATCCACATCGATCCCACCTGCGGCCCGAGCGTGACCGACCTGATACTTACCTTGTTATCGCTGCCAACCACCGCCACGCGGTAGCTGCCCTGGAGTTCAGTCACCGCGCGTTGCGGAACAAGCAGCGCGCCTTGCTGCGTGTTGGTTGCCGCGCGGACCTTGGCATACTGGCCGGGCCGCAACGTGTTTCCCGGGTTCGCAAAGATACCTGCGAGACGAATCGAGCCTGTGTTCTGATCGACCTGGCGATCCGCGACGAAGAACCGTCCCGTCTGCGGAAAAGTCGAGTTATCCGAAAGGATCAATTCGAGATCGACGTGACCGACGCTGCCGTCTCGTTGCGCGGAGATCAGGTTGCGTTTGTTAAAGTCGAGATACTCCTGTTCGCTGACGTTGAAATAGACACGGATCGGATCGACTTGTGAGACGGTGGTCAGAATGCCGCTGGTCGGATTTACCAGGTCGCCGACTTGCGCCTGCGCGATTCCCGCGATGCCGTCGATGGGAGAAGCTATCCTCGTGAAACCCAGATTCAGTTCGGCAGTCTTCACCGCTGCTTGCGACGATTGCACTTGCGCCTGCGCTGCTACAACGCCCGCTTTCGCCGTGCCAACAGCCGCACTGGCCGCTTTGACTTGCGCCTTCGCGGTTTCAATGCCTGCCTTCGCTGCTTCAACCTGCGCAATCGCCGCTTGATTGGATTGGATCGCGTTATCCAGGTCTTGCTGGGTCACCGCCTTCTTCGCGAATAGCGGCCGGTATTTGTTCTCGTCGAGTTGAGTCTTGCGCTGGTTCGCGGCGGCTTGAGACAACTGCGCCTGCGCTTGAAGCAACTGGCTATCTGTCTGCGCGAGGTTCGCCTGCGCTTGTTCGAGTTGAGCATTCGCTTGTCCGAGTTGACCTTGAGACTTAGCGAGATCGCCCTGCGCCTGGCCCAAAGCGGCCTGGAGCGGCCGGGGATCGATCTCAAACAGCAACTGGCCTTTCTTGACGAAAGCTCCTTCGGTGTAGTTCTTCCGCAACATGTAGCCTGAGACCTGGGCGCGCACATCTGCGTTCACCATCCCATCGGTAGTGCCGATCCATTCGTTGTAAAGCGGGACGTCTTTCTGTTCGACTGTGATCACTCCGACTTGAAGCGGTGGAGGTGGGGCGGGCGCCGGCTTCTTCGTTCGGCCGGCAACAAAAAACGTTGCGATGATTAACAGCACGAGGCCGGCCGCCGCTGACGCTATCAACTTATGTTTTCGCACACTGTCTTTTATCGAGATCAAGATCGCACTCTCTCTAAAATCTTGCGACGGATGTTAGCGCCGGCAATGAGTTGGCGTCTTACGAGTTCTTGTCCGCAGGTGCGTTAATTTGCTGATAGCGAGTTGGAGCTACTACGCGACCGCTCGTGCTCAGCGCCGGAGGCGCACTGCGCGACTGCTCACGCTCAGCGCCGAAGGCGCTATAGCTGGTAGCCAGGGGCAAGCGCGAGCGAAGCGAGCGCGCCGCCCCTGGATCGCAACCAGCAATTATTCGAGCACCGAAGGTGCGACAGAGCACGTCTGTTTCTGTCGCTCTTTCAGAGCTCCCACGCTTTTTCAAACAGATCCAGGGGCTCCGCTTCGCTCGCCCCTGGCTACCATCGGCCGCGCCTACGGCGCTCGCAACCAAGTTCGCTGCCGCGTTCACATGCGCGCCGCGTTCACAATGCGCTGCCTCGTTCATTCGCTGCCCTCGTTCACATGCGCAGCCACGATTAATCATATGAACCTTTAGAACACGGCCCCTACACCTCAACGGTCGCTTTGCGTTCGAGTTTTCCCCAGCCGACAAGCGCGCCGCGCGCGGCCGTGAAAACTGATTTCACCATCACGTAATACATCACTTGCCGGTAGCCAAAACGTTGCAGAAACAACCACCACAGCAGACTCCAGCGCTCGCGTCTTTCGAGCATGAACGCGTAAGCCGCCGCCAGCCAGTCAACAGTCAAAAACAATGCGTAATAAAAAACGATCTGCCGCAGATTCAACGCCGAGAACTCGTGCGGATGCTGGTAGCGTTCGAGTGCCGCTGAGACAATCGCCCAAACCACCATCAGATCCATCACGGGCGAGACAAGGGGAAACAGAATCTGAAATAGCCACACGTTAGGCATGGCAATCAGGCCGAGCGTGCCGTAACGCGGACGCAACAATGCATCGCGGTGTTTCCACATGCATTGCAGCGTGCCAAACGACCAACGGAAGCGCTGCTTCGCGAGTCCCCGTATCGTGTCCGGCGCTTCCGTCCAGGCAATCGCGTTTTCTTCGTAAGCGATGTTAGAACCGAGTCGACGTATACGCAGCGTCAAATCCTGATCTTCGGCGAGAGTGTCGGACGTAAATCCGCCAGCCTGTTCGATCAACCCGCGCCGCCATGCTCCAACCGCGCCGGGAACGACAGTGATGCAGTTCAACTCGGCGAAAGCACGTCGATCGAGGTTCTGCGACGTGATGTATTCGAGCGCTTGCCAGCGCGTGATGGTGTTTATGCGATTGCCGACCTTTGCATTACCAGCGACTGCGCCGACGCGTGGATCGTCGAAGCGACTAGCGAGCGCGCCGATGGTATTGGGTTCGAAGATCGTGTCGCCGTCGAGTGCGACGATGATCTCGCCGCGCGCGCGTCGCAAACCATAGTTCAATGCCTCGGCCTTGCCGTCATTCTCTTTAGTGAAGAGGATCACACGAGGATCGCCGTCGAAGTTGTCCTGGACTACCTCGCACGTTGCATCACTCGAACCGTCGTCGACGACGATGATTTCAAACTCCGGATAATCCGAAGCAAGCAGGCTGCGAACTGTCTGCGCAATGACGCGCTCCTCGTTGTAAGCCGGAACGATTACGGATACAAAAGGCCGGGGTTTCTCGCAAAGGCGCAAAGGCGCAAAGCGCTGCTGCGCCAACCGTTGGACCAACGCCAGCGAGCCGACAAAAAGCAACCGGCCCACGCCCAGCACGATGCCGGCGATAAACAGCCATTGCAGCGCCCAACCGGCAACCGCAAAACCAAAGAACGTGATGCCGTCGATCCTCGCGATTCGTGATTGCGCAGGCAGCAGTGGCATCGTTTGGTCGCGTGTCAATCCCATCAACTCGGAGACAGTGACGAAGCGAAAGCCACGCGCGCGCAGCTCATGAATTATCTGCGGCAAGGCCGCCACAGTTTCCGAACGCACTCCGCCGCCATCGTGAAGCAGCACAACTTCTCCGCGCTGGTCCGGCTCCGGATTAGTGACGCCCGCGATCGTTTGCTTAACGATCTGATCCGTTCCCGGCAACGCCCAATCGTTGGGATCGACCTGCAATCCCACCGTCAGGTATCCGAGACGTTCCGCGCGCACAACCGGATCGACTTCATCGGGAGTCGTCGGTTCGGCGTCGCCGAAATAAGGTGGACGAAACAGCACGGTCGATCGTCCAGTGATTGCTTCGATCAACCTCTGCGTGGCGTTGAGTTCGAGATCTGTAACACGGCCGGGCATCTCGCCGAGGTTCGGGTGCGTGAACGTGTGATTGCCGACATCGTGGCCCTCGTTGACGATCCGGCGCACCAGTTCCGGGTTTGCCTGGCCGTTCTGGCCGATGATGAAGAAAGTCGCGGGGACATTCTCTTGTTTGAGAATGTCGAGTATGCGCGGCGTCCAGGTTGGATCTGGTCCATCGTCGAAAGTAAGCGCGACGAGTCCAGGCCGATCGCCCGCGCGTTTGATAACGTAGCTCGAAGGAATCTCGGTGTATTTTTCCGAGGAGATCAGACCGGTGTATGGCTCGACCGTAACGTCGCGCGAGCCATCATGAGGTTCGGCGGCAACCTGCAAGACTTCTCCGGTTCCTTCGAAGTCGATGTCATAGCCATAGCGGATTTGTTCCAAGCCATCCGTGGTTTGAAACTGCGGCTGTGTTCTCAGCGCGGTCCATACCGAAGGGTCTTCAGAGCCGAGCCGCCAAAGAGCAAAGCCCGCCGGACCGTAAGCGCTGGCCAGTCGTATTTCATTCCTCGTGGTAACGGCGTCAAGAAACCAAACGTCGTGATGAGAGCCGTCGTCTTCGTCGTAACTAAACGTGGGATTGCGTGAAGCTGTGTCGAAGTCGATGCTGGCTTCTGAGTCGCGCGCCGAGAGCATCGCTTCCTGAAAAGTTAACTCAGTCGCTTCGTCAGACTGATCGGACCAGTCGTAACCGTACGCACCGAGACAAACGATCGTTCGCGCGGGATCGAGTTCTTTCAACCGATAACGCAGTCCACGTTCAAACCAATCCTGTGCCGCGATCGGCCCCGGTTCGCCTTCGGACCAGTGCTGGTCGTACGCCATCAACATCAGGTAGTCGGTGACCTGGGCCAGCGCGTGGTAGTTCCAATCGGCATTTTCAAAAGGCACGGCTTCGGCAACCAGCAGACCGCGCGCGGCAAAGGCGGTATGAAGTTTCTTCATGAACTGCAACAACGCGTGCTGCGCCTCGGGTGGAACCTCTTCGAAGTCGATACACACGCCGGCAAACTTGTTTGTCGTGACAAAATCCAGAAGCGAATTGACGAGGTGCGTGCGGGCATTCTCATCAGCTATCGCGCGGGTGAGAATTTCCGGGTTCCAATGTTCGTCTTTGTAATTCTGGACGAGCGGCACGATGCGCAGATCCGGTCGCTTGTGTTGCAGCAGATCGAGAACGCGTGGATCGACGTCCTGCGCGAGCGGGTTCGTGCCGTCCTGCAAACGCACCCACTCGGGAACGATCCAATCGAGTTGGCCCAGGTTTTGGTTGAGCGACGAGTAACTGGCATCGTCCCAGTTGACGTAGAAGCCGATGGTGAGTGGCCGGGTTACCGGCGTCGCGCCCGGGGGAAGCGAAATTGGGTGCGTGATGTTTACCTGCGGTCGTTGTTCGGCAGCCGCCTTCTTCGTTTCGTGGAGTGCTTTCTTTAGTTCCGCTTGTGCGTGCTGCGCGTTTTGGTCGCGGCGAGTAAGGGCTAAAGCCGGAGTCTTCGGACGCAAGTCAAGATGTGGCAACAACGGATTCACGAGGATGCTCACGATCAGGATGGCTATCAACACCGTCGCGATCGCGGCGAGCATCAGCCGCAGGCGCCGGACATGCCGCCAGCGGCGACCGGAAGGATCGAAGAAGATTGGGGCGCCGGTTCCGCTCATCGGCAGGGCCTTTTCAGCTACGCCATTTCCCGGAATGTCTTGGGCGTGGTCCATGCGAGCCTGCGGAAGGTGGTGGTGAAATGACTCTGGCTGGCAAAGCCGACGCGCAGGGCAACGTCTGTTATCGGGAGATCGGTTTCAGATAACAGTTTTTTCGCGCGTTCGATGCGCTGCTCGATCATGTAGACGTTTGGGCTGACTCCGGTGGATTGTTTAAAGGCGCGGGAGAAGTGAAAGTAACTCATTGCGACTTCCTGAGCGACGGCGCCGAGCGCGACGGTTTGTTCCTTGTCCAGGTTCGCTTTTATGAAGTCGATTGCTTTGCGCAGCTTGCGTGGGACCATGCCGCCACGGCTGAGGTGTTCGTCCTTCACTTCGCTGTAACGTCTCAGAAGCTGGATCGCCAGCAGGTGCGCGAGAGAATCGGCGTAAACTCCGCCGATGACGTTTGCTTCCTTCAACTCGCAATGTAAAGACGACGCGATGTGGTGAAGGTGTTCGTCGCTGACGCCGAACTGTGGTTGGAGCGAAACCTGCGCGGCGTCGAGATCCATTGATTCAGCAGTTGCGCGGACAAAATGCGGATGCAGATACAAGTGCAGCGTGTCGTTCGCTTCGCGGTCGGTCTGTGTCCAATAGAGTGATGTGCCGGCGGGAAGAATAAGTATTTCGCCCGTTTGGAGTGTTTGGGCGAAGGTACGGTTATTGATCCGGGCGGTGACAAAGCGCGGTGGTCCGAGTTGAATGATGAGGCAATGGTTTTCGAGCGGCGGCGCGTTCCATTCAGATTTCAGACGCATCTGAATCGCGCAAATGTTCTGCCATCCGAGTGTTTGACTCGATAACTCTACAGCTTCCGGATAGATGACAGACAAATCACTTACCGCGCCCTGCGTGATCTTTGGACGGGGAGCTTTTTGCAACTTCCTTCCAGCGGGTCCGAAAGTATTCGGCGGAAGGTAAGTTGGCCGTTGCACTTGTACCGTTGTTAATCCACGCATGTTTGCTCTCCTAGAGAATCACTGACCGAATTTGATCAAGAGATTCCAGTTCGTTTGGTCGTTCAGTCGTCGTCGTTCTTCGCGATCGGCGATCCAGGCTTTTATCGTGCCGGCGATCTTGCGTTCGTTCGGCGTTTCTTGTTTCTCCAGAGCTTCCGATTGCCCGGAAGATTCAACCCTTCCCCGTTTAACGATTCTCACTCCCGAATTCATTCCCGTTCTCCTACAACCCCGCAGATCCCGAGCCCAACGCTTTGTAGACGTCGTTGAGCAGCGCCTCTTCGCTAAATGGTTTGATCAGAAAATCGATGGCGCCCGATTGCAGCGCGCGTGTTTTTGCGTCTGTGTCTGTCAGGTGTGCCGTGATGAAGATGACAGGGATCTTGCAATCAGCGCAGATCAACTTTTCGTGAACCTGAAGACCGCTCATGCCCGGCATGCGCACATCCAGGATCAGGCACTCGGTGTTGTGCTGGTAGTCGGAGTTCAGAAACTCCTGGCCCGACGCGAAGGCTTCAGCGGCAAGCCCAACCGATCGGAGGAGGCTCTTGATCGCCTCACGCACTGACTCGTCGTCGTCGACGATCGACACACAAGGCGTTTTCTGTTGATTTGCTTCTTGTTTGGTCTCACTCCGGTTCTGCATCACGGAGTGGAAGTTAGCAGTGAACGAAAACGGAAACTATTATACGGATGGAAGGCGCAACTATACTTTGGTATAGCCGCGCTAACGCTTTCCGGCAGGTTTCGAAGTCTGGCGACGATCGTTTGGAGCGTCCAAATATTGACGCTTGTTAACAACTTGTAATATCGTCTGCCACCTCGCATCACAATAAGCTATCCCAACTCCTCAGAGGTGAACTCAGATGCCAACCATCACGATCTCCACTCCCGGAAAATCGATCGTCTCCGATAATGGAACTGCTCAAACTAAACAGAAGGAGTCAGGCAGCGAATTCAACAAGTTAGTACTAGCGAATACCACACTGGTTGTCTGGCTAATCTTTTTGGCTATCGGCGGCGGCATACTGGCACTCTACTACGCCCGAATCGGTTATCTGCCGGACATGGAATGGAATGCAGTCATCATTTACCTGTTCATAGGGACGCTGGTGGGAGGGGCTATCGGTCTGTTATTGACGATTTCTCTGTTTGTGCCAGGGTTCATCTGGTCAGAGTTCATTATCTGTGATCCGAGCGTCAACTTTTCTTATATGGCGCCGGGCAACGAGCTTGCAGGCAAAAAACCCAACCGGGAACTATGCATTTTCTCAATGATCCAGTACCTGGGTCTGCCGTTTATCGCGGCTGTTTTGCTTTCGCACACTGCTTTGCTTGTAGGCAAGATCACCTATTGGATCTTCGCTGTCATTATCCTCGCGCTGGTGTTTTTGTTTATATGGATACGTTTTAGGGATCTGTTAAAGAAGCACGCAGCTCCCGGAGGCGTATCGTGCACGGGTGGTGACACCGTAGTTAATCGACAACTATTTAAGTACTCGTTTTGGTTTACGCTTTCTGTTTTCCTCTGCCAGATTTCGACGTACGTCCTTTACTGGTTCTCCGGAAGACCTGGAGAATTGTCTCTGATACATAACGGTCCCGGCGGAATTAGTTGGCATTCATGGATGAACGACCACTTGCCTATCTTTATTATTTTGACGCTAATGTGCGCGATAGGACAGTGGGGCGCCAATCAAGTTATAGCGCTGCTTTATCGAGACCATCCAGGACAGGCGATCGTCACCGCTCTACTCGTTGCCGGATTGTTACTTTTCACCGCTGATCGATTCTCATCACTATCCGTGCGGCTCCTGGGCACTTATGGCTTTGGCGGCGAGAGCAGGATTACCCTGGTGATGAATAAGGATGGCGCGGGGATTGTCTACAATCTTGGCCTGACCGCGTCACCCGAGACCGTGACATTGCAAAACGTGGAGATCTTATCGAAGGTGGGTGACCATTACTTCTTCAGTATTGACCACAAAACCTTCACCCTGCCTAAATCAGGCGTCGTCTCTATGCAATCTGTCGACCGGCGCCGAAAGAAATGACTTGCAATCTCTTAGAACACAGCATAAGCAAAGCCATCAGGCGGTAGTGTCTTAATTCAACTCGGCGTTCTCTGCATAGCTCTGAGATCTCTGCGTAAACACTGACTTCCAAATATTTAACGCAGAGTTCAACGAGGATCGCAGAGAACGCAGAGCCAAAATAAGACACTACTCATCAGGCGGTGAGTTTTTCGGACATTCGAACTAGTTCCGCGAGCGAATCGGCCTTCATCTTTTCCATTACCTGG
The DNA here is from genome assembly GCA_035276045.1 of Pyrinomonadaceae bacterium. Taxonomy (GTDB): domain Bacteria; phylum Acidobacteriota; class Blastocatellia; order Pyrinomonadales; family Pyrinomonadaceae; genus PSRF01. Next base: position 32,361 of record DATELZ010000085.1, on the reverse strand, counting down.
TGGCGATGCAGTTTGACAGTTACTTCACTGATACCTAAACGCATAGCGATCTGTTTGTTGAGCAGCCCGGCCACCACAAGCTCCATGACTTCACGTTCACGCGGCGTCAGGCGCTCGTGACGTTCACGCAATTCAGCCATGTCCGCCTGTTGTTTCCGGACTTCACGATCGCGGTCGAGTGCCTGCGCTATGGCGTCGAGTAAATCCTGATCGCGGAAGGGTTTAGTGAGAAACTCCACGGCCCCCGCTTTCATCGCCCGCACCGACATCGGTATGTCGCCATGCCCGGTGATGAAGATGATCGGGATCCGTATTCCAGCGTCGACGAGGTCGCGTTGCAGATCGAGCCCCGAAAGCCCGGGCATCCGCACGTCAAGCACGAGACAGGAAGCCGCATCCGGCCGGCGGCTGCTCATAAACTCTTGCGCCGAGGCAAGCGTTTCGACATGCATTCCAACCGATCGGATCAGGCTCTTGATAGCTTCGCGGATTGATGGATCGTCGTCGATGACGTAAACGATTGAATCGATCTTCGCCGCCACGAAATGAATAATACTGTTTTGTGTTTCCGCGTGCTAATTGTGGTTATCGGAATTCGCCAGCGGCAGACTGACAACGAACGTGGTCCCTTTCCCTTCCCCCGGACTATTCACCCGAATCGTCCCTTTGTGCGTAGCGATAATGTGGTCGGCGATCGTGAGCCCTAACCCCAAACCGTGACGGTTAGCCACGCTTGTATGCACCTGTTTGAATGGATCAAAAATGAGATTAAGAAACTCGGGTCGAATACCGCAGCCAGTGTCGCTGACAGTTATCTCCGCCCATGTTTCATGAGTTGCGAGCCGCAAGTCTATGCGGCCGCCGGGCGGCGTGAATTTTATCGCGTTGCCGACAAGATTGGTGAGCGCCTGTTGCAACAACCCGGCATCGCCTCTGACGGCATAGTTCGTTGGACCATCCAGATGTGAAACCAGTTGGATTCCTTTCTGGCCGGCGAGTGGCAACATCGAATCGAGGGCCGCTGCAAGTACCGGCGCCAGCAAAACTCTCTGCACGCTCGGATTAAGACAATTGACCCTCACACACGATAGATCAAGCAGTTGCTCGATCAGTTTGGCCTGAAGGTTGGCGTTGCACTCGATTACTTCCAACCCCCGCGCGAATGTGTTCGCGTCAGTTGCCGGCTTTCGCATCAATGACGACCAACCGAGAATCGCGTTGATCTGATTGCGCAACTCGTGCGAGACGACGGCGAGGAATGCATCTCTTTCGACATCAGACTTCCGTTTACTTTTTCGCCGCTGGCGAATCGAAGTTCCATGCATCAAGGCACTCCTTGCAACCCGACGTAACATGAGAACCCTGCCGGTATCTTTAAACTGTTGCAGAACTTTAAGGCGTCACCTCAAAGTTGAACTGGTTTGACTGAAACATTGCTCCATCGCAACAACCCAGGCGCCGCTCGATCGACAACTGATACTTGCCTGGCGTCAGCGGTTCATACCAGGTCAAGTCGCCCATCGGCTCGTTGCCGTCCGCCAAAACAAACCAATCAACCACGCGCGTCTCTCTCGGCTTCAGGATGATTGGTTCGGGCACGTCCAACTTGGCGCATGTTCCGTCTCTCTGCGTGGTGTTCAGTATCTGTGTTTGACCGATCAGGTAGGGTACAACTTGGCCGTTTTTCAGCAGTTTCGGTCGATCCTGGTAGATCGTGTCGGAGTCGCAAATTTCCACGGGCTGATCGGAATTATTCGTCATCGTGATACTGACCGGAACACGGTCGCCCACTCGATAACGGCTGGTTGGTGGTCCAAATAATCCGCCGCCGGTCGTGATGCGCACTTGAATTTTGGAGTTCTGCGCCTGCTGGGATTGAGCGCCCGGTTGCTGCGTGGCATTAGAACTCCGCGATGAAAAAAGCACGACTGCAACGCCAAGCATCAACACAACTCCCGCAATCATCTTGCTAAATCTGCGCATAACGTCACCCGCGAATCTGTTTTCTCCCGAATTGTCTTGCATTCAACAATACGACGACGCGTCATTTGTTTCTTGCCAAATCGTGCGATCAATTTCCGTCTATTGCTATAGTTAGCGATCGCGCCTAAACCACGTCGCCAACTCCGATCTTATTTGGAGCAACGTCAAACCACTGGAACCAATTGCCCAGAAGCCGATGACCCAAAGCGGAATCGTCAGAACAGTAAACACAACGAGCGAGAAACCAGCCGCGGTCGTCTTTTCCACTCCGAAGAGAGTCAGACCGAGCACGGTGAAGAATTGATAACTGCCGATATTTGCCGGCGCCGTAGGTATCAGCGTTCCGAGGTGCACGATGATGAATACGGCGAGGCCAACTGGGAACGTCAGCGGCAAACCGTAAGCACGCATCACGAACCAGAAAGAAAAGCCTTGCAACAACAACAGAATCAGCGAGAGCACAAATGCGAGCAGCCCCGCGCGTGTCAGACCGGTGAGTTGTAGTTCGCGCGCGACACTCTGAGCCAGCGCGGGGAAACTCTTTTCTGGACTGGAATCGTCCGCCGATCGTCTCGCGAGCGCGAGCAGTGCAACAACAAGCAACGCCGCCAGAATGATGAGGGCAAAGACGTCTCCCGCCTCGACCAGTCTGCGTGGCAACGGCGCCAACAGGATCGTGATGACGATACCGATGGCGAGCCATATGCCGTCGTACAATCTTTCGAGCAGAATCGACGGGATTACGGTGGTGAGTTTCACCGCGGTCCAACGTGAAATGAGAAAGGCGCGAACGATCTCGCCGAGTTTCATCGGCAACATCTCGTTAACAAAGAGTCCGGTGTAAATCGCCTTTGTAGTCTGCAGCGTTGTGACTGCGCCAACGCGCTCCAACAACAACTTCCAACGCAATCCCTGACAAACGTAGCTCAACATATCAAACAAGATCGCTGCCGCCAGCCAAAAGAGATTCATCTTTGCTACGCGCACCAACAGATCGCCCGCATCGAGATCGTGAAGCACCCAGTAAAGACACACCGCGGCCAGCGCATAACCCAACATTGCCCTCAGCCGGCGTGGTAAACGGCTCATTGCCTGGCCCAGCGCAATTCGGAAACGCTCGTCAGCGCCAACGCGATCTTCGGCAGCGCAAGGGTGTTCTGGTAAATGAGGTAACGCGGTTCCCAGGTGTCAGCAAACTTGGCTTTGTAATGACGCAATCCGGAGTAGCTAAAGATGAAATTCAGATGACGCACGAAGTAATGAACGGCGCGTTCTTCGAGCGTCGGCTGCTCGCTTTCGCGGAAACCGTCAAGCGGAGCCATGCCGAGACTGAATCGTTGAAGGTTTTCCGCCTTGCAGTCGAGCAGCAGTTTTGTGAAGAGATAATCCATCGCGCCGTTCGGCGCGTCGCGCCGGTGACGCATGAGATCGATGGTCGCTTCATCACGGCGGTAGGATTGAATGCGATTGACGAAAGCCACCATCGTTCCGTCAGGATCGACAAGCGTGTATAACGGCGTCGTGCGCACGTACGCTTCGTCAAACATTCCCAAAGAGAACAGGCGCTCGCGATGTCCGGGCAAACTCAGCCAATCATCCGAAACCGTCTTTGCAGCGCGCAGAACCTCATCGGCAATCGGCGGTTGATACTGCACGATGTGGAACCCGTTGTTCTCGAACTTCTTGAGATTAGCGCGCAGGTTGCGGCGCGGTTTTCCTTCCAAAGTGAAGCGCATCAGATCGACGATAGCCTCGTCTCCGATTTTCAGGCGTTTGAAACCCAGCTTGTGATAGGTGGCGAGGTATGTCGGAGGCGTCTGATAGAACGCCACGCCCCAGTCATTCGCGCGACAGAACTCGGAAAATCCCTCGACTGTCTCGGCCAAATGCACTTCTGGTCCAACCGGATCGGCGAGCGCGAGCGCGAAGTTGTTGCCCACGCGGTAAGCGACAAACGAATCTCCGATGTCGTTGAAGTAATACGACTTGTCACGCCACAGCTTGAAAAAGTCGAGCGCCGTATGGCCGTACTGGCGCAGGATCTTCGCAGCCTGAAGTCGTTCACGTGGAAGCGTGCGCAGGCGATAGATGATCGGGCGGAAAAACGCCAGGCCGGCGTAGATGATCACGGTGAACGTCAACACATAAATCGAGTCCGTAAACCATCGCGTGTAAGGTGTTTGCGGCGTGAGTTCGAGTAACCAAAAACCCAGAACTGCGTAGCCCAGCACCACTAATGCGCCGACAACGATGCGGATCAATGCCTGGCGCACGTCCGGTGGTCCACTTCTTACTTTGAATTCTCTTCGCGTAAACCAGAGGATGAAGAAAAGCAGCAACGACACGGACGCGGCTTCGTAGTCGAGGTCTTTCGTCAGGTGAAATACCACGGAAAGCGACGACAACAAGATCACAAACCGCCACGCTCGACGTTTGCGTTTCCAGATATTGATCGACGAGGTAACCAGCGCGAAACCGATGAGGAGCGTCAGGTGGCGCGACAGATTTTGAAAGGCGAGCGGAAAGATGTCTGCGAGCAGCCGGGCGTGGGTCTGGGAGCTTTTACTGAGAACCGAGTAGATATTCAACACGCCGCTGCCGGCAGTTCCGATTGTCGCCAACCATACAAGCCACCTATCCAGGCGCGCGTTCTGCGCGATCTCAGTTGCGCTCTTCCGATGGAGTGACGCGGCTGAGAGCACAATCGATCTCATAGGTTTCTCTCACCTGCTCTGCGCCCCTCTGCGCTCTCTGCGGCCCTCTGTGCTCTCTGCGGCCCTCTGTGCTCTCTGCGGTAGAACTACACGCAGAAAGGTAAACCACAGAGGACGCAGAGGACGCAGAGATTACACGGGTCAGATAAGACCAAAAACGAAAACGACAGCCCCTACTACTACACGCCCCATGTAGTTTTCAGGACCGTCGTTTGCGCTAGCAATCGACGAAGTTAAGAGCCCTTTTTTGCCGACTGCTTTGGCTGTTTAGAACTCCTCCTCGATCCGGGTATGGAGTACATCTCGGCGGTTGAGCCACTCGCTTCCATCCGTTTCAACATGCGTGACTTCGCCAGCTCGTTTCCCGTTTGATCTCCTTTCAGGAAGACACGCGAGAGAAAGTAGTTGTCGCCAATCTTGTAAAAGACCAGTTCGCTCATGCCGGGCGCGCGATTCGTCTGTACGGATTCTGTCTCAAACAGTACGGCGGTATGGTTGTCGCGGCCGCGTATTTCGAGCACGTTCAGATCGTTGTAATCGTCGGCAACTCTGACCGTGTACTCGCCGGCTGGAAGCGTTGTGTCTTTGACGATGAATGGGTGCGGCATGTTGACATAGATGGTTGCGTCGCTATCGATCTGCGCATTCGCCGCCATCACCGCACTTAGACCAAGTATCAAACAAAGGGATAAGAACAGTTTGCTTACCATTTCGAAAAGCTCCTCTATCTGTGGCGAACAGCCTGAAGCTCACTGTTCGCCCTTGTAAACCCTGGAGTTGGTCCGCCAACTGCTTCAGCCAAATCGATTCGAGCCGCCTCCCTGCCTGCTGCAACTCGAAACGAGCGTGATCTTAGTCCAGAGGTCGAAGCTTTTCTTTCTGATTGTTGCTTGGATCTTCCGTCTCTTGCTGTGAACGCTTCGTGGTGGGCCGAAGGCGGGGGCGTGTTAAGGAAGTTCTGACTGCCAAAGGTCCGGGTAGTTCGTGGGGAATCCGACCTCATTCACAGTCAGATCGCGAACGAACGTGCCGCCGGCACTTTCATAACGATAGATCTTTTCATCCAATCGCCGGTAAGTCTGCGTCAAAAGTTCGAGTTGAAAACTGGGAAATCTCAGCCACGCTGCCCGCACTTCTTTTTCTTCTCCAACCGCCAACTCCAGCCGGCGGATCGGCAACAGATTTGTCGAAGGACTGAAATTTAGATCCACGTCGACCGCTCCCTCGACTTGCGGACACTCTTCACCATTCAAGGTCCAACGTCGATCGGGACCAGCGGCGATCTTGCTCTCGATCACGCGATCTCCAACCCAACCGGTCACAATTGCCGATCGAGACTGCCACTGCAAATCACAGATGATCTGGTAATCGAGTCTGCACGCGGACTGCTCGTGAAGAAAGACTGCCGTTCCATGCAAATGCCACGCATCGTCGTCGTAAAACAGCGAGGCAGACTCGTGACCGGGAGTATCGATGCGACGCCAAAGTATGGAATGGTTTTCGCGTTTCATTTCGGTTTGCGAATGATGCTAAGTGCCAGGAGTTAGGTAGTCAAATCCTAATCTAACAAAGAATCGTTTCGGCGCCAGAAACGGTGTACTCATGCTCAAATCAGCTTGAGGAAAAGTAAAGCTAAGCATTCGGGTTAATACGCCTTCGACTCAAAACTGAATCGTGCTACATGATAGAATCCGGGTCTAAGATGCTCTTACAAAGTAGGTTTAAAGCGAGAGTGTGATGTTCGGCAGCGGAACGGGTTTGCTGATCTGATTTTCCGAACGCCGAAGTCCTCCCCGCGAAAGCCCGGTTAGCCACAAAGTGCGCAAATGAATCGAAACGAGCGGCTGGACCCAAACCGAAATTAGCGAGCGGACCTGTTTGTGGCTAGGTGAAAGTTCTCATCTCTTGCGCGGTCAGCTTCCCGGCCTTTCAGAGCTTCAATGGTTCGCAATCCTGCGTCGCTCAGAGTCTTATGGCTAAGTATCAACAACGAAAACTGAATGGGCCTTGGAAGAATGGATACGCCCTCGATTTGCATACGATATCAAGCGTTATGATCGGACATAACGAGTATGGACATCCGGAATTCGATACGACTTATTCAGAGGTTGGAAAGTTGATGCATCGCCTCAAGTACCGGAGTGACAAGACGGCGTTGCCTGAGCTCGTTGACACTGCAGTCTCTTTCATTCGGTCTTGGAGAGTTGACTTAAGTGCTATCGTCCCAGTACCTCCGACCAGGGCGTACAGAACTTTTCAGCCGGTGCTAGCGCTGGCTGCCGGAATCGCGAATACAGTCAAGGTCCCAATGATCAAATCAGCGATCCGAAAAAAGAAAGAGATGCCGGAACTGAAGAATATCTATGATCCAGAGGAGCGAAAACGCCTTCTAATGGGTGCTTTTGAAGTGAACCGAAACGCTGTCAACGGGCAGAGGATACTGCTCGTTGATGATTTGTATCGCTCTGGCGCTACAATGAATGCGATAACACACGTCTTGCTGGCATCGGGTGCGGCGGAGGTTTACGCATTCGCATTTACACAGACGAGGACTAAGAAATGAAGAAAGTGTTTGTAGGCGGTTCGCGTAGAATTAGCCGACTCAACGATATGCTTCGGATGCGCATCGACCAGATCGTTGAGAAGAAGCTCCAGATATTGTTGGGCGATGCGAACGGCGCCGACAAAGCGGTGCAAGCATATCTTGACGAACGCGGTTATCGGAATGTCCAGGTATTTTGTTCGGCGGGTGACTGCCGTAACAACATCGGATCGTGGGAGGTTAAATCGATTAAGCCACCACATAGCCGCAGAGACTTCGAATTCTTTACTGCCAAAGACGCGGCCATGGCCGAAGAAGCAGATGTCGGCCTTATGCTCTGGGACGGTGAAAGTTCGGGAACGGTGGTCAACGCTGCGCGTCTCATTGCCGCCGGAAAGCCGGTTGTTGTTTACGTTGGACCGGAAAAGAGATTCCGCACAGTAAAGTCCCACTCTGATTTTGAATCGCTATTGTCGCCCTGCCCTGCAGAAATTCGTCAGCGTATTGACCAATATGTAGCCCGACACGCCGCCTCCCAACCCGCAATGTTCTAACACTTTGTCCTCTTGCGACCGGCCTGGGTCATCCTTCGCTCCTTCGAGTTGCGCACATGAAACGGATAGTGTTTACATCCGCACTATGCCGATACAAAACGCTAAACAGTCGAGGGTAATCGGGCAAGAATGGAGTTTCCGTGACGGGAAGTTAACAAATGACAAACCGCTGCCAATCAGTTCGTTGTAAGTGTTAGATTGATTTGGTAAAGGGCGGCTCAACCGCCCGGCTTGGCCTATGAACCAAACAACAGATGTGCTGATTTCGGGCGCCGGTCCGACCGGTCTCTCACTGGCCTGCCAGTTGATCAGGCATGGCATCGACTTTGTCATCCTGGATAAAAAGGAAGGCGTCACGCCGTATTCCAAGGCAATCGGAGTGCAGGCGCGCACGCTCGAGATCTACGAACAGTTGGATCTCGCCGGACGCGCTGTCGCAGAAGGCACGATCGCGGAAAAGGCACGCCTGTTAGCTGAGGGAGAAGTACGCGCCGAAATCGATTTTTCGCAGATTGGAAAAGGGTTTAGTGCTTATCCATTCGTGCTCATGCTCGAGCAGAGTAAGAACGAGAAACTGTTGTACGAATACATGCAGGCTCACGGCCAAGAAGTTCTTTGGAACACCGAACTCGTAAGTCTCACGCAAAGTGATCTGAACGTTACGGCTCGTGTAAAAACCTCGGCTGGCGACGAAACGCAGACTATCGAAGCCAAATACCTCGCCGGCTGCGATGGACCACGAAGCCTCGTTCGACATTCGCTCGGACTCGAGTTCAGCGGCAGCACGTTTGAGCGGATGTTTTATGTTGCCGACGCGCAGGTTGACTGGCAGTTCACGCACGACGCGCTACACGTCTGTCTCGCAAAAGAATCGTTCGCCGTTTTCTTTCCGCTCAAAGGTGAGAAGCGTTACCGCATCGTCGGCGTGTTTCCCGAGGAGTTTGCTAAAGCCGAGGGCGACGTTTTGTATGAAGAGATCGAACAGCGAACCAGGCAGTTGACCCACTTCGAGCTCGATATTCACGACGTCGAGTGGTTTTCAACTTACAAGGTGCACACGCGGCACGCGTCCAGGTTCTCCGCTGGAAGATGTTTTCTTGCCGGCGACGCCGCGCACATTCACTCACCCGCCGGCGCTCAGGGAATGAACACCGGCATACAAGACGCCTACAATCTCGCCTGGAAACTGGCTTCGGTTTTGCAAAACCATGCCGATCAGAATTTGCTGGAAACGTATAACGAAGAACGGCTGGAAAACGCCAAGAACCTGCTGCGAACAACCGATCGCATATTTCAGTTTGTCGCGGGTGATGAATGGTGGCTGGCCCTGCTGCGCACAAACATCCTGCCGCCGATCGGCAGTTATCTTCTTGGTCTCGATTCGGTCAGGGGATTTATCTTTCCGCTCGTTTCACAAACCGGCATTAACTACCGCCACAGTTCACTCAGCCATCATGCCGGCGACGAAGATTTCAAAGTTAAAGCCGGCGATCGCATGCCGTACTTCGTGTTCGAAGGGAGCAGCATCTACGACCGCTTGCGAGAGCCGAAGTTTCACCTGCTTGCTTTTTCAAACGACGAAGACGAACGACAAGCGTTGCAAGCAAATGTTGAAGGCGAGCACGCCGGCTCGATCGATTTCCATGGCTTTCAATTGGATGAACAAAGCCGCGAACTATTCGGCGCCGATCGACCGTTCATCGTTTTCCTGCGACCGGATAATTACATCGCGTTCATCAGCAACAAGTTTTCTTTCTTTGAAGTAGAAAACTATCGACGCCGTACCTTGATCGGGTGATTCGCGAGTCGTTGCGAATCGATAATTAGTTTATCGTCAACTTGCCCGGCGGATCGTCAACGATGTGACCTGTCGCACCCAACGGGCCTGTCGCTTTTCACCCGGAACAACGATCCGCACCGGTCCCTCTTTTTCGCTGAGAGGCTTTCCCTCGCGCCGGTCCGCAAGAATGATAATTCGATCGGTAAACGCCGGATCGAGTTCCGGCAGCGCAAATACAGCGCGATACCCATCTGCTGCTTCAACCAGCAGGAATAAAGTTAGTTCTTTACCGCGCAGATGTTCACCAAGCTTCACGCCGGCAAGCTTGAGCACTTCAACAAGGTCGACGCCTTCGAAGCTTGTATCTTTCCCATCATGATCCTTGGCGCTGACAGAACGACGCGGCAGCTTTCCTAAATCCTCGGCCGTCAACTTCAAGGGCTGTGCAACTTCACCGCCCACGGTAAGCAGAATCGCTTTTTGTGTCCCGGTTTGAGCGTGGGCAAACGTCACACAGAGAACGATAGAAAACAGAACTGGTTGTATGACTCTTGTGTGCATGAGTTGTTGTACCCGATCTAAAAATTGAGTTTCAGGCCAAACTGAAGGACGCGTGGATCTCCCGCTGACGTGATCGAGCCGAACCCTGCTGCCCCTACGACCACGTTGGGCGCCCCGAGCGGCGGCGTGTTCGTAAGGTTGAAAGCCTCAGCGCGAAATTCCAAGTTCACGGTTTCGGTGATTGCCGTGCGCTTGATCAATGCCAGGTCGAAGTTTCGATAGTTCGGGCCACGAACCGGATTACGCGAACTGTTTCCGAGCGTGAACTGTGGCGCGACCGTGAACGCGCCCGTATTGAAGAACCGTGCCGTTGTCTGTTCCGACGACGGCAGGTTCGGGTTCGCAACCAGATTCGGTCGTTGCGTTCCAAATCCGGCGAAGGCATTGAAATTTGTCACTTGAGTCACTGCGAGCGGTATGCCCGATTGCAATTGGATCACGCCGGCCAGTTCAAACCCGCTGAAAATCTTCGCCGCCGTCCCACTGGAAAAATAACGTTTGCCATTCCCAAACGGCAGTTCATACGTGAAGCTCGTAACAAAGACGTTCGGGATGTCGCCAGTCGAGAGATCTCGTTCGAGCCTGCGATTGAAACTGTCGGCGACCGGAAAGTTCGCAATCGGTCCCGTAAGAATCGACGCATCGAAGACAGAAGACGCTTCGTCGATCAATTTCGACCTCGTGTAACTAATCAAGAAAGAAAAGCCTCGCGCAAATCGTTGTTCCAACTTCGTCTGTAACGCGTTGTAACTCGTGTTGCCAACGTTATTCCGATAGAAAGAGACGTTGGTGAACCGCGGAAATGGTTTCAACAGTTGCGCCAGCGGGATCGTCGGGTCGCCCAAACTCGACGACCGCGGAATCTGTCCAAAGAAAGGATTAGGAACACGCGTAAGCAATGATGCACCCAACGCCAGTTGATCGGCGGTCAATTGATTGATGTTTGTGTCGGGCATGCCTACGTGGGTGATCTTGGAACCAGCGTAAGCCACTTCGAAAACCAGGTGTTTTGTCAGTTCGCGCTGGATCGCAAAGTTCCATTGCTGCGCGTAGCCACTGCCAAGCTCTGCGTCGACAGTGAAAACACCCTGGCCCAAACCGGCATCAGGCGTCGGCGGCAGCGGCGCGACGTTCGGGCCTGTCGAGAGAACAAACGCCGGATTGATGTTGTCCAAAGTTCGTTGCGACACGGTTTGAATAAACGGGAATTGCGGCGTCGTGAAAGGTGTGGTGATACCCGCTTGCTCGATCCAGATCACGGCGTAACCGGAACGCAGCACTGTCTTGTCGTCGAGCCGGTAAGCAATGCCGAGTCGTGGTCCAAGGTTTAATTTGTGCAGCCTCCTTGCCGACTCACTAAATCCATTCTGGCCGAGAAACTCCAGTTCCTGAGTTTGCAGATTAAAAACAGCGCCCTGGTTGTCGGCTTCGGTCGACGGGAAGTTGAGCGTGTAACGCAATCCCAGGTTGAGCGTCAGACGTGACGAGGCCTTGAAGTCGTCCTGGATGAAGTATTCCTGTATGTGGGCGCGTGGCTTCAATACATTTGGTTGAACGTCGATCGAAAATGTCTGCACCTGGCCCAGCAGAAAACTAGCCAGCGCGTTGCCCGTAAAGCTCGACAGCGCGGTGCCGATAGTGGGAAGCGCCTGCGAGTTGGTGAACAGTGAATTGAAACTAAAAAGACCCGTAGGCGACGGCGGTTGAATTACGTCGAGCCGTTCCCAGCGGAAGTCTATGCCGGCTTTTATCGAATGACGTCCGTGTTGGATAGAAACGGCGTCGAAGATTTGGGTTACGTCAGTGCGAAAGTTTGAAGCAGTGTTCGCCGATGGACCAAGCTGTTGCAGTCCGGCAATCGCGAAGGTCGGGACCGTGTTTTGAAACGCGCCGTTGGTCGGAATGCCGGGGATGCGCAAGCTATCCGAAGGCGGCGAATCAAGTGATGTAGCCTGGCGGTCTATCGATCGTCTCGTGTAGCCGAAACGAAGTTCGTTCAGCACCTTGGGGTTGAAAACGTGGATGTAGTTGCCGGCGAAGGATTGTGCTTTCGTGTCAGTCAATCCGGTGACGCCCGTAGTGATGTTGCCGCTGCCATCCGGAAGCGGTGTTACGGGCGACGTTAGATCTTTGGCAACCGAAAAACGGCCGTAGATCTGATCGTTGGGAGAGAACCTGTGATCCAGTCGAATATCGAACTGATCTTGCTCGGTGCGTTCATTGCCGATGCGGGTGAAATTGTTCGCGGCGCCGGCGCTCGTGGGTGTCGGGTAGCGCTGTAACAACGAAGCTGCCACCGAATCGAACGTGTTTACCGGAACCTGATTGCCTGCATACGCGCGGCGATCGGAAGGCCGAAAGATCTGGCCCACTCGCGCCTGGATCGTGTTGCCGTTGGTGTCGAGGACGTTGACCGGATTGCCGGTTACCGTCGTGCCGATGGATCCATTCGGTTGGAAGAAGAGCAACGCGCCGAGGCTCGACGCAAAATTTCCCTGGCGCTGCGCGAGTGTAGGCACGGTCGACGTGCGAACTCGCGCGATGAGTTGCCGCGTGCCCTGGTAATCGCCAAAAAAGAACGTCTTGTCTTTTACGATTGGACCACCCAGCACAAAGCCAAACTGGTTGCGCCGGAACACTGGCTTGTTTGGATTAGCGGCAGTTGCCGGCGCAAACAGGTTGCGCGCGTTCAAGGCTTCATTTCTAAAAAACTCGAAAGCCGAGCCATGAAAACTGTTTGTTCCTGATTTGGTCGTCAGGTTTACCACGCCGCCGTTGAACCGGCCAAACTCAGCCGGTGGACTATTGACCTCGACTTTGAACTCCTGAATGGCTTCGACTATCGGAAAGAACGCAACTTGTCCGGGTTCCGGTTGCAGTACGGAGATGCCGTCGAAGAGGTATTCATTTGTTCGTGGACGTCCTCCGTTGATGCGCGGGAATGATGGACCAGCGGTGGTTGGCGGCGGCTGCGCCACACCCGCCGACAACGTAACCAGCGACAGGAAGTTTCTGCCGTTCAAGGGAATATCGACTATCTTGCGATTGTTGATTACCTGGCCGAGACTGCCGCTTTCAGTTCTCAGCAGTGAAGCATCCTGGGTTACGGTTACGAGTTCACTGATAGTTCCCGGTTCGAGCACTACATCGAGGCGAATGCGTTCGCCAGTCGCGAGGCGGATGTTTTCATGAACGGATCGCTTGAATCCGTTGGACTCCACGGTGATCGTGTAAATGCCCGGTTTGAGATTCGTGAGCAGGTAAGCGCCGTCGTCAGTGTCTTTGGTTAATACCTGGTCAGTCGCAACTTCGGTTACCGTGATCTTCGCGGGCACGAGGGCGCCCGACTGGTCCCTGACTTCGCCGATGAGTTCTGCTCTGCCGGCCTGACCATACGCTACAGTTGTGTAAGAGAGTAAGAGTAAAAAAAAGAGTGAATATTTCGTAAGCCGCATGGGGTGAGCCTTTCGTTTTTATGCAGGCTCGCGGCGAATCCGTGATGCGGCTGTTAGCAGGAATGCTAGGCTCGAATCACCATTACTTCCGTAGCCTTGATTAAAGCGTAAATCGGCACGCCGATCTTCAAACTCAGCGCGTGCGCTGCATCGCTGGTGATAATCGAGGTGATTTCCTGTCCCTCAATATCGATCGTCACCTGAACCAACAAACCCTCGAACCGCAAGTTTGTCACCGTGCCGAAAAGCTTGTTGCGGCCGCTAATGGCGTCGAGCCCAACCGGCTTACCTCGCTTCTGTTTAGCTCGGCGGCCGCCGGTTACTCGCTCGATCTCGGCGCGCGCAATGCGGTGATGCCCGCCTGCGGTTTTGGTCGACTGTATCTTGCCGCTGTAGATCCACTGCTTCAGCGTCGGATAACTCACACCAGCAAGCCGCGCGGCATCTATGGGTTTTAGCAGTTCGCTCATGGTATTAACCTTTTCAATACAATTTAGTCAACGATACCAGCACTCGTCTATACAGTTCAATACGAATTTTGGGCGTGAAAGTAGTAAGGATGAAGGCAATTCGCGGATTAGTGAACGAGAGGATCGGCCCTTACTTCTTATAGACGGCAATGCCCCAAAAATTAATATCGGGCGGCAGGCTGTTCCAGTGATCGAACGCATGCGAATCATCAGCTTTGTATCGCAACTTGTAGTTTCCCGCCGGCAGTGTGATTACAACATCAACTTTCCTGTTCTTACCCGCACCTCCTGCATGCGCAGTCTGGGCCGCTCGCATCTCCCACACACGCGAGCCTTTGTCGACGTCTTCGATCCAGCCGTAGTCAAACATCTCATTGTCCTGACCTTCGCCGATTGCGAAGACACGCACGTCCTGACTGCTCGCCAGGCTAAACGGCACACTCTTATCTTCGTTGTCCAGCACCTGAACGATCTGCGCAATCACCGGCAACTTCACAAGCTCCTCAGGCATAGGCTTGGAATAGATCTCACCATACATTTTCATCAACGGCGTGGCCTCGGCTGCACGCCCCGTGTTTTGATAGACCCTCAACTTTGTAACCAGGTCTGTGCGATAGACATCGGCGTAGGGTTTTGCAGCTACGGCGTTGAGCTTATTTTTCAAGTCACCAGCCGGAGCGTTCCAACTAATCTCAGGAATACTCTCGCCGAACTTCTGCGGAAAGATGAACGTCTTCAGAAAAGCCATGCCGACTGGAGAACTCAACGCATTACCCGAGCCGAGATCCGTCGGACGGCTGAGATTGTCAGAGTTCGCCATTATGATGAACGTAATGTTCTGCTCGGGAACTTTCAAAATAAAAGATGAGTTGCCGGTCCAGTAACCGTAATGCCAGAGCAGCTTCGTGCCCTTGTAGTCCGTCGTAAACCAACCCAATCCGTAAGGAAGCGACTCTCCCCTGGTTGAGACTGCCGGCGTGAAAGCGAGTTGTTGAGTTTCCTTCGTAAGAAACTTGTTCTGATCGATCGCGATGTCATACTTCGCCATGTCGAGAACTGTTGAGATCAATCCGGCCGAAGTGCTGAATCCCTGCGGATAACTTATTTTCGTGAGCTTGAATTCGCGATCGAGCCCGTACGGTTGAGCCAGTATCTTCGAAACCGTCTCGAATCTCTGCTGGTGCTTTTCCGTAATCACCGATCGGCCCAACGGCGACTGGTGCGCATGGACCAGTTTCCAAACCCCGTCTTGTTTGTTCCAGAAGAATGAACTTCGCCACGGCCCTTCGCTGCGCTGTGGTCCATTGGGAGGCGTGATGGTTGTGCCGGCAAAAAAGGTTGTGATGGCGCTATCGCCGTAAACCGCCGCCTCGAGGTTGTTGACCTCCAGCTTCATCTTGAAACCAGCTTCGTATCCTCCCTTCAACTCCGCCACATCAATAAAACGAGTTAGAAAACCACCCTGACCGAAAAAGCGGTTTTGCTGCGGCGCGAGACGCCGTTGAATCTGGTCGACGTTGCCGGAATTGAAGCCGGAAACGATGTCCATCAAGGCGGCTTTTACTTCGGACTCTGCCGCCTGGCCTGCGGCGTTTGGTGATTTCGTGCTGACAATCGGGGGCACGTTCGGCGCCGTCTCATTCATGCCGAGCGGATCGAGAATGTTTGCTATCAGGAGTTCGGCGAACGATTTTCCGGCCGCTCTTTCGACCACCTTATCGAGTTCGGCAAAGCGATTGCCGTTATATCGGTACTGCTCGCCGGGATTTCCTTCGGATGTGTGGGAGAACAAGTGGCGCACTCTAATGACGCCATCGCTTTCGAGCGTGATGCCGTACTTCGAAACCGGATCGTCCAGCTTGATCTTTCCGTCCTGGACCAACTGCATCAGAATCGTGGAGGCAAAAGTCTTGGTCAGCGAAGCGAGGTGGTAGGCGGTATGTTCGGTTGCCGGAATCTTATTCTCAACATCTGCGTAACCGAATCCCTTCGCCCAGATCACTTTTTGATCTTTCACAATGGCAGCGGAGTAAGCAGGTATCTTCAGCTCCTGGCGCAGAGTTTCGAGTTGTGTTTCAAAGCTGGCAATCCGTGCCGAATCGGTTGGCTGCTGCGCGCCTGTATCCGGGACAAATAAAGCGTGTCCCAGAACGGCTGCTGTCAGAATGAGTGCGACTAAGCCCGGGGCTTTAAAGTTCATACGATCTCACTTCCCTGAGAAGAGTTCTGTTGGGCAAACACCGCCGCCCAAAGTTTTGTGGAATAAATTCACGTTTTTGAAGTGAGGTCGTGGTTTGAACTCGGCGCATCTCTGCGGTCGTCCGTGTCTCCGCGTTTTACTTATTGGCACGTTAAGCTTCAACGCAGAGACACAGAGGACCGCATAGACTCTGTAAAACTTAGAGTGCCGGTTCGCGGCTCCAGTGGCGATGTTCGGCCATGGCATTGATAAACTCAGCAGCGATATCGCCGGCACTACCCTCTCGTGAAGTAATAACTCCGGCGTCGTCTTCGTTCGTTATACCGGCCGCAGCCAACAAGTCCAGACCAGCGCCAAAGGCCCCGATTGTTTTGCAATGCTGGTAAGCCTCCCTGAGGAAATTGCTCGCATCAGGTTCCGCACTTAGTGCCGCGACACTTGCATCTCCTCCGGGCACGTACACGGCATCAAACAAAACTGAAGCAGCAGTGAGCAGACTAAAATCGGCCTTCACTCTCTCGCCGCCGGCGCCAACGATCTCACCCAGATGTGGCGCAACAACCATTGGCAACGCCCCGGCCGTGAGCAGGGCCTTCTTCATATCGAGCAAAGATCGATCGTCGAATCCATCGCCGGCGAGAAACGCAATCTTCCGCGTCTTAATGGTCTTGTCAGGAAAATTCGGATTGACAATCATGCTCAACCGATCCGACGTCTCCACTGGCTGAGTGACTTTCTTTGGTTGAAACTTCCTTGGATCAGCGCCGGCAGGAAAGCTCATATTCAGTGGCTTTTCGAGCTTGCGCGGGATGGACAGTCCCAGACCTTCAGCAACGCGCTCGGCAAGTGTTTTATCAACCTGGGCCAATAAGAAAAGCATTCGCTCTCTGATGGGCGGCGTCTCGACTTTGCCTAACTCAAATCGAAGTGCCCTGACGATGTGATTTTGCTCGACTTCCGTTTGACTGTGAAAGAACATTGCCGCCTGACTGAAGTGGTCAAAGAAACTCGCACTGCGCGCACGAATCTTTCGGGCATCAATTCGTTCAGCGTAACTGGCGAAACCACTCATATCCACGCCCGCCTGAAAAGGACACCCACCGCGTAGACTGTTCGGTTCATAACTGGTTTGGCCGCGATTGATGGTTTGTCGCATGTAGCCATCGCGTTGATTGTTGTGGAGTGGCGCCACCGGCCGATTGATCGGAATCTCGTGGAAGTTTGGACCACCGAGTCGAATCAGTTGAGTGTCGAGATACGAGAACAAACGGCCTTGCAAGAGCGGATCGTTGGTAAAGTCTATGCCGGGAACAATGTTGCCGATATGAAAGGCTACTTGTTCGGTTTCGGCGAAAAAGTTCTCCGGATTTCGATCCAGGACCAGGCGGCCGATAGGTTGCGCTGGAACGATCTCTTCGGGAATGATCTTGGTTGGATCGAGTAGATCGAAGTCAAATGCGTGCTCGTCTTTTTCCTCTACGATCTGAACGCAAAGTTCCCACTCGGGATAATCGCCATTCTCGATTGCTTCCCAGAGATCCCGGCGGTGGAAATCAGGATCCTTGCCCGAGATCTTTTGTGCTTCATCCCACAACACTGCATGTAAGCCAAGCAGCGGCTTCCAGTGAAACTTAACAAACCGCGCTTTGCCACGAGCGTTCACAAGACGGAAGGTGTGAACCCCAAAACCTTCCATCATTCGAAAACTGCGCGGAATGGCCCGGTCTGACATGACCCACATGATCATGTGCATCGACTCCGGCATCAGCGAGATGAAGTCCCAGAACGTGTCGTGCGCTGAAGCAGCCTGCGGTATTTCATTGTGCGGTTCGGGCTTTACAGCGTGGACCAGATCGGGAAACTTGATCGCATCCTGAATAAAGAAGACCGGGATGTTGTTTCCGACCAGATCAAAGTTTCCTTCTTCCGTGTAGAACTTCACGGCAAAGCCGCGCACGTCACGAGCGAGGTCGGTTGACCCTCTGGAGCCCGCCACCGTTGAAAACCTGACGAAGACAGGAGTCTTGATCGTTGGGTCTTGAAGGAAGTGGGCTTTCGTATACTCCGACATCGATTCATAGACCTGAAAGTAACCATGCGCTGCTGAACCCCGCGCATGGACCACACGTTCGGGAATACGCTCGTGATCGAAGTGAGTGATCTTCTCCCTGAGAATAAAATCCTCGAGCAGCGTCGGGCCGCGGTCACCGGCTTTCAGTGAATTCTGATTGTCGTTGATGCGAACGCCGTGGTTCGTCGTAAGAAATTCTCCCGCGTTGTCCTCCATATCAGGAGTCAGATCTAGTTGTTTCTTACTGACTTCTCCCAGTCCTGCGTTGGACGAGCCCGCTGGAGTCGACCTGTTGGAACTTTTTCGTGAGGACTTGCGCTCTTGTTTTTTAGGCATACGTAAACTCCGTCAAAGTGTGACCTTCAGATTAACTTGCGCAGATTATCTTGCGCCTGCTTTTACTGCTTTCGTTGTCGCTGTTCTTGATTTCTTCGCCTGGGCCGCTTCCTCCGCGGTCTTGACGTCGCGTTGCTCTTCCGGAGGAGGCAGAACGGCCGGCATTCCTAATCCGGCGATCCAAAGTTCACGCGTCCAACCCTTGGTGTGATAGAGGTGTTCGTCTTCCTCTTCTTCAACCTGTTCGTAGGCAGGTTGCAGGATTGCCGCTTCATCGGGCTCGAGGCTCTTTGCGAGTTCCCCGATCAACTCCCAGTTTTGGTGGTCTTTCGTTTCCGCCAGCACAACGCATTCAGCAGCTACGATTTGCGCTGCTTGTGGATCGGCGCAGCGCAGGGCGAGTTCCATCGCTTTCACCAATGAAGTGCCGATGTAACGGACTACTTTTCGACCGGGAGTTTCCGCATCCGGATCCAGGTTGAGTGCGCGCAGGATTTCGGTAACGATCTGGACGTGATTCTTCGTTTGTTCGAGGTATTCAGTCCATTCCATCCTTAGGTCGTCGTTAATCGCACAACGAAGCGCCGTCGAGTAGACCTGTACGCCACCTTTTTCTGTTTCCAGCGCCTGGTAGAGCAGATCGGTAGGCACAGTGGCCAAAATCGAGTTACTCATGGGTTCCCTCCTTGATGAAGAGTGCAATTAAGAGTTCATTCGAACTCCACTTCACACGACTAGCGATTGAGATACAGGGTTGATCTCGACGTTTGCGGTAGCAATCTTAGTACCGAAGGAATGCGTCGAGAACTAAGCAACACTGCGTTTTGATATGCGACAACCCACTCTCTGATTGTATTGACATCGAACGGTCAGTCTTGTGTCTTCTGGCTAACCGCACACACATGAATTACACTGCGGCCAATCGGAGAACACCGTGGCCCAGGTCAAACAGATCCGCATCCTGAGTGTCGAAGATCATCCCGTCTTCCGCCAGGGTCTTGCCACCATTATCGAAACTGAGCCTGACATGGTTCTGGTCGCGCAGGCGGCCAACGGAGTCGAGGCTATCGCTGAGTTTCGCCGCCATCGGCCAGACGTCACGCTGATGGATCTTCGTCTTCCAGGCACAAACGGCACCGACATACTGATTGCCATCCGCGGGGAGTTTCCGGACGCCCGCATCATCATGCTGTCGTCTTCAGACAGCGACGGCGAGATTCAACGCGCGCTTCGTTCGGGCGCTGCGGGTTACGTTCTCAAAAGCATGGACCAGGACGATCTGCTGGCAGTGATTAGGTCTGTTCACTCAGGCAA
Organism: Pyrinomonadaceae bacterium; assembly: GCA_035276045.1. GTDB lineage: Bacteria > Acidobacteriota > Blastocatellia > Pyrinomonadales > Pyrinomonadaceae > PSRF01. Next base: position 12,381 of record DATELZ010000085.1, on the reverse strand, counting down.
ACGGCAGGTTCCCCCGGCAGTGGCTGCTCTTATCGCAGAACATTTGGGTGAAGAAGATCTGACCCCGCGTGAGTTGGAGGTGCTGCAATTGGTGCGCGACGGTTGTAAGAACAAGCAGATCGCCGATCAACTCTCGATTTCCGAAAACACAGTCAACTTTCACATCAAGAACATCGTCGAGAAGCTGGCCGCAAACGATCGCACCCACGCGGTAACGATCGCGGTCCGTCGCGGGCTGCTGCCACTCTGATTTGGTACTGCAAACCTACCCAAAATAGTAGTACCGCGACTACCGAATCTGATGGTGTGCAACCGATCTGCTTGAGCTAGAGTTTCGGACAGAGATTGCCCCCGTGAACGATGTAAAGCAGATCAGATGCCTGGTGATGGGCGCCCTCATGGTTTTCCTGTTGGGTGTTCCTGCGCGTGCGCTCGATCCAAACCAACCGGTGAGTAGTCTGCTCCGCGCGCATTTCACCACGGAAGAAGGTCTGCCCGCCGCTGTAATCGATCACATCGAACAAACTCCGGATGGTTTTCTTTGGGTAATCACCAATAACCACACCCTGAACCGGTTCGACGGCAAAAACTTCCACTATTTCGATAAACCAAAAGTAAGACGAATGGCCCTCGGCCCTGATGGAGTTCTCTGGGCCGCCACTCCCGAAGGTCTGATACGCATACCGCCGTCGTATTTCAATAAGTTCTCACTCAGTGGATTGGTCCCTTTAAGTCCGGGTCCCGGCAAAGCAAACAATATTCTCTGCCTTCGCTTCACTCGCAGCGGCGTATTGTGGATAGGAACTGGCGACGGCCTGTTTCGCTACGAACGAGATCAATTCGTGGCGGTTGGACCACGAGTGTCGACGCACCAAATCGAAGAAGCGCCCGATGGACATCTGCTCGTGATTACCGAGCGAGGATTCGCGGAGTTTGCCGGTTCTGAGATCGTGCCTCATCCTCAACTCGCCACCCAACTGGGAGTTAAAGACAACGAGATCTTTGACGTTATAAAAGACAGGCACGGTAATACCTGGTACTCCACGGCCATGGGAGTCGCACGGGAAACGAGTGGACGGATCGAGAAACTCGGAACGTATGCGCGAATGGGACATAGGGCGTTTCGCGCTCATGAGGATCCACAAGGAACGGTGTGGATCGGAAAGGAAGAAGGACTATTTCGCGTTAAACCTGAAGGCCTCGAATTAGTGGCCGACAAGATGGAGGTACGATCCTTTTTCACCGATCGCGAAGGCAACTTGTGGGTTGGCACAAACGGAGCGGGATTGTACAGATTCAAAGACAGTGCGGTGCGAATGTTCACCGCCAGGGATGGACTGCCTAAAGATGTGATCATGACTGTGATTGCGCATGACGGGGCGGTTTGGACAGGAGCGAATTGCGGCGGCGTCACCCGTTTTGATGGAACCCGCTTTCAAACTTACAAAGAACCCGACGGCTTGCTGAATACCTGCGTTTATGCACTCGCCGTCGACTCGAATCGCGATCTATGGGCCGGCACCTGGGGCGGCGGCGCCTATCGCTTTCACGACGGCAAGTTCACCGCGTATGCAAAGAACCAGGGAATGGGCGACGACATAGTCACCAGCATCGTCGCCGGGCGCGATGGTTCTGTTTGGTTCGGCACACACGGCGGTGTGACCCGTTTGCGGAATGGACAATTCCAAACCTTCACGCCAGCCGAGGGACTGGCAAAGACGTGGGTCGCGGGAATGTTTGAAGATCGGTCCGGGGTCTTTTGGGTCGGCTCGCAACATGGCCTTTTCAGGCTGGTAAACGATCGTTTTGAACGTTTCCCGTCCGTGCCCGAAATACTGGTCTCTCCGCTCGGCGAGGATCGATACGGCGGCCTCTACGTCGCGCTCGACGTCGAACCGGGACCGGTTGCGTGGCGTCTCGACAAAGCCCGCGTCGACGTCATCAAGGAAATTTCGGCTTACGACATGGTCGAAACTGAACAGGGAGAATTATGGTTTGGCGGCAACAACATCAGCAGGTTGCAGCCGGGCAGTTTCGATCACTTGCGAGCACGCGATGAGCCTATGGATTACGAAGCGTTTTCGCCTGCCGATGGCTTATTCACCGCTCAGACTAGTGGCTCCGATCGCAGCCTGGCGCTGTTTGACAACAAACTCTGGGTCGCGACTCCGCAAGGGCTCGCCATGTTTGACCTGCGTCGCCTGGCGGTAACAAACGCAAAGCCTTCAATTTACCTGACCGACGTAACGATCGGCAGAAACACACAACGCCCCGGCAGCGAGATCGTACTGGCGCCGGGAACGAATCACGTCGAGATTCATTTCGCCGCCATCGAACTGTCCGCGCCGGAGAAAGTTCGGCTGCAATACAGGCTGGACGGAGTCGACTCTGAATGGCTCGACGCGCCGCGTAATCCGGTGGCGATCTACAGCACTCTCCCGATCGGGACACATACCTTGCGCATCCGTGCCTGTAATCGGAATGGTGTGTGGGATCGGCAGGGAGTGACTTTCAGCATCACGCAACAACCTTACTTCTATCAAACACGCTGGTTTATGGCGGCGATGTTTGCGCTCGGAATCCTGCTGATAATGTTCGTGTATCGCTTGCGCGTCGCTCAGATTTCCCGCCAGATGAGCGCTCGCTTTGACGAACGTTTAGCTGAGCGCACGCGCGTGGCGCGTGAACTACATGACACGTTGTTGCAAACGGTCCAGGGCAGCAAACTGGTTGCGGATCATGCGTTGAAGAACCCGGCCAATCACGATCGCATGGTGCGGGCGATGGAACAGTTGTCGACGTGGCTGGACCAGGCGACGCAGGAAGGACGCGCCGCGCTCCAATCTTTGCGCTCATCAACCACGGAAAAGAACGATCTCGCCGAAGCGTTTCGCCGGGCCATCGACGAATGCGGCAGAGACAGCAGTGCATCGTTTTCCGTAAAAGGAGACTCCCGGGAGATACACCCGGTTGTTCGTGATGAGATCTACCGGATTGGCTACGAAGCAATTCGAAATTCCTGTTTGCATGCAGGCGCTGATCGTCTGGAGGTAAAGCTGGAATATGCGCACGACCTCACGTTGCGCATCATTGATAACGGATCAGGAATCGACTCTGAAGTGATCGAGAAAGGCAGAGAAGGTCACTTCGGGTTGCATGGCATGAGAGAACGCGCTGAACGCATCGGCAGTGAATTCACGCTCGTCAGTTCCGCAGATTCAGGCACTGCTATTACCCTCGTCGTCCCGGGCCGCGTCGCCTTTCGCGGCGCGCGCCGCAGTTGGTTGGACCAACTAAGATCCCGTCTAATGGCTTACCTCTCAATAACTCTTTCGTAGTATTCGTCGACTACGGAAACTCGCTGTCAAAATTCTACTGATATTAGTGTGTTTGAAATTTCTTCAGGCCGCTATCTTCTCACCATGACGAACGAGAACAACAACTTCAGTTTTTCGCTAAGCCGCGACACTGCTGCCTCCGCTCACGACGACGGGATCGTGATCTTGCACACCGGGAAAGGCCGCGTGTTCAGTTCCAACAAGACCGGCGCGCTCATCTGGAGAGGAATCGAACAGGGACGGTCGCTTGACGGAATCGTGACGGAGATCAGCGGAGAGTTTCAAATTGCCGGACCAACCGCACGCATACACGCGCTCAATTTCCTGGCGGCGCTCGAACAGCAGGCGCTGATCAAGAAGGTGGTGGCGTCATGAAAAAAGGTGGACTCGTGTGCAAAGCGCTTTACGAGATCGTCCGTTACGAAGTGGTCCTTTCCTGGGCGGGTTCAGGGCGGATTCTGTCGCAGTTGAGGGGCCAGTTCATTTCGACTCGACCGGCGAATGGTGATCTGGAAAAGACGATTTGCGACGCGGTCCTGCTCGCCTCGTGCTTCTACTGGAAGCCGGTGCTGTGCCTGCAACGCGCCGTTTGCACGGTCCGCTTGCTGAGAAAGCACGGCATCCAGGCGCGACTCGTAATCGGTTATCGCCCGTCGCCATTCTTTTCCCACGCGTGGGTGGAAGTGGACGGGCGCGTTGTGTACGGCTCGCCTGCATATCAACAAAGGCTCGTTCCGTTGCATGTTGCTTAAGGAGAAGGACGATGATTGTAAACACCCTGCCAAAAGTCGAAGTCCTGCATTGGGATGGGCGGCTTGATAATCGCGCCGATTTGCGACATCGGCTGAGAGACTCGCTAAACGGCGAATCCGGTAATGCGGCGATTGCGCGTGCTGCTTACGAGTGTTGGGGGACTGAAGGACTGGTCCAACTGATCGGCGATTGGAGTCTCGTCATTCGCGATCACCGGACCACGATCCTTGCCAGCGACTTCGCAGGTGTGCGTCCTCTTTATTATCACGTGCAAGACGGACGTGTTCAGTGGTCCAACCGCTTGCAGTCTCTCGTAGACGCGATCGAGGTCACGGAACTTGACGAACAGTACATCGCCGGATTCCTGACCTTCACTGGTTGTCCGAATCGAACCCCATACGAAAACATCTATTCGGTCCCTCCGGGTCATGCTGTGTGTGTTTCTTCGGACGGGACGAAGATCAGACGCTTCTGGTCACTGCCGATCGGCGACACGATCTGTTACCAGAACGTCCAGCGATACGAGGAGGAACTGCGCGCGCTTTTTCGTGAGGCTGTCGCGGCGCGGCTACGGAGTGAATCACCCGTGATCGCAGAGGTGAGTGGTGGTCTTGATTCGTCGTCGGTCGTGTGCGTGGCGACAGAGATGATACGAGAGAGAGCGGTCCCGGCTTCACAGCTAAGCGGCGTGAGTTTCGTCTGGCCCAACTCGTTGGACCAACCGTTCATCCGTGAAGTCGAAGCGCATTGCAAGATCGAAAGCGTTCACATTTCGCCTCATAAAGTTCCGATCATTGCTGAAAAACAAGCCGGCAACATGATGCCGGAACCTTTTCAACCATTGCGCGCGTCAATTGCCGCGAGAGCACGTGAGCTTAATGCGAAAACCATTCTTACCGGGCAGGCGGGCGACCTGGTGACGGGAAACTGGTTCGACGACAGTCTTCAGGTGGCCCACTCGCTGCGGAGTCTTCGTATCGATCGTGCGTGCGCGGAAGCACTCGCGTGGAGCAAACTGCTTCGCCTGCCGGTCTACCAGATACTTTGGCGTGGCCTCCAGTCTGCACTCCCGCCGCGATTAACCCCAGCGGGGATCTACAGCGCGTCAGATGGTTCGTACGCGCCGAAGAGTATTGAGACATCTTTGAATAAACACTTTTCTGATCGCACCGGCCTCGTCGATTCAGACAGCTTCTTCTCAAATGACTGGATCTATGCGCCTCCCGAGCGTCGTAAACACTTTCGAACTCTCGCAATGACGCTGGAGTTGCGCCAGCTACAGATCCCTGAGCCGTTACAACAGCTCGATTACACGCATCCATTCGCGCACCGCCCGCTGGTTGAATACCTGATGAGTGTGCCCGCGAACATTCTTTGCCGGCCCGGCGAGCCACGCAGATTGATGCGCTCGGCCTTCTCGCATTGGTGGCCCATGAAGTTGCGCGAGCGGCGATCCAAAGGTGTGTTCAATACGCCGTGGCAGTCAGCACTGCGACCGTTGGCCCGCGCCTTGGTTGAATCGAAGCAGTTGCACGTAGTGGAACGCGGATACATCAACGCAGGCAGTGTGCGCGCGCGGCTCGAACGGCTTTGTCATGGACTCGACTGCAACGAACACCAGTTGCGGCAGATCATCATGCTCGAACTGTGGCTGCGTAATCGCGCCAACGAAGCGCGCAGCCAAATGTCTCTGGCAGCATGAACAAACAGTTGTCTTACCTAAATCGAAAAGAAAGGAGAATGGTCCAATGCAAAATAAATACGAAGCTCCTGAGCTGACACTGATCGGCCAGGCAGAAGACGTGGTGATGGGCAGTGGCCTGGGTGGTGACGACATTCCAAACCAACTCGCCCTGGACTTTGAATTCGAGCAGGACTAGTTCGCATGTCAATATCAATCGGGGGCGGGTTCCCTTACAGCTCTGAATCGCCGCATCAGGCGCAATTCAGGGACACGAACCCGCCCGTTTTCCTAGGGTATTTGGCTCTGCGTTCTCTACGTATCTCAGTGAACTCTGCGTTAAATATTTGGCAGTCAGGTTCACGCAGAGAGCTCAGAGATACGCAGAGAACGCAGAGTTAAAATTAAGACACCCCGTTTTCTCTCGACTTAGTTCGTAGTAGACTCACGTCATGAGCCCCATTCGAATCCTGACGGTAGACGATCATCCCATGTTGCGCGAAGGGATTGCCGCAGTGTTGGCCGCTGAAGACGACATGGTCCTGGTCGCCGAAGCCAGCAACGGTCGTGAAGCGGTCGAACAGTTTCGCGCTACTCTGCCCGATGTGACGCTGATGGACGTGCAAATGCCGGAGCTAAACGGCATCGACGCGATTCTGAAAATTCGCGAGGAGTTTCCCGACGCTCGCATCATCGTGCTGACCACTTACAGTGGTGATGCGCAGGCTGCGCGGGCCATCAAGGCGGGCGCTTCCGGTTATCTGCTGAAGAGCATGGTGCGAAAGGAACTGATCGACACCATCCGCACGGTCAATGCAGGCAAGAAAAGAATCCCACCCGAGATCGCGATCGAGATGGCCGAACATCATAGTGACGATGCGTTGACGGAACGTGAAATCCAGGTGCTGCGCTCGGTGGCGGCCGGTAACGCCAACAAGATGGTGGCCCAACTACTGAACCTTTCCGAAGAGACTGTCAAAGCGCACATGAAGAGCATTCTCTCGAAGCTTGGCGCAAACGATCGCACGCACGCCGTCACGATCGCTTTGAAACGGCGGATTATCGAAATCTAATCGCCATTATTTTTTAGATAAGCAGTAGCTCCCGGAACTGTTAACTCCACTTCCGTGCCAGTCTCCGGCCGGCTCCAGAACTTCAACTGACCACCAATCTTCTGCGTCCGCTCACGCATGCCCTGGAGTCCCCAGTGACCGGATCGTCCGCCAGCTTCCAGAAACTTGGGATCGATGCCCCGTCCGTCATCACGAACGCGCAGCCGAAATTGTCGCGAGTCGTACGCGATCTCGGCTTCGACGTGTTGCCCGTGAGAATGACTGAGCGCGTTGATGATGGCCTCGCGTCCAATGCAGTAGCACTCTTCGAGAACCAGCGGATGCAAGTCGCGCACGTGACCTTCGACTACCGTCTTGAAAACCGCCTCACGTCCCTGCGATGTTTCTTCGGCGACCGTACGAAACGCCGCCGGCAAATCACTCAGCGATGCCGAATCGACTCTTAGATTTCGAATACGATCTCTCCCTTCCGCCAGCACTTCGTCGGCGTGGTCCAGTGTTTTCTCGAGCGCGTTGTAAGCCGGCGATTCCTTGGGTATCTGTTTCGAGATTGCATGAAACTTCAGAATCAACCCTTGCACGCCCTGCAACAGAGTGTCGTGCAAATCGCGCGCGATGCGTTCCCGTTCTTCCAGGCGTTCTTCCATGCGACCGCGCACCTGTCGCGCAACCTGCCGCAACCGTATTTGATAGATCGCGCCCAGCGCCAACAGGACCGCCGCCAGCACGGCGATGCGGAACCAGGTGGTCTGGTAATAAGCCGGTGCGATAGTGAAATCGAAGTATGTTCCGGCCTCGTTCCAAAGGCCGCTGTTATTCGCGGCCATGACGCGGAAGCGATAGTTGCCCGGAGGAAGATCGTTATAGAAAACCTGCCGGCGATCGGTGACTTCCTGCCAATCGGGATCGCGGCCCTCAAGCTTGTAGCGGAACAGGATTCTTTCCGGAGCGACGAGGCTGAGGGCCGTGTAGTCGATCTGTAGATCTCTAATCAGCGGCGGCAGACGCAACGGACCGCTTGCAGTTGCGTCGTAAGTCTCGCGATCGGCGATGAACCGTTCGACGTGAACTGGCGGCGCAAGTTTGTTGAAGGGAAGATTCAGCGGATCGACAACGCTGACGCCGTCGCCTCCGTAAAACCATAACTTTCCATCCGCAGCCTGAGTTACTTGCGGACTGAAATGAGTGCCACTGGAAACGCTCCGCACGCCGTCTGAGCTGTCGAGTAAAACAAACTGGACCACGGGCTTGGCGGCCTTGTCCTGGTCCACGGCAGAAATCCACGCGTCCAATTGCTGTCGCGTGATACGCAACAGGCCGCAGGCTGTGTCTAACCAGAAAGAACCGGCCGTGTCTTCGATGATCCAGTGCATCGTGTCGCAAGGCAGTCCGTTCCTGCTTTTGAGTGTTGTCACGCGGCCGTCTTTCAAACGGCTGAGACCACCATCGGCGGACGCCCACAGAGCGCCAGTGCTGTCGAAACGCAAATCGTTGACACGGCCTTCCGCAAAACCTTCCCCTGCGCCGTATGACTGCTCCACTTTATTGTCTGCGAAGCGAGCGACACCGCCTTGCGTAAATCCGATCCACACGCCACCGCGCGAGGGATCAGCCGCCAAAGCGCCCGCAGGATCGTTGCGTCCCAGGTTGGCCCAGGGAATCTGTTGCACGACGCTGTCGCCACGCACTTGAAAGAGAGCGGCATGCTCGTTGGCAAACCAAAGATCTCCGGCTGTGTCCTGCGTGATGCTATTGATCGCTCCGGGTACGGAACTGACAGGACGAAAGCGATCGTTTTGCAAGTAGCCAAAACCGGATTGAGTGGAAACCCAGATCCGCCCGGTATTGTCCTGGAAAAGAGTGTGCGGGTTTTGTCCGTTGAGTTGGCCCGTGCTGACGATCGTGATCTGCCCGTTGTGCCAACGGCTTAAACCACCACGAGTGCTAAGCCAAATGCTTCCATCCTTAACCGCCAGAACTGACCCGACGAGACCGCTTGACAATCCTTGTTTCGAAGAAAATGTGACGACGGCGAAGTCGCGAAAGCGGTCGAGACCATCGGCAGTGGCTGCCCAGATGTTCCCTTCCCGGTCTTCGAAGAGCGAATAGATGTTTGTGCCTGAGAGTCCGTCTGATGGTCCAAACACGCCGGCCCGGCCGTGATGGACGTGTACGATGCCGCGGTCGCCCGTGCCGATCCACAAGGCGCCATCTCGATCGCGGAGAATCCTTCTCGCGTTGAAAGGCCCGTCGATTCCCGAAAGCGCGTACGGCTCTGTTTTCCCATCAATAAACTTGTGGATGGCGCCTTTCCAGCCGATCACGAGTGTGCCGTCAACGTCTTCACCGATGCCCTGGATTCCATCCGGTTCGCCGGCCAAAGGATAAAACTGCGGTGGACCAGGACTGAATCGCCAAAGCCCATCCTTCATGCCCGCCCAGAGATTGCCTTTGCTGTCCGCAAACAGGTTGAAAGCGCCACGTCCGAGAGACCCGTCATCTCCCGCGCAATGGACGCCGCTGTTCTTGATAGCGCAAAGCCTGCCGGTCGTGACTGCGATACCGCTGGCCCATATCGTTCCTTCGCGGTCCTCGACGATCTTGAAAACATATTTACCGGCCAGTTGCTCGTACTGCGTCAGCGTGCCGTCTTTCCACTTTGCGAGGCCTTTCGCAGTGCCAATCCAAAGACTCCCGTCGCGTGCGGCAAGCAGGCTCATGACCATGGTGGCTGGAAGTTGTTGAGTTGGCGGCTGCCAGGGATTGCTGCGTAAGCCGTCGAAGCGAAACAGACCAAACTCGGTTCCCAGCCACAGGTAACCGTCAGGCGTTTGGGCCATCGACATGATTGCGCCCTTGGGAAAGCCGTCGCGAATCTTCCAGTTGGTGTGTGAGTATTGATCTACGTCCACTGATGGGTTCAAAGCGTAAGCGGAATTACAACAGACGAGCAGCAGGCAGACCGAGAGGATGCCGATGCCAAAGTAGGACAGAGAGTTTCCCGCAAAGGCGCAAAGACGCAAAGGAAAACTCCTTTGAAACGCGGCAGCGCTTTGCGTCTTTGCGCCTTTGCGGGAAACTCTTTGTGCAAAGCTTCGTTGGATTGCTCCCGACATGCGGCGCAGATCTTACAGCATCCTCGATCTGCTCGACATAGTTATCCAAAGATCTCGTTGGCCCATCCCTCTTTTGGGGGATGAGGAGAACACTCTTCCTGGGGATTGACGCCGGGTCGAATCAGGAAGTAGCCTGACGCATCCCCTTGTATGGAGGTTCGGAAAGTGCGCCGAGTTGCGGCAGTGGCATTCCTCCTCCTCACCTCGTTGTGTTTTGCACATGGTCAATCCACGAATGCTTCGCTTACAGGACGCTTAACCGATCCTGCGCGGGCGCTGATTGTCGCTGCTCGGGTTACCGTCATCAGCGCAACCAGGAGTGTCCGTTACGAAACGTCTACCAACGATTCAGGCGAATACTATCTCGCTAACCTGCCGCCTGACCGCTACGATCTCGAGATCGAAAAATCAGGGTTCAAGAAGCTGATCAAACCGAACGTGATCCTTCACGTTCAGGATACTCTCAGAATAGATCTTGAGTTGACGATTGGAGACGTTGCGGAAGTCGTCACGGTGGAGGCCGGCGCGCCGGTGCTGAACACCGAGTCGCCAACTGTCAGCACCGTCGTCGACAAGACTTTTGTCGAGAATATTCCGCTCAACGGCCGCAGCTTTCAGAGCCTGATCGCGCTGACTCCGGGTGTAGTGCTAACCGTCACGTCCCAAAACGATCAGGGTCAATTCAGCGTAAACGGACAACGCGCAGATGCAAACTATTTTACGGTCGATGGCGTCAGCGCCAACTTCGGCGTCACCGGCGCGCCCACGCTCGTGCAGACTGCCGGCGGATCGTTGCCGGCGCTCAGCGCTTCGGGTGGAACAAACAGCCTGGCTTCAGTTGATGCGATTCAGGAGTTTCGGGTTCAGACGTCTTCATTTGCGCCAGAGTTTGGCCGCACACCGGGCGGGCAGATTTCGATCGCGACACGTTCAGGCACAAATGCTTTTCACGGCACATTGTTCGAATATTTCAGAAACACTGTGCTCGACGCGAGAGACTGGTTTGTAAACGCCAACAATTTGGCGAAACCCGAGGAACGGCAAAATGATTTTGGCGGCGTCATCGGCGGGCCACTGCGAAAGGACCAGGCGTTCTTCTTCTTTTCTTACGAGGGATTGCGACTGCGCCAGCCGTCGAGTCTACAAACTGCCGTGCCGGACAATGCCTCACGACAAGCCGCTCCAGCCGCTTCGCAACCGTACTTGAATGCGTTCCCGATCGCGAACGGGCCTGCGCTCGGCGCTGGACTCGCGCAGTTCAACGCTTCTTTCTCGAATCCATCCACGCTGAACGCGACCAGCCTTCGACTCGATCATGTCGCGAACTCGAAAGTGAGCCTGTTTGCTCGCTACAACTATTCGCCTTCAAGCGTAGAACAACGCGGGCCGTTCTTCGCCTCCGGCCGGGTACTCAGCACAACAAACGTGATGTCGTCCTCGATACACACCTTCACCACGGGCCTGACTCACCTGATAACTCCAGGCATCAGCAACGAAGTGCGCGCGAACTACAGCAACAGTCGAGTCACAATCAACTACGTGATGGATAATTTCGGCGGCGCTGTTCCGCTGCCCGACTCGCTCCTTTTCCCTGCTCCGTTCACGTCCGCTGATAGTCTCTTTTTGTTCATCGTCGGCGGCGCGGGACAATACGCTCACGGAAAACAAGGTGTGAATGAACAGCGCCAAATCAATGTGCTCGACAATCTATCCGTGATCAAGGGCTCGCATCAGTTGAAGTTTGGCGTCGACTATCGTTGGCTCGCGCCGTTTACGAGCCCGTTTGGCTACCGGCATTTCTTTTTCTTCACAGGCGTGAATGCCAATCCCGGTGGCGCGCTCTCGGGCGCTGTTTCGTTTGCTCAACCAACAGCGTTCCGGGGCAGCAGTCTGTTATCGCAAAACCTTTCGCTTTACGGACAGGACACGTGGAAGATCACTCCACGACTGACAATGACCTACGGGCTGCGTTGGGACGTCAATCCACCACTGCGAGGCAAAAACTCGGCGAGCGATCCTGTCACCGTTGCCGGCATTAACAATCCGGCGTCGATGACGCTCGCGCCGCCCGGCACGCCGCTTTATCAAACGACGTATGGGAATGTCGCTCCACGAATTGGCTTCGCTTATCAGTTTCAGGGAATACGGAAATGGGATGCCGTTGTCCGCGCTGCGTTTGGCACTTTCTTTGACCTGGGACAAGGATCTCTCGGCGCGGTCGCCAGTTTCTTTCCGTACCTTGTTTCCCGCAACCTTTCGCTCGCACCGTTTCCACTGAATCCGCAGAACGCCGCCGCGCCGGCATTCACACTCAATCCGCCGGTGAGCACGATCTTTGTAGCAGATCCTGATTTGAAACTGCCGCGGACTTACCAGTGGAGCCTGGCGTTGGACCAATCAATTGGCAGCGATCAGAGTTT